>NZ_OBDS01000019.1:0-14955 GCF_900215165.1 Pseudomonas sp. LAMO17WK12:I5 | reverse complement strand
GGCCGGGCACATCATTGGCAACCCGAACCTGAAAAACAGCGGCTCGGCGCAAGCGATTCTCAACGAAGTCATCAGCGGCAACCCGAGCCAGTTGCGCGGTTACACCGAAGTGGCAGGGCAGTCAGCGCGAGTGATCGTCGCCAACCCGTATGGCATCACCTGTAATGGTTGCGGCTTCATCAATGCGCCGCGCGTGACGCTGACCACCGGCAAACCGGTGCTGGATGGCGCGGGGCGGCTGGATCGTTTTCAGGTTGATCAGGGTTCTGTGGCCATTGAAGGCTCCGGGCTTAACGCGACCAACGTCGACCGTTTCGAAATCATCACCCGCACCGCGAAGATCAACGCCGAGATCCAGGCGAAAAACCTGACCATCGTTGCCGGGCGTAACGACGTCAACGCTGAACATCTCAGCGCCACGGCCCGCGCCGATGACGGCAGCACCAAGCCGCAACTGGCGATTGACTCCTCGGCACTGGGCGGCATGTATGCGGGAGCGATCAAACTGGTGGGCACCGAGGCCGGGGTCGGGGTGAAGCTCGACGGCAAACTGATCGCCAGCGGTGGCGATATTCAGCTTGATGCCAATGGTCAATTGAGCCTGGCCGATACCTCGGCGACAGGTGCGGTCAACGTCAAGGCGGCCAGTCTCGATGCGCGCGGCCCAGTCTATGCCGGCACCGCGCTCAATGTGCAGACCCAAGGCAATCTGACCAACCGCCAGACCCTGGCTGCCCGCGACAGTATCAACCTCAGTGCCGGCGGTCAGCTGACCAACGCCGGAGTCATCGAGGCCGGGGTCAACGCCGACGGCAGCCGTAACGCCAACGGTGATCTGAGCCTGAGTGCGCAAAACCTCGACAACACTGGCAAAAGCCTCATCGCCAGCCGCAATCTGACAGTCAGCACTGCGCAAACCCTGAGCAACCAGGGCGGCACCCTCAGCGGACAAACCACGGCGATCACGGCGGGCACCCTGGACAACCGCAATAGCGGGCGCGTACTGAGCGGCGGCACGATGAACCTGAATGCCGCTCAAGTGCTGAACAACAAAGGCGTGATCAACAGCCAGACCAGACTGACTGGCAACATCGGTCAATTGATTAACCGCAATGGCGAACTCAGCGGCCAGACCGATGCAGTGCTGACGGTTACTTCGCTGGATAACGTCGCCGGCGTGATGAGCGCCGGGCAGTTGCTCGACATCACCGCCCTCAGTGCGATCAACAACAGCAACGGCGGCCGGATCGGCGCCAAACAAGCGCTGACCCTGCGCGCACAGCAATTCGACAATAGCCAGCAAGGCCAGTTGACCAGTGAAGGCACGCTGACCACGCGCATCAGCGATCGCCTGGACAACCAGAACAAAGGCCTGATCCAGGCCAACGCAGCGATGGACCTGCAAGCCACGCGCCTGGATAACCGCGCCGGCAAGATTTCCAGCCTCAACACCCTGACGGTTACCAGCGCCAATACGGACAACCGCAGTGGCACGATTCGCGCTGATCAGGCGGCGAAACTGTTGATCGGTGAACTGGATAACGGCGACAAGGGCCGCGTTGAAAGCAAGACCACGCTGACGTTCGAGGGCAACACGCTGGACAACCGCAATGGCGGTCTGCTCACCTCGACCGGTTTGCTGAGCCTCAAGGCCAACAATGTCACCAACGATGGCGGACGGATTTCCGGCAAGGGCGATGTCGACGCCAACATCGACAGCCTGAACCAGCAGGGCGGTGAATTGGTCGCCGAAGGCAACCTGTTGCTGACTGGCAAGAAGCTGCAGAACCATCAGGACGGTCTCGTCGGGTCGCTCAAGACCCTGACGGTCAACGTCGACCAGATCGACAACCGCGGCGGCTCGCTCTCCAGCCAGCAGGACCTGTACATCAACGGGTCGCGCCTGGACAACAGCGAGGGCGGCAAGGTGTTGTCCGACACCACGCTGGAGGCGAAGGTCGCGCAGATCATCAACGCCAGCAACGGCCTGATTTTCAGCAAGGGCGCGAGCACGCTGAGCGGCACCGGGTTGAACAACGTCGCTGGGCGGATCGTCAGTCAGAACAGTCTTGGGCTGACCTTCGACGGCGCGATGGATAACCAGCAAGGCCTGATCAGCAGTGAAGGGCAAATGATTCTCACCGCTGGCAGCCTCGACAATCGCTTGGGCAAACTGTCGAGCCTTGAAGCAATGGCGCTGACCGCCACCGGTGAGGTACTGAGCCAGGGCGGCCTGATCGTCTCGCAGAAAGGCCTGACATTCAAAAGTGGCAGCCTGGATAACAGCGCCAACGGCATCATCAGCGCCAAGGCCGATTCGACGCTGACCACCGGCGAGTTGAAAAACCGTCAGAGCGGCAGTATCGCCACCGATGGCACGCTGTTGTTGACCGCCGGGCACCTGGACAACTCCGGGGGCACCATCGGTAGCCAGCAGAAACTTCAGGCTTCGCTGACCTCGCTGGAGCAGGACGGCGGCGAGCTGTTCAGCAACAGCGACCTGACCCTGGACATGAACAACGGCCTGCTCAACAACCAGCGCGGCAATATTCATACGCCGGGCCAGTTGCTGCTGAAAAACCTCAAGGACGTCGACAACAGTGCCGGCGAAATTTCCGCTGCCAAGGCCTGGAGCCTCAATGCGCAAAGCCTGAACAACGACGGCGGCAAATTGCTCAGCAATGAAAAGCTCACCCTCGTCATCCACCGCGCCCTGAGCAACGTCAAAGGGGTGATTGCTTCCGCCAGCCTCGACAGTCGCAGCGACAGTCTGAACAACAACAGCGGCGACATTCGTGTGCGCGGCGATGTTGATTTCAGCGTGACTGGCATGTTCGATAACCAGAACGGTGTGGTCATCGCCGACGAGGGCATGACGATCACCGCCGCCAGTCTGGATAACCGTCAGGAAGGCCTGATCGGTTCAACAAAAGCGCTGAACCTCAACGTCGCTCGCGCCGACAACCGCAGTGGCGAGTTGTCGAGTAAGGCCGACGTGAGCCTGATCGGCGCCTGGCTCGACAACAGCGACAGCGGTTACATGCTCGCCGGCGGCAATCTGGCACTGACGGTTAATGACGTCATCAACCGCAACAAGGGGCTGCTGTCCGGTGACAGCGGGCTGACGCTGACCGGCAAGACACTGGAAAACAGCGGACGTCTGACCAGCCAGAAAGATCTTGCGATCAACCTCTCTGCGGGTCTGAACAATGCGCAAGGCAGTGTCGTCAGCGAAGGGGCTCTGGCGATCAACGCCGACAGTCTCAACAACAACGCCGGCACGGTCTCCAGCGCCAAAGCGCTGACCATCGACACCCGTGGCGCCGTCAGTAACCAGGGCGGCAAACTGCTGACCGACACCGACCTGACGCTCAACAGCAGCGCGCTGGATAATCAGCAAAAAGGCGCGATCAGTGGCAAAGGCAAACTGAGCATCACCACCGGCGACCTCAACAACAGCCAGGCCAGCATTTACTCCGCCGATCAACTGCACATCACGGCCGGCCAGGTGACCAACACCGCCGGCAGTCTCGGCGCGGCCAATTCGCTGGTGGCCAATGTTCGTGGTCTCGATCAGCAGGGCGGCAGGCTGTTCAGCAGCAATGCTGATGTCAGCGTCGATCTGAACGGCGGCGCGTTGAACAACCAGGGCGGCGTCATCAGTGCACCGGGTCAGTTGTTGTTGAAGAATCTGGCTGACGTAAACAACCGTGGCGGCGAGATTTCCAGCGAGCAGGCTTTCGAACTGCTCGCCAAGTCATTGGATAACAGCGGCGGCCAACTGCTGAGCAATCAGAAACTCACCCTGCAGATCGACAACGCGCTGACCTCGATCAAAGGCAAGATCGCGGCGGCGGCGCTGCAGGTTCGCGCGGCGAGTCTGGATAACAGCGGCGAGGGTGTTTTGCTCAGTGACAGCGATATCGACGTCAAGGTCGATGGCCTGCTGAACAACCAGAACAAGGGCAGCATCAAGGCCGCGCAACAACTGACCCTCAACAGCACCGGCCTGAATAATCAGGGCGGCACGCTGGTGGGTGTTGCGGGCGTGGCGATCGATCTGGGCGCCACCGCACAGGATCTGAATAACCAAGACGGCCTGATCAGCAGCAAGGGTTTGCTGAGCATCGCCCACCTGCGTGACCTCAATAACCAGAACGGCGTGATCAACAGCAAAGGCGTGTTGAGCATCGATGCGCTGCGCAATCTGAATAACCAGAAGGGCGAGATTTCCAGCGTCAACAGCTTCAGTTTGAAAGGCAACAGCCTGGACAACCGTGGCGGCAACCTGATCAGCAACGATCAGCTGACCCTGACCGCTGCCGAGCTGAAAAACCAGGGTGGTCTGGTCTCCGGCTGGAACGGCGTGACTGTCACCGGCGGCACCCTCGACAACAGTCAGCAAGGCAGTGTTTCCAGTCTGCTCGGCAACACCAGCATCGACCTCAGTGGCGCGCTGACCAACCACAGCAACGGTGGCGTGGGCGCGAAGGGCGAGGTGAGCATCAAGGCCGCGAGCCTCGATAACAGCAACGGCACTCTCAGCAGTGGCGGCAAGCAGACGCTGACGCTGACCGGTGGCACGCTCAGTAATACTTCCGGCGGCTTGATCGAGAGCGGTGACACGCTGGATGTCCGCGCTGTAACGCTGGACAACAGCGGCGGCAGAATTACCGCGAAAAAAGCCCTGACCTTCACCGGCACGCAACTGAATAACAGCCATGGCAGCTTCGTTGGCGATGACAGCGTCAGCCTCGACCTGCTCGGCGCTCTGACCAACGTCAATGGCGCGTTGGGTAGCAACGGCCCACTGCTGATCAAACGCTCCGCCAGCGTCGACAACCGCGGCGGGCAACTGATTAGCCAGACCTTGCTGAACCTGCTCACCAGCGGTGATCTGAACAACAGCCAAAGCGGCACCGTGTCGGCCAACAGCCAACTGGATCTCACCGTTGGCGGCACTCTGCACAACGACACCGATGGCCTGATCTCCAGCCGCGATGCCGGGGTGCACCTCACCGCTGCGGCGCTGAACAACGCCAAGGGCGCTGTGCAAAGCATGACTGCACTGACCGTGAATGCGGGCAGCGGCGCCATCGACAACCAGGGCGGCAAGATCATCGCCCAGAACGGCGACCTGACCCTCACCGCCGCCAGCCTCGACAGCCGTGGCGGTGTGCTGTCGAGCCTCAAGGGTTTGCTGCAGACCCGCCTGACTGACGTGTTGCGCAACGGCCAGGGCGGCAAGATCGAAGGCAGCCGCCTCGACCTGCGCGCACTCGGTGGTATCTACAGCGACGGCGGGCGTATCGCCGCCAACAGCGGTGACATCCTGCTCGATGCCGGTGTCGGCACGCTCGACAACAGCGGCGGCGGGATCTACGCCCGGGGCAAGGTGAAAGCCACCGCCGGCTCGATGAGCAACAACGCCGGCCAGATCAGCGGCAATGGCATCGACCTGGGCGTCAACGGCAACCTCAGCAACCGCAGCGGCCTGATCGAAAGCGCTGGCACACTGACGATTCGCGCCGCCAACCTCGACAACCAGGGCGGCAAACTGCGCGCACTGGGCGCTGGCGGCAAAACCGATTTCCAGATCGGCAGCCTGTTCGACAACCGCAACGGTCTGGTGGAAACCGCCAACAACGACTTCAACCTTGCCGCGCCGAGCCTGCTCAATGCCGGGGGCTCGATCACCCATGTCGGCGTCGGCGAATTCGGCATCTCGACCGCCAACGTCATGAACGCCGGCGGCTCGCTGGTGACCCTCGGCGGCCTGACGCTGAACGCGGACAGCTGGACCAACAGCAGTGTGATTCAGGCTGGGCGGTTGACCGTCAATGTCGGCAATTTTGTGCAGACTGCGAGCGGCCAGTTGCTTGCTTCCAATCAGTTGATTGGACGTGGCGGCAATTGGAACAATGACGGATTGATTGCCAGCAGTGGCAATTTCGATATCCAGTTGAGCGGCACTTATGGCGGCAACGGTCGGCTCAGCAGTGTAGGCAATCTTGGCCTCACCGCGTCCGGAATCGAACTGAGCAGCGCGGCCAGCATCACCGGTGCGACGACCGCCACGATCACCAGTCGCGGCAACCTGACTAACCTCGGGCGACTGACGTCGGCAGACAGCCTGACCGTCAATGCCGCAGCGCTGACCAACAACGGGACGCTGGGCAGCGCCGGCTATCTGCGCGTCAACACCGATTCACTGCTTAACCAGAACGGGCTGATTTTCAGTGGCGGCGACATGGCCTTGCGCGTCGGCACGCTGACCAACCGCTACGCCGACATCTATGGCATCGGCAACATTAGCATTGCCCGGGATGACAGCAACGGCTGGAGTTCGTCGATCAACAACGTTTCAGCGACCATTGAAAGCGTGGGTGATCTGAGTCTGGCGGCGGATCACATCGAGAACCGCAAGGATGTGTTCGAGGTCGCCGCAGGTGGAGGACTCGTTTCGGGAACAATTGGTGTTCGATGCACGACGTGTACCTCGTTCAGTGGCATCAATTTCGAGAGTCGCCTGCCCAGCCACCTGGTCTGGGAAGAAAAATACCATTCCACCATCGTCAAGGATTCGGCATCGGGCACATTGACCGCCGGGCGCAACCTGACAGGGAACGGTCGCGAATTCATCAATGACGCGTCGGTCGTCAGCGCTGGCCGCGATCTGACATTCAACGTCCAGAACTTCACCAACCAAGGGGCCACTGTCGGGGATTACACCGTCACGCGCTGGATTGATGCACCCAAGGCCAGCAGGGGCTGGAACTTCTGGCAGGACGTCCTGAACTACAACGCCGCGAACGATCCGGATTACGATTCGGGGCAAACAGGTGTTGTGAACGGGGATATCAGGATGGTTCCCAATATTCACACCTGGGACATGAATAACGTCGAATCGCTCACCCGAATAGGAGGGCGTCAGGGTGGTCGTGAGGCGACCAGATACCTTCTGTTTGGCTCGATCGCTATCGAATACGATTCCGGGAAACTGCGTTACGCTGCGCCAAGCTATGACTCGGGCGTGCGTGCTGAAGCCCCGGACATTATCAAAAACGCGGTCCCCTTCGACACGAAGATTACCGAAAGCAGCCCGACGGCCAATGCCAACGCAGTCGTTCAGGCTGGCGGCACGGTCTACATCAACGCGACCAACAAACTGGACAACGGCGTCGTTCGCAACGGAAACGCCGCTGCCGGCGGAGCGTCTCGCCTGGGCTCCACGCAACTGGCGGGTCAAGTCACCCCGACAGTCATCCGTATCAACGCCCAGCTTCCTCCAGACCTCGCCCAACAACAGGTCAACCCACTGGCTTTGCCGGGCTTCACCCTGCCGACCGGCGACAACGGTCTGTTCCGCCTCAGCCGCAAGGACGGCAGCGAGCAAGCGATCGTAGCCGGCAAGGACTGGACGATCGGCTCCATCACGGCCGCACCCTCGACACATGCGGGCGGCATGCCGGTCAGGCATGCAACAGACCTCCAGTTCGATAAAAATGATCCAGTCTCGGTGAAGAATCGTGAGCTGGCATTGGCCAGCCGTCCTTCGCTGAATCTCAATGACAAGACGGCTGTCATCAACGTCAATGCCGCTGCCGGTGACGGGCCGGTCGGTGTGCTGATGCCCGCTCGTGGCAACGTTTCTTTCGACGTTCCACGCGTGCAGGCCCTACCCGACACCAGCGTGCGCTCCAACCCGCACAAATATCTGATCGAAACCAACCCGGCGCTGACCAACCTCAAGCAGTTCATGAGCTCGGACTATCTGTTGGGCAAGCTCGGCTACGACCCCGACACCAGCGCCAAGCGCCTGGGCGACGGATTGTTTGAACAACGCATGGTGCAGCAGGCCGTGGTGGCCCGCACCGGCCAGCGCTTCATCGACGGACAGACCTCCGACGAAGGCATGTTCAAGTACCTGATGAACAACGCCATCGCCAGCAAGGATCAGCTCAACCTGTCGGTGGGCGTCACCCTGACCGCGCAACAAGTGGCGGCACTGACCCACGACATCGTCTGGCTCGAAGAGCACGAAGTGAACGGTGAGAAAGTGCTGGTGCCGGTGTTGTACCTGGCCCAGGCCAACAACCGCCTGGCGCCTAACGGTGCATTGATCCAGGGCGGTGACGTGACCCTGATCGCCGGTGGCGACCTGAATAACGCCGGTACGCTGCGAGCCTCCAACAACCTGTCGGCCGAAGCCGGTAACAACCTCACCAACACCGGCCTGATCGAAGCCGGTGAACGCCTGACCCTCAAGGCCGGCAACGACATCATCAACAAATCCGGCGGCATCATTTCCGGTAAGGACGTCAGCCTCACAGCCACCAACGGCAGCGTGATCAACCAGCGTGACGTGACCAGTGTCGATGTCAATCGCGGTGGCAACGTGTTCCACCGCGACTACCTGGACAACGCCGCGCGAATCGAAGCGGCCAATGATCTGACGATCAAGTCCGGCAAAGACATCAACAACATCGGCGGTGTGCTGAAAAGCGGTGGGGACATGACGCTCGATGCCGATCGCGATGTGAACATCACTTCAGTGCAGGATCGCAGCACCAATGCGCGGGGCGGCAGCTACCTCAATCAGACGATTACCCAGCATGGGGCTGAAGTGACATCAGGGCGCGATCTGTCGATCAGTGCCGATCGGGATGTGGCGGTTGTGGCCAGTCGGCTGGATGCCAAGCGGGATATTGGACTCAGCTCTGGCAACGATATCGTCATCACTTCTGCCGCTAACGAAAGCGACTACGTCTCGCGCAGCAAAAAGCGAGCGAATGAAACCCACAGCATCACCCAGCAATCGTCGGTACTGAATGCCGGTCGCGATATCGCCCTGAACGCTGGTAACGATCTGGGCATTATCGCCAGTCGAATTAAAGCTACAGAAGATGTCAGCCTTGATGCAGTTCAAGACATCACAGTTGCCTCGGCCAAGGATGAGAGTTCTTCCTACTACTACATGAAGAAAAAAGGTTCGTTCGGGCGCAGCAAGACAACCGAACGAGAGAGCTATGAAAGCGATAACGTTGCTTCAGTGATCGAGGCGGGTCATGACCTGACGGTCAATACGACCAAGGATGACGACGGTGCAGTCAGCCTGAATGGCGGTCGCAACGTCACGATTGTTGGTAGTGAGTTCAAGGCCGGCAATGATCTGGTGGTCGGTGCGAGCAAGGACGTTACCGTGCTCTCCGGGACTGAGGAAACAGGCGCTTACAGCAAGAAGACAAAAACGGGGCTGTTTGGCTTGTCGAAAAGTGGCAGTAGTCAGCTTCAGACCAGCGTCACACAAGTGGCAAGTGAGCTGAACGCTGGACGGGATGCGGTGATTATTGCCGGGCGGGATGTAAACCTGCATGCCAGCGAAATCAACACCGGAAATGATGCTGAACTGCATGCGGGGATGATCGACAAGACCGGTGATATCAACCTCGCTGCGGCTGATGATCAGGCATACAGTCGTGCCGAGGAGTACAAGAAAAAGTTTGGGTTTTCGTTCAAAGATACCGTAGGGCTGTTTGCCGGCACGCCAGGATTGGGGGCGGACATTACGGTGAACGCCGCGCACAAGGGCGGGCGCGAGGTGGTCAGCTCTACCAGCGTTGGCAGTCAAATCAATGCCGGGCACGACGCCATTCTTGGCTCTGCCCGTGATATCAATATTGCCGGCAGTGGAGTCATTGCAAACAACAGCGTGCTCCTCGATGCCGGACGCGACGTAAACGTCATCGCTGGCACTAACCAGCAGAGCAGCAAAAGCTGGGAAAGCAATAAAAGCACAGGCCTCAAGCAGACGATCGATAGCAACGCATTTACGACTTTTGTTGGCAGTGAAACCCTCAAACACGACGTTGACAGTAATGCGCATACAGCCGCAGGCAGCCTGATCAAGGCCGGCGAAGACCTGAAGATCAACGCCGGCCGCGATATCAATCAGCAGGGTTCTGATCTGCAAGCTGAGAACAACATCAAGCTCAAGGCAGTTCGGGACATCAACATTGATGCAGTCGATCAAAGCAGCGAAGTTACGACACGCGACAGTGTGAAACGCAACGGCACGACCAGCAGCATCTCGTATAACTACGGCAACACGATGGACACGCTCAAGGGTACAGGCCAAGGGGAGGATGGTGTAAGCAAGGGGTCTAGCACCCTGAAGTCGGTGGATGCGCTAGATCAGTTCTTCAGCGGGCCCAAGGCCGATGGGCACTTTGGCGCGTCAAGCAATAGCCAGACACGTACCCAGACATCGGTAACCAATCGACCTTCAAGCGTTACAGCAGGCGGAGATATCAGCGTCGAAGCCGGCAATGATGTGAATGTGCATGGCAGCCAGTTCAACGCAGGTCGAGACATCGGCGTTACTGGCCGTAATATCACGTTTGACGTCGCCCATGGCGCAGAGGGAACTGATGGGCATCAAACCCAAAGCAAGGGTGGGTTGAAAGGGGGGACCACCGGTGGCTTCAAGATTGGTGTAGGGGTCAGCAACGCGGGTAGTAAAGATGAGTCGACCCAAGGCACCTCTACCCCGACGCAACTTAATGCCGGCGGTAGTATCAGCTTAGACGCGAAAAATGACTTGAATCTTGTCGGCACCCAAGTGACTGCTGATCGGGACATAAAGCTCAAGGCTACCAACGACATCAATATTCAGGCGGCGCAAAACGCTTCAAGCAGTGACAGCAGTCGTCGCAGTTGGGGCGCTGAAGGCGGACTGATGTTCGGGCGCAACGGTTTCGGCGTATATGGCAGCGCAGATATTGGCCTGGGCAACCTTGAGCGTGAGGGCGTCAAGCAGCAGGAAGCCTATCTATACGCGGGCGATAAACTGACATTCGAAAGCGGCCGGGACACCAACGTAGCGGGCGCCCATTTACGTGGTGACGAAGTGATCGGTAATGTCGGACGCAATCTGACAGTGACTTCTTTGCCTGATACCGGAAAGGTCAGCGGCAAGGAACTGGACATCAGCGTTACCGGTTCGTTTGTGGGCGTCAGCGGCTCGGTAGGCTATGGCCAGACCACGGGTAAGACCAACTGGGTCGAGAACCAGACCACGATAACAGGCAAAGACAAGGTCGACATTCGCACCCAAAACCATACACAACTGGACGGCGCCGTCATCGCTGCTGATAACGGCAACCTGAAACTGGATACCGAAACCCTCGGTCACCGCGATCTTGTCGGTAAGGACAAGGAGCACGGTTATTACCTGAACGTCAGCGGCAGCTACAACTTCGCAGATGAGACGAAGAAGGACGATAAGGGCAAAAGTAGCTGGACCGTATCAGGCTACAACTACGAGAAAGACCGCGAGCAGGTGTTGCATGCCACTGTGGGGGCTGGCGATATCATCGTTCGCAATGACAAGACCACCGGGCAAGACTCCACTGCCGCTCTGAACCGTGATCCGGCTCATGCGTATGAAGTGACCCGTGACGAAGAGCACCGTACGGATCTTTATATAAGCGACAGTTCGTTGAAGTCCGCGTCCGAGCCGATCAAAACGGTTCAGCGCTGGGCTAACGGCGTCGTGAACTACAGTGATATCGCTAAGGCCAACTTCAACGAAATCGCACTGATCATTGGAAATCAGATCGACAGCATGCAATTTGAAGGCGTGGGTGCCGGCGCTGCCGCAGCCGGGGGAGAAGCCATTGCCGAACAGGCGCTGAATGCATTGGTTGAAGCCGGTTACAGCAGGAAGGATGCTCGGGCATTGCTGGAGAGTGAGTCCTTCCAGAGCCAGGTTCTGGCTCAGATGAAAGCGCTCGATGAATTGTCAAAAGACAAGTCAGAGGGTGGGGCAAAAACAGTAGCAGAAGTCAAAAAGGAACTTGGTGAAAAGAACATTGTTGTCAAGGGGCCGGCGATTACTAACGCCAAACTGGCTCTTGATAGAGTTTCTGATATCAACAAGTATTTGCAGGCCAACCCCGATAAAGTCGAAGCTGTTGAATTAATTCTCGCTGCATCGCAAGGCCCCAAGGGCATGATTCTATATGCCTCCCAGAAAGTGCTTGGTGACACCTCTTTCGGTAAAGCGATGGCGCAGTTGCAAAGCGATCTGGAAGCCGTTGTCGGGCGCAAGATTGCGGAAGGCATCGAGGGCAAAACGCTCAGCGAAAGTGTAGAACTGGACGCCTGGCGGCTCGGAGGCGGCTCGCTCATGGCCTCTGTTCTCCTAGGTATACGCTCACCCAATGTAGAGAAACTGGGCAGCAGGCCTGTCAGGGTTACTCGGGTAGAACATCCGCTATTGGATGGTGGTGGCCCCGGCAAAACGCCGGACCACCCGCTCGACCCGAAGAAGCCGCCCGTGCCTCCTCGAGTTGTTGAAATAGACTCGGGTGGCAAAGGAGCCTGGAACAAGGAACTGAACAAGCCACAGCCAAATACGGTTTATAAAATCGACGGCAACAAGGTTTATGAAACGGATCATTTGGGCCGTGTGCAAAGCGTTGAAGCCGACTTGGCCGACATCGTCCGTGACCGTAATAAATACCAGCAATGCAAGACCGGAAAATGCGGTCTTGAAGCGGACGAAGGCGGCCATCTGATTGCCAGTATCTTTGATGGTCCAGGAGAAAGGATCAATATGGTGCCCATGGACGGCAACCTGAACAAAGGTGTCTGGAAAAAGATGGAAAATAGTTGGGCCAAGGCAATTGATGAAGGTAAAGACGTGAGCGTCAAGATATTGCCGACGTATTCAGGGAGCAGTGTTCGCCCTGATAGCTTTGTTGTAACCTACCGAATTGGAAACGGGCGGGAAGTCCGCGAACGATTTGTTAATGCTCCGGGGGGAACAGGATGAGTGAAGACGAAATTTATCGCCAGATCGGCCAAATTCTGATTGACACTGCTCCTGATACAGCGAGTGTGGTTATCGTTGAGGCTGAACTTTCACCCGAGGATGATCATTGTAAGTTGTTGTTTGACTATATTGATGGGAATGGAGAGAAAGATTGGTTCAGCCCCGGCAGCCCAGAGGTAGATGTTGGTATTCATGAAAACCTGATAGCGCTGAGGAATCTCTATAAAGCGCAAAACATGACATCCGGGCTACCGGTTTGGAACAGCTGTGTCATCACGTTGGATACCGTGCTGGGGAAGTTGAAAATTGATTTCAACTACATTGAGCCAGAAGAAGGTTGAGTGTTTTTTTCCTGTAAAGCCCTGGGAGATTTACTCAATGTAAATCTCCCAGGTTCAGCGCAATCTCCATGAAGTGGTGAAATGTTTATCGTTCATGGCATCCGCAGGATTTTGTCTCATTGTCATACCGATCATGATGCCGCACCCACTCCATGATCTCGTCCTCATTCCTGCCCTTGGGCGTGAGGTCGAGGTAGTTGTAGGCGCCCACCAACATGTCCAGACCGCGGGCATAGGTTGAGTAGGTGTGGAAAATGTCGCCATTTGCATCACGATAAAACACGCTCAGCCCCGGCATTTCTTCCTCGGCACTGTCAGTCTTTTCGTAGTTGTACGTAGCCTTTCCTGCAGCAACATCTTCAGCGCGGGCGCAAACACCAAAGTCGTAGTTGAAATCGGAACCGTCTGACGACACCCAGTCGAATTTCCAGCCCATACGCCGTTTGAAGGCCTGAAACTGCTCAAACGGGGCGTGGGAGACCGCGACCATGGCGATGTCGTGGTGGGCCAGGTGCAAATTGGCGCCGTCGATGTGGTCGGACAGGAACGAGCAGCCCTGACAGCCTTCCTCCCAGTCCTTGGCGAACATGAAGTGGTAAACGATCAACTGGCTGTGCTTGCCGAACAGGTCGGCCAGCTTCAGTTCGCCGTTTGGGCCGTGAAATTGGTAGTCCTTGTCGACTTTGACCCAGGGCAACGCGCGGCGCTGGGCGCTGAGGCGGTCGCGTTCCTTGGTGAAGGCCTTTTCTTCGGCCAGATGTTGTTTGCGCGCAGCGAGCCATTCTTCTCGCGATACGACCGGATGATTCTCGACGTTCATGATGATTTCTCCTGCGGGGTTGAAACCGTCTTTGTCAGACTAGTCGTTTAACCCTCGATCAATTCGACAGACCGCCGGTCGGTCGCCGCGGAAAATGCCGCTGAACGGCTGCGATGCGTCCGGGTCACAACCTATGACAGCGCCCCAAATCACGCGCACCGGAGGTTGAATCAGGATGACGACTTATAACTGGGATTTGATTGAACGCCTGCTGCATGAAGTGCAGAACAGCGCAGGCGAAAGTTTCGCGCCGCGAAAATATGCCGAGGACTATGCGGCGCAGAAAGCCAGTGCAGGCGAGCCGATCGAGAATCTGGATCACTTGAAAACGGTGGCCTGCGAATATGAAGGCTTGTTGCTCGATCGTGGATTTATCGAACCGCGCCCGGATCATATGGGCAGTACCGGCAGCAATTTCATTCTGACGCCACGCGGATCAAGCCTGCTGAGCCTGATCGACAGCAGCATTCCCGGCAATGATCATCCACGGCAGGTGCTGGACGAGCAGGAAGATGCGCTGGATGAAGCGACGTTTGATGAGGTGGCTTCCAAAGCGCAGATTGCCTGACAGCCTTTGTGGGAGCGGGCTTGCTCGCGAATGCGCTGTATCAGACACATAAATGGTGAATGACCCACTGCATTCGCGAGCAAGCCCGCTTGTGTCTGAGTAAGGGAATAAACTCTGGGGTGAGAGGGGTGGATGGCAAGCTGTGAGTCCGCGGTGCTTGAAGCACGAGTGGGAGCAAAGCTGCCATCCACCTTTCTACTCTGGCCCATAAGCCCGAACAGTTGGACGAGCGCCACTCGAATCACAAGCGTGGGCAAAGCCAGAGCACTCTCACTTCTGAGTGTAAGAGGGTTTTGCCATGATTTCCTGGGTCGGCATCGATATCTCCAAATCCAATCTGGTCGTCTGGGTTCAACCACAGAAAGACGGCTTTGAAGTTCCCAATACC
>NZ_OBDS01000011.1:0-279458 GCF_900215165.1 Pseudomonas sp. LAMO17WK12:I5 | reverse complement strand
CGCCGCCTTGGCGGGAATCGCCCCCTATAACGACGACAGCGGTAATCACAGCGGAAAGCGTCAGATTTACGGAGGGAGAGCGCGCGTCAGACGTGCGCTTTACATGTCGTGCTGGGTCGTTATCCGTTGCCAGGCCGACTTCAAGGCCCGTTATGAATCCTTAAGAGAACGGGGCAAGAGCGCGAAAGTCGCGCTCATCGCCTGTATGCGAATACTGCTGATCAGATTGAATGCCATGCTGCGAGACGGCACAGAGTGGCGGTGACGAATGGTGGCAGTAAGACAGTTGCTCCCACATGGGCCGTGCCTGCCTTGTTGATTGAGCCAACCCTAGCCAATCCAGGTTCAACAAGCGAGGTTGGCACGATTTGCAGGTCGATTGGCAAGGATCGCAGCCATGCGTTGATTGTCCGTTTAGTGCCTCGGGGAACAGACTTCGTCCATCAGCGCCACGACGGCGTTTTCGATGAGGATACCTTCATGAGCACGACCATTGCCGGCATCAAGATCCCCGACAGCGCCCTCGCCCGGGCCACCACCGAATACATTCGCGACATCGAAACCGACTTGCTCTACCACCACTCGCGCCGGGTATTTCTGTTCGGTGCGTTGAGCGGCGAGCGCCGGCAACTGGCCTACAACCCGGAGCTGCTGTACGTCGGCGCGATGTTCCACGACCTCGGCCTGGTCGAAGGCTATCGCAGTGCCGACGAGCGTTTCGAAGTGGATGGCGCCAACGCGGCAGCGGCGTTTCTCAAACCGTACGGGCTGAGTGATGACGACATCGAGCAGGTCTGGCTGTCGATTGCCCTGCACACCACGCCGGGCGTGCCCAAACATCTGCGGCCGACCGTGGCGCTGGTGACGGCGGGTGTCGAGATGGACGTGTTGGGCATGGATTACGCGGCGTTCAGCAGCACCCAGCGCGAGGCGGTGGTGCATGCGCATCCACGCGGGGAAGGTTTCAAGGAGTGCATCATCTGCGCGTTTGCCGACGGCTTGCGCCATCGTCCGCAGACCACGTTTGGCAACGTGAAGACCGATGTGCTGGTGGATCAGGAGCCGGGGTTCAAGCCGATGAACTTTGTTGAGGTCATCCGCCAATCTCCCTGGACTTCCTGAAACCAACTGTGGGAGCGAGCCTGCTCGCGAAGGGGGCGTATCAATCAACATTGATGTTGAATGACGCACCGCTTTCGCGAGCAGGCTCGCTCCCACAGTTGGATTTGGGTTGGCCTTGATAAAGGGGCCAACCCGATTTTGCTTTAAGCCGCTTCCGGCGCAGGCGCGCGGCGCACGTCCGGTTGCTTCCACGAATCGGCGGCGCCTTCTTCGATGGCTTGCTGGATGGCTTTCTTGCGCGCTTCTTCGGCACGGCGGCTGAAGAACCACACCAGGAACGTCACGATCGACACCGCCAGCAGAATCAGACTGGCCACGGCGTTGATCTCAGGCTTCACGCCCAGACGCACCGCCGAGAACACTTCCATCGGCAGCGTGGTCGAACCCGGGCCGGAAACGAAGCTCGCCAGTACCAGATCGTCCAGCGACAGAGCGAACGACATCATGCCGCCCGCTGCCAGCGACGGCGCGATCATCGGGATGGTGATCAGGAAGAACACCTTCCACGGCCGCGCACCTAGGTCCATCGCCGCTTCTTCGATCGACAGGTCCAGCTCACGCAGACGCGCCGACACCACCACCGCCACATACGCCGCACAGAACGTGGTGTGGGCGATCCAGATGGTGACGATGCCACGTTCCTGCGGCCAGCCGATCATCTGCGCCATCGCCACGAACAGCAGCAACAGCGACAGACCGGTGATCACCTCAGGCATTACCAACGGCGCGGTCACCAGGCCACCGAACAGCGTGCGGCCCTTGAAGTGGGTAATGCGGGTCAGCACGAACGCTGCCAGCGTACCCAGCGCCACCGCCGCAACGGCGGTATAGCAGGCGATTTCCAGCGAGCGCACCACCGAGCCCATCAGTTGGGTGTTGTCGAGCAGGCCGACGTACCACTTGATCGACCAGCCACCCCACACCGTCACCAGTTTCGAGGCGTTGAACGAGTAGATCACCAGGATCAGCATCGGCAGGTAGATGAACAACAGACCCAGTACCAGCATCAGGCTGGAGAAACGGATGCGTTTCATTCTTTGCCCTCCATTTCCTTGGCCTGACTGCGGTTGAACAGGATGATCGGCACAATCAGGATCGCCAGCATCACCACCGCCAGGGCGGACGCCACCGGCCAGTCACGGTTGTTGAAGAACTCTTGCCAGAGCACTTTACCGATCATCAGGGTTTCCGGGCCGCCGAGCAGTTCCGGGATCACGAACTCGCCGACCACCGGGATGAACACCAGCATGCAGCCGGCAATGATCCCGTTCTTGGACAGTGGAATGGTGATTTTCCAAAAGCTGTTGAAGGTGCTCGAACCGAGGTCGGAAGCGGCTTCCAGCAGGCTCTGATCGTGCTTCACCAGGTTGGCGTACAGCGGCAGGATCATGAACGGCAGGTACGAATAAACCACGCCGATGTACACCGCGAGGTTGGTGTTGAGGATCTGCAGCGGCTCGTTGATAAAGCCCATGCTCATCAGGAAACCATTGAGCAGGCCGTTGTTGCTGAGGATGCCCATCCACGCGTAAACGCGGATCAGGATCGCAGTCCAGGTCGGCATCATGATCAGCAGCACCAGCACCGTCTGCAGCTCTTTGCGCGCACTGGCGATGGCGTAAGCCATCGGATAGCCGATCAGCAGGCACAGCAGCGTGCTGAAGAACGCCATCTTCAGCGAGCCGAGGTAGGCGGCGATGTACAACTCGTCGTCGCCGAGCATCGCGTAGTTGCCCAGGTTCAGCAGCAGTTGCAGCTTCTGCTCGGCGAAGGTGTAGATCTCGGTGTACGGCGGGATGGCCACGTCGGCTTCAGCGAAGCTGATCTTCAGGACGATGAAGAACGGCAGCATGAAGAACAGGAACAGCCAGATGAACGGAACCCCGATGACCAGTTGCCGGCCATTGGGAATTATTCGGTTGAGCCGTCGTTTGAACTTGCGCATGTTCATGAGCGAAGTACCACGCCGCTGTCGTCTTCCCACCACACGTAGACCTGATCGCCCCAAGTCGGACGCTGGCCGCGACGTTCGGCGTTGGCGACAAACGACTGCACCAGTTTGCCGCTCGGCAATTCGACGTAGAACACCGAGTGACCGCCGAGGTAGGCGATGTCATGCACCTTGCCGCTCGACCAGTTGTATTCGCAGGTCGGCATTTCGGCGGTGACCAGCAGCTTCTCCGGACGAATCGCGTAGGTCACCGATTTGTCCTGCACCGAAGTGCTGATGCCGTGGCCGACGTAGATCTGCCGGTCGAGGTCTTTGCAAGTGATGGTCGCGTGGCCTTCGGCGTCGTCGATCACTTCGCCTTCGAAGATGTTCACGTTGCCGATGAATTCGCAGACCAGACGGCTGGTCGGGGTTTCGTAGATGTCGATCGGGCTGCCGATCTGGGCGATCCAGCCCAGGTGCATGATTGCGATGCGCTCGGCCATGGTCATGGCCTCTTCCTGGTCGTGGGTCACCATCACGCAGGTCACGCCCACACGCTCGATGATTTCCACCAACTCCAGTTGCATCTGCGAACGCAGTTTCTTGTCCAGTGCGCCCATCGGCTCGTCGAGCAGCAGCAGTTTCGGCCGCTTGGCCAGCGAGCGCGCCAGGGCTACACGCTGACGCTGACCGCCGGACAGTTGATGCGGCTTGCGCTTGGCGTACTGGCTCATCTGCACCAGTTTGAGCATCTCGGCCACGCGCGCATCGATCTCGGCGTTGGGGATCTTGTCCTGCTTGAGGCCGAAGGCGATGTTCTGCGCCACGGTCATGTGCGGGAACAACGCGTACGACTGGAACATCATGTTGATCGGTCGCTCGTACGGCGGCATGTCGGTGATGTCGACGCCGTCGAGGAAAATGCGCCCCTCCGTGGGCCGTTCGAACCCTGCCAGCATCCGCAGCAGCGTGGATTTGCCCGATCCCGAACCGCCGAGCAGGGCAAAAATTTCGCCCTTTTTGATTTCCAGGGACACATCGTCCACGGCAATCGTCTCGTCGAACTTCTTCGTGACCCGGTCGATTTTGACCAACACCTGCTTAGGTGTCTGGTCGCCCTCGAGGGCTTTCTTATAGGCGCCGGAGGCAACTGCCATTTACGAAACTCCCAGAAAAAAACAGTGCAGTTCGCCCCATGCGGACGAACCCAGGATAGTTTGTGCCTTACTTGCCCGACTTGACCTTGGTCCAGCTACGGGTCATCAAACGCTGAATATTGGGTGGCAACTCGACCGACACGTAAGTCTTGTCGAGGACTGCTTGCGGTGGATAAACCGCTTCATCGGTGCGGATGGACTGCTCCATCAGCTTGTCCGACCCCGGGTTGGGGTTGGCGTAACCGACGTAATCACTGACCTGGGCGATCACCTCAGGTTTCAGCAAATAGTTGATGAAGGCGTGAGCCTCTTTGACGTTGGACGAGTCCTTCGGAATCGCCAGCATGTCGAACCACAGCGCGCCGCCCTCTTTCGGAATCGAATAGGCGATGTTCACGCCCTTCTTGGCTTCTTCGGCGCGGTGCTTGGCCTGGAAGATATCGCCGGAGAAACCGATGGCCACGCAGATGTCGCCGTTGGCCAGATCACCGATGTATTTCGACGAGTGGAAGTAGGTCACGTAAGGACGCACGGCCAGCAGTTTGTCGGTGGCCTTGGCGTAGTCCTTCGGATTGGTGCTGTTGGCGTTCAGCCCCATGTAGTTGAGCACGGTCGGCATCATTTCATCGGCCGAGTCGAGGAACGCCACGCCACAGCTGTGCAGCTTCTTGATGTTCTCCGGCTCGAACAGCACGCTCCAGGAGTCGATCTTGTCGATGCCGAGCACCGCTTTGACTTTCTCGACGTTGTAGCCGATGCCGTTGGTGCCCCACAGGTACGGCACGGCGTACTGGTTGCCCGGGTCGTTCTGTTCCAGGCGCTTGAGCAGCACCGGATCGAGATTCGAGTAGTTCGGCAACTGCGACCTGTCGAGCTTCTGGAACGCGCCCGCCTTGATCTGCTTGCCGAGGAAATGGTTCGACGGCACGACCACGTCGTAACCGGTACGCCCGGCCAGCAGCTTGCCTTCCAGGGTCTCGTTGGAATCGAACACGTCGTACACCGGTTTGATCCCGGTGGCTTTCTCGAAGTCGGCCAGGGTGGTCTCGCCGATGTAATCCGACCAGTTATAAATATGCACCGTACCGGCGGCCTGGGCTCCGACAGCGATCGTCAGGCCGGCAGTGGCCAGCAGGGCTTTGCGCAAAGAAGAAAAAATAGGCAAGTGGAGGTCCTCTAAATTAGTTGGGCCCAAGTTGCCCCGCGTTACATGACAGCCATGGCTGCCCGGCAACCAAACCGGCGCGCAACTTACCCTCGAAAAACCGTTCCTGCAAAACTTCCTGTCATTTAATTGATCCGCTGGCCGCCGTCGCGGCGACGACGGCCAGCGGTTGCTGCTTCAAACCGGCTTATTTACCGGATTTGATCTTGGTCCAGCTGCGGGTCAGTTCACGCTGGGTAGCGGCCGGCAAGTCGGCGATCGCATACAGCTTGGCCTGCACGTCGGCTGGCGGGTAGATGCCTGGATCGCTGGTGATGTCTTTTGCCACCAGAGCGGTTGCAGCCGCGTTACCGTTCGGGAAGCGTACGGCGTTGGTGATGCCGGCCATGACGTCAGGCTTCTGCAGGAAGGTCATGAATTTGTAGGCGCCTTCAACGTTTTCGGCATCCTTAGGGATGGCGACCATGTCGAAGAAGCTGCCAGCACCTTCCTTCGGAATGGCGTAGCTGACTTTCACCTTGTCACCGGCCTCGGCGGCACGGGATTTGGCCTGCTGCACGTCACCCGAGTAGCCGACCGCTACGCAGATGTTGCCGTTGGCCAGGTCCGAGATGTACTTGGAGGAGTGGAAGTAGGTGATCGAAGGACGAATCTTGAGGAACAGCTCCTCGGCTTTCTTGATGTCTTCTTTTTTCTGGGTGTCGGTAGGCAGGCCCAGGTAGTGCAGCGCGACCGGGAGCATTTCGGTCGGCGAGTCGAGGAAGCTCACGCCGCAGCCCTTGAGCTTGGCGATGTTCTCAGGCTTGAGCAGCACGTCCCACGAGTCGATAGTGTCGACGCCCAGCGCAGCCTTGACCTTCTCCGGGTTGTAACCGATGCCGATCGAGCCCCACATGTACGGGAAGGCGTGCTTGTTGCCCGGGTCGCTGACCGACACGGCCTTGAGCAGGTCCTGGTTCAGATTCTTCCAGTTAGGCAGCTTGGACTGGTCCAGCTCCTGGTAAACGCCCGCCTTGATCTGCTTGGCCAGGAAGTTGTTCGACGGCACAACGACGTCGTAACCGGATTTGCCCGCCAGCAGTTTGGCTTCCAGGGTTTCGTTGCTGTCGAATACGTCGTAGACGACTTTGATCCCGGACTCTTTCTCGAAGTTGGCAATGGTATCCGGAGCGATGTAGTCGGACCAGTTGTAAACGTGCAGTACCTTGTCGTCCGCGTGAACCGCACCCGCCATCATGCCCGCGACGGACAGCGCGAGAAGAGTCTTGCCAGCAAGCTTTTTACCTAATGCCTTCATGCGTCATGCTCCAAATTTTTCTTTTTTGAACCACTTTGTTCAGCGGCCGAACCCGGACAACTGGAACCGCGGCTAGTCTGGCAAGATCGGAGGCGGTCTTTCAAGAAAAGGCCAACCTTTCTGATACCTTCGAGCGAGAGCACCGCAGCTCCCCCGCTCGAAGCCTAGCACTTAGGCCTGCAACGCACTGAGGGTCAGGTCCAGGCATTTACGTGCCTTGGTCACCAGCTCATCGATTTCTGCCTTGCTGATCACCAACGGCGGCGCAATGATCATGGTGTCGCCCACGGCGCGCATGATCAGGCCGTTATCGAAGCAGAACTGCCGGCAGATCATGCCCACGCCCCGCCCTTCGTAACGCTTGCGAGTGGCCTTGTCCTGCACCAGTTCGATCGCCCCCAGCAGACCAACGCCGCGCACTTCGCCCACCAACGGGTGGTCGTTGAGTTCGCGCAGACGTTTCTGCAAATACGGTGCCGTTTCGTTATGCGCGTTCTCGATAATTTTCTCGTCGCGCAGAATCCGGATGTTTTCCAGCCCCACCGCCGCCGCCACCGGGTGCCCGGAGTAGGTGAAGCCGTGGTTGAAATCGCCGCCCTCGTTGAGCACCTTCACCACTTCATCACGCACGATCAGACCACCCATCGGGATGTAGCCGGAGGTCAGGCCTTTGGCGATGGTCATCATGTCCGGCTTCAGATCGTAGAAATCCGAACCGAACCATTGGCCGGTACGACCGAAGCCACAGATCACTTCGTCGGCCACGAACAGAATGTCGTACTTGGCGAGGATTTCCTTGATGCGCGGCCAGTAGGTGTCTGGCGGAATGATCACGCCGCCGGCGCCCTGAATCGGCTCGGCAATGAACGCACCGACGTTGTCCACGCCGACTTCGAGAATCTTCTCTTCCAGCTGATTGGCCGCCCAGATGCCGAACTCTTCCGGCGACATGTCGCCGCCCTCGGCGAACCAGTACGGCTGCGCGATATGGACGATGCCCGGGATCGGCAAGTCGCCCTGCTCGTGCATATAGGTCATGCCACCCAGGCTCGCGCCGGCCACGGTGGAACCGTGATAACCGTTCTTGCGGCTGATGATGACTTTCTTGTTCGGCTGGCCCTTGATCGCCCAGTAGTGGCGAACCATGCGCAGCATGGTGTCGTTGCCTTCGGAGCCGGAACCGGTGAAGAACACGTGGTTCATGCCTTGCGGCGCCACGTCGGCGATGGCCTTGGCCAGTTCCAGTGCCGGCGGGTGCGCAGTCTGGAAGAACAGGTTGTAGTAAGGCAGTTCGCGCATCTGCTTGGCAGCTGCGTCGGCCAGCTCATCGCGGCCATAACCGATCGCCACGCACCACAGACCCGCCATGCCATCGAGGATCTTGTTGCCCTCGCTGTCCCACAGGTACACGCCCTTGGCGTTGGTGATGATCCGTGGACCCTTCTCTTTCAGCTGCTTGAAGTCGCTGAACGGGGCCAGGTGGTGATCGCTGCTCAGCGCTTGCCACTCACGGGTTTGCGGGTTGTTGCTGGTCATGCCAATTCTCCTTGTTATCGGTGAAGGCGCGGCGGCTGGCCACCGCGCCCGGCGTATCAGACGGCGAAGAGCAGGTACTCACGCTCCCAGGAACTGATCACGCGCTTGAAGTTTTCATGCTCGGCCCGCTTGACCGCGACGTAGCCGGTGATGAAGGTCTTGCCCAGGTATTTCTCGATGGTCGCGCTGTTTTCCATACGCTCCAGCGCGTCCTCGATGGTCAGCGGCAGGCGCAGGTTGCGGCGTTCATAGCCACGACCGACCACTGGCGCGCTCGGGTTGAGGCCCTCGACCATGCCGATGTAACCGCAAAGCAGGCTCGCGGCAATCGCCAGGTACGGGTTGGCGTCGGCGCCCGGCAGGCGGTTTTCCACCCGACGGTTCTGCGGCCCGGCATCCGGTACGCGCAGGCCCACGGTGCGGTTTTCTTCGCCCCACTCCACGTTCACCGGCGCCGAAGTGTCCGGCAGGAAGCGGCGGAACGAGTTGACGTTGGGGGCGAACAGCGGGAGCAATTCCGGGATCAGTTTCTGCAGGCCACCGATGTGGTGCAGGAACAGCTGGCTCATGGTCCCGTCTTCATTAGAGAACACGTTCTTGCCGGTCTCGATGTCGATGATGCTCTGGTGCAAGTGCATCGCACTGCCCGGCTCGCCGGTCATCGGCTTGGCCATGAAGGTTGCGGCCACGTCATGCTTGAGCGCGGCTTCGCGCATGGTGCGCTTGAACACCAAGATCTGATCGGCCAGCGACAGTGCATCGCCGTGACGGAAGTTGATTTCCATCTGTGCCGTGCCGTCTTCGTGGATCAGCGTGTCGAGGTCCAGCTCCTGCAGTTCGCACCAGTCGTAGACGTCTTCGAACAGCGGGTCGAATTCGTTCGCCGCTTCGATCGAGAACGACTGACGACCGATTTCCGGACGTCCCGAGCGGCCGATTGGCGGCTGCAGCGGATAGTCGGGGTCGTCACTGCGCTTGGTCAGGTAGAACTCCATCTCCGGCGCCACGATCGGCTGCCAGCCCTTGTCGGCATAGAGCTTGAGGACTTTCTTGAGGACGTTGCGCGGCGACAGCTCAATCGGGTTGCCTTGCTTGTCGTAGGTGTCGTGGATCACCTGGGCAGTCGGCTCGATGGCCCATGGCACCAGGTACACGGCGTTCTGGTCGGGGCGGCAGATCATGTCGATGTCGGCCGGGTCGAGCAGTTCGTAATAGATGTCGTCTTCGACGTAGTCGCCGGTCACGGTCTGCAACAGCACGCTTTCCGGCAGGCGCATGCCCTTCTCGGCGATGAACTTGTTGGTCGGCGAGATCTTGCCCCGGGTGATACCGGTCAAGTCGCCGATCATGCATTCGACTTCTGTGATCTTGTGGTCTTTCAACCAATCGGTGAGCTGGTCGAGGTTGTTACTCATAAATGCCTCTGGGCTGAGTCTCCTGACATCGTGTCAGGCAAAGTTTGACGCCGTGGCGTCGCGTTAAAGGGGGCTTGCTTGCGCGCAGTACCGGCTTACGCCTGGCACCGCGCATAGACAATGAAAGAGGAGCTTACCTGCCCTTTACGCTGGCGTTGCATTTCCTGTGCACATTCAAGGCGTGCAGAATCATGAGCACGGCTTTGGAAGCGGCACAGGCTTTGGGACTCAAAGGGATCTATATTGGAAGGAGACGCCATAAACAGGATGCTGTCCCGTGCGTCCAGAATATCGGACGTTGCCGTTGGGCCTGATGCGCACGAGAACCTCGTCGACCCGCCACGAGCCATGCTGGCCGCGTCACGGACGGATTTGTCGCCACTGATGTGATGAGCATGCAGACCGGACTGTTGCGAGCAGTCGGTGATGCCGATTAACGGCAGGCGAGACATGAAGCACCCCGGTATTATTGCTGTTATGGGTTTGGTCGGAGCTTAGCCTTGTTCATTTTTTTACACAACACCCCCGTAAAAAATACAACACGGCCTGCTCAAGCCCGCGGGTGCCAAGCGTCCCCAAGACAAAAAACTGCCCCAAAGTGCCCCATAAATGCCCTCGCAGCGCTTTTTTAGGGCAAAAAAGGCCTCGCTTGACTTCGGCAGGCCGTTCGGGTTGACTGAAACCAGAAAAGATCAATGATTGATATTTTTAACAACAAAGGTGTTGCATCATGTCGGTACCCCCGCGTGCCGTTCAGCTTAACGAAGCGAACGCGTTCCTTAAGGAACATCCTGAGGTTCTGTACGTTGACCTTCTGATTGCGGATATGAATGGTGTGGTGCGCGGCAAGCGCATCGAACGCACCAGCCTCCACAAGGTTTACGAGAAAGGCATCAACCTGCCGGCCTCCCTATTTGCTCTGGATATCAATGGCTCTACGGTGGAAAGCACCGGCCTGGGTCTGGACATCGGCGACGCCGACCGGATCTGCTATCCAATCCCCGATACCCTGTGCAACGAGCCATGGCAGAAGCGCCCTACCGCGCAACTGTTGATGACCATGCACGAACTCGAAGGCGACCCGTTCTTCGCCGACCCGCGCGAAGTGCTCCGTCAAGTTGTTGCAAAGTTTGACGAGCTGGGCTTGACCATCTGCGCAGCCTTCGAGCTGGAGTTCTACCTGATCGACCAGGAAAACGTGAACGGTCGTCCACAGCCGCCACGTTCACCGATCTCCGGCAAACGCCCACACTCGACTCAGGTCTACCTGATCGACGACCTGGACGAATACGTCGACTGCCTCCAGGACATTCTGGAAGGCGCCAAAGAGCAAGGCATCCCGGCCGACGCCATCGTCAAGGAAAGTGCCCCGGCGCAGTTCGAAGTGAACCTGCACCACGTCGCCGACCCGATCAAGGCGTGCGACTACGCGGTCCTGCTCAAGCGTCTGATCAAGAACATCGCCTACGACCATGAAATGGACACCACCTTCATGGCCAAGCCGTATCCGGGCCAGGCGGGTAACGGTCTGCATGTCCACATCTCGGTGCTCGACAAAGATGGCAAGAACATCTTTGCAAGCGAGGATCCCGAGCAGAACGCCGCGCTGCGTCACGCGATCGGCGGTGTGCTCGAGACCCTGCCGGCGCAGATGGCTTTCCTCTGCCCGAACGTCAACTCGTACCGTCGCTTCGGCGCGCAGTTCTATGTACCGAACTCGCCGTGCTGGGGCCTGGACAACCGCACCGTGGCGATCCGCGTACCGACCGGTTCTGCCGATGCCGTGCGTATCGAACACCGCGTGGCCGGCGCCGACGCCAACCCGTACCTGCTGATGGCTTCGGTCCTGGCCGGTGTGCATCACGGTCTGGTGAACAAGATCGAACCGGGCGCTCCGGTCGAAGGCAACAGCTACGAGCAGAACGAACAGAGCCTGCCGAACAACTTGCGCGATGCCCTGCGCGAGCTGGACGACAGCGAGGTTATGGCCAAGTACATCGATCCGAAATACATCGATATCTTCGTCGCCTGCAAGGAAAGCGAGCTGGAGGAGTTCGAACACTCCATCTCCGACCTTGAGTACAACTGGTATCTGCATACCGTTTAAGCGGATTGCAGGAATAAAAAGCGCTGCCGGCCATTTCAGCCCGCAGCGTTTTTTTATGCCTGAACATTTTCCACTGTGGTGAGGGGATTTAGCGAAGCGTCGCACCGCCCCGACCGGCTGCGCAGCAGTCGTAATCCCTGAGAACCGGATACTCCTGACACACCGAGGGGAATGGGTTTGGGGTCGCTTCGCAACCCATCGGGGATAAATCCCCTCGCCACAGGTCGGCAGACAACACACGGCGCGGCTCGTACAATGCCCGCTGCCCCGCAGGAGACTTCCATGACGCGTCCCGCCCCCGTCCGCAAACCCCGTGCCCGCAGCCAGGCGCGCATCGATTCGATACTCGAAGCCGCGCGTACGCTGCTGGCCGCCGAGGGTGTGGCCAGTCTGTCGATCTACAGCGTCGCCGAACGCGCGCAGATTCCGCCGTCATCCGTGTATCACTTCTTCGCCAGCGTCCCGGCACTGCTCGAAGCGCTGACCGCCGACGTGCATGCGGCGTTTCGCGCCTGCCTGCAAGCGCCGATCGACCACGACGCCCTGCGCGACTGGCGTGACCTGTCGCGGCTGGTCGAAGAGCGGATGCTGGAGATCTACGACGAAGACGCGGCGGCCCGCCAGTTGATCCTCGCCCAGCACGGCCTGACCGAAGTGACCCAGGCGGACCGCCAGCACGACATCGAACTCGGCGACCTGATGCACAAGCTGTTCGACCATCACTTCGAATTGCCGCGCCTGCCCAGCGATGTCGATGTGTTCGCGCTGGCGATGGAACTGGGTGACCGCGTGTATGCGCGCTCGGTGCAGCAGCACGGGCAGATCACACCGCGCATGGCCGAGGAAGGGATGCGGGTGTTTGATGCCTATATCGGGCTGTATCTGCCGCCTTATCTGCCCAAAAGAATTCTCTAGCGTCTTTACTGGCCTCTTCGCGAGCAGGCTCGCTCCCACATTTGGAAAGCGGTTCCCTGTGGGAGCGAGCCTGCTCGCGAAGGCCGCACCGCGAACTTCAAGACAGACACAAAAAACCCCGAAGGGCTCACGCCTTTCGGGGTTGTTTTTTACTCACCGGCTTACAACTTGGCGATCGACACCTCGGTGGATTTCACGAAGGCGATCACTTCGCTGCCCACCGCCAGTTCCAGCTCCTTGACCGAGCGGGTGGTGATCACCGAAGTGACGATGCCGGACGCGGTTTGCACGTCGATTTCTGACAGCACGTCGCCGAGAACGATCTCCTTGATCGAGCCTTTGAACTGGTTGCGCACGTTGATGGCTTTGATAGTCATGGCTTTGATTCCTGTCGTTGGATGTAGCTTGAGTTATTGCGCCCAACGCAATTGCGTAGGCAGTGGTGAAACAGGTTCCGGCTCCGGCGGTTCGCCGGGCAGGGACAGAACACGGTTGAGCACTTCGGTTTCCAGCGCCGCCAGTCGATGCGATCCGCGCACTCGCGGGCGTGGCAGCTCCACTTGCAAGTCGAGGCCGACTTCGCCGTCCTCGATCAGAATCACCCGGTCGGCAATCGCCACCGCTTCGCTGACGTCATGGGTCACCAGCAGCACGGTGAAGCCATGCTTCTGCCAGAGGCGTTCGATCAGTTGCTGCATCTCGATCCGGGTCAGCGCATCCAGCGCACCCAGCGGCTCGTCGAGCAACAGCAGGCGCGGCTGGTGAATCAGCGCCCGGGCCAGCGCCACACGCTGCTTCTGCCCGCCGGACAAGGCGGCCGGCCACTCGTTGGCGCGATCGGCCAGACCCACCGCTTCCAGCGCCTCCAGTGCTTGCGGGCGCCAGTTGCCCTTAAGGCCAAGGCCGACGTTGTCGATGATCTTTTTCCACGGCAGCAACCGGGCTTCCTGGAACATCAGCCGGGTGTCTTCCCGCGCATCGCTCAGCGGCGCGGCGCCGGCCAGCAGGTCGCCGCCAGTCGGTTGGTCGAGGCCGGCGAGCAAGCGCAGGAAGGTGCTCTTGCCGCACCCGCTGCGCCCGACCACGGCGACGAATTGCCCCGCCGGAATGTGCAGGTCGATGTCGCGCAACACCTGCCGCGCGCCAAAGGTTTTCTGCAGGTTGCGCACCACCAGCGGAATCCCGCGCAGCAGGCGTGGAGGTTGTTGAGCGGTCATGCCGCACCTCCTTTGGCAACCTGATAGGCCGGATGCCAGCGCAGCCACACCCGCTCAAGAGCACGGGCGGCGAGATCAGCAAGCTTGCCGAGTACCGCGTAAAGCAGGATCGCCAGCACCACCACGTCGGTCTGCAAAAACTCCCGGGCATTCATCGCCAGATAGCCTACGCCGGAGCTGGCGGAGATGGTTTCGGCAACGATCAGCGTCAGCCACATGAAGCCCAGCGCAAAGCGCACACCGACCAGAATCGAAGGCAGTGCCCCCGGCAGAATCACCTGCCAGAACAAACTGAAACCGGACAGGCCATAACTGCGCGCCATCTCCACCAACGCCGGATCGACGTTGCGGATGCCGTGATAGGTGTTGAGGTAGATCGGGAACAACGTGCCCAATGCGACCAGGAAAATCTTCGCCGACTCGTCGATGCCGAACCACAGAATTACCAACGGAATCAGCGCCAGGTGCGGCACGTTGCGGATCATCTGCACCGAGCTGTCGAGCAGGCGTTCGCCCCACTTCGACAGGCCAGTGATGAAGCCCAGCACCAGACCGATGCTGCCGCCGATGGTGAAACCGAGTGCCGCGCGCCAGCCGCTGATTGCCAGGTGCGTCCAGATCTCGCCGCTGCGCACCAGGCTGACACCGGCCTCGATCACCGCCACCGGTGCCGGCAGAATCCGCGTCGACAACCAACCGGCTGACACCGACAACTGCCACACCGCCAGCAGGAGCACCGGCAACGCCCAGGGCGCGAGGCTGTGGATAAATTTGTTCATGGCGCGCCTCAGCTCTGCGACGCGGCTTTGGGAAGAATATCGTTGGCCACCATCTCGCCGAACGGGCTGACATAACCGGCGCTTTTCGGCAGTTCCGGACGCTCGATGTCGAGGTGCGGGAACAGCAGTTCAGCGACGCGGTACGATTCTTCGAGGTGTGGATAACCGGAGAAGATGAAGGTGTCGATACCCAGATCCGCGTACTCCTTCACGCGGGCGGCCACGGTTGGACCATCGCCGACCAGCGCAGTACCGGCACCGCCACGCACCAGGCCGACGCCGGCCCACAGGTTGGGGCTGACTTCGAGGTTGTCACGACTGCCGCCGTGCAGCGCGGCCATGCGTTGTTGACCGACCGAGTCGAAGCGCGCCAGCGATGCTTGCGCACGTTTGATGGTGTCATCGTCCAGATGCGAGATCAGCCGGTCGGCTGCTTGCCAGGCTTCGGCGTTGGTTTCGCGCACGATCACATGCAGACGAATGCCGAAGCGCACGGTACGCCCGAGTTTGGCGGCTTTGGCGCGCACTTGTTCGATCTTCTCGGCCACCGCGGCTGGCGGCTCGCCCCAGGTCAGCACCATCTCGACCTGTTCGGCGGCCAGATCCTGCGCCGCTTCCGAGGAGCCGCCGAAGTACAGCGGCGGACGCGGTTGCTGAATGGGTGGATAAAGCAGCTTGGCGCCCTTCACGCTGATGTGTTCGCCGTCGTAATCGACGGTTTCACCTTCCAGTACTCGACGCCAGATGCGGGTGAATTCCACCGAGGCTTGATAGCGTTCTTCGTGGTTGAGGAACAGACCATCACCGGCCAACTCTTCCGGGTCACCGCCGGTCACCAGGTTGAACAGCGCACGACCGCCGGACAGACGATCCAGGGTCGCTGCCTGTCGCGCCGCCACCGTCGGGGAAATGATCCCGGGGCGCAGGGCGACAAGGAATTTCAGACGCTGGGTCACCGGGATCAGCGACGCGGCGACCAGCCACGAGTCTTCGCAGGAACGGCCGGTGGGAATCAGCACGCCGCCAAAGCCCAGACGATCCGCCGCTTGCGCGACCTGTTGCAGATAACCGTGGTCGACGGCGCGAGCGCCTTCGGCGGTGCCAAGGTAATGGCCGTCGCCGTGGGTAGGCAGGAACCAGAAGATGTTGAGGCTCATGGAGTGGTCTCCTTGGGGATTCGATTTACTGGGTTTGGCTAACCGAGCTTTGGGCCACAGCGGCCGGTGGTGTCCAGATCACATCCTTGATGCTCAACGGCTTGGGAATCAGCTTGAGCTGGTAGAAGGTGTCGGCGATTTTCTGTTGCGCGGCGACTACTTCCGGGGTCAGGAACAGCGCACCGTAGCCCTGGCGCTTCACCGAGGTCAGGGTGATGTCCGCCGGCAGGCCGAGCAGTGGCGCAACCTGTTGGGTCACGTCTTCAGGGTTGGCTTTGGACCACTCGCCGACAGCGCGCACTTCTTCGACGAGGGTCTTGATCACCTCGGGATTTTTCTGCGCGTAAGGTTTGGTCGCGAGGTAGAACTGATGGTTGTCGACGATGCCTTTGCCGTCACGCAGGGTGTGCGCTTGCAGCTGTTGCTCGGCAGCGGCCTGGTACGGGTCCCAGATCACCCAGGCATCGACACTGCCACGCTCGAACGCGGCGCGGGCATCGGCCGGCGGCAGGAACACGGTCTGGATATCGGAGTATTTGAGGCCGGCATCTTCCAATGCGCGAACCAGCAGGTAGTGCACGTTGGAGCCTTTGTTCAGGGCGACTTTCTTGCCCTTGAGATCCGCTACCGATTTGATTGGCGAGTCTTTCGGTACGAGGATCGCTTCGCTGTTCGGCGCTGGCGGTTCGTAGGCGACGTAAAGCAGATCAGCGCCGGCAGCCTGAGCGAATACCGGAGGGGTTTCGCCGGTAACACCGAAGTCGATCGAGCCAACGTTCAGGCCTTCCAGCAGTTGCGGGCCGCCGGGGAATTCAGTCCATTGCACGTCCACGCCTTGGGCGGCCAGACGCTTTTCCAGCGTGCCTTTGGCTTTGAGCAGCACCAGCGTGCCGTACTTCTGGTAACCGATCCGCAATGTCTCGGCTTGAGCTTGAGTGATGGCGCCGAAGGTGACAGCCGCAGCAAACAGAGCGACCAGACCACGACGCAAAAATACAGTGCGCATAGCGCTCTCCTTTTTGCTGTTGGGTTTTGGCTGCACCTGCTTGGCCGTTAGCGGCTGAGTAAGGTGAGTGGAGCAAATTCGGGTGAAGCTCAAATGCTCCAGCGAGCACTCAATAAACGTTCATTCAACAGGCCCGGCTCCAGCGGTTTCGGCCGGCGGGCCATGGCACTGACAAATTGATCCAGTGCTTCATGCAGACGCTGTTCCAGCGCTGGCGCCAGTTGCGCCTGGGCGCTGCCTTCGCCGTAAGCGATCTGGCTGTCCTCGGCGAAAATCCCTTGCAGCATTTCCTGGGCCTTCAATGCCGACAGCACAGGCTTGAGCGCGTAATCGACCACCAGCATGTGGGCGATGCTGCCGCCGGTGGCCATCGGCAGAACAATCTTGTGGTTCAAGGCGCGTTCGGGCAGCAGATCGAGTACGGTCTTCAGCGCCCCGGAAAACGACGCCTTGTACACCGGCGTGGCGATCAGCAGACCGTCAGCGTTTTCAATCTGCGCCAGCAGGTCGAGCACCTTCGGGCTGTCGAAGCGGGCGTGGAGCAAATCTTCGGCCGGGAAGTCCCGCACCTGATAACTCACCACTTCCACCCCTTGCGCCTGCAACCAGCGTTGCGAGCGCTCAAGCAACACTCCTGAGCGGGAGCGCTGGCTAGGACTGCCACCGAGTGAGACGACCAGCATTCAGACGATTCCTTGCGTGTTACAGGCGATTCGCGGGTTGCGATCTCGCTTCGATGGGAGTGACCTTACCAGCTGATTTATATATCCATAAATCATATTTATTCATTTGGTTATGCGTTTAAGAGATATGCGATTTGCTTTGTTCCGGGCAAAAAAACAGGCCGTGAAAACGGCCTGAAATCCCCTGCTTTGTGGTTCTGGATTCTCAATTCTGTGTTGCCTGGACTGGCGTCTTCGCGAGCAAGCCCGCTCCCACAGGGGAACGCATTTCAAATATAGGAGTGAGCCTGCTCGCAATGACGGTGGTGGCTACACCGCCAATCTCACTGATTCACTTATTCGGCTGCGGCGTCAGGCGCAGGTATGGCTTCACAGCACGATAGCCTTTGGGGAAGCGCCGCTTGATCTCTTCCTCATCCTTGAGCGACGGCACGATCACCACCTCTTCACCGTCCTGCCAGTTGGCCGGGGTGGCCACTTTGTAGTTATCGGTGAGTTGCAGCGAATCGATCACCCGCAGAATCTCGTGGAAGTTGCGCCCGGTGCTCGCCGGGTAGGTGATGGTCAGGCGGATCTTCTTGTTCGGGTCGATGACGAACAGCGAACGCACGGTCAGGGTGTCGTTGGCGTTCGGATGGATCAGGTCATAGAGGTCGGAAACCTTGCGATCGGCATCGGCCAGGATCGGGAAGTTGACGATCGTGTTCTGGGTTTCGTTGATGTCCTCGATCCACTTGTGGTGCGAGTCCACCGGGTCGACCGACAGCGCGATGGCTTTGACGTCGCGCTTGCTGAACTCATCCTTGAGCTTGGCAGTGAAGCCCAGCTCGGTGGTGCACACCGGGGTGAAGTCGGCCGGGTGGGAGAACAGCACGCCCCAGCTATCGCCCAGCCACTCGTGGAAACGAATCTTGCCGGCGCTGGAATCCTGTTCGAAGTCGGGGGCGATGTCGCCAAGTCTGAGGCTCATGGTGCTGCTCCTGATGAGTTGTTGGAGAACTCAACTGTAGCTTGGGATTCGACATCATGAAAAAGAATAAATAAATAGACATCTAGAATCTAAAGGAATATTAAACATCGTTCACTGGACGCTCGCCCGCATCGCGACCACCATCGCCCTCAAGGTTCGAGAAGGCCTTGAGTAGCTGCAAAAGAGGGAAATTTCGGGACAGGCTTACGGGGGTGAGTCTGACCCGGAAATGCAAAAGCCCCGTCCGGCGCGATGCCGGACGGGGCTTTTTTTACATCAACAGCTTGAACGCGCTATTACAGCAGCGGGATCGAGTAGCTGACGATCAGGCGGTTTTCGTCCTGGTCGCGCTGACCTGGGATATCGTTGCGCCAGGTAGCGTTTTTCCACATGAAGCCCAGGTTCTTGGCCGGGCCTTCAGGAATAACGTAACCGATGGTCAGATCGCGTTCCCACTCGGAAGCACCGGTACCGTTCTCACGACGGTTGGAGCCAACGGTGTCGATATCATCGCCACGCAGGTAGACCAAACCGGCGGTCAAGCCAGGCAGGCCGACTTTGGCGAAGTCATACGAGTAGCGAGCTTGCCAGGTTTTCTCGCCGGCACGACCGAACTTCTGGATCTGCATGTCGGTGATGGTGTAGTTCGACGAACCGTCGCCCTGGTTCAGCCAAGGGAAGTCGGAGCTGCCGTTGGAAACCTGGTAGCCGCCACCGAAGGTGTGGCCTTCAACGGTGTACAGGAACAGGCCGCTGTACAGATTGTTGTCGATCGGGCCTTTGCCGCTGACGTTGCCGACGTAGTTACCGTTACCGAAGTAGGCTGCGGTGTTGCCATTGGCGCCGTCGTCGCTGCTGTGGAAGTAGCGGAAGTCAGACTTCAGCACGCCCGGGCCGATTGCCCAGTTGTGAACCAGACCCAGGAAGTGTTGCTTGTAGAAGTCTTCCAGGTTGCCGTAGTAGTACTGGGCAGTCAGGTCCTTGGTGATTTTGTAGTCACCACCGGCGTAGTAGAACTTGTTGCTGTTGGCAACGCGAGCGTTCGCACCACCAACGGACAGGTTCTCGTTGTTGCTGGAGTTACGACCTTTCACTGCTTCGATCTGACCAGCGACCAGGGTCAGGTCCTTGATCTCGCCGGAAGTGATCTGGCCACCCTGCCAGGTTTGTGGCAGCAGACGACCGTCGTTTGTCACGATGACCGGGTTTTTCGGCTGCAGAGTACCCAGCTTCAGTTCGGTCTGGGAGATCTTGGCTTTGGCGGTCAGGCCCAGGCTCGAGAAGTTATCAACAGCTTCGCCGTTGGACTTGCTCGGGAACACAGTGCCGCCGTAGGAAGTCGAGGTTGCACCGTTGGTGCCGCCACCCGAATCCAGACGTACGCCCAGCAGGCCGATGGCGTCGATACCGAAGCCAACGGTGCCCTGGGTGTAACCGGAGATGAAACGCAGATCGAAGCCTTGGCCCCATTCTTCGTTCTTGTTCTGCGCGCCAGCCGCTTTGGTGCCGGAGTCACGGTTATCGTTGTTGATGTAGAAGTTGCGCAGGCCCAGAGTGGCTTTGCTGTCTTCGATGAAACCGGCGGCGCCTGCCTGCTGCGCCATAACCCCTACGGCCACAGCCAGGGCCAAGGTGGACTTGTTCATGTAAAGCTCCTCTCGTTTCTAATTCTTGTGTTCCTGGCCCGGGGTCTGATGCCCTGGATCCTAAGATGCGCGATTAGCGCCAGACCGTGACTGACAAGTCAATCGTAACCTTGTGTGTCTACGACCAAGGTCTAATCGCAGTGATTTGGTCCGTGCAGAGTAAAGATTTCCTGATAAACCCAAAAAGAATTTATTCATTCTTTTTCATATCATTCGGGAATATGGCCACTATCTCGCCATCCTCGCCCGGATACAACGTATCGGCGACTAAGCTCATTCCTAAATGGTATTTGTTAGCCTTTTTTTATATCGATTAGCTTTGGCGCAACCCCAATTCGTCAAACCCTATCGAAAAGGCGACGCCATGATGGCTAAACGCGCACTATCTAGTCAATTTGTTACAGTTTGTGTGTCGACGCTGATTTGTTTTTCCGCGCAGGCTGCCAACCTCACCATCGGTTATCAAACCGGGATCGACCCCAGCAAAGTCCCCCAGGCCGACGGTACTTACGAAACAACCATCGGCCAGAAGATCGACTGGCGACGCTTCAATAGTGGCCCGGAAGTTGTGACAGCCATTGCCTCCGGCGATGTGCAGATCGGCAACCTCGGTTCCAGCCCGTTGGCCGCCGCGGCTTCGCGAAACCTGCCGATTGTTGCCTTTATTGTTTCGGCGCAGATCAATGCCGCCGAAGCCTTGGTGGTGCGCAATGGCAGCGGGATCAACACCCCGCAGGACCTGGTCGGCAAGACCATCGCCACGCCCTTTGTTTCCACCTCCCACTACAGCTTGCTCGGCGCACTCAAGCACTGGGGTCTGGACACCATCAAAGTCAAAGTGGTGAACCTGCAGCCGGCGGAAATCGCAGCAGCCTGGAAGCGTGGGGATATCGATGGCGCATTCGTCTGGTCGCCGGCGCTGGGGGAAATCCGCAAGACCGGCAAGACCCTGACCGATGCCGCTCAAGTCGGCCAATGGGGCGCACCGACCTTCGAAGTCTGGGTCGCGCGCAAGGATTACGCCGAGAAGCATCCTGACGTCGTCGCGAAGTTTGCCAAAGTCACGCTGGATTCATTTGCCGATTACGCAGCGCATAAAGACAGCTGGACGGCTGACTCGGCGCCGGTTCAGAAAATCGCCAAACTGACCGGTGCCAATGCCGCCGATGTACCGGAACTGCTGGCCGGTTCAGCCTTCCCGGATGCCAAGGCACAGCAATCCACCGCACTGCTGGACGGCGGCACGGCCAAGGCGATTGGTGAGACGGCGAAGTTTTTGAAGGAACAAGGCAAGGTCGAGACGGTGCTGCCGGACTACTCGCCGTACGTCAGTGCGAAGTTTGTAACCGAAAACAATTGAATAGGTGGCGAGGGGATTCATCCCCGATGGACTGCGCAGCAGTCCCCTGCTTTTGCTGAAGCGAGGGCCGCTGCGCGGCCCATCGGGGATGAATCCCCTCGCCACAAAAGTCCTTCGCTAATCTTCAGAGGGTCTTTTCGAAGATCTTCGAGTTACGCTGATAGTTGTACAGCGACGCCCGCGCCGCCGGCAGGCGCTCGACGCTGCTAGGTTCGAACCCGCGCTCGCGGAACCAGTGCGCCGTGCGGGTGGTGAGGACGAACAGGGTTTTCAACCCTTGCGCCCGGGCACGGGTCTCGATGCGCTCCAGCAGCTCATCGCCGCGACCACCGTGGCGATACTCCGGATTCACCGCCAGGCACGCCAGCTCACCGGCATCCGAATCGGCAATCTGGTACAGCGCCGCACAGGCGATGATCATCCCTTCGCGCTCGACCACGCTGAACTGCTCGATCTCGCGCTCCAGCACCTCGCGCGAACGACGTACCAGAATCCCCTGCTCTTCCAGCGGACTGATCAAATCGAGCAAACCACCGACGTCCTCAATCGCCGCCTCGCGCACCAGCTCGAATTGCTCTTGCGCGACCAGTGTGCCGCCACCGTCGCGGGTGAACAGTTCGGTCAGCAGCGCGCCGTCTTCGGCGTAGCTGACGATATGGCTGCGCGCGACACCGCCACGGCAAGCCTCGGCAGCAGCATCCAGCAGTTCCGCCTGATAGTTGTTGCCCAGACGCGCCAGATGCGCAGGCACCTGTTGCGGACGCAGTTCGCGCACCAGTTTGCCGTTCTCGTCGATCAGACCGAGGTCGGCGCCGAACAGCAGCAGCTTGTCGGCACCGAGGTCGATGGCGGCGCGGGTGGCGACGTCTTCGCAGGCGAGGTTGAAGATTTCCCCGGTCGGCGAGTAGCCCAGCGGCGACAGCAGCACGATCGAACGCTCGTCGAGCAGACGATTGATGCCTTTGCGATCGACCCGGCGCACTTCACCGGTGTGGTGATAGTCGACGCCTTCGAGCACGCCGATCGGCCGCGCGGTCACAAGGTTGCCGCTGGCCACCCGCAAGCGCGAGCCCTGCATCGGCGACGAGGCCATGTCCATCGACAGCCGCGCTTCGATAGCGATACGCAGCTGACCGACCGCGTCTATCACGCACTCCAGCGTCGCCGCATCAGTGATGCGCATGCCGTGGTGGTAGTGCGGGGTCAGGCCGCGCGCAGCGAGGCGGGTTTCAATCTGCGGGCGCGAACCGTGGACCAGCACCAGGCGCACGCCGAGGCTGTGCAACAGCACGAGGTCGTGGACGATGTTGCCGAAGTTCGGATGCTCCACGCCGTCGCCGGGCAGCATGACGACGAAGGTGCAGTCGCGGTGGGCATTGATGTAAGGGGACGCGTGACGAAGCCAATTGACGTATTCGGGCATGAACCTGGGCCTGTAATAAATAGCAGCCGAAAAAAGGGCGAAACGGAAAACGCACAGCGGGCTGATGGTTATCGTCGGAACAGGCTTGGCGACACGCGCGCTCTCCTCATGAATACGGGTTGGGGTGCTGGCAATTTACAGCGTTTGATCGGATAAAACACATACCTCCTGTGGGAGCGAGCCTGCTCGCGAAAGCGGTGTATCTGTCGACATTGAGGTGTCTGGAATGGCGCTTTCGCGAGCAGGCTCGCTCCCACAGGGGTTGATCATCGTTCGTCAGTTGTCAGGCAATAATGTTCAATCAACTGCCGCAATAGATGCACGGTAGGCTGCAAACGTGACATTTCAAGGTATTCGCCGGGCTGGTGTGCACAGGCGATGTCGCCGGGGCCAAGCACGATGGTTTCGCAGCCAAGGCGCTGAAGATAAGGCGCTTCGGTGCCGAACGCTACTGCTTCGGCACTGTGGCCGGTGAGCTTTTCAGCAATGCGCACCAATTCGGTGTCTTCGGCCTGCTCGAATGGCGGCACTTCCGGAAACAACGGCTGGTAGTCGATCTTCACCTGATGACGTTCCGCAACCGGATTGAGCTTGCGCAGGATTTCCGCACGCAGGACTTTCGGATCCATGCCCGGCAACGGGCGCAGATCGAACTCCAGCGAACACTGGCCGCAGATGCGATTCGGATTGTCGCCGCCATGAATACAGCCGAAGTTCATGGTCGGCTGTGGAACGCTGAACTGCGGGTTGTTGAATTCACGCTGCCACAACAGACGCAAACCGCGCAGCTCGCCAATGGCATCGTGCATCGCTTCGAGGGCGCTGTGGCCCAGGCGCGGATCCGACGAATGGCCGCTCTGCCCGAGGATATCGATGCGCTCCATCATGATGCCCTTGTGCATGCGGATCGGTTTGAGCCCGGTCGGCTCGCCGATCACCGCCGCACGGCCCAGTGGCTTGCCGGCCTCGGCCAGCGCCCGGGCACCGGACATCGAGCTCTCTTCATCACAGGTGGCGAGGATCAGCAGCGGTTGCTTGAACGGTTGCTCGAGCAGCGGCTGCACGGCCTCGATGATCAGCGCGAAAAAACCCTTCATGTCGCAACTGCCCAGCCCGACCCAGCGGCCATCGACTTCGGTGAGTTTCAGCGGATCCGTCTGCCACAGCGCATCGTCGTACGGCACCGTGTCGCTGTGCCCGGCCAGCACCAGGCCGCCGGGCCCGCTGCCAAAACTGGCGAGCAGGTTGAATTTACCGGGGCTGACCTGCTGGATATCGCAGCTGAAGCCCAGATCACCCAGCCAACCGGCAAGCAAATCGATCACCGCCCGGTTGGACTGATCCAGGCTCGGTTGGGTGCAACTGACCGACGGTGCGGCGATCAGTGCCGCGAACTGGTCTTGCATGGATGGCAAAGGCATCGCTGACTCCAACTCCCGATTTGAAGTCCATCATAGAGCCATCCGGCGCTCGGAATAAACCGCCGCAGGGCGTAGGAAGTTTGAGTCCTGTACACTGCACGGCCTTGGCAGCCACACATTCCCCCGGCTGCGCTCCCGATCCTGGATTTTCCGGCCATGCAGAAAGAAACCGAAATCAAACTCCGCGTCAGCCGCGAAACCCTCGCGGCCCTGCGCGAGCACCCGCTACTGAAAAAACGCAACAAAAATGGCTGGGAACGCCGTGAGTTGATGAACCAGTACTTCGACACCCCCGAGCGCGATCTGGCTCAGGCCAAAGTCGCCCTGCGTCTGCGCAAGGACGGTGACGAAGTGATTCAGACCCTCAAGACCCGCGGCCAGAGCGTGGCCGGTCTGTCCGAGCGTAACGAGTACGACTGGAAGTTGCCCAAAGCCAAGCTCGACGTGAAGAAACTCGACGGCGAATGCTGGCCCGAGGCGCTGGCCGAGCTGGACAAGAAAACCCTGAAGCCGATCTTCACCACCGATTTCGTCCGCGAGCGCGCGGAAATCGCCTGGGGCCGCGGCAAGGCCAAAGTGGTGATCGAAGCCGCGCTGGACCTCGGTCACGTGGTGGTCGGCAAACAGAAAGAAGAAATCTGCGAGCTGGAACTGGAACTGCGCGAAGGTGAGCCTGCCGCGTTGCTGGAATTGGCCGCCGAACTGGCCGAAACCCTGGCCCTGATGCCGTGCGACATCAGCAAGGCCGAGCGCGGCTACCGTCTGTACGACGCCAACAGCTACTCGCTGAGCCTGCCGGCGCCGCAATTTACGCCGGAAACCCAACTTGACGACGCTTTCGCCGCACTGGCCTGGCACTTGCTCGGCAGCAGCCAGCGTCTGGCCGAACAATATCGCTTCAACGGCCACTGGCGCCTGCTGCAGGACTGGGTCGAGAACCTCGCGGAAATGCGCGCCCTGCTCAGCAGCCTCGGCCAGGCCGCACCGCGTCCGGCCACTCACGACCTGCGCGTGGCGCTGGATGCACTGCTGGAAGACTGGCGCCCACTGGTTCAGGTCGGTATCGAAGACGAAGACGTACGCAAGGCCGCGCCGGAGCAATTCCTCGAAGAACTGGAAGACCCACGCTGGGGCCTGTTCTCGCTGACGGTTTCGCGCTGGCTGCTGGCCCGCACCTGGGCCGCCGAGCGCAACACCCGCGGCAACCGCCAGGGCGCCGCGCAACTGCACAGCTGGCTGCCGCGCATGCTCGGCGAAGAAGCCACGTCCCTGCAACTGCAGCGCTATCAGCAGCAGCCGGAAGATCTGGCCGAGCAACTGCCGCGCATCGAACGCATCCAGGTCTGGCTGCACCACGCGCGTAACGTGCTGGAGATCGCGGAAATGGATCGCCTGTACGGCGAGCTGAACAAACTGGCGCAACTGGCCAACGAGCCGACGATCACTGACGAACTGCTCGATGCGCGCAAGCAGCAGGCGATTGCGGTTTATCAGAATCGTGCGTGGAAAATGCTGCTGCGCATGTAAAACCGCTTTCGCGAGCAGGCTCGCTCCCACATTGGAATGCAATTCCCTGTGGGAGCGAGCCTGCTCGCGAAGAGGCCATCTGCCTTACCTCAGACAGGCAAGCTTGTTGTGGACTTGATCTCCGACAGCGCCACAATCGAATTCACCTCCTGAATCCCCGGCACCAGCGACAGCTTTTCGAAGAAGAATCGCTCATACGCCTCGATGTCCGCCGCGACAATCCGCAACAGAAAGTCCACCGCGCCCATCAACACATAACACTCCAGCACTTCCGGAAAGCCGCGAATCGCCTCGGTGAATTCGGTGAAGTTCGAACGCCCGTGGGCGTTGAGCTTGATCTCGGCGAAGATCTGCGTGTTCAGGCCGATCTTCTTGCGATCAAGCAAGGTCACCTGCCCGCGAATGATCCCCTCCTCCTTCATCCGCTGAATCCGCCGCCAGCACGGCGACTGCGACAGCCCCACCTGCTCGGCGATCTGCGCGCTGGACAGTGACGCGTCCTCTTGCAGCAGAGCGAGAATCCGCCGGTCGTAGCTGTCCAGCTCGCTATGCATAATCAATCCTCAAAATGATCATTTTGCGAATCGTTCCAGTCGAGCAATCCGCGAATCCGCTCATCTTAGACAAGAAATGCCCGGCATCGAATGTAAAAATTCCTCCACTGACTCTGGAGACCGGACATGCCTCACCTCGAAGCCGTAAATACCCCTGCGCCCCGCGCCGATGTGTGGAACGTCAACAATGCCCACCGCTGTGCGCGTTATCAGTTGCTCGCCGAAGCCGAGCCGGATCTGTTGGTGCGGGTGCTGAATCTGTTTGCGCTGCAATTCCTCACGCCGCAACAGGTCCACGTCGAGCGGCTCGACGATCTGCTGTCGATCGATATCGTCATTGACGGTCTGAGCTGGCATCGCGCCCAGGTGATTGCGGAAAAACTTCGTAACCTGATCAGCGTCTGCTCGGTGAACCTGCAAGACGCCGACACGGCGTGGGCTGCGCCGGCCCAGGCGTCCGGCTGACAAATCCGGCAACGGCTTTGTCGGGTAGTGGCCCAACAGTCTGCGGGGCCACGACTATCCTTTGCGCACAGTCGTTCAAAAGGAGCCCGCATGTCCGTTCAACTCGCCACTCAGGACCGCTGGCTGGATCTCAACGATGTGTTGCGTGAGCTGGTCGCCCAAGGCTTTATCAGCCAGGACTCGGCGGAGCAGGCGCTCAACGCCCGGCGCCGCCATGCGACCCACGGCCAGCAACATCCGCTGGAGTTCATCGCCAGCCAGCAACTGGATGACCTCAGCCGTCCGGGCAAACATCTGGACCTGGAAAGCCTGACCCTGTGGCTGGCGCAGCAGGCCGGCCAGCCGTACCTGCGCATCGACCCGTTGAAGATCAACGTTGCGGCGATCACCCCGCTGATGTCCTACGCCTTTGCCCAACGCCACAAGATTCTCGCGGTGGCGGTCGACCGCGATGCGGTGGTCGTGGCCAGCGCCCAGCCCTACGTCACCGGTTGGGAGGCTGACTTGACCCACGTGCTGAAGCTGCCGATCAAACGGGTGGTCGCCAACCCGGTGGACATCCAGCGCTTCAGCGTCGAGTTCTTCCGCCTCGCCAAATCGGTCAGCGGCGCCAACAACGCCGATCAGCAAAACGGCAACCTCGGCAACTTCGAACAACTGCTCAACCTCGGCGCCAGTGATCAGGAGCCGGACGCCAACGACGCGCACATCGTCAACATCGTCGACTGGCTGTTCCAGTACGCCTTCCAGCAGCGCGCCAGCGATATCCACATCGAACCGCGCCGCGAACAGGGTACCGTGCGCTTTCGCATCGATGGCGTGTTGCACAACGTCTATCAATTCCCGCCGCAGGTGACCATGGCGATCGTCAGCCGCCTGAAAAGCCTCGGGCGGATGAACGTCGCCGAGAAGCGCAAACCCCAGGACGGCCGGGTCAAGACCAAGACCCCGGACGGCGGCGAAGTGGAACTGCGGCTCTCAACGCTGCCCACCGCGTTTGGCGAAAAAATGGTCATGCGGATCTTCGACCCGGAAGTGCTGCTCAAGGACTTCGATCAGTTGGGCTTTTCCGCCGATGACCTGCGCCGCTGGCAGGACATGACCCGCCAGCCCAACGGCATCATCCTGGTCACCGGGCCGACCGGTTCGGGCAAGACCACCACGCTCTACACCACGCTGAAGAAACTGGCGACGCCGGAGATCAACCTCTGCACCATCGAAGACCCGATCGAAATGGTCGAGCCGGCGTTCAACCAGATGCAGGTCCAGCACAACATCGACCTGAGTTTCGCCGCCGGGGTACGCGCGCTGATGCGGCAAGACCCGGACATCATCATGATCGGCGAGATCCGTGACCTGGAAACCGCGGAAATGGCGATTCAGGCTGCTCTCACCGGCCATCTGGTGCTGTCGACCCTGCACACCAACGATGCCCCCAGCGCGATCAGTCGGCTATTGGAACTCGGCGTGCCGCACTATCTGATTAAAGCCACGGTGCTCGGGGTCATGGCCCAGCGTCTGGTGCGCACCCTGTGCCCGCACTGCAAGGCGCCGCTGACGCTGGAAGAGGAAGACTGGCAAACCCTGACCCGGCCCTGGCAGGCGCCGCTGCCGGGCAATGCGCAACGCGCTATCGGTTGCCTGGAGTGTCGCGACACCGGTTATCGCGGACGCGCCGGGGTCTACGAAATCATGCAGTTGAGCGATAGCCTCAAAGCGCTCATCACCCCGGACACCGACCTCACCGCCATCCGCCGGCAAGCCTTCAAGGAAGGCATGCGCAGCCTGCGCCTGTCGGGTGCGCAGAAGGTCGCGGCGGGGCTGACCACCCTCGAAGAAGTGCTGCGGGTGACACCGCAGAGCGAGCAGAAATAGGCCACTACGGAACCGGATTGGCGAATCGTTATCCAACGCCGTAGTTAACCCCCAGGAGTCACTCAATCATGCGTCTCAAACTTGCTGTCGCCACCGTTGCCTTGCTGTCCCTTCCCGTTGGTTCAGCGATGGCCGACAGCTTTTGGCGTAACGTCATTTCGTCCGGCGCCACCACCGGTTCGACCTACCTGACCTTCAAGGATCACAAGCTGATCGTTGCCGCACAGGACGATGCCGGCAGCTTCGTTGCCAGCGATGGCGGCATCCGTGGGCCGTACCTGGAAGCGGCGATGCAGAAAGTCCGCGCCGACAATCCGGGCCTGCAGGCCACGGACATGGAACTGGCGAATGCGATTCTGGCGAAGAACGCAGTGGCTTCCGAGTAAGCAGGGCGCCACAAAAATGCCGCTCGATCGAGCGGCATTTTTTTGCCCGTAATGTCGAATTCACCACCCCCCCCTGTGGGAGCGGGCTTGCTCGCGAAGGCGGTGGGTCAGACGCATCCATTTTTCTGACACGACGCCTTCGCGAGCAAGCCCGCTCCCACTATGGCTCTGCGTGTTGCCTGAAGATCAGCGGTAATCGTCTACCGGGACGCAGGCACAAAACAGATTGCGATCCCCATAGACGTTATCCACCCGATTCACCGCTGGCCAATACTTGTGCGCCTTGGTGTGTGCATCCGGGGTGATGCCCTGTTCGATGCTGTAAGGCCGCTCCCACACTCCAGTGACATCCGCCAGGGTATGCGGCGCGCGCTTGAGCGGGTTGTCTTCCGCCGGCCAGTTGCCGTTCTGCACTTCGGTGATTTCCGCGCGGATGCTCAGCATCGCGCCGATGAAACGATCGAGTTCGGCCTTGGACTCGCTCTCGGTCGGCTCGACCATCAACGTCCCCGGCACCGGGAATGACATGGTCGGCGCGTGGAAGCCATAGTCCATCAGGCGCTTGGCGACATCTTCTTCGCTGATCCCGGTCTGCGCCTTCAACGGCCGCAGATCGAGAATGCATTCATGGGCCACCCGCCCGTTGCGCCCGGTGTAGAGCACCGGGAATGCGCCGGATAAATGCTGCGCCAGATAGTTCGCCGCGAGGATCGCCACTTCGCTGGCATCCGCCAGTTGCGGCCCCATCATCGCGATGTACATCCAGCTGATCGGCAAAATGCTCGCACTGCCCCACGGCGCCGCGCTGACCGCGCCGTTCTGTGGCAGCGGGCCGTCAATCGGCACCACCGGGTGATTGGCAACGAACGGCGCCAGATGCGCACGAATACCGATCGGCCCCATGCCCGGCCCGCCACCGCCGTGGGGAATGCAGAAAGTCTTGTGCAGGTTCATGTGCGACACGTCGGCGCCGATGTCCGCCGGCCGCGCCAGCCCGACCTGCGCATTGAGATTGGCGCCGTCCATGTACACCTGCCCGCCGTGCTGGTGAATAACTTCGCAGATCTCGCTGATGCCCTCCTCGTACACACCATGGGTCGACGGATAGGTCGCCATCAGGCACGACAACTTGTCCCCCGCCTCGGCAGCCTTGGTTTTCAGGTCGTCCAGATCGACGTTGCCGGCCTCGTCGCACTCGACGATCACCACGCGCATCCCGGCCATCTGCGCCGAGGCCGGGTTGGTGCCATGGGCCGAGGAGGGGATAAGGCAGATATCCCGCGCGCCCTGCTGCCGGCTCTCGTGATATTTGCGAATCGCCAGCAGCCCGGCGTACTCGCCCTGAGCGCCGGAATTGGGCTGCATGCAGATCGCATCGAACCCGGTGATCGCGCACAACCAACGCTCCAGTTCTTCAATCATCAAGGTGTAACCGACCGCCTGTTCCCGTGGCGCGAACGGGTGCAGATTGGCGAACTGCGGCCAGGTGATCGGGATCATCTCGCTGGTGGCGTTGAGTTTCATGGTGCAGGAGCCCAGCGGGATCATCGACTGGTTAAGCGCCAGATCCTTGTTCTCCAGTTGCTTGAGGTAGCGCAGCATCTCGGTTTCGCTGTGATGCGCATTGAACACCGGGTGGCGCAGGTACGGCGTGTTGCGCTGCAGGTGGTCGGGAATGCCGGAAACCAGTGCTTCTGCGTCAATGTCGTCGACGTTCAAACCATGATCGGCACCGAGCAGCACGTCGAACAGTTTGGCCACCGTGTTTTCATCGCACGTCTCGTCGAGGCTCAACCCCACTCGGCCACGGCCGAGAATCCGCAGGTTGATCTGCGCGGCCCTGGCACTGTCAATGATCGCGGTCTGCGCACCACCCACCTCCAGCGTGAGGGTGTCGAAAAACTGTGCGTTGATCCTTTGGATGCCATGGCGCTCAAGGCCCGCCGCCAGGATGCAGGTCAAGCGGTGCACGCGCTGGGCGATGCGTTTCAAGCCTTGCGGCCCGTGATACACCGCGTAGCAACTGGCGATGTTGGCCAGCAGCACCTGCGCGGTGCAGATATTCGAGTTGGCCTTCTCGCGGCGAATATGTTGCTCACGGGTTTGCAGGGCCATGCGCAACGCGACGTTGCCACGAGCGTCTTTCGACACGCCGATGATCCGTCCCGGAATCGCCCGTTTGTACTCCTCACGGCTGGCAAAAAACGCTGCGTGCGGGCCACCGTAGCCCATCGGTACGCCAAAGCGCTGGGACGAACCGAACACCACGTCCGCGCCCAGTTCACCCGGCGGTGTCAGCAGCAACAGGCTCAGCAGATCGGTGGCGACACACGCTAACGCCTGCTGCGCGTGCAACTGATCGATGACCGGACGCAGATCACGGATCTCGCCGTGAGTGTCGGGATACTGCAGCAACGCGCCGAACACCTGATGCTGGTTGAGGTTATCCACAGCGTCGATGATCAGCTCGAAGCCGAAACCTTCGGCGCGGGTCTGCACCACGGAGATGGTTTGCGGATGACAGTTCTCATCGACGAAAAACAGATTGCTCTTCGACTTCGCCACCCGCTTGGCCAGCGCCATGGCTTCTGCAGCGGCGGTGGCTTCGTCGAGCAACGAGGCGTTGGCCAGTTCAAGCCCGGTGAGGTCGATGGTCAGTTGCTGAAAATTCAGCAACGCTTCGAGACGGCCCTGGGCGATCTCCGGTTGATACGGGGTGTAGGCGGTGTACCAACCGGGATTTTCCAGCACATTGCGCAGGATGACCGTCGGCGTGAGCGTGCCGTGGTAGCCCATGCCGATCAGGCTGGTCCAGACCTGATTCTGCTCGGCGTAACTGCGCAGCTTGGCCAGCGCCGCCTGCTCATCAAGGGCCGGCGGCAAGTCCAGCGCCCGATTCAGGCGAATGCCCGGCGGCACCGTCTGCTCGATCAGTTCGACCCGGCTGCCCAGACCGAGGCTGTCGAGCATCGCCTGTTGTTCGGCGGCGTCGGGGCCCAAATGGCGGCGCAGAAAGGCTTCGGGGTCGCGTAACTGGCTCAAGGATGGCAACTGGGACATGACGGGCTCTCTCTTGGCTGGCGCTCGGCGTCAATGCAACACGGTCAAACCAGCATAGCAGCCGATCCCGACGCGCACGGCTTGGCGGCAGAGGGGGTTCCGGGGCATGCTGTAGCGCCTGCATCAGGCGTCCAACCTTCGGATGATCCAATCCTCATGAACCAACTGCCGTTCCTGCCGTTTTCCAAACCTGTCATTGATGAAGCCACGATTGCCGCCGTCGGCGATGTGCTGCGTTCCGGCTGGATCACCAGCGGGCCGAAGGTCCAGGCCTTTGAAGCACAGTTGTCGGAATACTTCGGCGGACGCCCGGTGCGCACCTTCAACTCCGGCACCTGCACCATGGAAATCGCCTTGCGCATCGCCGGCATCGGGCCGGGTGACGAAGTGATCACCACGCCGATTTCCTGGGTCGCCACCGCCAACGTGATCCTCGAAGTCGGCGCCACACCAGTGTTTGCCGACATCGATCCGGTGACCCGCAACATCGATCTGGACCAGTTGGAAGCGGCCATCACCCCGCGCACCAAAGCGCTGATTCCGGTGTACCTCGCCGGTCTGCCAGTGGATATGGATCGGCTATATGCCATCGCGCGCAAACACAATCTGCGTATCGTCGAAGACGCCGCTCAGGCCCTGGGTTCGAGCTGGAACGGCCAGCGCATCGGCGCCACCGGCGATTTCGTGTCGTTCAGCTTTCAGGCGAACAAGAACGTCACCTGCTCCGAGGGCGGCTGCCTGGTGCTGAACACCCCGGAAGAGGCGCGGCTGGCGGAGAAGTACCGCCTGCAGGGCGTGACCCGCAACGGCTTTGATGGTCTGGACGTCGATGTGCTCGGTGGCAAGTTCAACATGACCGACATCGCCGCCACCATCGGTCTGGGTCAATTCGCCCATATCGAGGCGCTGACCGCCCATCGTCAGGAACTGGCCCGGCACTACTTCAAATGTTTTGGCGATGACTTTGAAGCGACTTATGGCGCCCAACTGCCACCGGCGGACTTTACCCAGAGCAACTGGCACCTGTTCCAACTGGTCCTGCCGGAGCGCAAGGACGGCTTGCCGGCCCGCGCCACGTTCATGGAACAGATGCAGGCCAAAGGCATCGGCATTGGCTATCACTACCCACCGATTCACTTGCTGAGTCTGTACCGCGAGCGCGGTTTCAAGGAAGGCATGTTGCCAGTTGCCGAGCGCGTTGGACGCTTGATCGTGTCATTGCCGATGTTCACCACCATGACCAAGGACGACGTCGAGCGTTCGGTGGCGGCAGTGAAAGCGGTATTGCGCGACGCCTGATCGACGCCTACAAAAAAGCCCCGAGAGATCGGGGCTTTTGCAGTATTACAGTCTGCTTATTCGCCGATGGCAGCCTTGTAGGCAGCAGCGTCCAGCAGCTTGTCCAGCTCGGCCTTGTCGCTTGGCTTGAGCTTGAAGATCCATGCGGCGTACGGATCGTTGTTCAGCTCTTCCGGCGAGTCAGCCAGCGTTTCGTTGACCGCGATCACTTCACCGCCGATCGGGGAGTAGATGTCGGACGCGGCCTTCACCGACTCGACAACACCGGCAGCCTCACCGGCAGCAAACACCTTGCCGACTTCGGCCAGTTCAACGAACACCACATCGCCCAGCGCTTCCTGCGCGTGATCGCTGATGCCCACGGTAACGGTGCCGTCGGCTTCCAGGCGTGCCCATTCATGACTTTCGGCAAAACGCAGTTCAGCGGGGATATTGCTCATGCTCGGTGTCCTCAAGAAAATTGTCAGCGGTCAGGCCCGCCGGAAAAGGTCAGATCAAGGTTTTACCATGGCGCACGAAGGTCGGTTTGACCACTCGTACCGGATACCACTTGCCACGGATTTCCACTTCGGCGCGGTCGGCGGTAGCCATCGGTACACGCGCCAGGGCAATCGATTTGCTTAGCGTAGGAGAGAAACTACCACTGGTGATCTCTCCTTCGCCAACATCGGCGATACGAACCACTTGATGGGCGCGCAAAACACCGCGCTCCTCAAGCACCAGACCCACCAGTTTGTGCGCAACGCCGGCGGCTTTTTCCGCTTCCAGCGCCGAGCGACCGATGAACTGCCGCGAGGCCGGTTCCCAGGCGATGCTCCAGGCCATATTGGACGCCAGCGGCGAGACATCCTGATGAATGTCCTGGCCGTAGAGGTTCATCCCGGCTTCGACCCGCAGGGTGTCGCGGGCACCGAGGCCGATTGGCGAAATGCCGGCACCGACCAGATCGTAGAAGAACCCCGGGGCCTGATCGGCCGGCATGGCGATTTCCAGGCCGTCCTCACCGGTGTAACCAGTACGCGCAATAAACCAGTCGCCATCGACTTCGGCTTCGAACGGCTTGAGGTGATGGATCAGTGCCGCGCGGGACTGGGTCACCAGTTCGGCAATCTTGTGCCGGGCCTGCGGGCCTTGAATGGCGAGCATTGCCAGATCCTGACGCTCGTGCAATTGCACGTCGTAACCGGCGACCTGCGCCTGCATCCAGGCCAGATCCTGATCGCGGGTGGAGGCGTTGAACACCAGGCGATAACGGTCTTCGAGGCGATAGACGATCATGTCGTCGACGATGCCGCCACGTTCGTTGAGCATCGTGCTGTAGAGCGCACGGCCGGGGCGGTGCAGGCGCTCGACGTCATTGGCCAGCAAATGCTGCAGCCAAGCCTTGGCCTGTGGGCCATCAACGTCGATAACGGTCATATGGGAAACATCGAACACCCCGCAATCGCGGCGCACCTCGTGGTGTTCCTCGACCTGCGAGCCGTAATGCAGTGGCATGTCCCAACCGCCAAAATCGACCATCTTCGCGCCGAGGGCGAGATGCAGGTCATACAGAGGCGTACGCTGTCCCATGGGTTTCTCCTTCCGGGCGTGGCGAAGGTGCGGACAGCCGCTGTACGGGGTGAAAGCCGCGAAATAGAAGGCTTTCAGCCGATTTCAGCGAACGGGTCTGTCAGACGAACCGCACCGAATGCCGCGCATTGTAGCCGCATGATTCAGGGCTGACGACTAAGTGTTTCGGTGCGCCGAGCGGCGGATCAGGCCGATGACCGGTAACAGGCCGACGAACACCAGGGTCAGCGCCGGCAGCGATGCCCGCGCCCATTCCCCTTCACTGGTCATTTCGAAGATCCGCACCGCCAGCGTGTCCCAGCCAAACGGGCGCATCAGCAGGGTCGCGGGCATTTCCTTGAGCACATCGACGAACACCAGCAACGCCGCGCTCAGTGTGCCGGGCAGCAACAGCGGCAGATACACTTTGAAAAACAGTCGCGGCCCACTGACACCCAGACTACGTGCCGCTTCGGGCAATGAAGGCCGTATACGCGCCAGACTGTTTTCCAGTGGTCCGTAGGCCACCGCGATAAAGCGCACCAGATAGGCCATCAGCAACGCCGCCAGACTGCCCAGCAGCAATGGTTTGCCGGCGCCGCCGAGCCAGCCCGACAGCGGAATAACCAGTTCGCGGTCGAGATAACTGAACGCCAGCATGATCGACACCGCCAGCACCGAACCCGGCAGCGCATAACCAAGATTGGCCAGACTGACCCCGGAACGGATTGCCCGGGTCGGCGCCAGACGTCGGGCAAACGCCAGCAGCAGCGCGACGCTGACGGTGATCAACGCCGCCATGCCGCCCAGATACAGGGTGTGCAGGATCAACCCGGCATAACGCTCATCGAGATCGAAGCGCCCGCGCTGCCAGAACCATACGAGCAGTTGCAGCAACGGAATCACGAACGCGCAGGCAAACACCAACGTGCACCAGCCGGTCGCCGCGAACGCCTTTAGCCCGCGCAGCTGATACAACGCCTTGACCCTGGGGCGCTCGTTGCTCGCCCGGTTGGCGCCACGGGCGCGCCGCTCTCCGTACAGCACCAGCATCACAACCAGCAACAACAGGCTCGCCAGTTGCGCGGCGCTCGGCAGGCTGAAGAAGCCGTACCAGGTCTTGTAGATGGCGGTGGTGAAGGTGTCGAAATTGAACACCGACACCGCGCCGAAATCCGCCAGAGTTTCCATCAGTGCCAGCGCCACACCGGCGCCAATCGCCGGACGCGCCATCGGCAACGCCACCCGCCAGAACGCCTGCCATGGCGATTGCCCGAGTACCCGCGCCGCCTCCATCAAGCCTTTGCCCTGCGCGAGAAACGCGGTGCGCGCCAGCAGGTAGACATAGGGATAAAACACCAGCACCAGCACCACAATCACCCCGCCGGTGGAGCGCACGCGCGGCAGGCGCAGGCCGCTGCCGAACCACTCACGCAGCAGGGTTTGCACCGGGCCGGCATAGTCCAGCAGACCGACAAAAACGAACGCCAGCACATAGGCTGGAATGGCGAATGGCAACATCAGCGCCCAGTCGAGCCAGCGCCGTCCGGGGAATTCGCAGAGGCTGGTGAGCCACGCCAGACTGACACCGAGCAGCGTCACACCGACGCCAACGCCGAGCACCAGCGTCAGGGTGTTGCCGAGCAGGCGCGGCATCTGGGTTTCCCACAGGTGCGACCAGATCTGCTGATCGATGGTCTGCCACGACAGCAGCAGGACACTCAGGGGCAACAGCACCAGCGCGGCAATGGCGAGGACGATGGGGTACCAGCGGCGTTGGGCGGGGTGGGCCAAGGGGGTTCTCTAATAAATCGTGGGTTGGCGCAAGAGTAATGCCAGCCCCAATTGTGGCGAGGGGATTTATCCCCGATGGGGTGCGAAGCACCCCCATGTCGTTAATCAAGGCGTAGTGATACACCGCGGGCATCGCCTTTACGAATGCTGCGCATCCGATCGGGGATAAATCCCCTCGCCACAGGGGATAACCAGGTTTTAGTTCCAGCCCGCCCGATCCATCATCCGGATCGCCTCGGCCTGACGCTTGCCCGCCACTTCCACCGGCAAGGTGTCAGCGACGAACTTGCCCCACGCCGCCACTTCTTCCGAAGGTTTCACTGCCGGGTTGGCCGGGAATTCCTGGTTGACGTCGGCGAAAATCTTTTGCGCCTCTGGCGTAGTCATCCACTCGACCAGCGCCTTGGCTGCTTCCGGGTGCGGCGCATGCTTGGTCAGGCCGATGCCCGACAGGTTCACGTGTACGCCGCGGTCGGCCTGATTCGGCCAGAACAGTTTCACCGGCAGGTCGGGCTTCTGCTTGTGCAGGCGACCGTAGTAGTAGGTGTTGACGATGCCGACGTCGCACTGCCCGGCGTTGATCGCCTCCAGCACCGCAACGTCGTCGGAGAACACATCGGTGGACAGGTTGTTGACCCAGCCCTTGAGGATCTTCTCGGTCTTTTCGGCGCCGTGCACTTCGATCATGGTCGCGGTCAGCGACTGGTTGTAGACCTTCTTCGCCGTGCGCAGGCACAGACGCCCTTCCCAATTCTTGTCGGCCAGCGCTTCGTAGGTGGTCAACTCGCCCGGTTTCACCCGCTCGGTGGAATAGGCGATGGTTCGCGCGCGCAGGCTCAGGCCAGTCCAGGCGTGGCTGGAGGAGCGGTATTGCGCGGGAATATTGGTATCGATGGTTTTCGAAGTGAATGGCTGGAGGATGCCCATCTGCTCGGCCTGCCAGAGGTTGCCGGCATCCACGGTCAGCAGCAGGTCGGCAGTGGCGTTTTCGCCTTCGGCCTTGATCCGCTGCATCAGCGGCGCTTCCTTGTCCGTGATGAACTTGATCTTCACCCCGGTTTTCGCGGTGTAGGCGTCGAACACCGGTTTGATCAACTCATCGATACGCGAGGAGTAGACCACCACCTCGTCGGCGGCCTGGGCGGCAGTGCTGCCGATCAGGGTCAGGGCCAGTGCGGTCAGGAGACGCTTGGGTGCCAACATGGGAGTGATCTCTCGGTCGGAAAATGTGGGCCAAATGATAAGGACTCACATTTACCAGCTCAATCGAACACTTGGGCAAGGAGTTACCAGATGTTGCACAAGCTGAAATTCATGGCGTCGGTTCTGGCCCCTTCGCGAGCAAGCCCGCTCCCACCCTTGAAATGCATTCCAATGTGGGAGCGGGCTTGCTCGCGAAGGGGCCATCAGCCTCAAACAAATCTCAGGGTTTGGCCAGTACCGGCAGATCCCCGGTCAACCCCAGCGCCTCACGCACAAACAACGCCTTGGCCTCCGGCATCTGCTCCACCAGTTTCAACCCGGCATTGCGCAACCAGCGCAGCGGCAACGGGTCAGCCTGGAACAAGCGCTCGAAGCCCTCCATCGCCGCCATCAATGCCAGGTTGTGCGGCATGCGCCGACGCTCGTAACGACTCAGCACTTTCACGTCCGCCAGCCGTTCGCCGCGTTCCGCCGCCTGCAACAGCACTTCAGCCAGCACCGCCGCATCGAGGAAACCGAGGTTCACACCCTGCCCGGCCAACGGGTGAATGGTGTGCGCGGCGTCGCCGATCAGTGCCAGGCCTTCGGCCACATAGCGTTTGGCGTGGCGTTGACGCAAGGGCACGCACAGCCGTGGATCAGCACTGACGACTTCGCCCAGGCAACCTTCGAAGGCTCGCTCCAGCTCACTACAGAATGCGGTTTCATCCAGCGCCATCAGGCGTTCGGCTTCACTCGGCGTGGTCGACCAGACGATCGAGCACCAGTCCTGCTGCCCGTCACGCTCCAACGGCAGAAACGCCAGCGGCCCGTGATCGGTGAAACGCTGCCACGCTGTCATCCGGTGCGGCTTGCTGCTGCGCACGCTGGTGACGATGGCGTGGTGCAAGTAATCCCACTCGCGGGTGGCGACGCCGGTCAGACGGCGCACCGCCGAATTCGCACCGTCCGCCGCAATCACCAGCGGCGCACGCAACTGCCGACCATCGGCCAGGGTCAGCAGCCAGTCGTCGCCGGAGCGACGCATCTGTTCCAGCCGTGCGTTGGCCAGCATGCCCAGATCGCAATCGTGCAAGCGATCGAGCAAGGCATCCTGCACCACACGGTTTTCGACGATATGACCGAGCACTTGGGCATGCACACTGCTCGCCGAGAAATGAATCTGCCCGGTGCCGCTGCCGTCCCACACGTGCATGTCGGTGTAGGGGCTGCTGCGGCGCTTGGCGATGCCGTCCCAGACGCCAAGGCGTTCGAGTATCCGCTGGCTGGCCGCCGACAAGGCGCTCACTCGCGGCTCGAACGGCGCGGCGGCGTCGAACGGTTTGACGCTCAGCGGGCTGCCGTCGAGCAGCAACACTTCCAGGCCGCTGTCCTGCAACGCCAACGCGAGGGCGCTGCCGACCATTCCGGCTCCGACAATCAGCAGATCTGCGCGCATTTCCATGCTTTAAGCCTGTCTCGCTGGCGGCATGCGCCGCTCGTAAAAGGTTTTAGCGAGCGCGCCAGTTAGCGGCGCGCTGCTGAAAGTGAAAGTGCCGACCCGCTGCTCAAGCATCCGGCCGCGTCCCCAGCCCCATGGCCTGACGAGCAAACCAGCGCTTGGCCGGTGGCAACAGATCGAGACCGAGCAGGCCGATGTTGCGGCCCAGCGAGACCAGCGGCTGGGTGCTGCCGAACAGTCGGGTGACCTGATCGGAGAAGCCCACGGTGAGCTCCTGATCCAGACGCTGCCGCTCGCGATACGCCTGCAATGTAGCGATGTCGCCCAACGGTTTATCGCTCGCAAGCAGCGCCGCGGCCAATGCATCGGCATCACGCAAGGACAGATTGAAACCTTGTCCGGCAATCGGGTGCAGGCTGTGCGCGGCATTGCCGAGTACGGCCAGATGCGAGCGCACCTGCTCTTCGGCCTCGACCAGCGACAACGGATACAAATGCCGCGCGCCGACCTGTTTCAAGGTGCCGAGGCGGTAGCCGAACACGCCTTGCAGTTCGCTGAGGAAATCGCGCTCGCTGAGGTCTGCCAGGCGTTGCGCATCCATGCCCAGGCGGGTCCAGACCAGTGCGCAACGGTTGTCCGGCAGCGGCAGCAAGGCCATCGGCCCTTCGTCGGTGAAGCGCTCGAAGGCCATGCCGTTGTGTGATTCGCTCGGGGTGATGTTGGCGATCAGCGCGCTCTGGTTGTACGGACGCTTGCGCACGTTGATGCCCAGTTGCTCGCGCAAACCGGAACGGCCGCCGTCCGCCAGCACCGCCAGATCGCACTCGACGGTGGTTTCATCATTGAGGGTCAGGCGATAGCCGTCAGGCAGCGGCTCCATGCGCGTGACTTCCGCCGGGCAGCGCCAGCTGATCACGTCTTTATCCAGGTGCTGCCACAGGCACTGGCCGAGCCAGGCGTTTTCCACCACGTAGCCCAAGGCCGGCACGCCCTCTTCCATCGCCGACAGACGGGCGGTGGAGAAGCGGCCACGGTCGGACACGTGAATCTGTTTGATCGGCTCGGCGCGGCGGGAGATTTCCTGCCACACGCCCAGCCGTTGATAGATCTGCCGCGAACCGAAGGACAGCGCCGACGAACGCGCGTCGTAGCTCGGCTGCCAGCTGTCGCCGGGGGCGAACGGTTCGATCAGGACGATTTTCCAGCCGCGGGCCTTGGCCCCGGCCTGCAAGGCCAACGCCAGACTGGCGCCGACCAGGCCGCCACCGATGATTGCCAGATTGACTCGACTCATGCCGCGTGTGTCCGTGCTTGCGCCATCAGCGCTTCGATCTCGGCAACGGTTTTCGGTACGCCGCTGGTCAATATTTCACAACCGGTCTTGGTCACTACCACGTCATCCTCGATGCGCACGCCAATGCCGCGCCATTTCTTTGCTACGTTCTGGTTGTCCGGGGCGATGTAGATGCCCGGCTCCACGGTCAGCGCCATGCCGACCTCCAGCACGCGCCATTCGCCGCCGACCTTGTACTCGCCAACGTCATGTACATCCATGCCCAGCCAGTGGCCGGCACGGTGCATGTAAAACGCTTTATAGGCTTCGGTCGCAATCAACTCATCGACCTCGCCTTGCAGGATCCCGAGCTTGACCAGGCCTGCGGTAATCACCCGTACCGTCGCTTCGTGCGCCTGATTCCAGTTTTTGTTCGGGGCGATTTCGGTGAATGCGGCTTCCTGCGAGGCCAGCACCAGTTCGTAAATCGCTTTCTGCTCGGTGGAAAACTTGCCGTTGACCGGCCAGGTGCGGGTGATGTCGCTGGCGTAGCAGTCGATCTCGCAACCGGCGTCGATCAACACCAGATCGCCGTCCTTGAGCAGCGCGTCATTCTGCTGGTAATGCAGGATGCAGCTGTTGCGCCCGGCAGCGACGATCGAACCGTAGGCCGGCATCTTCGCCCCGCCCTTGCGGAATTCGTAATCGAGTTCGGCTTCCAGGCTGTATTCGTACAGTCCCGGCCGGCTGGCCTGCATCGCGCGGATATGCGCCTGAGCGGAAATCCGCGCGGCTTCGCGCATCACCTTCACTTCTGCCGCCGATTTATACAGGCGCATGTCGTGCAACAGGTGATCCAGCGCAACGAATTCGTTCGGTGGCTGGGCGCCGAGGTGCGCTTTGGAGCGGATCACGTTGATCCAGTCCATCAGATGGCGGTCGAACTCCGGGTTGCTGCCCATCGCCGAATACACCCGGTCGCGGCCTTCGATCAGGCCCGGCAGGATGTCGTCGATGTCGGTAATCGGGAACGCGTCGTCAGCGCCGTAATCACGGATTGCGCCTTCCTGGCCGGCGCGCAGGCCGTCCCATAACTCGCGTTCGGCATTGCGCTCGCGGCAGAACAGCACGTACTCGCCGTGCTCGCGGCCGGGCATCAGGACGATGACGGCTTGCGGCTCGGAGAAACCGCTGAGGTACTGAAAGTCGCTGTCCTGACGGTAGACGTGCTCGACGTCGCGGTTGCGGATCGCCACTGCGGCGGCGGGCAGGATCGCGATGCTGTTGGGTTCCATCTGCGCCATCAGGGCCTTGCGGCGACGGCTGTATTCCGCTTTGGGGATATGGGTCATGGGCAGATGGCTTTCCCTGGCACGCGATTAATGCAGCGACGGCTTGGCGGCTGGCGGCACGTCGGCTTTCTTGGTTTCCGAGAACAGCAGCAGCGGCGCGACGCGCAGGTATTCCATGACTTCCATGTAGTCGCTTTCGCCGTCTTCGGATTCTTCCAGAGCGTCTTGCACCTGGGAGATCGCCGCCAGATCCTGCAGCACTTCGGTGGCTTCAGTGCTGAGCATGCTGCTGTCGCGGCAGTTCAGGCCGAAACCGCTGAGGAAGCCCTGGCACCATTGGCCCAGTGCGGCGGCGCGGTCGGCCAGCGGCGCGTCATCGGTCGGCAGCAGCAGAACGACGGTGACGTCGTCACCGGTCAACTCACCCTTGACCATCTCTTGCAGGCCGATCAGGGCGTTGCGGACGTTGTCCTGTGGCTCGTTTTCCAGAATTTCGGCGGCATCGATCAGCCACTCGTCGGCGTTGAAGCCGGCACCGGCGCAGCTGCGGCCGAGCAGCAGGCCGTGCAGTTCGGCAGGCGAGACGTTGTGGCCGCTGGAAGTCAGCAGGGTGGCAAAGGCTTGGTACGGGGAATTCGCAATGGTCATGGGCAGCTAGGCGCCAGACGGCGCTATGTCTAGAATGAAGGCCTTGTATCCTACATCGACAGACTCGCCAAGACTATTAAAGGCTGTCCGCCAGCCAGGCGCCTGCCGCCCATCAGATGAATTCAGTGGACACAATGGAAGACACCGACCTGCAAGCGCTGATGGCCAGACTCGAAAAGCTGATTAGCCGAGTCGAGCAACTAAAGAGTCAAAACGCACTCTTACTAGCTCAGGAAAAGACCTGGCGCGAGGAACGCGCTCACCTCATTGAAAAAAACGAAATCGCCCGGCGTAAGGTCGAATCGATGATTTCGCGCCTCAAGGCCCTGGAGCAAGACTCATGAGTTCAAGCAATAGCGTTACCGTGCAGATCCTCGACAAAGAATATTCGATCATCTGCCCCCAGGAAGAACGCAGCAATCTGGTCAGCGCCGCCCGCTACCTGGACGGCAAGATGCGCGAGATCCGCAGCAGCGGTAAAGTCATCGGCGCCGACCGTATTGCGGTGATGGCTGCGCTGAACATCACCCACGACCTCTTGCACAAAGAAGAGCGCCCGGACATCCAGGCCAGCGGCTCGACCCGTGAACAGGTGCGCGACTTGCTCGATCGTGTCGATCTGGTGCTGGCCGACGATCCGGACATCAGCAAGGGCTGATTCGCCAGGCCGCTTGAGGTATACTCGCCGCACTCCCTGGGGTGCTTGCCAGTTGACGATGTCCCTGAGCCGATTTGCACTACCCTGGAGGTTGCACGTTGGGCTGGTGTGCATGTCCGCCAGACGGAAAGCCTTAAAGTCTACTGCATCCTCCACCTTGAACTTTCGGGTTCAAGGGCTAAGTTGACAGCGGTTCATCCGGGGAGCCTGATTCGAATCCGATGCTGGTTTTTGCCGGCATCGGATTTTTTATGCGTGCGTTTTCGCCCTCACCTGCCGAAGCCGAACCATGACCGAACCTGCGCTGCTGCCCCGCCCGCAACTCCGCCGCCTGCTGCGCAAGGCGCGTCGTTCACTGACTCCCGGTGAACAGCGGCAGGCCGCCAAAGGCCTGTTCCGCCAACTGGCGCAAGACCCGCACTTTCGCCGGGCGAAACACATCTCTCTGTACCTGCCCACCGACGGTGAAATCGACCCGCGCCTGCTGCTGCGCGAAGCCCAGCGGCGCGGCAAAGCCACCTACCTGCCGGTGCTCAGCGCCTGGCCGCGAACCAAAATGGTGTTCCAGCGAATTCGCCCCGGCGACAAGCTCAAGCCCAATCGCTTCCGTATTCTTGAGCCTCGGGCCAATCTGGCTCTTCAGCGCAAGATCTGGACCCTGGATCTGGTGCTGTTGCCACTGGTGGGGTTTGACGATGTTGGCGGACGTCTGGGGATGGGCGGCGGATTCTACGACCGCAGTCTGGCGTACCTGGCCCGGCGCAAGAACTGGCGCAAGCCGACGTTGCTGGGCCTGGCCCATGAATGTCAGAAGGTCGAACGCCTGGCGCAGGCAAGCTGGGATGTACCGTTGCAAGGCACGGTCACCGATAAGGCGTGGTATTTCGCAGGATAGACGCCGCGCAGATCAGCGGCGTCGGGAAGGCAGTTTCAGCGTTTGAACGCGGTCGACTGTTGAACCTGTTGCGCGACTTCAACCGGAGCATCGGTCTTGCTCGTCCACAGACTTTGCGCGTAACCGGTGGTTACGACGCCAAGGCCGAACAAAATAACCAAAGTCCATAGCAAATCCGGTTTGCGTTTCATCGATTGCCCCCCTCAAGGCACATCATCACGATGACAGCAGCGGTTTCCGTTCGTAGGCCGTGCAGCAGCGTCAAGCTTTAAAGGCCGGCATTTTGCGACAACGTGAACCCGGGCGCAAACGCTGACGTCAACCGACCGTCGGTTTGTCATAAAATTGCCCGACAACCTGCCCAATCACCGCTTGAGGAGCAAAAGACATGGCCTATTGGCTGATGAAATCCGAGCCCGACGAACTCTCGATCAAAGATCTGGAGAAACTCGGCAAAGCGCGCTGGGACGGGGTTCGCAACTATCAGGCGCGCAACTTCCTGCGGGCGATGGCGGTGGGCGATGAGTTCTTTTTCTACCACTCCAGTTGCCCGGAGCCGGGTATCGCCGGAATCGGCAACATAATCGAGGCGGCGTACCCGGATCCCACCGCACTGGAACCCGAGAGCCATTACTTCGACCCGAAGGCCACACCCGAGAAAAACGCCTGGAGTGCGATTGATGTGGCACACGTCGAGACGTTTGCCCGGTTGCTGAAGCTCGATTACCTGAAACAGCAGACTGCGCTGGCCGAAATGCCGCTGGTGCAAAAAGGCAGTCGCCTGTCGGTGATGCCGGTGACGGCCGAACAGTGGGTCGCGGTGCTTGGTTTGCGCTGAGAACTCGCCGGTCACGGTTTTTACCGACAAAAGGGGCTAGGCTTGGCGCTCATTTGACTGACATCAAGCGAATGGAACGCTTGAACAGTCAGACTGCAAGCCACAGCCGCAGGATGCCCCCATGTCGACGCACAGCCGTTCTTCACTTCTATACGCCGGTTCGCTCCTGGTATTACTTGCCGCCGCTGGCGGATTAGGTTACTGGATGTCCATCAGCAGCCGCCTGGTCGAAGGACTGTCGATGGGCAACGGGCGGCTGGAAGCCACTGAAGTGCAGATCGCCAGCAAGCCCCCCGGGCGCCTCGCCGAGGTGCTGGTCGATGAAGGCGACAAAGTCAGCAAAGGGCAACTGCTGGCGCGCATGGACACCCGCACCCTTGAAGCCCAGCGTAATCAGGCCGAAGCCGAAGTGTTGCGCGCCCGGGAGAATCTCAACGCCGCTCAGGCCAACGTGCAATTGCGCCAGAGTGAACTGCTGCTGGCCCAGCAAGAGCTCGGGCGTTCGCAATCACTGTTCAAGCACGGTTATGTCAGCGCGCAGATCATCGATCAGCTGCAGTCACGCATCGGCACTGGCAACGCTGCCGTTGTCGCCGCCCGGGCCCAAGTGTCTGCTGTCAGTGCGGCGATTGGCGCGGCACAGGCTCAAGTCGCACAGTTGACCAGTGAAATTGACGACAGCAGTCTGCGCGCGCCGATTGATGGCGTGATCCAGCTGCGCATGGCCGAGCCCGGCGAAGTGCTGGGGGCCGGTGGCCGGGTCTTGCTGCTGATCGATCCCAACGACCAGTACATGAACCTCTATCTGTCAGCCGCGGTGGCCGGGCGCCTGGCGGTGGGCGATGAGGCTCGCGTGCTGCTCGATGCCTTGCCCGATAACCCGCTGCCGGCAAAAATCAGCTTCGTCGCAGCCAAATCGCAGTTCACTCCCAAAGAGGTCGAGACCCGCGACGAGCGGCAAAAACTGGTGTTCCGCGTCAAGCTGCGCCTGGTCCAGCCCAGCGCCGTGCCGCAGGCCAAACCCGGCATGCCCGGGGCCGGCTACGTGCGGATCGCGCCCGTCGAATGGCCGGCCAATCTGCAATGAGCGGCCTTGCGGTTCAAGCGAACGGTATCGCCCACCGCTACGGCAAACAGCAAGCGCTGAGCGATATCAGCTTCAGCCTGCCCGCCGGTACCCGCTGCGGGCTGATCGGCCCCGACGGCGCCGGCAAATCCAGCCTGCTGGGGTTGATTGCCGGCGTGAAGACCTTGCAGCAAGGGCAACTGGACGTGCTCGGTGGCGCGATCGAGGATCGCCGGCATCGCGACACACTCTATGCGCGCATCGCCTTCATGCCGCAGGGGCTGGGCGGCAACTTGTACCCGGAGCTGTCGATCCGCGAGAACATCCAGTTCTTCTCGACGCTGTTCGGCCTGTCCAAGGCTGAAAGCGAGCAGCGCATGCACAGCCTGTTGCTCGCCACGGATCTGCTGAAGTTCGCCGAGCGCCCCGCCGGCAAGTTGTCCGGCGGCATGAAGCAGAAACTCGGGCTGTGCTGCGCGCTGATCCATGAACCGGATCTGCTGATCCTCGATGAGCCGACCACCGGCGTCGACCCGCTCTCGCGCCGGCGCTTCTGGGAGTTGGTCGACGATGTGCGACGCCAGCGCCCGCAACTGACGCTGCTGGTCGCCACGGCCTATATGGAAGAAGCCGAGCAGTTCGAGCATTGCCTGATGCTCGATGCCGGCAAGTTGATCGCCACCGGCCTGAGCCGCGAGCTGGCGACCGTCACCCCCAGCGGCAAGCTCGATGACGCCTTCACCTATTTCCAGGGCGACAGCCAGCATGACGCTCAGCCGCTGGTGATTCCACCGCGCACCGGCAACAGCAGCGACATCGCCATCGAAGCCCACGACCTGACGCTGCGCTTCGGCGATTTCACCGCCGTGGATCACGTCAGTTTTGCCATTGGCCGTGGCGAGATTTTCGGTTTTCTCGGCTCCAACGGCTGCGGCAAGACCACCACCATGAAAGTCCTGACCGGGCTGATGCCGGCCAGCGAAGGCAGTGCGACGCTGCTCGGCAACCCGGTGAACGCCAAGGATCTGGCCACGCGCAAGCGGGTCGGCTTCATGTCGCAGAGTTTTTCGCTGTACGGCGAACTGAGTGTGCGGCAGAACCTCGAGCTGCACGCGCGGCTGTTCGACCTGCCCAAAACCGAGAGCGCACAACGCATCGAAGCATTGATTCAGCGCTTCAATCTGCTCGCGGTCGCCGACCAGCCATCCGGGGCATTGCCATTGGGGCTGCGCCAGCGTCTGTCACTGGCGGTGGCGGTGCTGCACCGCCCGGAGGTCCTGATTCTCGACGAGCCGACTTCCGGCGTCGATCCGGCAGCCCGTGATGATTTCTGGCGACTGTTGATCGAGTTGTCCCGCGAACAGGGCGTGACGATCTTCCTCTCCACGCACTTCATGAACGAAGCGCAGCGCTGCGACCGCATCTCGCTGATGCACGCGGGCAAGGTCCTCGCCTGCGACACCCCGGCGGCGCTGCAACGCCAGTTTGCGGGAGAGACGCTGGAAGCGGCCTTCGTCACTTGCCTGGAACAGGCTCAGGGCGCTCAGCCATCAGCGCCTGTGGCCGAACCGCAAATGGCGCCGCCGAGCGCAGCGACAACACCGCTGCCCCGTCACGGTTTCAGCCTCGGTCGCCTGTTGGCCGTGGCCAGTCGCGAAGGCAAGGAGCTGTTGCGCGACAAGGTGCGCATGGCGTTCGCCTTGGCCGGGGCGATTTTCATGATGGTGATTTTCGGTTACGGCATCTCGCTGGACGTGGAAAACCTCGCGTTCGCCGTGTACGACCAGGATCAGACGCCGCAGAGCCGGGCTTATCTGGAGGCGTTTCGCGGCTCCCGCTACTTCGACGAACAGCCGGCCATTCATGATCCGCAGGAACTGCACCGGCGCCTGCAACGCTCGGAAATCAAACTGGCGCTGGAGATTCCCCCCGGATTCGGCCGCGATCTGTACGCCGGGCGCCAACCCGCCGTGGCGGCGTGGCTGGATGGCGGCATGCCGTTTCGCGCCGAAACCAGCCGCAATTATGTTGAAGCAGTGCACTTGGCCAATCTGCAACAGCTGGCCGAGCAGAGCAGCCCCGCGCTGGCCCACCCGGCGGCCGCCAGCCTGGAAACCCGCTTTCGCTACAACCAGGACGTGGTCAGCGTCAACGCTATTGGCCCTGGGGTCATGGCGCTGATCCTCGCCTTCATTCCGGCGATGCTCACGGCGCTGGGCATCGTCCGCGAAAAGGAGTTGGGGTCGATCACCAATTTCTACGCCACGCCCCTGACCCGCCTCGAATTTCTGCTGGGCAAACAGGCGCCGTACCTGCTGGTCAGTCTGGTCAACCTGGCGCTGCTGGTGGCGATGAATCGCTGGCTGTTCGGCGTGCCGTTCAAGGGCAGCCTGCTGACGCTGGCATTCGGCGGCCTGCTGTACGTGCTGGCGACCACCAGCATGGGCCTGCTGATCTCGGCGTTCACCCGCACACAAATCGCCGCGATCCTCGGCACCATGATCATCACCAGCCTGCCGACCATCCAGTTCTCCGGGCTGATCGTGCCGCGCTCGTCGCTGGAAGGTGCGGCAGCAGTGATGGGCATGCTGTTTCCGGCGGGGCACTTCCTCGACATCGCGGTGGGTACGTTCACCAAGGCGCTGGACTTGCGTCAGCTGTGGCCACAGTGCCTGGCGCTGTTCGGGTTCTTTGTCGGGTTCACCGGGCTGAGCCTGATCATGCTGAAAAAGCAGGAGGCCTGATGCACAAGTTCGCGCACATCCTGCGCCTGGGACTCAAGGAACTGACCAGCCTGCGCCATGACAGCGTGTTGCTGCTGTTCCTGTTCTACGCCTTCACCGTGGCGATTTACATGCCCGCCGCCGGTTCGGTGATCGGCGTGCACAACGCCAGCGTGGCGATCGTCGACGAAGACCACAGCGCCCTCTCACGCCAATTGGCCCAGGCCCTGCAGCCGCCGGAATTCCAGACGCCGGTGCTGCTGCCTTATGCGCAACTGGATCAGGTCATGGACAGCGGTGAGTACACCTTCGTGATCAATATTCCGGCGGGCTTTCAAACCGACTTGCTCGCCACGCGGCAACCGGCGATTCAGGTCAACGTCGATGCCACAGCCATGAGCCAGGCGTTCATGGGCGCCGGCTACATCGGCCGGATCTTCCAGCGCGAATTGCTCGACTATGCCGGTCAGGGCGGTGCAGCGGCCAAGGCACCCGTGCAACTGACTACTCGCGCCCTGTTCAACACCAATCTGGAGGGCGGCTGGTTTCTGGCGGTGATTCAGATCGTCAACAACATCACTATTCTGGCGATCATCCTCACCGGCACGGCGCTGCTGCGCGAACGCGAACACGGCACGCTCGACCATTTGCTGGTGCTGCCACTGACGGCGCTGGAAATCATGCTGGCGAAAATCTGGAGCAACCTGCTGGTGGTGGTGTTGTGCACCTGGCTGTCGCTGGAGGTAGTGGTCAAAGGCCTGTTGAATGTGCCGTTGGCCGGCTCGATGAGCCTGTTTTTGCTGGTGACTGCGGTTTATCTGTTTGCGAGTACCGCGCTGGGCATCTTTCTGGCGACGCTGGCGCGCTCGACGCCGCAGTTCGGTCTGCTGGCGATTCCGGTGATCATCCCGATGTTGCTGCTGTCGGGCGGCAGCACGCCATTGGACAGCATGCCGCAGTGGCTGCAATGGGTCATGCAGGGTTCGCCGTCCACGCACTTTGTCAGCCTCAGCGCCGCGATTCTGTTTCGCGACGCCGGGCTGAGCGTGGTCTGGCCGGACTTGCTGGCGCTGACGGCTATCGGCCTGCTGTTCTTCGTCATCGCGTTGGCGCGCTTTCGCAAAAGCCTGGCGTCCTGAACAGCGGCCAGCGTGGTTACTGAATGATCAGGTTGTTGAACAACAGATCTTCAACCACCGGTTTGCCGGTCTCGTCATTCATCACTTGCTGGGTCTGCTTCAGGGCTTCCTGACGCAGCTTTTCCTTGCCTTCGATGCTGCCCATCGCCTCGGTGGTCTGCTGAGTGAACAGCGCCACCAGTTGATTGCGGATCAGCGGCTCGTTGGCCTTGACCAGTTTGGTCGCCTCTTCGCCCGTCACACGCAGCGCCACGTCGGCCTTGTAGACCTTCAGCTTCGGTGTGCCGTCCAGCCCGTAGTTGCCCACGAACGGCGGGCTCAGGGTGATGTAGTTGACCTTCGGCGCCTCGCCTTCTTTGGCTTCTTCGGCCAGCGCTGCCACAGGCAGAGACAGGGCCAGCAACAACATGATCCACGCTTTCACAATTCGCTCCTTATCCGGTTTGCGGCCTAGCATAACGACCCGCCGCGCAAGCACAAGCTTATGGCTGACTATCAGGGCCGGGCATGCTCGTTGACCCGTTGACTGACACACCTACACTTATCGGCCATCACTCCCAAAGGAATAGCCCTGATGAAAGCCGTGCTGTGCAAAGCCTTCGGCCCTGCCGAATCGCTGGTGCTGGAAGACGTCGCCAGTCCTGTCGCGAAGAAGAACGAAATCCTGCTGGAGGTGCACGCCGCCGGGGTCAACTTCCCGGACACGCTGATCATCGAGGGCAAGTATCAGTTCAAGCCGCCCTTCCCGTTTTCGCCGGGGGGCGAAGCGGCCGGCGTGGTCAGCGCCGTCGGTGAGAAAGTCAGCCATCTGAAAGTCGGCGACCGGGTCATGGCCCTGACCGGCTGGGGCAGCTTCGCCGAACAGGTCGCGGTGCCGGGCTACAACGTGCTGCCGATCCCGCCGTCGATGGATTTCAACACCGCCGCCGCGTTCAGCATGACCTACGGCACTTCGATGCACGCCCTCAAGCAACGGGCCAACCTGCAACCGGGCGAGACCCTGCTGGTGCTCGGCGCTTCCGGTGGCGTCGGTCTGGCGGCGGTGGAAATCGGCAAAGCCATGGGTGCCCGGGTCATCGCCGCCGCCAGCAGCACGGAAAAACTCGCCGTGGCCAAGGCCGCCGGTGCCGATGAACTGATCAACTACAGCGAAACCAGCCTCAAGGACGAAATCAAACGCCTCACCGACGGCCAGGGCGCCGACGTGATCTACGACCCGGTCGGTGGCGACCTGTTTGACCAGGCCATCCGCGCCATCGCCTGGAACGGCCGCCTGCTGGTGGTCGGCTTCGCCAGCGGACGCATCCCCGAGCTGCCGGTCAACCTCGCGCTGCTCAAGGGCGCAGCCGTGCTCGGCGTGTTCTGGGGCTCCTTCGCCCAGCGTCAGCCGCAGGACAACGCGGCGAACTTCCAGCAGTTGTTCGGCTGGTTCGCCGAGGGCAAGTTGAAACCGCTGGTGTCGCAGGTGTATCCGCTGAGCAACGCGGCGCAGGCGATCAACGATCTGGGGCAGCGCAAGGCGGTGGGCAAGGTGGTGGTGCAGGTGCGCTGAGTTTTTGCAGGCCGGTGACTCTCGGCGCCGGCCTGATTCGCGCCAGGCAGCAACCCAGCGTCGCTGGCTATTAAAGCAACTCACGAACCTCTCCCGGCAGAAAACTCATGTAGCTACGCATAGGGGCTTCCCGGCAGCCTCTGACGATCATCGGTACACGCCGGTTCATCTTGGCGATGATCGCCAGACGCTGTTCATCGGCCATCTGACTCTTGAGAATCACGTTGGAAACGTAAGCACGGGTGTAATTAAACACTTGTGCATCGACCCAGGCATGCTCAGGCATGTTCCTGAAATTGTCATTGATGCCGCGACACTTTACTGACTTCAGCCACTGGTTGATGTCGATCGGCTGATCTCTGGCCAATCGAAAGAGCATCGGCGCCACAACGGGCTGCTCCGCAGGCCGACCGTCTTCAACCGTCCAGGGCTTGAAGCGCCACTGTGTTATTGCGTCTCTGACCGCCTCCGCCAGATCGGGGTGATCACTCTGCACAGTGTCGATCGCGCTGACCGAGCCATCCGCCTTGACGATAAAGCTGACCCTGACCTCGCCTTCGACCCCTGCCCTGGACAACCTCTTCGGGTAAATCGGCTGCGGGTTGTTTTCAGGTATGAGTAACCCTTCTGCCGCCAGTGCAAGACTGAAGATCGTCAATAAAAGCCCTGCAAAAAACCACCGCATGATCGCGCCCCTTCCCTATTGAGATGCCTGTCCGGCAACAACAGAAAGTTTACGGAGCACTGTCTTTTAACTGAATGGCGCACCTTCGCTATTGAATGCAGGACATTTCCTGATCCCGATGGGAAATCCGACGAAACCGCTGGGCAAATGACGGTAGGTAAATTTTCTGACGGACGTTTAGCCGCCGTTCGGCCCGGCAGAGTCGCCCGGCAACAAGTGCTCCTGCACCTTCAGGCTGCGCGACGGAATCAGCCGGCCCTTGTCATCGAAGCGCAGGACGATCAGCCAGTCAAAGACCTCATCCGGCCATTTTTCCTGGCCCATCAGGGCTGTGGGGTCACCGCCAAAGGCTTTGAGCAGTTTGTTGATATGGCCGTGGTGCCAGGCAATCAGCACCGTCTGCGCCTGATTGCTCTTGCGCAACAGTTTGACCAGTTGATGCAGGTCGCCATTGACGTAGGGCTGCTCGATCGCAAGGTTCAAGCGCTGGGCCAACGGGGTCAGGGTCAGGCGTGAGCGCGAACTTTCCGGGGTATCGCCGGCAGCGATCAAACGCTGGGGGGTGAACGTCTGGCCGTCGAGTTTTAGCGGATTGAAATAGTCGACGTAGGCGGCGGCGCGTTGCTCGCCTCGGGCATTGAGCACCGATCCTGTATCCGGTTTTTCCGCATGTCGAATGATCAGCACCGTGGCGTTGCGCAGGCCGGAATGAGCAGGATGATCGGTGACGATCAATGTCAGCAACACGACGGCAAGTCCCGCTGCCACCAAAAATCTCGGCACCAACATGCGAACCTTCAGTGACATTGCTTATCTCGGCTGATCAATCGGCTGAACGGGCCGCGAGTCTAAGTCACTCCAGGTAGATAAGTGGTGAAAACGCCCTGTTCTTACAGCTGAGCGACAGGTTCGTAAAAGAACGCGCGAATTCCAACATTTCCCCTATTTTGCCAATGCGAACCGGTGCTATTTTCGGTAACGAAACTGTAACATTCGCATCCGCAGTCAAAACAAGAAATCTGGAGCTCTTGAATGTTTGCTTTCTTTCGTCCTGCCGCACATCAGGCTCCATTGCCTGAAGAAAAAATAGACAGTACTTACCGACGCCTGCGCTGGCAGATCTTCGCCGGTATCTTCTTTGGCTACGCGGGTTACTACCTGCTGCGCAAAAACTTCTCGCTGGCCATGCCGTACCTGATCGACGAAGGCTACAGCCGTGGCGATCTGGGGCTGGCGATGTCGGCCATCGCCATTGCCTACGGTCTGTCGAAGTTCCTGATGGGCCTGGTGTCCGACCGTTCCAACCCGCGCTACTTCCTTCCATTCGGCCTGCTGGTGTCAGCCGGGGTGATGTTCATTTTCGGTTTTGCGCCTTGGGCGACTTCCAGCGTGACCATGATGTTCATCCTGCTGTTCATCAACGGCTGGGCCCAAGGCATGGGCTGGCCGCCGAGCGGACGCACCATGGTGCACTGGTGGTCGCAGAAGGAACGTGGCGGCGTGGTTTCGGTGTGGAACGTGGCGCATAACGTCGGTGGCGGTCTGATCGGCCCGCTGTTCCTGATCGGCATGGGCCTGTTCAATGACTGGCACGCAGCCTTCTACGTTCCGGCAGCGGTGGCGCTGGGCGTGGCGGTGTTTGCCTTCATCACCATGCGCGACACCCCGCAATCGGTCGGCCTGCCGCCGATCGAGAAGTACAAGAACGATTACCCGGAAGGCTACGACGCCAGCCACGAAGACGAATTCAGCGCCAAGGAAATTTTCGTCAAATACGTGCTGCGCAACAAAATGCTCTGGTACATCGCCATGGCCAACGTGTTCGTTTACCTGCTGCGCTACGGCGTACTGGATTGGGCGCCGACCTACCTGAAAGAAGCCAAAGGTTTCACCGTGGATAAAACCTCGTGGGCCTATTTCTTCTACGAGTGGGCGGGCATTCCGGGCACGCTGCTGTGCGGCTGGATGTCGGACAAGATCTTCCGTGGCAATCGTGGCCTGACCGGCATGGTGTTCATGGCGCTGGTGACCGTGGCGACGCTGGTGTACTGGCTGAACCCGGCCGGCAACCCGACGGTGGACATGATCGCGCTGTTCTCGATCGGCTTCCTGATCTATGGCCCGGTGATGCTGATCGGCCTGCAGGCGCTGGAACTGGCACCGAAGAAAGCCGCCGGCACGGCTGCGGGCTTCACCGGTCTGTTCGGTTACCTGGGTGGTTCGGTCGCGGCGAGTGCGGCGATGGGCTACACCGTTGACCACTTCGGCTGGAACGGTGGTTTTGTCCTGCTGGTGGGCGCTTGCCTGCTGTCGATGGCCTTCCTGGCCCCGACCCTGTGGCACAAGCAAGTCGCCAGTCAGAGCCGCGAAGCCGTCGCCTGATCGGCTTTTGACTGACAGCGCTTGAGCCGCGCCTCCAGATTTCGATCCGGCATGGCGTGGCTGCGCAGGGCGTGGGCGGTCTGCTCGACATAATCACGAGTGGTGCCGTAACGCCCGCAAGCGCTTTCGAACACCTGGCTCAGCACATGATCCGGCAAGTTGCCGGCATAGCTGGGCAGGTGTCGCTCCAAAACAAACCCTAACGCCTGAACCTGACTGCCATCTTCGAGCCGGCAGTTCAGCCAGTGCGGGCGATAGGACGGGAACGGCATCTCGCGTTTCCACAGCGCGTACAGCGCAGCGTCGAGGTTCTCTTCCGGCAGCCGATAGGCGAAGCCGCTGCATGAACCGCCGCGATCCAGACCAAATACCAGCCCGGGCATTTCCGGCGTTCCGCGATGCTCATGCGACCACAGGTACAAGCCACGATGGTAGCCATGGACTCGTCCGCGCACCCGCTCCACCGCCGTACATTCCGGGCGCCAGATCAGCGAACCGTAGGCGAACAGCCACACCGGGCCGCCCTTGTGGCGCGCCATGGTCGATTGCATCGAGACGAGAAGTTGTTCGTGGGTCAGCTGCGGCCCCAGATCGAGCCGCGGAGGGTAAGCCAGATTCACAAAAGCAGATTCAATGGCTGTCATGACGGAAGTGTTCGGCCCCGCAAGTATTACAAGATGTAAGCACAATTCGCTGGATAGAACATATAGCAGTAACTGTAAAACGAAAAGTGCTAAAGGATGTATGGCCTGCCCGATAGCGCTACTGGGGGTTATCAGCCCCGGCTATGCGGCTTTACATAGCCTAATACCATTGCAGAAATATCTTAAATACCCGAATGAAATATGCATAAGCCTTCGCTTGTTCAGGTTTCGTTCATGAAGGCGCGGGAAACTTCCTACTAAAATGTCGGACTTTCTTTCTTCTCCGTCGCTGAACGCCTACGTATAACGGCCTTCCTCTGGCGCAAGCCATCCCGTTTAACTGAGGCTGCACTATGAAAATCCCAAGACTTCTGGTCGCGTTGCTGATGGCTCAGGCCGGCCATGCATTGGCCGAGGACAATGCGCAAGGCAAAGGCTTCTGGTATGCCCAGACCAGTGTCTACACCCGACATTACTCGCCCGACCCCGAACACAATAATCATCAGGACTTGATCGGCATCGAACGCAATCAGGCTTCCGGCTGGGTATTTGGCGGGGCAACTTTCCGCAACTCGTTCCGCCAGCGCTCGAACTACGCCTATGTCGGCAAGCGCTATGACAGCAGCGAATATCCGCTGTATCTGAAACTCACGGGTGGGCTGTTGCAGGGTTATCACGGTGATTACAAGGACAAGATTCCTTTGAACCGCTACGGCATTGCGCCGGTGATCATTCCGTCCGTCGGGACTCACTACGGCCCATTGGCCGCCGAGCTGGTATTTCTCGGCGCCAATGCGGCGATGGTGACTAGCGGCGTACGCTTCTAGGGGCGCGGCTCAAGAGCGCGGCGCATACGCAAATACATCGGCGCGCATCTGGTGCGCATCCATCCCGGCTTCCACCAGCGCATCCAGCGTGCCGTAGACCATCGCCGGCGAGCCGCTGGCGTATACATGCAGGGACTTCAGATCGGCGAAGTCTTCACACACGGCCTGGTGCAGCATCCCGCAGCGCCCTTCCCAACCGCACTGGTCGCTGACGACTTTGTGCAGGAACAAGTTGGGCAACTTCAGCCATTCGTCCCAATGCTCAATGTCGTAGAAATCTTCCGGACGGCGTACGCCCCAGTACAGATGCACCGGGTGTTTGAAGCCGTTGGCGCGGCAGTGTTCGATCAGGCTGTGGATCTGGCCCATGCCGGTGCCGGCGGCGATCAACACCAGTGGCCCGTCAGGCAACTCGGCGAGGTGAGTGTCACCGAATGGCAGCTCGACGCGCACCATCGCGTTGCGTTGCAACTGCTCGATCAGACTCAGGGCACTGGCCTCACGGGCCAGCACGTGGATTTCCAGATCACGCCCGCCGTGCGGCGCCGAGGCCATGGAGAACGCCGACTTCTCGCCGTTTTCACGCTCGATCATCAGGTACTGCCCGGCGTGATAACGCGGCGGCTTGCCGGCCGGCGCACGCAGACGCACGCGCCAGGTGTCGCCGCCGACATCCCGGCATTCGATGACCTGACACGACAGGCTGCGCACCGGCAGTTCTCCCAGCGCGAGCACGCCATCCCACAGCAGGACGCAGTCTTCCAGCGGCTCGGCTATGCAAGTGTAGAACTCGCCGTGGTCATGCACCTTGCCGGCCTGCTCGACCCGGCCTTCCACCAACAGCGCCGCACACACGTGGCAATTGCCGTTGCGGCAGCTTTGCGGGCAGTCGTAGCCCAGGCGCCGCGCACCATCGAGAATCCGCTCGCCGGGCTGTATCTCAAGCACCGCTCCGGAGGGCTGCAGGGTTACACGCATCAATCTATTCCTAACTGATTCCAGATGGCATCGATCCGCTGGGTGACGGCGTCGTCCTTGACGATTACGCGGCCCCACTCGCGAGTGGTTTCGCCCGGCCACTTGTGGGTGGCATCCAGGCCCATTTTCGAGCCCAGGCCGGACACCGGCGAGGCGAAGTCGAGGTAGTCGATCGGCGTGTTGTCGATCATCACTGTGTCGCGCTTGGGGTCCATGCGCGTGGTGATGGCCCAGATCACGTCGTTCCAGTCCCGGGCGTTGATATCGTCGTCAGTGACGATAACGAACTTGGTGTACATGAACTGTCGCAAAAACGACCAGACACCGAGCATCACGCGCTTGGCATGCCCCGGATACGACTTCTTCATCGTCACCACGGCCATGCGGTACGAGCAGCCTTCCGGCGGCAGATAGAAATCGGTGATCTCCGGGAACTGCTTCTGCAGGATCGGCACGAACACTTCGTTCAGCGCCACGCCGAGGATCGCCGGCTCATCCGGTGGACGGCCGGTGTAGGTGCTGTGATAGATCGGCTTGATCCGGTGGGTAATGCGCTCGACGGTGAACACCGGGAAGCTGTCGACTTCGTTGTAGTAACCGGTGTGGTCGCCGTACGGGCCTTCGTCGGCCATTTCGCCCGGATGAATCACGCCTTCGAGGATGATCTCGGCAGTGGCCGGCACTTGCAGGTCGTTGCCACGGCACTTGACCAGCTCGGTGCGGTTACCGCGCAACAGGCCGGCGAAAGCGTATTCGGAGAGACTGTCCGGCACCGGCGTCACGGCGCCGAGGATGGTCGCAGGGTCGGCGCCCAGCGCCACGGAGACCGGGAATGGCTGGCCCGGATGCTTCTCGCACCACTCACGGAAGTCCAGCGCACCGCCACGGTGGCTGAGCCAGCGCATGATCACCTTGTTGCGGCCGATCACTTGCTGACGGTAGATACCGAGGTTCTGGCGGTCCTTGTTCGGGCCTTTGGTGACAGTCAGGCCCCAGGTGATCAGCGGGCCGACGTCGCCGGGCCAGCAGGTCTGCACCGGCAGCATCGCCAGGTCGACGTCGTCGCCTTCGATGACCACTTCCTGGCACACCGCGTCTTTGACGACTTTGGGCGCCATCGAGATGATCTTGCGGAAGATCGGCAGTTTCGACCACGCGTCCTTCAAGCCCTTCGGTGGCTCCGGCTCCTTGAGGAAAGCCAGCAGCTTGCCGATCTCGCGCAGTTCGCTGACCGACTCGGCGCCCATGCCCATGGCCACCCGCTCCGGGGTGCCAAACAGGTTGCCGAGCACCGGGATGTCGTAGCCGGTCGGCTTCTCGAACAGCAGCGCCGGGCCCTTGGCCCGCAGTGTGCGGTCGCACACCTCGGTCATCTCCAGCACCGGCGAGACGGGAATCTGGATGCGTTTCAACTCTCCGCGCTGCTCAAGCTGCTGCACGAAATCCCGAAGATCCTTGAATTTCATTGACGATGGCACCCTCAAAATAGGCGTACATCCTACCTGCTATGCAGCCCTGTGGCAGCCTGTCGCTGCTTACTTGGCTGCATTCGTCTGCGCTTTGCCAAGGTTTTCCCGGCCTTGCAGGCCGATAAACAGCGGCTCAAGGATCGGCGCCACAAACCGCGCACCGACTTCGGACAGGTGATTGTCATCGGTGTACAGCGAGTAGCCGCCGAGCTCGGCGTGGCACAGGCCGTTTTCATCACACAGTCGCGGCGCCGGATCGACCACGCGCACCGCCGGATCATTCTGCGCCAACTGCGCGAACAACTGACTGATGAACACCTGACGTTTGTGGTGCGCCTCGACGGCCAGTCCGACGTCATCCACCGGGCGATCGAGCATCGCCAGCCGCGTCAGCCGATACGGCGGGCTGAACGCCTGCAACGGCGCCTCTTTCACCAGCCATACGCGATGCCCGGCTGCCCGCAATTGTGCGACGCGAGTGCGCAGGCCTTCGGCAAAACGCTGCTCCGCCTCGGCGCGATCGTAACGACCGTCTGGCGTTCTCAAGACATGCCCGAGATCACCCTTGGCATCGCCGTACAGGTACAGGCTCCAGCGGGCGACCAGCACCACATCGCTGATCGCCTGGGTTTTCAGCCCCTGCTCGACCCGCTTGTTGAAGCGTGCACAAACCCCGTCATGCTCCAGCCCATCGACCGGAATGCAACCCGGAGAACTGGCCAGAATCACGCTGACACCGTGAGCTTTGGCACCGTCATCGAACACCGGGATCAGCGCCGTGGCATGGCTGTCGCCCCAGACCAGCGCGCGGGTCGGCAGATCCGCCACGCCGTAATGGCAGAACAGCTTGTCGTCAGGGGTCTTGTCGTCCGCCAGACATGCCATCAGCTCCGGCCGCCACTCGCGGCCCTTGGCATATTGCAGCGCCTGCTCGGACAGGCGCCATGGCAAGCCATCGGTCCAGCGCAGTGATTGCCCGGCCAGACCGAGCACCAGGATCCCGCAGAAACCGGCCAGCAGAATCTGCCGACGACCGGCGAGCAGGCGCCGTTCACGGAACGGCGTTTCGACGAACTTCCATGACAGATAACCCAGCACCAGGGTCAGCAGAATCAACCCGGCCGTGTCGAGCGCGCCCGGCTCATCGACACTGGCGTAGCTGGAAAACACGAATACCGGCCAGTGCCACAAATACCAGGAATAGGAGATCAGCCCGAGGCCGACCATCACCCGACTGCTCAACAATTGACCAACCAGCGTTTCGCGATGACCGTTGGCCAGAATCAGCAGCACCACGCCCAGCACCGGCAGCAACGCGGTGACACCCGGGAACGGCGTCGACTTGTCATAGGCAAACACCGCCAGCAGGATCAACCCCATGCCGAGCAGGCTCAAGGTCTGGGCGGCCAGCGGTTTCAAGCGCCAGGCGTGTTTCGGCGCAATCGCCAGCATCGCCCCGGCGAGCAACTCCCAGGCGCGCATCGGCAGCAGGAAGAAGGCTTTCTCCGGATGATGCTGGATCGCCCACACACTCAGCCCGAACGACACCAGCAGCACGCCGAACAGCGCCAGCCGCCAGTGTTTCAGGCGGCTCGAGAGCAACGTCAGCAGCAGCGGGAAGAAGATGTAGAACTGCTCCTCCACCGCCAGTGACCACGTGTGCAACAGCGGTTTCAGGTCAGAGGCAACGTCGAAGTAGCCGTCCTGACGCATGAACAGGATGTTCGAGACGAACGTCACCTGATAGCGCACCGAACGCCCCAGCTCTTCGTAGTCCTTGGGCGCCAGCAGGAACCAGCCCACCGCCAGCACCGCAATGATCATCGCGAACAGCGCCGGCAGAATCCGCCGCGCACGCCGCGCCCAGAACTCGACGAAGCTGAAACGGCCAGCCTGACGCTGATTCCAGATGATCGAGGTGATGAGGTAGCCGGAAATCACGAAGAACACGTCCACGCCGACAAAACCGCCGGTAAACCCCGGGACGCCAAAATGGAACAGCACCACGGCGATCACCGCGACTGCTCGCAGGCCGTCGATATCCCTTCGATAAGCGAGTGTGCTCATAAAATCTTTAATGCCAATCAGGTGGTTGTTTTTTGTACAGCACGAGCCTTAATCACAGAGGCTCCGAGCGCTGTTTGTGGGTTGCCCGATCACAGACCTTACCAGATCAGGAACCTCCCATTGCCGGGGTAAATTTCATGCAAAAAAAAGGCGCCCCCCAAAGGGGCGCCCTTTTTATCGGTTCAACCGGCGATGTTACTTGCGCTTCATCGACAGGAAGAACTCGTCGTTGGTCTTGGTCGTTTTCAGCTTGTCGACCAGGAACTCGATGGCAGCCACTTCGTCCATCGGGTGCAGCAGCTTGCGCAGGATCCACATGCGCTGCAGTTCGTCGTCGGCGGTCAGCAACTCTTCGCGGCGGGTGCCGGAACGGTTGATGTTGATGGCCGGGAACACACGCTTCTCGGCGATCTTGCGATCCAGAGGCAGTTCCATGTTGCCGGTACCCTTGAACTCTTCGTAGATCACTTCGTCCATCTTCGAGCCGGTTTCAACCAGCGCGGTGGCGATAATGGTCAGCGAGCCGCCTTCTTCGATGTTGCGCGCAGCACCGAAGAAACGCTTCGGTTTCTCCAGGGCGTGGGCGTCAACACCACCGGTCAGCACCTTGCCGGAGCTCGGGATCACGGTGTTGTAGGCACGGGCCAGACGGGTGATGGAGTCGAGCAGGATCACCACATCCTTCTTGTGTTCGACCAGGCGCTTGGCCTTCTCGATCACCATTTCGGCAACCTGCACGTGACGGGTCGGCGGTTCGTCGAAGGTCGAGGCAACCACTTCGCCGCGCACGGTGCGCTGCATTTCGGTTACTTCTTCCGGACGTTCGTCGATCAACAGCACGATCAGGTGAACTTCAGGGTTGTTACGGGCGATGTTCGCCGCGATGTTCTGCAGCATGATCGTCTTACCGGCTTTCGGCGGTGCAACGATCAGACCACGCTGGCCTTTGCCGATCGGGGCGCACAGGTCGATCACACGACCGGTCAAGTCTTCGGTGGAACCGTTGCCGGCTTCCATCTTCATGCGCACGGTCGGGAACAGCGGGGTCAGGTTCTCGAAGAGAATCTTGTTCTTCGCGTTCTCCGGACGATCGAAGTTGATCGTGTCGACCTTGAGCAGAGCGAAGTAACGCTCGCCTTCCTTCGGAGGGCGGATCTTGCCAACGATGGTGTCACCGGTGCGCAAGTTGAAACGACGGATCTGGCTCGGCGAGACGTAGATATCGTCCGGGCCGGCGAGGTAGGAAGCGTCAGCGGAGCGCAGGAAGCCGAAGCCGTCCTGGAGAATCTCCAGCACGCCATCACCGGAGATTTCCTCGCCGCTTTTCGCGTGCTTTTTCAGCAGGGAGAAAATCACGTCCTGCTTGCGCGAACGGGCCATATTTTCTATGCCCATCTGTTCGGCCAATTCGAGCAGTTCGGTAATCGGCTTTTGCTTGAGTTCAGTCAGATTCATATAGGAATGACGTAATCATTTATGGAGGGGGGAAATTAAGCTTTTGGCTTAATGAGGCCGCGCCGCGGAGAAGGCGACAGGATCGCGAACTTGTTCGAAAAGGAGTGCGTCGGCGACGGCTAGCAGGGGGCAGTGGAGAAACCAGTGCGGGGCCGAATGTACCACCTGAGTTTCGGAGCGTCTAGCCCTGAATACGCAAAAAGCCCCGCAAATTGCGAGGCTTTTTTTCGGCGATTTACTGCGACGCTTAGATGTTGGCGTCGAGGAAAGCAGCCAGTTGCGACTTCGACAGGGCGCCGACTTTGGTCGCTTCAACGTTGCCGTTCTTGAACAGCATCAGCGTCGGGATACCACGCACGCCGTGCTTGGCCGGGGTTTCCTGGTTTTCGTCGATGTTCAGTTTGGCGATGGTCAGCTTGCCTTTGTAAGTCTCGGCAATCTCGTCCAGAACCGGAGCGATCATTTTGCAAGGGCCGCACCATTCAGCCCAGTAGTCGACCAGTACAGCGCCTTCGGCCTTGAGTACGTCGGCTTCGAAGCTGGCGTCGCTAACGTGTTTGATAAGATCGCTGCTCATGGAATTCTCCAGGTTGTAAGCAAAAAAACGTGGCCCATCATAGCCGCCCTTCCCTTGTTCAGGAAGCCGCAGTTGATTGAGTCTTGCTATGGCACTCGATGAGTTTGGGTATAGCCCAAGTCACGCCGTGGCGGGGGCAATGAAGGAAATTCCGGTGCGCAGGGCGGCGTTGCGCACGTGTTCCTGCATGGCCTTCTGGGCCGCAGCGGATGCCCGGCGCGCCAGTGCACGAAGGATCTTGCGGTGCTCCTGCCAGGTTTCCATCGCCCGTTCGGCGCGGATGAACGGTAGCTTCTGGCTCTCCAGAAAGATCTCGGCGCTGGCGGTGAGGATGCTCAGCATCGCCTGATTGCCGCTGGCCAGCAGAATACGCCGATGGAATTCGAAGTCGAGTTTCGCCGCGGCCTCGAAGTCGCCGGCCTTCAATTGCTCACGCATCGCCGCGACGTTGTCCTCAAGCGCATCCAGGTCAAACGTGCTTAAGGTCACCGCCGCCAGCCCGGCGGCAAACCCCTCCAGCGCATAGCGCAACTGAAAGATGTCCAGTGGCGAGGCCTGCGCTGCGAACGGCCAGCCCGGCGCATTGTCACCCTGCGCAATGTCCACCGGTGCCTGCACGAACACGCCTTTGCCCGGCTGGATGCTGACCACGCCCAGCGCACTGAGCGACGACAGCGCCTCGCGCAACGACGCCCGACTGACCCCCAGTTGCACCGCCAGATCCCGTTGCGACGGCAACGCATCGCCCGCACCGAAACCCTGCTCGGTGATCAGTTTGCGTATGGCTTGCAGCGCCACTTCGGGTACGGCGCGGGAGATCGAGTTCATGGTTTTTCAGACGAGCCAGGCCAAGGTGCGGCTAGTTGTAAAGCTATTCGCCGGTTCCGGCAAGTCGTGCCCCAGCAGGGTTCGGCGCCCGCTGCCGGTGCGCTATCGGGGTGCGAAATACAACCTGACTGTTCAGACCAGTAAGACCGAACAAACCCGGCAAACCCGTGGCCTGCCGGGGATAAAACCGGGTATTGGCACGGCGCATGCTCTGTCCGATCGCAGAAATCACTTCCCGTCGATCCGGAGATTTGCCATGACCCTGCGTTACCGAGCCCTCCTCGCCGCTCTGTTTTCCAGCCTGATGCTGAGCCAGATCCCCGCCCACGCCGATGGCCTGGAAGACGTGGTCAAACGCGGCACACTGAAAGTTGCCGTGCCTCAGGACTTCCCGCCATTCGGCTCGGTCGGCCCGGACATGAAACCCCGTGGCCTGGATATCGACACGGCGAAGCTGCTGGCTGATCAACTTAAGGTCAAACTCGAACTGACCCCGGTCAACAGCACCAACCGCATCCCGTTCCTCACCACCGGCAAGGTCGACCTGGTGATCTCCAGCCTCGGCAAGAACCCGGAGCGCGAGAAAGTCATCGACTTCTCCCACGCCTACGCGCCTTTCTACCTCGCGGTGTTCGGCCCGCCTGATGCCGCCGTCACTACGCTCGACGACCTCAAGGGCAAAACCATCAGCGTCACCCGTGGCGCCATCGAAGACATCGAGCTGACCAAGGTCGCCCCCGAAGGCGTGACCATCAAGCGCTTCGAGGACAATAACTCGACCATCGCCGCCTACCTCGCCGGCCAGGTCGATCTGATCGCCAGCGGCAACGTGGTGATGGTGGCGATCAGCGAGAAGAACCCGAAACGCGTGCCGGCGCTGAAAGTGAAGCTCAAGGATTCGCCGGTCTACGTCGGCGTGAACAAGAACGAGCCCGCGCTGCTGGGCAAGGTCAACGAGATCCTCGCCACCGCCAAGGCCGACGGCGCGCTGGAGAAAAACTCGCAGACCTGGCTCAAAGAGCCGCTGCCGGCCGATCTCTGATCGGTCGCGCTGGAGACAATCGATGGCTTATCAGTTCGATTTCATGCCGGTGGTGCAAAACACCGACCTGTTGCTGCGCGGCGCCCTGTTCACCCTGGAGCTGACGGCGATTGGCGCGCTGTTCGGGGTCGGCGTGGGCATCGTCGGCGCGCTGGTGCGGGCGTGGAACATCCGCCCGTTCTCGGCGATCTTCGGCGTCTACGTCGAGTTGATCCGCAACACGCCATTTCTGGTGCAGCTGTTCTTCATCTTCTTTGGCCTGCCCTCGCTCGGGGTGCAGATTTCCGAGTGGCAGGCGGCGGTGCTGGCGATGGTGATCAACCTCGGCGCGTATTCGACCGAGATCATCCGCGCCGGCATCCAGGCGATTCCGCGCGGACAACTGGAGGCCGCTGCCGCATTGGCGATGAGCCGTTTCGAAGCGTTCCGCCACGTGGTCCTGCTGCCGGCGCTGGGCAAGGTCTGGCCGGCCCTGAGCAGCCAGATCATCATCGTCATGCTCGGCTCGGCGGTGTGTTCGCAGATCGCCACCGAGGAGTTGAGCTTCGCCGCCAACTTCATTCAGTCGCGCAACTTCCGCGCCTTTGAAACCTATGCGCTGACCACGCTGATCTACCTGTGCATGGCGCTGCTGATCCGCCAGTTGCTGAACTGGATCGGCCGCCGCTATATCGCGAGGAGCAGCCAATGAGCGACTTCACCTTCTGGGACATCCTGCGCAACCTGCTCACCGGCCTGCAATGGACGCTGGCGTTGTCGCTGGTGGCGTTCATTGGCGGCGGGATCGTCGGGCTGCTGATTCTGATCATGCGCATCTCGAAAAACCCGTTGCCGAGCAATATCGCCCGCACCTGGATCGAGCTGTTCCAGGGCACACCGCTGCTGATGCAGCTGTTTCTGGTGTTCTTCGGCGTGGCGCTGGCCGGGATCGAGATCTCGCCGTGGATGGCGGCAGCCATTGCCCTGACATTGTTCACCAGCGCCTATCTGGCGGAGATCTGGCGCGGTTGCGTCGAAGCGATCCCCAATGGCCAGTGGGAAGCCTCGTCGAGCCTGGCGCTGAATCCACTGGAGCAGTTGCGCTACGTGATCCTGCCGCAGGCGCTGCGCATCGCCGTGGCGCCGACCGTGGGCTTCTCGGTGCAGGTGGTCAAGGGCACTGCGGTGACCTCGATCATCGGTTTCACCGAGCTGACCAAGACCGGCGGCATGCTCGCCAACGCCACCTTCGAACCGTTCATGGTCTACGGCCTCGTTGCCCTCGGCTACTTCCTGCTCTGCTACCCCCTGTCGCTCAGTGCGCGCTACCTGGAAAGGAGACTGCATGCCTCTGCTTAGAATTTCCGCCCTGCATAAATACTACGGTGATCACCACGTGCTCAAAGGCATCGACCTGAGCGTCGAGGAAGGCCAGGTGGTGGCGATCATCGGCCGCAGCGGCTCGGGCAAATCGACCCTGCTGCGCACCCTCAATGGTCTGGAGTCGATCAACGACGGGGTGATCGAAGTCGACGGCGAATACCTCGACGCCGCCCGCGCCGACCTGCGCAGCCTGCGGCAGAAAGTCGGCATGGTGTTCCAGCAGTTCAACCTGTTCCCGCACCTGACCGTCGGCGAAAACGTGATGCTCGCCCCGCAAGTGGTGCAGAAAGTACCGAAGGCCAAGGCAGCCGAGCTGGCACGCAAGATGCTCGAACGCGTCGGGCTGGGGGAGAAGTTCGACGCCTTCCCGGATCGGTTGTCCGGCGGACAGCAACAGCGCGTGGCGATTGCCCGGGCGCTGGCGATGTCGCCGAAAGTGTTGCTGTGCGACGAGATCACCTCGGCGCTGGACCCGGAGCTGGTCAATGAAGTGCTCGCCGTGGTGCGCCAACTGGCGAAAGAAGGCATGACGCTGATCATGGTCACCCACGAAATGCGCTTTGCCCGGGAAGTCGGCGACAAGCTGGTGTTCATGCACCATGGCAAGGTGCATGAGGTGGGGGATCCGAAGGTGTTGTTTGCCAGTCCGCAGACGGCGGAGCTTGCGAATTTCATTGGCACGGTGGAAACAACAGCCTGAAATAGCCGCAGTGATGGGGCGGACGCCTTCGCGAGCAGGCTCGCTCCCACAGGGATCTCTGTTGGACCACTATGGTGAGTTCGCTGCAAAACCTGTGGGAGAGAGCCTGCTCGCGAATGGCCGCGCCGCGGTCTCAAGCTTTTATGCGCAGGATCAACGGTTTGAGCCATGCGCGTTGGCGTCAGCGTTTGATCGTGGCACGATGGCGGGGTTATCGACCGAGACCCCCTGACCATGCCGCAATCCAAAGCCAAGAATCTGTCCCTGATCGCCGCAATCGACCTGGGCTCCAACAGCTTCCACATGGTCGTGGCCAAGGCCCAGAACGGTGAAATCCGCATCCTGGAGCGCCTCGGAGAGAAAGTGCAGCTCGCCGCCGGTATCGACGATGAGCGCCATCTCAACGAAGAATCGATGCAGCGTGGCCTCGACTGCCTCAAGCGCTTTGCCCAACTGATCAACGGCATGCCACTGGGCGCCGTGCGGATCGTCGGCACCAACGCCCTGCGCGAAGCGCGCAATCGCCTGGAATTCATCCACCGTGCCGAAGAAATCCTCGGTCACCCGGTGGAAGTCATCTCCGGCCGTGAAGAAGCGCGGCTGATTTATCTGGGCGTTTCGCACACCCTCGCCGACACCCCGGGCAAGCGTCTGGTGGCCGACATCGGCGGCGGCAGTACTGAATTCATCATCGGGCAGCGTTTTGAACCACTGCTGCGCGAAAGCCTGCAAATGGGCTGCGTCAGCTTCACTCAGCGTTATTTCAAGGACGGCAAGATCACCCCGGCCCGTTACGCCCAGGCGTACACTGCGGCGCGGCTGGAGATCATGAGCATCGAGCACGCCCTGCACCGCCTGACCTGGGATGAAGCCATCGGCTCCTCGGGCACCATCCGCGCCATCGGCCTGGCGCTGAAGGCCGGCGGGCATGGCACCGGCGAAGTGAATGCCGAAGGCCTGGCCTGGCTCAAGCGTCGTCTGTTCAAACTGGGTGACGTCGACAAGATCGACTTCGAAGGCATCAAGCCTGACCGTCGGGCAATCTTCCCGGCTGGCCTGGCGATTCTCGAAGCGATCTTCGACGCCCTCGAACTGCAACGCATGGATCATTGCGAAGGCGCACTGCGTGAAGGCGTGCTCTACGACCTGCTCGGCCGCCATCACCACGAAGACGTGCGCGAACGCACCCTGACTTCGCTGATGGAGCGCTATCACGTCGATCTGGAACAAGCCGCGCGAGTTGAACGCAAGGCACTGCACGCCTTCGATCAGGTCGCCGCAGACTGGGAGCTGGATGACGGCATCTGGCGTGAACTGCTGGGCTGGGCGGCGAAAGTCCACGAAGTCGGCCTCGACATCGCGCACTACCACTACCACAAGCACGGCGCCTACCTGATCGAACACTCGGACCTTGCCGGTTTCTCCCGCGAAGACCAGCAAATGCTCGCTCTGCTGGTGCGCGGCCATCGCCGCAACATCCCCAAGGACAAGTTCGCCGAGTTCGGTGACGACGGCGACAAGCTGATCCGTCTGTGCGTGCTGCTGCGCTTCGCGATCCTGTTCCACCACATCCGTGGCACCCAGGCGATGCCGCAAGTGACACTGCATGCCAAAGGCAACACCCTCGACGTGGAATTTCCGGAGAACTGGTTGGATGAAAACCAGCTGACTCAGGCTGACTTTGGCCTCGAAGCCGACTGGCTGACGCGGGTGGGGATCGTTCTGACCGTGCATTGAGTAACGGGCAGGCACAAAAAAGGCGATCCTTCGGGATCGCCTTTTTATTGGGTGTTTGGCTTGGTTCAAAAGGGGTGCTTGAGATCGATCCCCCTCACCCCAGCCCTCTCCCCCAAGGGGGCGAGGGGGAAAGGGAGCCGATTTATGGGCCTTTCAAATCCTGAGTTCGACTCGAAATCTCAGGTCGATGTACCTCGAACATCCAACTCGGTCAGTCCCCTCTCCCTCCGGGAGAGGGTTAGGGTGAGGGCGCTTTTAAGCTGTTAGCTGCTCACCGGCAGAATCGGGCTGCCCAGGCGTTCCAGCAAGGTCGCCTGCGCGCTGCGCGGGTTCTGGTTGCCGGTTGGCGTGTTGCGGATGTAACGGCCATCCGACTGCAGGCTCCAGCTGTGGGTGTTGTCGGTCAGATACAGCTCCAGCTCTTTCTTGACGCGGGTCAGCAGCTTCTTGCCCTCCACCGGGAAGCAAGTCTCGACGCGCTTGTCGAGGTTGCGCTCCATCCAGTCGGCGCTGGAGAGGAACATCTGCTCCTCGCCGCCGTTGAGGAAGTAGAACACTCGGGTGTGTTCAAGGAAGCGACCGATGATCGAGCGCACATGGATGTTGTGCGAAACCCCGGCGATGCCCGGACGCAGGCAGCACATGCCACGCACCACCAGATCGATGCGCACGCCGGACTGGCTGGCCTTGTACAGCGCACGAATGATCTTCGGATCGGTCAGCGAGTTGAACTTGGCGATGATGTGCGCCGGTTTGCCTTCGATGGCGAACTGGGTTTCCCGGGCAATCATGTCGAGCATGCCCTTCTTCAGGGTAAACGGCGCATGCAACAGCTTTTTCATGCGCAGGGTTTTACCCATGCCGATCAACTGACTGAACAGTTTGCCGACGTCTTCGCACAAGGCGTCGTCGGAAGTCAGCAGGCTGTAGTCGGTGTACAGACGGGCGTTGCCGGCGTGGTAGTTACCGGTGCCGAGGTGCGCGTAACGCACGATCTCGCCGGCCTCGCGACGCAGGATCAGCATCATCTTGGCGTGAGTCTTGAAACCGACCACGCCGTAAATCACCACCGCACCGGCCGCTTGCAGACGGCTGGCCAGTTGCAGGTTGGACTCTTCGTCGAAGCGGGCGCGCAGTTCGATGACCGCGGTCACTTCCTTGCCGTTACGCGCGGCGTCCACCAGCGCATCGACGATTTCCGAGTTGGCACCGGAGCGATACAGGGTCTGGCGTACGGCCAGAACATGTGGATCTTTGGCGGCCTGGCGCAGCAGGTCGACCACCGGGGTAAACGACTCGAACGGGTGCAGCAGCAGGATGTCCTGCTTGCTCACCACGCTGAAAATGTTCTCGCTGTTCTGCAGCAGTTTCGGGATCTGCGGGGTGAACGGCGTGTATTGCAGCTCCGGGTGGCTGTCCAGACCGGTGATGCTGAACAGACGGGTCAGGTTGACCGGGCCGTTGACCTGATACAGCTCGGTCTCGCTCAGGTTGAACTGCTTGAGCAGATAGTCCGAGAGGTGTTTCGGGCAGGTGTCGGCGACTTCCAGGCGCACCGCATCACCGTAGCGCCGCGAGAACAGCTCGCCACGCAGGGCGCGCGCAAGGTCTTCGACATCTTCGGAGTCGAGCGCCAGGTCGGCGTTTCGGGTCAGGCGGAACTGGTAGCAACCCTTCACCTTCATGCCCTGGAACAGGTCATCGGCGTGGGCGTGGATCATCGACGACAGGAACACATAGTTGTCGCCCGGGCCGCCGACTTCTTCCGGAACCTTGATGATCCGTGGCAGCAGGCGCGGTGCCGGGATGATCGCCAGACCGGAATCGCGACCGAAGGCGTCGATACCTTCCAGTTCGACGATGAAGTTCAGGCTCTTGTTCACCAGCAACGGGAACGGGTGCGTCGGGTCGAGGCCGATCGGGGTGATGATCGGTGCGATCTCGTCGCGGAAATAACGGCGCACCCAGGTCTTGATCTTGGTCGTCCAGTGCCGGCGACGGATGAAGCGCACCTGATGCTTTTCCAGCTCCGGCAGCAGGATGTCGTTGAGGATCGCGTACTGGCGGTCAACGTGACCGTGCACCAGCTCGCTGATCCGCGCCAGTGCCTGGTGCGGTTGCAGACCGTCGGCACCGGCCTGTTCGCGAGCAAAAGTGATCTGCTTTTTCAGGCCGGCGACGCGGATTTCAAAGAATTCGTCGAGGTTGCTGGAGAAGATCAGCAGGAACTTCAGCCGCTCCAGCAACGGATAGGACTCGTCCAGCGCCTGTTCCAGCACGCGGATGTTGAACTGCAATTGCGAAAGCTCGCGATGGATATACAGGCTGCTGTCATCCAGGCCCGGGATCGCAATCACTGGCGCCGCCGCGACGGCTTCGGTAACCGGCGCGGGTGGCGCAGGCTCGAGTTCCGGCGGGGTTTCGGTGATTTGCTCCACCACCGGTTGAGCTTCTTTTACTGCAACTTCAGTGAGTCCTTCGGTATTCATCGAATGTTCCTGGGAGGGCTATTTCTGCTCTCGTAACAATTGAGCGGCGCGGACAGCAAAGTAAGTCAGGATGCCATCAGCGCCGGCACGTTTAAAGGCGGTCAGTGATTCAAGAATTACCGCCTCGCTCAACCAGCCATTCTGGATCGCCGCCATGTGCATGGCGTATTCGCCGCTAACCTGATAGACGAAGGTCGGCACTTTGAAGGCATCTTTTACCCGGAAAAGAATGTCCAGGTACGGCATGCCGGGTTTGACCATGACCATGTCCGCGCCTTCAGACAAGTCCGCGCCGACTTCGTGCAGCGCTTCGTCGCTGTTGGCCGGGTCCATCTGATAGGAGGCCTTGTTGGCCTTGCCCAGATTCGCCGCCGACCCCACGGCATCGCGGAACGGCCCGTAATAGGCGCTGGCGTACTTGGCCGAGTAGGCCATGATCCGCACGTTGACGTGACCGGCCAGCTCCAGCGCCTCGCGGATCGCCTGAATCCGACCGTCCATCATGTCCGACGGCGCCACGACCTGAGCGCCGGCTTCGGCGTGGGACAAAGCCTGTTTGACCAGTGCGTCGACGGTGATGTCGTTCTGCACGTAGCCTTCTTCGTCGAGAATGCCGTCCTGCCCGTGGGTGGTGAACGGATCGAGGGCGACGTCAGTGATCACGCCCAATTCCGGGAACCGCTCACGCAACGCGCGAGTAGCACGTTGGGCAATGCCCTCGGGGTTCCAGGCTTCGGCAGCATCAAGGGATTTCAGTTCGACAGGCGTGACCGGGAACAGCGCCAGCGCCGGGATCCCCAGTTCGACCCATTGCGCCGCTTCTTCAAGCAGCAGGTCGATGGTCAGGCGCTCGACACCGGGCATCGAGGCCACGGCTTCGCGACGATTTACACCATCGAGCACGAACACCGGCAAGATCAGGTCATCGACCGTCAGCACGTTTTCCCGCACCAGCCGACGCGAAAAATCATCACGACGATTGCGACGCAGGCGAGTGGCAGGGAACAGACGATTGGCAGGGGTAAAGCTCACGGCGGACTCCTGAGCCCGCGCAAACGGGCGAGCGTGACAGTTATAGACGGCCATTATGACCAACAGATTACAGTTGTGCGTACCCCGTGACATGTAGCCGCATTCCATTGTTAGCGTAGGAATTGTTCACGTCGAGACACATTTGGACACTTTCATGAATGTGTCCGAAGGGTTAGGCTGCGCGTTCATTTCGCCAGCACCCAGACAATGCTCCAACAATTTCTGCATGACTTTGGCTACTTTGCCTTGTTCCTCGGCACGTTCTTCGAAGGCGAAACCATCCTGGTGCTCGCAGGCTTCCTCGCGTTCCGTGGATACATGGACATCAACCTGGTGGTGGTCGTGGCGTTCTTCGGCAGCTATGCCGGCGATCAGCTGTGGTACTTCCTGGGGCGCAAGCACGGGCGCAAATTGCTCGCGCGCAAACCGCGCTGGCAGATGATGGGCGACCGCGCGCTGGAACACATTCGCAAGCATCCGGACATCTGGGTTCTGAGCTTCCGCTTCGTTTACGGCCTGCGCACGGTGATGCCGGTGGCGATCGGCCTGTCGGGTTATCCGCCGGGACGTTATCTGTTGCTCAACGGTATCGGCGCAGCGATCTGGGCCACCGCCCTGGCAGCCGCCGCCTACCACTTCGGCGCGGTGCTCGAAGGCATGCTCGGCAGCATCAAGAAGTACGAGCTGTGGGTGCTCGGTGCGCTGCTGATTCTTGGCGTTGGTCTGTGGCTGCGCCGCCGCTTCAAGAATGCGCGACTGGCAAAACAGGTTTACGCCGATGAGCAAGCCGCAAAAGCGGCACTGCTGAATCAAGCAGAAGTGGCCAAACCTGCCGAACCGAAGACGCCAGCCGAATAACGCGCTGGCGCCCGGCGCACAGCCCTGCGCAAAGCCCGGGCTGGCCGGCTCTTTTAGTCATTTATCCCCTCTGCGCCAGCGGACTCCCGTTCGCCAGCGGCGTTCTCACGCCAAAAATCTCCTGCTCGTCACGAGGCAGGCAACCGCAAATAATGAACACCCCGCCGTTGCTGCGATCCATTTAGAAAGCGCTCCATGCAGGTGCAGCCGCCACTTGGGCCTATGGCAACGCACGACAAATTAGTGGACATTTAGCGCCATGAATCTGGAGAGAAACCCATGAGCAAAAAAGTTGCAGTGATCCTGTCCGGCAGCGGCGTGTACGACGGCGCCGAAATCCATGAAAGCGTCATCACCCTGCTGCGCCTGGATCAACGCGGCGCACAGGTGCAATGCTTCGCGCCGAACATCGCGCAATTGCATGTGATCAATCACCTGACCGGTGAAGAAATGCCCGAGACGCGCAACGTGCTGGTGGAGTCGGCGCGCATTGCCCGCGGCAACATCAAGGATATCCGCGAGGCCGACGTCGATGACTTCGACGCGCTGATCGTACCTGGCGGTTTTGGCGCCGCGAAAAACCTCTCGAACTTCGCCGTTGAAGGCGCCGGCTGCACGGTGCAGCCTGAAGTGCTGGCCTTGGCGGAAGCATTTGCCGAAGCGGGCAAACCGGTGGGTCTGATGTGCATCTCGCCGGCGCTGGCAGCGAAGATCTACGGCCCGGGCGTGACCTGCACCATCGGCAACGATGCCGACACCGCCACCGCGATGAACAAGATGGGCGCCAGCCACGAAGACTGCGCGGTGACCGACATCATCGAAGACAAGGCACGCAAACTGGTGACGACCCCGGCTTACATGCTGGCGCAGAACATCAGTGAAGCGGCTTCGGGGATCAACAAACTGGTGGATCGCGTTCTCGAACTGACCCACGAAAACGATGCTTGACACGAACTTTCTGAAGGGTTTTTGTGGTGAGGGGATTTATCCCCGATGGCTGCGCAGCAGCCCCTTTGCATCTTGAAGCATTGGGCCTGCTGTGCAGGCCATCGGGGATAAATCCCCTCACCACAGGAATACGGTTGAATCAGGACTGACGTGCAAGGCGGGTGAGGATGCGGTCCAGCGCATTGGCAAACGCCTGTTTCTCGCGCTCGCCGAACGGTGCCGGGCCGCCGCTGATCTGGCCCTGCTCACGCAGGTCGGTGAACAGGTTGCGCACCGCCAGCCGCTCGCCCATGTTCTGCGCATCGAACTCCTTGCCGCGCGGGTCCAGCGCTGCCACCCCCTTCTTCACCAGACGATCGGCCAGCGGGATATCGCTGCAGATCACCAGCTCACCAGGCACCGCGTGCTCGACCAGATAATCGTCCGCCGCATCCGGACCGCTGGGCACCACGATCAGTTTGACGATGGCCAGTCCCGGCTTGGTCTGCGGCTGCCCGGCCACCAGCACCACTTCGAACTGGCGCTTGAGGGCGAACTTCACCACCAGATCCTTGGCGGCCCGGGGGCAAGCGTCGGCATCGATCCATACACGCATGATTTTTTCCTCTTCAAAAAAGCATCGCGGGCAAGCCCGCTCCCACAAGGTTAACGCTAAACCTGTGGGAGCGTGGCTTGCCCGCGAATGTGAGCGCAGCGAATGCTGTTAAGCAGTGACCCGCTTCTTCTCCGCGATCCGACTCCGCCCGTACAGCACAACAATCGCCAGAATCGCCACGGCCTGAGCCGTCAGCGAATAGGCGTCGGCGTGAATCCCCAGCCAGTCGAATTCAAAGAACGCCACCGGTCGCGTGCCGAAGATCCCGGCTTCCTGCAGCGCTTTCACGCCATGCCCGGCGAACACCACCGACAAGGCACAGAGCAGACCGGCGTTGATGCTGAAGAACAGCGCCAGCGGCAGTTTCGCCGAACCGCGCAGGATCACCCAGGCCAGACCGATCAGCAGCACCAGTGCGGTCGCACCACCGGCCAGCACCGCGTCATGCCCGGCGGGACCCGCCTGCAGCCACAGGGTTTCATAGAACAGGATCACTTCGAACAACTCGCGGTACACCGAGAAGAACGCGAGGATCGCGAAGCCGAAACGCCCGCCGCCGCCGACCAGACTCTGCTTGATGTAATCCTGCCAGGCCGCGGCGTGGCGCCGGTCGTGCATCCACACGCCGAGCCACAGCACCATGACGCTGGCGAACAGCGCCGTGGCGCCCTCGAGCAGTTCACGCTGCGAGCCGCTGACGTCGATCACGTACGCCGCCAGCGCCCAGGTGCCAAGACCGGCGAGCAGCGCCAAGCCCCAACCGATGTTGACGCTGCGCACTGCCGACTGCTGGCCGGTGTTGCGCAGAAACGCGAGGATCGCCGCCAGCACCAGAATCGCTTCCAGGCCTTCGCGCAGCAGAATCAGCAGGCCGGAGATAAAGCTCAGCGACCAGCTCAGGCCATCGCTGCCGAGCAGTTCAGCAGACTCTTTCAACTTGCCCTTGGCCGCGTCCAGGCGCTGTTCGGCTTGCGCCACCGGCAAACCGTCCTGCAACGATTGACGGTAGGTCATCAGCGATTTTTCGGTGTCCTTGCGCACGTTGGCGTCGACGTTATCCAGCGAGCTTTCGACCAGTTCGAAACCTTCCAGATACGCCGCCACCGACAGGTCGTAAGCCTGATCGTGATCACCGGCGCGGTACGCCGCCAGGCTCTTGTCCAGCGTGGCGGCGGTGTAATCGAGCAATTGCGCCGGGCCGCGTTTGACCTGCGGCGGTTGCGCGCGCTGGGCACGGAAGCTTGCGGCGACCTGCGGGCCTTCGGCGGCTTGCACTTCGGCCGGCGTCTGGCGTGCCAGATCAGCGATGTTGAAGGTCTTGTCGGACTTGGCTGCGGCCGGGTCGGCACTGAAACCGGCAATGTAGGTCGCCAGATCCCAACGCTGACGGTCGTCCAGTTGATCGGCGAAGGCCGGCATGTCGGTGCCTTCGACGCCTTGGCCGAGGGTGCTGTAGATCGCGTACAGACTCAGATGGTCGATGCGTGCGGCATCGCGCAGGTTGGCCGGAGGCGGCGTCATGCCGAGGCCCGCCGGGCCGTCACCGGCGCCGGTTTCACCGTGACATACCGAGCAGTTCTGCGCGTACAACGGCGCGCCCCGGGTGGGATCGGGAGTGATGATCGGCGCCTGGCTGACTTCATACGCCACCGCCAGTTTCGCCCCCAGTTGCCGGGCCTGACGCGCGACTTCAGCGCCGTCCTGTTTCGCGGTGATGGCGGTGTGCAGCGCTGCGACGCCCTGCTCCAGCTCAGCCTTCTCCGGTTTGGCCGGCAGACCGCCGATCAGCCCTTGCAGCACCTGGGTGAATTCCAGTTGCTCGCGATATTCGCCGTCGTCGACGACCTTGCCCGCCTCGACCGTCGGCGGGTAGTCGGCGCTGATGTAATCGAGCAGGTGCAGCGCCTGCGGGGCGCCTTCCACGGTGTCGGCCAGCAGGCTGGAACTGCTCAAGGCCAACAGAGGGAACACCAGCCAGGCCAGGAATCGGGACGCGGCAGTCATGAATGAGTCTCAAATGGAAATGCGAAGTTACATATTGTTCACTTCGAACGCTTTTCACTCAAGCTCTGTCGATGTCTCGTGGCGTTTTAACGCAGCGCGACGGGTGTGTTGCGGTAATGCTCCAGCATGAATTCGACGAACACCTGTACCTTCAGTGCGACGTGCCGGGCATGCGGATAGAGCGCGTAATAGTGTCGCCGCCCAAGGCTGTAGTTGGGCAGGATTTGTACCAGCCGGCCGCTGAACAGATCGTCCTGCACTGTGGCCCGGGTGAACGCGGCGATACCAACCCCGGCCAACGCGGCGGCGTGCAGCGAACTGATCGAATCGGCCTTGAACCGGCCCTGCACGCGCACGCTGGTGGTGAGTCCACGCGTATCGGTCAGCACCCAGTCACTGCCACCGGCAAACGCCAGTAACTGCTGCTCGGCGAGTTCGCGCACCTGGCGCACCAGACCATTGCGCGCCACATACACAGGCGAAGCCACCAGCAACATGTCCGAGACAGTCAGCAACCGCGCCACTATGGATGAATCGGCCAACGGCCCGCAGATACGCAGGGCCACATCGAAACCCTCGGCGATCAGATCGACGAAACGGTCATCGCAGGACAGGTCCACTTCAATCTCGGGATAGCGCTGCTGAAACGCCGGCAACCAGCTCGCCAGCTCCAGCGTACCGATGACCATCGGTGCACTGATGCGCAGCACACCGCTGGGGCTTTCATGTGCCTGCCCCACCGCCAGTGCGGCTTGATCGAGGCGATCGAGAATGTCCACGCACGCCGCGTAATACTGCTGCCCCGCCGTGGTCAGGCTGAAACCTCGGGTGTTGCGATTGATCAGCCGCGTGCCCAGCTCGCGTTCCAGCTGCTGCAACTGCCGGGAGATGGTCGAGTGAGTGGTGTCGAGGCGCTCGGCAGCGGCGCTGAACCCGCGACACTCGACGATGCAACGAAACGCGCGCATGGCTTGCAGTTGATTCATTAAAGCCCCGGACCTGTTGAGCGCTGAGCGCGCAAGCCTAGCGCAATCCTTGGCCACCCGGCAGCAGCAAAGCGCCCCTATAATGCGTCACCTCCGTGCTTTTGCCGTTCAAGGAAGAACCCGTTGCCATGCGCCATTGCCTGCCGCTCTACCTGCTGCTCAGCCTCATCATGCAACTGAGTGGGTGCGCCGCTTACCGCAATTACGATCAGGAAATGCAGCAGACCATCGATCAAATGGCGCAGGGCAATCTCAACGAAGCGCTTTATCTGATGGAGCTGCACAATCCTTGGGAAGACAAGGATCTGCTGTATTTCATGGAACGCGGCGCGATCCTCAGCGCCGGCACCAACCTGCCAAAAAGCCAGGAAGCGTGGCGCAGTGCTGACCGGATGATTTTTCAGCGCGAAGAAGCCGTGCCCTCCGCAGGCATGAAGTTGCTGACCCGTTTCGGTAATGAAATGGGCACCATGCTGGTCAATGACAAGCTGCAGCGTTACGAAGGCTATGACTACGAAAAAGTCATGCTGACCACCGAAATGGCCCTCAACCAACTGGCGGAAAACGATTTCGACGGGGCCCGCGCCGACATCAAGAAAACCCACGAGCGCGAAACCCTGATCGCCCGCCAGCGGGAGCGGCAATACGAAGAGGCGCAAGAGCAAGCTACGCAACAGGGCATCACCTTGCACTACAAGGATCTGGAAGGCTATCCGGTGGCCATCCTCGATGCCCCGCAAGTGCTTGAGCTGAAGAACGGCTACCAGAGTGCATTCAGCCATTATCTGGCCGGCTTCACTTATGAAGCGCTGGGCGAACGCGCGCTCGCAGCGCCGGGGTATCGACAGGCGATCGAATTGCGCCCGGGCGTGCCGCTGCTCGAAAACGCTTTGCGCAACCTGGACAAACCCGGACCGGCAGCCGATGAAAGCGAGATTCTGATCGTGGTCCAGGCCGGTTTCGCCCCGGCACGCAGTTCGGTGCAAGTGCCGATCCCGGTGCGGCTGAACGAAAACCTGACGATTGTTGCACCGATCTCGTTCCCGGTGATGGTGCCCGACACCCTCACACCTGCCGTGACCCAGATCCTCGTCGACGGTAAAAAGCACCCATTGACCATGATTAACAGCGTGTCGGACATGGCCATCCGCACCTTGCGCGATGACATGCCGGCGATCATCTCTCGCGCCATGTTCCGCGCCAACATGGCCGCCATCAGCCAGGCGCAAAAGAACGAGCGCGATCCGTCCAAGGCGTCGCTGGTGACCGATCCTGATCCTTTTGAAGAGGCTGACACTAGAACCTGGCGCACGCTGCCGGACAAAACCCTGGTCGCCCGTCTGCGCCTGAAAAAAGGCCTGCACCGCGTGCGCTTTCCGTATTTTCGTGCAGAAGACGGGTTCACGGTACGCGTCGACCACAGCCATCAAGTGTTCAACCTGCGGGTATTCATGGGCCAGAACTATTACGTCGGATCGGCATTGGTCCTGCCCGAAACGCCATGAACGAAAGGTGTCAGATAAAGCAGAGGAGTAATGGCACCAAACTAACAAGTGCAATTAAAAAGCTATTACATGGCCAGCATCGCCCGCTTATAATGCCGCGCCCGCGCTATAGCAACGCGGCATAAAAGCTCCTCTGGTAATGAGGAATTGGCAGGAGGCCAGCGCCACTGTCGATGGGTCACACCAGCCCGACCAGCACCGGCGGCTGATGCAGTTACTAGCTCAGGGAAGAAGTACCCCCATGGCATTGCGCACTCCCACCTTGATCGCGCTCAGCGCGGTTACTCTGCTGTCCGGCTGTTCAGCGTTTCGCAACTACGATTCGGAACTGGCCCAGACCAACCAGCAACTGGCCACCGGCAACGTCGACGCCGCGCTGAGCCTGCTGGAAAAGAACAACACCGGTCCGGACAAAGACCTGCTCTATTACTTCGAGAAAGGTGAGTTGCTGCGCGCCAAGGGCGACCTGTCCGGCAGCCAGAACGCCTGGACCAGCGCCGATCAGGTGGTTGGCCAGTGGGAAGATTCGGTCAAGCTCGACACCGGTAAATACCTGGCTCAGTTCGGCAGCTTCCTGGTCAACGACAAGGTGCGTCGCTACGAAGGCTACGACTACGAAAAAGTCATGTTGACCACGCAGATGGCCCTCAACCTGCTGGCGGTCAATGACTTCGACGGCGCCCGCACCGCGATCAAGAAGACTCACGAACGTGAAGCGGTGATCGCCGACCTGCGCGACAAGGAATACCTCAAGAGTGAGGAAGAGGCCGAGAAAGAAGGCATCAAGACTCAGTACAAGGATCTGCAAGGCTACCCGGTTGCCAGCCTCGACGCGCCAGAAGTGGTCAGCCTGAAAAACAGCTACCAGAGTGCGTTCAGTCATTACCTGGCCGGTTTCGTCTACGAAGCCCTGGGCGAGAAAGACCTGGCTGCGCCGGGCTATCGCAAGGCGGCCGAACTGCGCCCGAACACCCCGCTGCTGGAGCAGGCGCTGGTCAATCTCGACAAGCCGACCAAGAGCGACGACAGCGACATCCTGATCGTGGTGCAAAGTGGTCTGGCACCCTCGCGTGATTCGATCCGCGTGCCGCTGCCATTGCCGATCTCCAACAACGTGGTGATCACCCCGCTGTCGTTCCCGATCATCAAGCCTGACACCTCTACCGCACCATTCACGCAGATTGGCGTCGATGGCCAGCAAGTCAACCTGACTGCCCTCAACAGCACCACCGCCATGTCCCGCCGCGCCCTGCGCGATGACATGCCGGGGATCATTTTGCGCACCACCGTGCGCGCAATCACCAAAGGTGTGGCGCAGAAGAAGATCAACGAAACCAACCCGCTGGCCGGTCTGGCCGTGGGTATTTCTTCAGCTGTGCTGGAAGGTGCCGATACCCGTACGTGGCGCACCCTGCCGGACAACACCCAAGTGGTGCGTCTGCGCTTGAAGAAAGGCGAGCACCAGGTCAGCCTGCCGAGCGCCGTCGGCGGTTCGCTGGTCAAAGTCACCGTCGATCAGCGTTATCAAGTGATCAGCCTGCGTGCCGTGGGCAATCAGGTGTTTGCCGGTGGCGTCGCCGCCCACGTCATCCCGAGCGCCGGTGCGACCAACGTCGCCAGCCTCAAACAACCTTAAGAACGGAGTCTTTGCATGCGCTTGAAACTCATCGCCATCGCCGCCCTCGCCGTGCTGGCCAGCGGCTGCGCCACCCCGCCACCCCCTGAGCCGGGCAGCGCCGCGAGCAAGGTCGTGGCCATGGGCCCGCAGAAACACATCGCGGTCGGCGCCATGCGCGTCGCCCGAGAGAACGGCTTCATGACCGTCAATGTGCAGTTGACCAACACCCTCAACAGCAACAAGACGTTCTACTACCGCTTCGCCTGGCTCGGTGCGGAAGGTTTCCCGATCGCCGAGGAAGAAGTCTGGAAGAGCCAATTGATGTACGGCGCTCAGACCAGCTTCATCCAGGGCATCGCCCCGACCCCGAAAGCCGTGGATTTCCGTCTCGAACTCAAGACGCCTTAAGTCCGCCACCCTATTCCTGTTTTAGAGAGCATTCCCATGTTTGCACGCTTTTCCCTGATCGCTGTCCTCGCCCTGCTGGCTTCCGGTTGCGCCAACACCTCGCCGACCCTGGGCAGCAAGAACATCAGCTACGGCGACACCAAAGCGGTTGAAACCGTGACCAACGAATTCGGCTCGACCGACCTGCAAATGATCGCCGAATCGATGACCCGCTCGCTGGCCCAGTCCGGCATTCTGCAGGGCCGCCCGGTTGTGCAGGTTTACGACGTGAAGAACAAGACCAGCGAGTACATCGATACCCGCGAAATCACCACCAGCATCAAGACTCAGCTGATGAAATCCGGCACTGCCCGCTTCGCCAGCGACAACACCGCGATGCAGAGCCAGGTCGATCAGCTCAAGCTGCAAAACCAGAGCGGCCTGTACAAGAAGAGCACCGTGGCCAAGACTGGCAACATGATCGCCGCCAAATACCGTCTGGAAGGCTCGATCAGCTCGATCGTCAAGCGCAGCAGCGACTACAAGGACGTCTTCTACAAATTCAGCCTGCAACTGATCGACGTCGAAAGCGGTCTGGCCGAATGGATGGACGAAAAAGAGATCCGCAAAACCACGGAGCGTTAATTGATGCGCGCATGGATTGGCATGATGGCCCTGGCTTGCGCGTTCAGCGTGCAAGCGGCCCCGAAAGTCGCGGTGACGGATCTGGCGTATCAGGAGCGTGTGGAGCAGTACATCCACATCGTTTCGGCGCAGAACAATTACCGCGAGGGTTACTACAGCTCCAGTGGTTCGTCGAACTACAACGAGCTGGAAGCGACCACCAGCTACATCGAACAAGGTGAGCTGCGTAAATTCACCGGCGACATCAAGGGCGAGATCCTCCGCACCGGGATGTTTCAGCTGGTGCAGGGCACGCCGTACACCGCGTCGTCCAAGGGTGACGTGTACGACGTGATCAAGCGCATCAAGGCCGGCAACTTCAAGGGCGCCGACTACGTGCTGTTCGGCACCGTGTCGGACATCGACTTCACCCAGGACATGAACGAGCTGGCGCACACCGACAGCTATTCGGCGGTGCTGGGCCTGACGCTGGTGGCGGATTTCAGCCTGATCAACACCAAGACCTACGAAATCACCTCGGCCTTCACGGCGATGGGCGAAGCGCAGGACACCAAACTGGTGAACGGTCGCGACATCAAGATCTCGCTGAATCGCCCTCGCGTGGTACGTGAAGTGTCGAAAGCGCTGGGTGAGGACGTGGCAGGGCAACTGAGCATGCAGCTCGGTGGCGGCGGTTACGAGCAGCCGCGTGAGGCGCAGCAGCGCAACAATCTGCCGCGTGATACCGCGCCGGTGATTTTGCACTAGTCGGCTGAGTGAATAACTCTGTGGTGAGGGGATTCATCCCGATGGACTGCGCAGCAGGCCCCTTCTTGTCAGGTCAAGAGCGGGGCCGCTTCGCGCCCCATCGGGGATGAATCCCCTCGCTACAACGGAGTTCACTGGAGAAATCAGTAGGAATAAAAAGGCGACCTCAAGAGGTCGCCTTTTTTGTGCCGGCAGGTTTTACACCGCCGCTTTACGCAACGTCGCCATGAACGCCGCAGCGCCAATGAATAGCCCGGCAAACGTGCGGTTCATGCGTTTCTGCTGCTGCGGTGTACGCAACAGGCGCAGCACCTTGGACGCAAGCCCGGTGTAACCGGCCATGACAATCAGATCCACGCAGATCATGGTCGCACCGATCACCACATACTGAATCAGCAGCGGTGCGTGGGGATTGATGAACTGCGGCAACACCGCCAGCATGAACACCAGCGCTTTGGGGTTGCTGATGTTCACCAGAAACCCACGGAACACCAGCGCCAGCGGCTTGCCGATCGGCCGTACCGCCGCGTCATCGCTCATGTCCATGGGCAGCGCGCGCCACTGCTTGATCGCCAGATAGACCAGATACGCCACACCGAACCATTTGATCGCGTGGAATGCGGTGGCCGAGGCGGTGAGGATCGCGCCGACACCGGCGCCGACAATCGCGATCTGCACCGCCAGGCCGATCTGCAGGCCAAGGGCGTTCCAGTAACCGCGCCAGAAACCGTATTGCAGACCGCTGGACATCGACGCAATGGCGCCCGCGCCCGGGGACAGACTGATCACCCAGCAGGCGGCAAAGAATGCCAGCCATGTTTGAAGCTCCATCGCACACCTCGACTCTGAATCGTGACAGACGTCAAAGCTAATGCGCTTTGGCGCGGATGACTACCGATTTTTGCTGGAGGGTTCGGGCGCGGCTGAGGGCCTCTTCGCGAGCAAGCCCGCTCCCACATTGGATTTGTGTCGATCACAGATCCAATGTGGGAGCGGGCTTGCTCGCGAAGGCGTCAGATCAGACGCCCGAGGACTACTTCTCGAACCCGCTGGAAGGAAACACATCGCTGCCACGCCAACGCCGCACCGAACGTTGGAAGAACAGGCTGTTCGGCACTTGCACCATGGCGCTGCCAGTCCCCAGTTCCTCTGCTTCGATCAACGTGGTGTAGAGCAGATTGATCGCCACCACCCGGCCTTTGACACCCGGCTTGTCGGTGGTGTCCACCAGCTCGACCACATCGCCGAGGCGGAACGGGCCGACGGTGAAGATCAGGATCGCGCAAAGCAGGTTCGACAGCACACTCCACATGGCGAAGAACGCCACCGCCGCCACCGCGACGAAACCCGACAGCGCCGTCCACAACACCGTGGCCGATACGCCGAGGCGCTCCAGCACAAAAATCACCGCGCTGCCCATGATCAGCCAGCGCAATACGCCACGCAGGGGCATCAGCAACTGCGGCGGAAACGGATAGCGCTCGCCCAGGCGGGTGAGGAATCGAGCGACGACACGTTGAGCGAAGTAGCCGGCCAGCAGGATCAGCAGAATCTGCACGCCGAGCCAGATCGGTTCGACCCACACCGCCGGCAGCGGCAGCTTGAACGCTTCCATCAGGACAGCGCCTCCAGCTCCGCCTGCATGCTTTCCAACGTTTCGAGTGCCTCCATCCACGCTTCTTCCAGCTCGCCTTCGCGCACTTTCAGCTTGGCCTGCTCTGCCAGCAGATCACGCAACTCGTTCTTGCGCGCCGGCTCGTAGATGTCGCTGTCACCGAGGCTGGCATCGACCTTGGCGAGTTTTTCGTGGAGCTTCCCCAGCTCGGCTTCGAGCTTGTCGGCCTCGCGCTTGTGCGGTGCCAGTTGCTGACGCAATGCAGCAGCGGCCTGGCGCTGGGCCTTTTTGTCGGTCTTGTCCGGGTTCACCGGGGTGTTGCTGACCGGCGCATTGCGTTGACGGTATTCCACCAGCCAGCGCGCGTAGTCTTCGAGGTCGCCATCGAACTCTTCTACCTTGCCGTCAGCGACCAGGTAGAAGTTGTCGGTGGTGCTCTTGAGCAAGTGCCGATCGTGAGACACCACCAATACCGCGCCGCTGAATTCCTGCAGCGCCATGGTCAGCGCCAGGCGCATTTCCAGGTCGAGGTGGTTGGTCGGTTCGTCGAGCAGCAACAGGTTCGGCCGTTCCCAGGCGATCAATGCCAGCGCCAGACGCGCTTTCTCGCCACCGGAGAAATTCAGCACTGGCTCGTCAATGCGTGCGCCACGGAAATCGAAACCGCCGAGGAAGTCGCGCAGGGTCTGCTCGCGTTCGGTCGGCGCCAGACGCTGCAAGTGCAGCAGCGGGCTGGCCTTGGCATCCAGCGAGTCGAGCTGATGCTGGGCGAAATAGCCAACCACGGTGTTTTCGCCACGGGTCAGGCGCCCGGCCAGCGGTTCAAGCTCGCCGGCGAGGTTCTTGATCAGGGTCGATTTACCGGCACCGTTCGGCCCGAGCAGACCGATCCGCGCACCCGGGGTCAGTTGCAGCTTGACCTTCTCCAGGATGGTTTTGTCGCCGTAACCCAGGCGCGCATTGGACAGGTCGATCAGCGGACTGGAGATCTTGGTCGATTCGCGAAACACGAAATCGAACGGTGAATCGACGTGGGCCGCCGACAGCTCTTCCATGCGCTCCAGGGCCTTGATCCGGCTCTGCGCCTGACGGGCCTTAGTGGCCTGAGCCTTGAAGCGGGCGATGTAGCTTTCCATGTGCGCACGTTGCGCCTGCTGCTTCTCGTAGGCCTGTTGCTGCTGGGCCAGACGTTCGGCACGGGCGCGTTCGAACGCGGTGTAGCCGCCACGGTACAGGGTCAGTTTGCGCTGATCGACATGCGCCACGTGATCGACCACTTCATCGAGGAAGTCGCGGTCGTGGGAAATCAACAGCAAGGTGCCCGGATAGCTTTTCAGCCACTCTTCGAGCCAGATGATCGCGTCGAGATCCAGGTGGTTGGTCGGTTCGTCGAGCAGCAACAGGTCCGACGGACACATCAAGGCCTGCGCCAGGTTCAGACGCATCCGCCAGCCACCGGAGAAATCTCCTACCTGACGATCCATCTGCTCGTTGGTGAAACCGAGACCGGCCAGCAACTTGCGCGCCCGCGCATCGGCGGTATAGCCGTCGGCGCTGTCGAGTTCGGCGTGCAGGCGGGCCAGAGCCGTGCCATCGTGGGCCGCTTCGGCCACGGCGAGGTCACGTTGCACCTCACGTAGACGCAGGTCGCCATCGAGCACATAGTCGACCGCCAGGCGTTCGAGGGTGTCGACCTCCTGGCGCATGTGCGCGATCCGCCAGTCGGCCGGCAGCAGGCAATCGCCCGAGTCCGGGTGCAACTCGCCGCGCAGCAAGGCAAACAGGCTGGATTTGCCGGCGCCGTTGGCACCGATGAGGCCGGCTTTGTGGCCGGCGTGCAGGGTCAGCTCGGCGTCTTCTAGCAGACGTTGCGGGCCACGCTGTAAAGTCAGGTTCTGAAGTCGGATCATAATGGCGGCGGAGTCTACCAGCTTCGCTCACAACTGGCGCGAGTAGCACGATGTCCTCTGACCTGTGGAGCTTTTCCCTTGCCATCTACGCCCGACCGGGCGTGGAACCTGCCTGCCTGCAACTGCAAGCGGCGGGGGCCAATGTCTGCCTGCTGCTGTGCGGTCTGTGGTTGGAACAACGTGGCGTGGCCTGCGACGAACAACGCCTGGAGCAGTTGAAAACGCTGGTGGGGCCTTGGGATGCGGAGGTGGTGCAGCCACTGCGTGCATTGCGCACTCAATGGAAAACCCTGGCCGAGGAAGATCCGGTACTCAAGGGTCTGCGAGAACAAATGAAAGCATTGGAGCTGGAAGCCGAACGGCATCTGCTGTGGCAACTGGAACAGGTTGCGCAGGATTGGCCGCGCGATGACGCATCAGCGTCGGGGGAGTGGCTGGAGAGTCTGACGGGATCGGCCGCCAGCCCGAACCGCGACGCGCTGCAAGTGCTGCGCGTCGCGGCAAACGGCACTTAGGAAGCGCTGGTCGGGTTGCTGCTGGCGCTCGACGCGGCGGCTGGCGTTGGCGCAGTCGTGGTGGTCGAGGTGGAAGCGGCTGGAGCAGGCGCGGCGGCGGCCGGCGCCGGAGCGGCTGGCTTGGCGGCAGGTGCAGTCGCCGGCTTGGCGGCAGCTGGTTTGGCAACGGCCGGTTTTTTCGCGGCAGGTTTGGCAGCTGGCTTGGCGGCTGGTTTAGCGGCTGGCTTTGCGGCTACTGGTTTGGCGGCAGGCTTGGCTGCAGCGGTCGCAGGTTTTGCTGCTGCAGGTTTGGCAGCGGTTTTAGCGGCAGGCTTGGCCGCTGGTTTGGCAGCAACCTTGGCAGCAGGTTTTGCCGCGACTGGTTTGGCCGCAGTCTTGGCTGCCGGTTTTGCAGCGGCGGTTTTCGCGGCAGGTTTGGCAGCCGGTTTTACCGCTACTTTGGCAGCTGGTTTAGCAGCAGCGGTTTTTGCCGGAGCGACTTTGCGCGCAGCAGGTTTTGCTGCTGGCTTGGCAGCCGGTTTGGCCGCTGCAGGTTTGGCAGCGGCAGTACGTGCGGCCGGTTTCGCAGCGCTCGCCGCAGCCGGTGTTTTCACTGCGGTTTTTGCAGCAGGTTTGGCGGCGGTTTTAGCCGGTGCCTTGGCTGCTGGTTTGGCTGCTGGTTTGGCTGCCGGTTTTGCCGCAGCGGTTTTCGCCGGAGCTTTCGCCGCAGCAGGTTTGGCTGGCGCTTTTTTCGCAGGCGCTGCTGCTGGTTTGGCGGCGCGGGAGGACAGCGCTTTGCCGGCGGCCTCTTGCACCCGGCCGACACCCTGGGCCAGTTTCAGGCTTTCCTGGGCATCGCGCTTGAGTTGCAGAATGTAGCCGCGAGTGTCGGACTGACGATCCTTCAACGCATCGAGCAGGTCTTCAAGTTCTTTGACGGCAGCCTTGGCCTTGTTCTGTGCCTTGGCTTTACCGGCAGCAGCGGCGTCCTGCAATTTGGTGCGGGACTTGTGCAGTTTTTCTTGCGCCTTGCCGCGTTGCTTTTCCAGTTTGGCGAGCAGTTTTTCAGCATCAGCCAAGGCTTGGGAGCAAGCGTTTTCCAAATGCTCGAGCAGGCTGCCCGAGAGTTGTTGGAGTAAGTGCAACGGAGTGTTTACAGGCTTCTTGGTGGCCGACATGGTTTACCTCCTGGCTGACGTGAGTGCGGCTCATACTAGACCTCTGCAGTTACCGCCGCTAGGTCATCTTGACAGTAACGAAACCGTTGCGTTGCAACGAAGCGAAAATGTTCTTCAACAAGTCAAAAGCAGTTCACCGTTGCAGACCTTCGCGCTGGCATAATCCACCGCAATTCAGGACGGAGAGAGCTCATGTCGCGCTACCTTTTTTTATCCCTCTGCATGATTTTTTCAGCGGCACACGCCGACGAAAAAACCACCGCGAACGACGCTCACGATCTGGCCTACAGCCTCGGCGCCAGCCTCGGTGAGCGGCTGCGCCAAGAGGTGCCGCAACTGCAGATTCAGGCACTGGTCGATGGTTTGCAGCAGGCCTATCAAGGCAAGCCATTGGCACTGAGCGAAGCACGGATCGAGCAGATCCTCGCCGATCATGAATCGCAAAACGCCGAGCACTCATCGCTGCCGTCGAGCGACGCCGCGATGGAAAACGAACAACGTTTTCTCACCGCCGAAAAAGCCAAACCGGGCGTGAAGCAACTGGCTGACGGCATCCTGCTGACCGAGCTGACACCGGGCACCGGTGCCAAGGCCGGCCCCGATGGAAAAGTCCAGGTGCTGTATGTCGGTCGGCTGCCGGATGGCACGGTGTTCGACCAGAACACTCAGCCGCAATGGTTCAGCCTCGACAGCGTGATAGCCGGCTGGCGTTCCGCGCTGCAGAACATGCCGGTGGGTGCCAAGTGGCGACTGGTGATTCCATCGGATCAGGCCTATGGCGCCGACGGTGCGGGCGATCTGATCGCGCCGTTCACACCGTTGGTGTTTGAAGTCGAATTGCGCGGTGCAACGAGCTGACCGACGCCGATTCGCCGGCATAAAAAAACGCGGTGCGCTTTCGGCGCATCGCGTTTTTTTTTGCCTGAGAAAACCAATCAGGCCTGAGCGGTATCTTCTTCCTTGTGTGCCGTGTGCAACACTTCAATCAGGCAGTCTTCAAGTTCGAAGCGTTCGTGAAGCAGGCCACCGAGCTCCTTGAATTTCTCCGCAACGCATTTGCCTTCGTCGCAAAGGTCGTTGAACGCGAGGAGTTTTTCGGTGATGACGTCGATGCGCGGGTAGATTGTCTCGGCCAATTCCAGACCGCGCGTGTCACCGAACGCCTTGGCTTCACCGGTCAGCTGTTCGTAGATCTCGAAGTGCCCGGCCGAGACGTAATCGACCAGCACGCCGCAGAATTCAAGCAAGGGTTTACGGTTCTCGGACAGAGCCTGTGGTTTGTCACCCAACTTGTCGTAGGCACCGATCAGATCTTCACGCTCTTGCAACCAGCGGTCGATCAGCAGATGAACTCCACCCCAGCGTTCCTGAGCATTCTGACAACTTTCGAGCATGGCGATCTCTCTTCCCTTGTGGGTCATGCTGCTCTACACCCGCGCCCCTCTTCTGGCTGTTATCGCTTGGGGGCCGACCGGGCAGAGCGTCATCGAGCAACATAAATCCAATGACACGTGCGGGCCAGATTATGCCCGCACGCCTATGGCTTCAAGGTACGCAGGAGATAAAGTTCATACAAGTGTTTAATCCCTGACCAGCGTGCGGTGCGACGCTTCGCCGCTGAGCGGTCGCTGCAGAGCGCTCCAGACCAGCCGCAGCAATTGATAGACCGCCAGGATCGACATCGCCACAAAGAACAGCAGGCTCCATTCCGGGATGCTCAAATCGAACAGCGTCCAGGAAATTTCTGCGCAATCTACACCGCCCCTAAGCATCCGCAACGTTGCACACAACCACGGCAGGTTGCTGAACAACGCTTCGGCATCAGGCGCGCACCTCGCCATCTGCATCAACGGGTCACTCTGCAACAATACCTGTCGCCAGGCCGCCGTAGTCCCGCCCAGGCTCAGGCCAAGCGCGGCGACCCAGTACAGCGACAGGCCGACACGCCGTGGGCCGTGGACCGCCGCCAACCCGCAACAGAACGTCAGCAACGCCATGAAAAACCTTTGCGCCAGGCACAGGCTGCAGGGCGTCAGCCCGACCGCATACTCGAGATAATAGGAAGCTCCCAGGGCCATGGCCCCTGCAGTGAAAGCCGTGAAAAACAAGGAGCGTGAACAGGCCAACGACATGGCTTTTCCGTAACAGTGGAGACAGGCAGTTACGGTAGAGGAAAGCTTGTCAGCCTTTCAAGGCGGGGCCTTGGCGACAGTTCACCAGAAGTGTAGGGAAAACCCGACAGGTGCGAGAGGAATAGATGTAGTCCGTTGTAGGACTTTGCCCAAGACGCCCGCCACAGGTAATTTTTCGCTCACTGAACGTTAACGAGGGAGCATGCTCCCTCGCGATATCAGGCGTGAACCGGCACCGGCAACGGCGCGGCCAGCAGACGCTCATCCAGCAATCCGAGACCCTCCTGGAACAGCTGGTTACTGCGCTCGGTGTCACCCAGTTGCGCAAGCAGACGTGCCAGCTCAGCGCAGGCTTCAGGGTTACGCTGCACTCGCAGACTGCTTTCCAGGTAATCCCGTGCCTTGCCCCACAAGCTGGCTTGCAGACAGAGACGACCGAGGGTCAGCAACAGGCTCGGGTCAGCAGGATGTTCCTTGAGCCAACCTTCGGCGGTCTGCAACTGGCGCGCCGGGTCGCTGCCGCGCACCAGGCCATACAGACGCGCGAGATGGCTGTCGTACTTGCGCTTGAGGGCACTGCGCAGGATTTCTTCAGCTTCGACCTGAGCACCCAACTGACGCAATTGCTCGGCGTATGCCAGCACCAGCGCCGGCTCCTGACGCTGCGCGGAGGTCAACTGCTCCCAGGCACGGGTGAGTGACTGCAGACCGACCTTGCCGTCCTCGTCCCGATGCGCTGCCAGAGACAGGTTGTTGCCCCAGGCACGACGTTCCAGTTCAGCCAGTTCGGCCGGCGGCAGCACCTTGTCCTTGCGCAGTTCCGGCAACAGGCGAATCACCGCCGACCAGTCGCCGCGCTGCTGATGCAGACGCTGCAACTGTCGCAAGGTCTGCACGTTATGCGGATGTCGCTCGTGCATCGCCTGCAGGGTCACCAAGGCGCCGTCGGTATCACCACGATCGGTCTGCAACTGCGCATGACTCAAGGCAATCGCCAATTCGGCCTGCGGCTGGCGCTCCAGCGCACGTTCAAGCAGGTGATCACACTCTTCGTACTTGCCTTGTTCGTTGGCCGCGCGTGCCGCGCCGAGGTAATACAACAGCGGCTGGCGCTCGGCCTCGGCGGCGCGAGACAGATGACGTTGCGCGCTGGCCCAGCGACCTTCGGCCAGATCCAGCTGCCCGTGTTCGATGGCCACCTGCACCCGCCGGCTGCGGTTGCGGCGCGACCATGGATTGACCACGCCACTGGAGGCCATGACCAGCTCGACCAAGGCCTTGATCCCCCAGATCAGCAGCCACAACACCGCGATCAGGCCCAGCGTGGCCCACAGACTGGCCTCGTAGCGGAAGCTCTTGTAGGCAATCAACACGTACCCGGAGTGCTCGGCAATCGCCAGGCCCAGTGCCGCCGTCGCCGCGATCACCAGAAACACGATCACATACAGGCGTTTCATGGCGTGGTCTCCTGCGCGGTATTGGCGGCAGGTTTGGCGAACGGTTTGACCGATTCTTCAGCGTTGACGTTACGGCGCTCCAGATAAGCCTGCACCGCACTCAGCGTGCCGGTCAGGTCCGGCGTCTTGACCGTGACCGGTTGCTTGCTCAGCTCGGCAACCTGTTCAAGCATGATTTTGCTCTGCGGATTGTCCGGGTTGAAATTGCCCGTGAGCACATCCCGCGCTTCGGTCAGTGCCTGGGTGTAGACCGGTGCCTGGCCATTGAGCGCCGCCCATTGCGCTTGCTCCAGCGCGAGACTCAGGGCAAGGCGCACCTGGCTCAGACTTTGCCCGGCCAGCAGTGGCTTCACGTTCTTGTCGGCATTGAAATCGATGCGGATGTAACGCGACACCTGATCCCACCACTGCGCCCAGCGACTGGCGCCATCGCCGTCAGCGGTCAGGCCCAGCAGCGACTCGCCGCGATCCTTGTACTCAGGCGCCAGCTCGGTCAGTTCGATGACCTGATCACGCAAGGCACCGATGCGCAGGAACAGACCGGTGCGATCCGGCTGCTCGGTGCTGCGCAGCGCGACGAGGGTTTTCGCCACTTGCTCGCGGGCGGCGAACGAGCCGGGATCGTTCTGCTCACGCAGAATTTCGTCGGCACCCTGCACCAGCGCCTGGGCGCTGCTGATGTCCTGCAAGGCCGACAGACGCAGGCTGGCCAGACGCAGCAGATGCTCGGCCTCGGCCAGACGCCAGTCCTTGCGGCTGGCACCGAGGACGGTTTCCAGACGCTGGTTGAGACGCTGCTGATCCCCCTGCAGTTGCGTCACCAGACGCTGACGTTCGGCGAGTTCATCGGCACCGGGCAATTGCGCGAGGCGCTCGGTCAGGCGCTGTTCGTTGAGCTTGAGGCTCTGCGCCTGATCGTTCAGTGCCTGCACCTGGCCTGACTGTTGTGCGGTGTTGCTCTGCAGGTGACGCACCTGCCAGACACCCCAGCCACCGATCGCCACGCCGGCAGCGCCGAGCAACAGGGCGACAATGGCCAGTCCGTTGCCTCGGCGCGGCTCTTTGGCCGGCGGTGGAGTTTCAACCTGGGCATCGATCACAGGCTGGACATCATCTTTAGGCAAGGCTGTTTCGCTCACGTATCCATCCTTTGCATTAGAGAACGGGCACGGGATGCTCCCGTAACGCCGTCAGCAAAGCCGCGGCATTCGCGCCGCGGCAATCCACAACTGTTCGGGCCCCGGCGGCATGTGCCAGCTCGGCAACCCTTGGGCTTGGCACAAACAACGGCAACTGCGCAATTGAAAGCCAGGCATCGCCGGCCATCTGGCGCAAGTGCTCGAAACCCTGTCCACTGCTGACCACCAGCCCGTTCAAGCGTTCCGCTGCAATCCGCTGCGGCAGCTCTTGCGGCGGGTAGGCTGGCAGGTCACGCCGATACAACTCCAGATACTCGACACTAGCACCAAGCGCGCGCAGGCGCTCGGCGAGCAGCTCGCGGCCACCCTCGCCACGCAGGATCAGCACCTGCGCGCCGGGCTCGGTGACCGCCTCGCGCAGACGCGGCAATTGCAGCAGGGCTTCACTGTCATCGCCGTCGGCGGGACAGTGCACATCGAGACCGTGATCGCGAAGAATCTGCGCAGTCGCCGCACCGACGCTGAACCACGGCATCGACAATGACTCAGGTCCATAAGCGTCCAGCAGATCAAGCGCAATCCGCGCCGCCGGCTTGCTGACCACGATGACCGCGCTGCAACCCGGCAGCTGCGCCAGCGCCTGACGTATCTTGTCAGAGACCGGCAGCGGCGCGATGTCCAGAAGCGGCAGGCAACTGCTGAAAATCCCCTGTCCGGCCAACACCGCGGCCAGCGCCGCACAGTCATCCGCAGGGCGCGTCAGCAGCAGGCGCCAGCCAGTCACTCGTGACCTGCCTCGCCATACACCGCTTTGAGAATGTCGTCGGCACCCTGGCTGAGCAAGTCTTCGGCAACCTTCACCCCCAGCGTCTCGGCATCGGCACGCGGCGCGCGCGCCTCGGCGCTGAGCAGCTTGCCACCGCTCGGTTCGCCCACCAGACCACGCAACCACAACTGCTCACCTTCAAGCACGGCGTAGCAGGCGATCGGCACCTGGCAGCCGCCATTCAGGTGTTTGTTGAGGGCACGTTCAGCGGTCACGCGCGAAGCGGTGTCGGCGTGATGCAACGGTGCGAGCAAGGCGTGGATTTGCGTGTCGGCGCTGCGGCATTCGATGCCGACAGCGCCTTGGCCACCGGCCGGCAGACTGTCGTCGACGCTGATCGCAGAAGTGATGCGCTCTTCGAAACCGAGGCGGATCAGGCCGGCCGCCGCGAGGATGATCGCGTCATATTCGCCGGCATCGAGCTTGGCCAGACGGGTATTGACGTTACCGCGCAGGAAGCGGATTTCCAGATCAGGACGACGGGTCAGCAGTTGCGCCTGACGCCGCAGGCTGGAGGTGCCAACGATGGCGCCGGCAGGCAGCGCATTGAGGCTGGCGTAGGTATTGGAAACGAAAGCATCGCGCGGGTCTTCGCGTTCGCAGATACAGAACAGGCCAAGGCCTTCGGGGAAGTCCATCGGCACGTCTTTCATCGAATGCACGGCGATGTCGGCTTCGTTTTCCAGCAGCGCGGTTTCCAGCTCCTTGACGAACAGGCCCTTGCCGCCGATTTTCGACAGCGGCGAGTCGAGCAGCTTGTCGCCGCGACTGACCATGGGCACCAGCGTCACCAGCAGACCCGGATGGGCCGCTTCCAGACGGGCTTTGACGTATTCGGCCTGCCAGAGGGCCAGCGCACTTTTACGGGTGGCGATGCGGATTTCGCGAGAGGACATGGATCAATCCGTACTGAATAGATACGGCGGATAATAACAGCTCAGCCAAATCCACTTTGACTTGAATCAGAAACGGCGTGGCCTCCCTGGCCTGCAATGCCCGGCAGAAGAAAGTGCAACCGTGCGCGAAGGCCGGGTCAGAGGCCCTGCATCATCTTGCGCACACCGGCCACATGCCGGCGGCTGACAATCAGCGCATCACCATTGAGGCCTTTGAGGAACAGCTGGAAATGCCCCAGCGGTGTGCGTTGCAGACGCTCGATGCGGTCGCGGGCGACCAGCGCGTTGCGGTGGATGCGCACGAAACGCTCGCCGAATTCGTCTTCGAGGGCTTTCAGCGGCTCATCCAGCAGCACCTCGCCGCTTTCATGGCGCAGGGTCACGTATTTGTGATCGGCAATGAAATAGACCACCTGATCCAGCGGGATCAGCTCGATGCCTTTGCGGGTGCGGGCGCTGATGTGACTGCGCGGGCCATTACCGCTTTCGGCGGCGGGACGGGTCAGGGCCGAGAGTTGCGCCCGGTTGGGACGTTCAGCCCGTTTCAGGGCGTCATGCAGATGTTCGGTTCGCACGGGTTTCACCACATAGCCCACGGCGCTGGCCTGCAGGGCTTCCACGGCAAATTCATCGGGGCCGGTGCAAAACACCACGGCCGGCGGCGTTTCGCGTTCGCACAGACGGGCAGCGACTTGCAGGCCATCAAGGCCCGGCATGCGAATATCGAGCAGCACGATATCCGGCTTGTGGCTGTCGATCAGCGCCAACGCCTCTTCGCCATTCGTGGCGCTGGGCTCCAGGACTGTATAACCCTCGAGCTCGCTTACCATTCGGCTTAGGCGCTCGCGAGCCAGTGGTTCGTCATCAACGATCAGGACATTCATATTGCGCTGGATTCCTGCGTGAGTCTCGCACAAGGATAGCGTAGACAGGTGAAGTGACGTCCGTCACCGCGATCCACGCTAAGACTAGCCCGAGCGCCAAAAAGTGCCGTACGTCGGCCAGCAATATTTGCCAGTGTCCGGGTCGTACCGCTCAAAGCCCGCTGTTTCCTGCGTTTTTCACGGGGTATGCCAAAGGACAAAACCACCCACCCCCTCTTCTTATAGTCGGCGTCCGGACCTTTGTGCGATCCGCAGTCGCGCCGACCCTTATGTCCAACTGTAGACGCTTGCCGGGCCGATATTGCTCAATCGAAAAATATCCTTGCGCAAATCCCCCGCAGACGGCGCCGACTATGAATGAGCAGATGAGAAAAAAACGTATCGACCGGTGTCAGCGACAGGATTGGCAACCCTGTTATTATCCGCGCCAGCGTTTCACGCCTTCTTTCTTCAAGCCGATACGAGCGAATTCATGAGCACTGACAAGACCAATCAGTCCTGGGGCGGCCGCTTCAGTGAACCCGTCGACGCCTTCGTCGCCCGCTTCACCGCCTCCGTCACCTTCGACCAGCGCCTGTATCGCCACGACATCATGGGCTCGATCGCCCACGCCACCATGCTGGCCAAGGTCGGCGTGCTGACCGATGCCGAGCGCGACAGCATCATCGACGGCCTGAAGACCATTCAGGGCGAAATCGAAGCCGGCCAGTTCGACTGGCGCGTCGACCTCGAAGACGTGCACATGAACATCGAAGCGCGCCTGACCGACCGCATCGGTATCACCGGCAAGAAACTGCACACCGGGCGCAGCCGCAACGATCAGGTCGCCACCGACATCCGTCTGTGGCTGCGTGACGAAATCGACCTGATCCTGGCCGAGATCACCCGCCTGCAAAAAGGCCTGCTGGAGCAAGCCGAGCGTGAAGCCGCGAGCATCATGCCCGGCTTCACTCACCTGCAAACTGCTCAGCCAGTGACCTTCGGCCACCACATGCTGGCCTGGTTCGAAATGCTCAGCCGCGACTACGAGCGTCTGGTCGACTGCCGCAAGCGCACCAACCGCATGCCACTGGGCAGCGCCGCGCTGGCCGGCACCACCTACCCGATCGACCGCGAATACACCGCGCAACTGCTGGGCTTCGACGCCGTCGGCGGCAACTCGCTGGACAACGTTTCCGATCGCGACTTCGCCATCGAATTCTGCTCGGCCGCCAGCATCGCGATGATGCACCTGTCGCGTTTTTCCGAAGAGCTGGTGCTGTGGACCAGCGCGCAGTTCCAGTTCATCGATCTGCCTGATCGCTTCTGCACCGGCAGCTCGATCATGCCGCAAAAGAAAAACCCGGACGTGCCGGAACTGGTTCGCGGCAAGACCGGCCGCGTGTTCGGCGCACTGATGGGCCTGCTGACCCTGATGAAGGGCCAGCCACTGGCCTACAACAAGGACAATCAGGAAGACAAAGAGCCGCTGTTCGACGCCGCCGACACCCTGCGCGATTCGCTGCGGGCGTTTGCCGACATGATCCCGGCGATCAAGCCGAAACACGCGATCATGCGTGAAGCGGCGCTGCGTGGTTTCTCCACCGCCACCGACCTGGCGGACTACCTGGTGCGCCGTGGCCTGCCGTTCCGTGACTGCCACGAAATCGTCGGTCACGCGGTGAAGTACGGCGTCGACACCGGCAAGGATCTGGCCGAGATGAGCCTGGAAGAACTGCGTCAGTTCAGCGACCAGATCGAGCAGGACGTGTTCGCCGTGCTGACCCTGGAAGGCTCGGTGAATGCCCGTGACCATATCGGCGGGACGGCGCCGGCGCAGGTCAAGGCAGCGGTGGTTCGCGGTCAGGCCCTCATCGCCAGCCGCTAAAGGTCAAAAGCTTCGCGAGCAGGCTCGCTCCCACATTTGGATTTTTGTTAAACACAAAATTTGTGGCCGACAAAAATCCCCTGTGGGAGCGAGCCTGCTCGCGAAGGCTTCCCTTCAGAGCGCTATAAAATTCACTTCTTGGCAGCGATCATCGCCAAAAACGCCGGCATCGCCGCCTCTTTGTCCGCTGCAATCTTCTGCACGTGCGGATTCTGCTCAAGCCGCTCCAGCAGCGCCTTGGCTTTCGGCATCTCTGCCAACAAATCGATCCCGAACAGTTTCTGCCCGACCGCACACGCCAGCGGCACGCTGTACAGGAAATACAAATCCGCGATGCTCAAACTGTCGCCCGCCACGTACGGGGCGAATTTGCCGTGGCGGCCCAGCGCCGCGAAACCCAGCAACAGCTCGGCTTTGGTTTTCTCCTTGATCGCCTCCGGCACCGGCGAGCCGAAGAACGCCTCACCATAGCAGGCGCGGCCCGGCAGCTCGATGTACAACTCGATTTCCTTGGCGATCGCCAGCACCTGCGCCCGCTCGAATGGATCGCTCGGCAGCAGCGGCGTGCCTTTCTGGGTCTGTTCGAGGTATTCGAGGATGATCGCGGTTTCGTTGATGAAACCCGCTTCGACGCCCAGCACCGGTACTTTGCCGCGCGGGCTGATCGCCAGCGATTCCGGGGTCGGCGTCGGGTAGAACGTCACCTCTTCGAACGCCAGGCCTTTTTCCAGCAGCGCCAGCTTGACCATGTTGTAGTAGTTGCTGACAGCGAATCCGTAGAGCTTGAACATCACATAGCCTCCAGGCCGTGCGGGGTGGGCAGGCACTGTTTATAGATCGCCGGGCTCGATCCTGCCAGCAGCATCACGCCGCTGAATGCGGGTAAACTGGCGCCTTTCCTTGAGGAGCCTGCCATGAGCGAGCCGACTGACATCGACAATGATGAAGAAGAGTTCACCGAATCGACGCTGATCGAAGCGATCGAGAACCAGATCGAAAGCGACAACCCGCCAGCGGCCAAGGCAACCTTCAACAAGCTGACGCTGGTCGGTTACGAGCGTGATGACATCCTGAATCTGATGGCCCACGTGCTGGCCTACGAAATCGACGCGATGCTCGACGAAGACCGCGCGTTCAATACCGAGTGGTATGAAACCGCGCTGCGTGCATTGCCTGAGCTGCCACCGGAAAAGCAGTAGGCCAAGCACATCCCCCCTGTGGGAGCGAGCCTGCTCGCGAATGCCGTGCATCAGCAAAGACAACGCTATATGACACATCGCTTTCGCGAGCAAGCTCGCTCCCACACAATTTGTCACCCATCCATCCAGCCATCTCTCCGGCCCCTACTACACTGGAATCCGCCTCAAGACAAAATCCCTGATCTGAGCACTGGACATGCCGCAAAAGCGGGTTCACCTTAGGGACGCTGTCGTCCAATTCCTAGAAAGTCTGGAGTCCTTATGTCGCTTACCCCTGAGCTGGTTGCCGAACTGGAAGTCCTCGCACTCTTTCCCCTGGACAGTTCCCAGGAAGGTTTGAAAATTCATCAGACCGCTGCCCCGAAACATATCGCCGCCGCCAAACGCCTCTTCGAGAAAGACCTCACCGACCAGCCCGATGGCGGGTATCTGACCAGTCTGGGTCGTGATGCCGCGCAAAATGTGCAAACCGTGCTGACCATTCTGAGAGAACAGGAAACCGCCTGATTTTTCCCGTCTTCGCCCACGGGAACTCCTGCCACGGGATTTCCGCGGGCCCGCTTGATCGCTCACCGCTAAAAATCTGACGTCAAAAAACAAATTCAGCTTAAAAGTCCCGCTGCGCAAAGGCTAAACTGCCTTCCATTCCGAGACCCTCTTCTTCCGAGCCTGCGAGCCGGTTTGAGCTGACATGACGCGCACCCATGAAATCCGCCCCGACCTGGACGAAGGCATCGACCGCAAGGTGCTCAGCCAGCTGCGCGCGCGCTTTCTCAAGCTCAATGAGGGTCGCCTTGGCCGGGCGCTCGAAGGTCTGTCGAGCCGCCAGCAAGGCGTGCTGACCCTGCTGCCACTGTTCTTCCACGTCAATCACCCGCTGTTGCCGGGCTATGTTTCCGGCAGCACCCCAGCCGGGCTGTCCAACTATGAACCGGACGCCAGCGCCCTCACCGAAGCGCAGCGCCTGACCCGCTCGTTCTCCTACAAGCCGCGCCATGGCAGCAACCCGCCTCGGCCGATTCACGGACTGTTTCTGATGGGCAGCCTCGGCACCCTGGCCCAGGCCGATCAGAGCGACATGGACGTGTGGGTTTGCCACGCACCGGACCTGAGCGACAACGAACTCGCCGAGTTGCGCAAAAAATGCCAGCTCCTCGAAGCCTGGGCCGCGACCCAAGGCGCCGAGGCGCACTTCTTTCTGATCGACCCGGTACGCTTCGTCAAAGGCGAACGCGACACCCAGCTCAGCTCCGAAAACTGCGGCAGCACGCAGCACTATCTGTTGCTGGACGAGTTTTATCGCACCGCGATCTGGCTGGCCGGGCGCACACCGATCTGGTGGCTGGTGCCAGTCTACGAAGAAAGCGCTTACGACCTGTACACCCACACTCTGCTGTCCAAGCGTTTCATTCGCGCCGACGAGACGCTTGATCTCGGGCATCTGGCGACAATTCCGCCGGGCGAGTTCATCGGTGCCGGCCTGTGGCAGTTGTTCAAGGGCATCGAGTCGCCCTACAAGTCAGTGCTAAAGCTGTTGCTGACCGAGGTCTACGCCAGCGAACACCCGAAAGTGCAGTGTCTGAGCCTGCGCTACAAGCAGGCCGTGTTCGCCAATCAGCTGGATCTGGATGAGCTGGATCCGTACATGGTGGTGTACCGACGCATCGAGGAATACCTCTGCGCCCGCAACGAGCCGGAGCGTCTGGAGCTGGTGCGGCGCGCGCTGTACCTCAAGGTCAACCGCAAGCTCACCGGCAACAGCCGCACCCAAAGCTGGCAGCGTTCGCTGCTGGAGCGCCTGGCGCACGAATGGCATTGGGATCAGCGGCAACTGGCCTTGCTCGACAGCCGCAGCCAGTGGAAAGTCCGCCAGGTCAGCGCCGAACGCCGCGCCCTGGTCAATGAGCTGAATTACAGCTACCGCTTCCTGACCCAGTTCGCCCGCACCGAACAGACCGTCAGCCTGATCAACAAGCGCGACCTGAACGTGCTCGGTCGTCGCTTGTACGCCGCATTCGAGCGCAAGGCCGACAAGGTCGAATTCATCAATCCCGGCATCGCCCCGGATCTGGCCGAAGACACCCTGACCCTGGTGCAATCGCCGAACAAAAAAGAGCCCGGGCAAACCCAGTGGGGTTTGTACAACGGTAGCCTGAACGCGCTGGAGTGGGAGCACTTCGCGCCGATCAAGCGCAGCCGCGAGTTGCTCGAACTGCTGACCTGGTGCCACCGCAACGGTGTGATCGACAGCAGCACCCGACTGGCGCTGCACCCCGGCACCAGCGATATGAGCGAGTTCGAGCTGTTCAACCTGCTCAGCAGCCTGCAGCAGTGCATCGCCCTGCCCCTGCCGACCGTTGCCGAAGAACGACTGCTGCGCGCTGCGGTGCCGAGCGAAGTGCTGATGCTGGTCAACGTCGGTATCGATCCGCTCAAGCATCACCGCGACCTGAATATCCTGATGACCACCGAGCGCACCGACTCACTGAGTTACGCCGGGGTGCGCGAAAACCTTGTGCTGACCCTCGATCAGGTCACGCTCAACAGCTGGAATGAAGTGCTGGTCAACCGTTTCGACGGCCCCCACGCGCTGCTCGATTGCCTGCGCGACTACCTCAACAATCTGCCGCGCGGCCCGCAGCAGCCATCATTGAAAGTGCGTTGCTTCTGCCACAACCGCGCGCAGTTCATTGCCCGGCGCGTCGAAGAAGTCATCGACACCGCGCAGACCCTGCTGCTCAGCGAGCTCAATCACCGCTACCTGATTCAGGTGCAACAGCACTATCACGTGCTGGAGCTGGTGCCGGGCCAGGTCAATCACGTAGCCCTCGCGACATTGCCGGCGCTGCTCGATTATCTGGGCGAAGAACAGCCGCGCTACAGCCCGCTGCACCTGGACCCGATGGCGCTGGAGGATCACGACCTCGCGTTGATCCTGTCGATGGGTCAGCCGGAATCGATTCAGGTGTTCTACCGGATCAGCGAACAACAGGCCGAGCTGTACGTGCTGGATGAGTTCAACGCGCTGTGGCAACAGCATCTGCCGTATCACGATGAACAGAGCCTGCTGGTACCGCTGCAGCGCTTCCTGCAATCGATCCAGTACCGACGCGAAGCGCTGTTGCCGATGGATGGCAGCCCGGCGGTCGGCCTCGACACCTTGTATTACCAGCTATTACCTTCCGGCCCCGGGCGGGCGCGCCGGGTCGAACCACGACCGGCGCCGCAGACACCGGTCAACAAACCGTTCTACGACGTGCAGGCGATCGTCGGCAAAGCCGCACCGGGCGAGGTGCAGGTCACCTTGTATTGCAATCAACGGGAATTCAGCGAGCTGGAATATGGCGACCAGCTGTTCCACGTGGTCGCCCGGGAGATCGTCGAGCAGCGCCGCGAGACCGAGCGCTATCGCTGCTACATCACCGACCTGGACCTCTCGGGCCTGCTCGGTGATGGTCAGAGTTCAAGCAATTTGTATCTGCGCTACAAGACCGACCTGGAGCGCGCCCTGAACGAGGCGCTCGAACAGGTCTGAGGCGGGGTCACTCGCGGAATTCACCGCCGTTGGCAGGCTGCGATTCAACTTCCAGCAACGTCAGTTTCAGGGTCTTGCCACCCGGAGCCGGCCAGTCGATGTGCTGACCGACCTTCAGGCCCAGCAGCGCGCTGCCGACCGGCGCGAGGATCGAGATCTTGCCTTCGTCGGCGTTGGCATCCTTGGGATAGACCAGCGTCAGGTGATAGTCCTTGCCGCTGCCTTCTTCGCGGCAGTGCACGCGGGAATTCATCGTCACGACATCGGCGGGCACTTCATCGTGGCCGACCAGCGTATCGGCGCGGTCCAGTTCGGTTTGCAGCGCGATCACGCCCGGCGCAGCCTGGTCTTTCTCATTCAGGTTGTCGATCAAGCGCTCCAGACGTTGCACGTCCAGACGGGTAAGAGTGATGGAAGGTGCGGTCATGATCCGGGCAGACTCCTTTCTTCTGCACACAAAAAAAGCAAAACCCCGCCAAAAAAGACGGGGTTTTCACCATGCCTCGATGGGTTGAGGCGTGTTCGGACACTATCACAGCTCAAAAAATATACAAGTCACCCACTTTTGAAATGGCAAGAACCCCTGTGGCGAGGGGATTTATCCCCGATGGGTCGCGCAGCGGCCCCAAGCTTCTGAGACTGCTGCGCAGTCTATCGGGGATAAATCCCCTCACCACAAGGTCGAGTCAAGTCAGGGCTTTTCGTGCGGCAGCCTGCTGGCAGATGATCCGGCGGCGTTGATCGTCCGCCGAACGCCATTCGCGAATATCCTCGACATGGCGGAAGCAGCCGAGGCAAACCTTCTGCTCATCCAGCCGGCACACGCCGCTGCACGGCGACGGCACCGCCGGGCTGACGTTGCTGTAGAGCGGCTTCGGAGGCCGGACGGGAGCGCTATCAGTCACGAATTCACAGACCTTCGAAGTCGAATTCGACGCCGGCTTGCTGCTTGACGATGCGCTCGAGCATCTCGCCCAGTTGCTCTTCGCTCTTGTCGCACATCCAGCGCTCGCTCTCTTCGTCGTAGTCGAAGTGGAAACCGCCGGAGACCGCCGCCAACCACAGCTGACGCAACGGCTCCTGACGACTGAAAATCAGCTGCGTGCCGTTTTCAAACTTCACAGTCAGTACACCGGCCGAGCTTTCCAGGTCGATATCCAGGTCGCTTTCGTCAAAGATGTCCTCCAGTTTTTCCTGGGTTTCATCGACCAGATCGTGGAAACGCGCTTCGGACAAACTCATTGTGGCAACCTCAAAAAATGTCTGATCAGGCTCAAGCGCCGCAAGATACGGACGCTGCCGGCCGATTGCAAAGATTAACGACCAAGCACCTGCCGGCACATCCAACACAACACTTGTGGGAGCGGGCTTGCTCGCGAAGGGGCCGGCACATCCAGCATTTTTCTCGACTGGACCGACGCCTTCGCGGGCAAGCCCGCTCCCACAGGGGTTTGTGTGTATTCACAGAGCCCCGCCGGACGGGAACCCCCTCGCATAGGCAAGCTGCCGGGTGGCCGGTATACTCCGGCGCAATTAACGCATTTTCAAGGATTTCGCCATGAAGCGCCTGATCTCTTCCCTTGCTGCGCTCGTCGCGGTTGCCTGCCTCGTTTCGGCCTGTGGTCAAAAAGGCCCGCTGTACCTGCCGGATGACGATCAGGACCCGGCCGAGCAAGCCCAGTCTTCGCAGAAGCAGCCGTCCAAAGCACACAAGCACGACGTTTACCAATAAGGGATCGCCATGGACGCTTTTAACTACCGTGGCGGGGAGCTGTTCGCGGAAGGTGTGGCGCTGTCCGCCATCGCCGACCGCTTCGGCACGCCCACCTACGTCTACTCGCGTGCGCACATCGAAGCCCAGTATCTGGCCTACGCCGACGCGCTGGCCGGCATGCCGCACCTGGTCTGCTACGCCGTCAAGGCCAACTCCAACCTCGGGGTTCTGAATGTCCTGGCCCGTCTCGGCGCCGGTTTCGACATCGTTTCCCGTGGCGAGCTGGAACGTGTACTCGCCGCTGGCGGCAGCGCCGACAAAATCGTGTTCTCCGGCGTCGGCAAGACCCGTGACGACATGCGTCGCGCGCTGGAAGTCGGCGTGCACTGCTTCAACGTCGAATCCACCGACGAACTCGAGCGCCTGCAAGTCGTGGCTGCCGAGCTGGGTGTTCGCGCCCCGGTCTCGCTGCGCGTGAACCCGGACGTCGACGCCGGCACCCACCCGTACATTTCCACCGGTCTCAAAGAGAACAAGTTCGGCATCGCCATTGCCGACGCCGAAGACGTGTACGTGCGTGCCGCGCACCTGCCGAACCTGGAAGTGATCGGTGTCGACTGCCACATCGGCTCGCAACTGACCACCCTGCCGCCGTTCCTCGATGCCCTCGATCGCTTGCTGGACCTGGTCGACCGCCTCGGCGATTGCGGCATTCACCTGCGCCACATCGATCTCGGCGGTGGCCTGGGCGTGCGTTATCGCGATGAAGAGCCGCCACTGGCCGGCGATTACATCAAGGCTGTGCGCGAGCGTCTGAACGGTCGTGACCTGGCGCTGGTGTTCGAACCGGGCCGCTTCATCGTCGCCAACGCTGGCGTGCTGCTGACTCAGGTCGAGTACCTCAAGCACACCGAACACAAGGATTTCGCCATCGTCGACGCGGCGATGAACGACCTGATTCGCCCGGCGCTGTATCAGGCCTGGATGGACGTCACCGCGGTCAAACCGCGTGACTCCGCTGCGCGCAAATACGACATCGTCGGCCCGATCTGCGAAACCGGCGATTTCCTCGCCAAGGATCGTGAGCTCGCGCTGGAAGAAGGCGATCTGCTGGCCGTGCATTCGGCCGGCGCCTACGGCTTCGTGATGAGTTCCAACTACAACACCCGTGGCCGTGCCGCTGAAGTGTTGGTAGACGGTGATCAGGTTTTTGAAGTGCGCCGCCGCGAAACCGTGGCCGAGCTGTTTGCCGGCGAAAGCCTGCTGCCGGAGTAACCCATGCTGCTGCGTTTTACCAAAATGCACGGCCTGGGCAATGACTTCATGGTTCTCGACCTGGTCAGCCAGCACGCGCATATTCAGCCCAAGCACGCCAAGCAATGGGGCGACCGGCACACCGGTATCGGTTTCGACCAGTTGCTGATCGTCGAAGCGCCGAGCAACCCGGACGTGGATTTCCGTTACCGGATCTTCAACTCCGATGGCTCGGAAGTGGAACAGTGCGGCAACGGTGCACGCTGCTTCGCGCGCTTCGTGCTCGACAAGCGCCTGACCGCTAAACGGCAGATTCGCGTCGAGACCAAGGGCGGCATCATCGAGCTGGACGTGCGTAACGACGGCCAGATCGGGGTGAACATGGGCGCGCCGCGTCTGGTGCCGGCGGATATTCCGTTCGACGCACCGGCGCAGGCCAGCAGCTATCAGCTGGAAGTCGACGGCACCACGGTCGAACTGGCCGCTGTGTCAATGGGCAACCCCCATGCGGTGCTGCGCGTACAGGACATCAACAATGCACCGGTGCATGAACTGGGGCCGAAAATCGAACACCATCCGCGCTTCCCGGCGCGGGTCAACGTCGGTTTCATCCAGGTCATCGACCGCAACCGCGCGCAGTTGCGCGTCTGGGAACGCGGGGCCGGGGAAACCCAGGCCTGCGGTACCGGCGCTTGTGCCGCTGCAGTTGCGGCCATCAGCCAGGGGTGGATGGATTCGCCGCTGTTGATCGACCTGCCCGGCGGGCGTCTGTCCATTGAATGGGCAGGCCCTGGCCATCCAGTGCTGATGACCGGCCCGGCAGTGCGTGTATACGAAGGACAAGTGCGTCTTTGAGTGAGCAGAAGCCATGACCGATAAGCCTCAGGTACCCGCCCGACAGTCCGACGAATCCGCGTCCGAAAGCCTGGAGGCGGCAGCGGTTGCCGCATACCTGGAGGCTCATCCGGACTTCTTCGTCGAGCACGAAGAACTGCTGCCCGCCATGCGCATTCCCCACCAGCGCGGTGACACCGTTTCGCTGGTCGAGCGGCAGATGAGCATCCTGCGCGACCGCAACATCGAGATGCGTCATCGTCTCTCGCAGTTGATGGACGTCGCCCGCGACAATGACCGGCTGTTCGACAAGACCCGCCGCCTGATCCTGTCGCTGATGGACGCGGCCAGTCTGGAAGACGTGGTGATCAGCGTCGAAGACAGCCTGCGCCAGGACTTTCAGGTGCCCTTTGTCAGCCTGATCCTGCTCGGCGACAACCCGGCACCGGTTGGCCGCTGGGTGACTCATGCCGACGCGCAAACCGCGATCGGCGGTCTGCTCACCGAAGGCAAGAGCGTCAGCGGCACCCTGCGTGAACATGAGCTGGACTTCCTGTTCGGCGAAGAACAGCGCAAGCAGATCGGCTCCACCGCGGTAGTCGCGGTCAGTCATCAGGGCATTCACGGCATTCTGGCGATCGCCAGCCGTGATCCGCAGCACTACAAGAGCTCGGTCGGCACGCTGTTCCTCAGCTACATCGCCGAAGTCATGGGCCGCGTGCTGCCACGGGTCAACAGCTCCCTGCGCTCGGTACGCTGAGCATGGAACGACAACTGGACGCTTACTGCGAACACCTGCGCAGTGAGCGACAGGTGTCGCCGCACACCCTGTCGGCCTATCGCCGCGATCTCGATAAAGTCCTCGGCTGGTGCCTCAAGCAGAACATTGGCAGTTGGGCGGCGCTGGATATTCAGCGCCTGCGCAGCCTGATCGCCCGCCTGCATGCGCAGGGGCAGTCGTCACGCAGTCTCGCCCGATTGCTCTCGGCGGTGCGCGGGCTCTATCACTATCTGAATCGCGAAGGTCTGTGCGACCACGACCCGGCGACCGGTCTGGCGCCGCCAAAAGGCGAACGGCGCTTGCCGAAAACCCTCGACACTGACCGCGCATTGCAACTGCTTGAAGGTGCGGTCGAGGACGACTTTCTCGCCCGTCGCGATCAGGCGATTCTCGAACTGTTCTATTCCTCGGGCCTGCGCCTGTCCGAGCTGACCGGGCTCAATCTCGATCAGCTGGATCTGGCCGACGGCATGGTTCAGGTGCTCGGCAAGGGCAGTAAGACCCGCCTGCTGCCGGTCGGCAAAAAGGCGCGCGAAGCACTGGAGCAATGGCTGCCGCTGCGGGCCATGACCAACCCGGCCGACGACGCCGTGTTCGTCAGCCAGCAAGGCCGCCGCCTCGGCCCACGGGCGATTCAGGTGCGGGTGAAACTGGCCGGCGAGCGCGAACTGGGGCAGAACCTGCACCCGCACATGCTGCGGCATTCCTTTGCCAGCCACTTGCTGGAATCCTCGCAGGACCTGCGCGCGGTGCAGGAACTGCTCGGCCACTCGGACATCAAGACCACGCAGATCTACACCCACCTGGACTTCCAGCACCTGGCGGCGGTCTACGACAGCGCCCACCCACGGGCCAAACGCAGCAAAGGCGACGATTCATGAACATCCAGTTGATCACCTTCGACCTCGACGACACCCTGTGGGACACCGCCCCGGTGATCGTCAGCGCCGAAGCGGTATTGCGCCAATGGCTGAGCGAACACGCGCCGAATCTGGGCGCAGTGCCGGTGGAGCATTTGTGGGGGATTCGTGAGCGGGTACTGGCCAGCGAGCCGGGCCTCAAGCACCGCATCAGCGCGTTGCGCCGGCGCGTGCTGTTCCACGCACTGGAGGAAGCCGGGTACGCCCACGGGGAAGCTGCGGATCTGGCCGACAAAAGCTTTGAAGTATTCCTGCATGCGCGGCATCAGATCGAGGTGTTCCCGGAGGTCGAACCGACTTTGGAAATCCTCGCCAACCATTACGCACTCGGCGTGGTCACCAACGGCAACGCCGACGTGCGTCGGCTGGGCCTGGCGGATTACTTCAAGTTTGCCTTGTGCGCCGAAGATATCGGTATCGCCAAGCCGGATGTGCGGCTGTTTCACGAGGCGTTGCAGCGTGGTGGCGCCACAGCCGAAACCGCCGTACATATCGGCGATCATCCGGGCGATGACATTGCCGGGGCGCAACAAGCGGGCATGCGTGCCGTCTGGTTCAACCCGACGGGCAAGGTCTGGGAAGCCGAGCGGCTTCCGGATGCCGAGATCCGTAGCCTGACCGATTTGCCAGCAGTGCTCGCCCGCTGGAATGCCCTCTCGAACTGATCCACTATCCCCTGTGGGAGCGGGCTTGCTCGCGAAGAGGCCGTGTCAGTCGACATACAATTTGAATGACACACCGCCTTCGCGAGCAAGCCCGCCCCCACAGGGGGTTGCGTGTATCCATGACCTCTTTGTTTCAGGCATGAAAAAGCCCGCAGCGACGGCGGGCTTTTTCAGCAAGCAGGTAGCACGCCTCAGATAGGGCGGCTGCCGTACTTGTTATCCGGCTTCTTGGGCGGATCGGCGACCACGTTGGCCTCCACTTCCTGCACCTTGCCGCCGCGCGCAAGGAATTCTTCCATGGCCTTGGCCAGGGCGTCGCGCTCCTTGTTCTTGGCTTCGATGCTCGGCAACTCGTCGACCGACACCGCAGCCTTGGCTTTGCCTTTGGCAGCCGGGGCCGGCGTATCGTCACCGCCATCGTCTTCAGCAACGTCTTCCGCTGCTGCTTCCAGACCGTCCTCGGCCTCGTCTTCGTCGCCTACTTCGAGGTCGTCGTTTTCCAGATCATCGTCGCTCATGTTCTACCTCATGACTTGCGAAAAGCAGATTAGTTATAGACCAGCTTTGGCGACTGTCGAAAGTCGCCGGAAAAAAATCGGTAACCGCGGGTGACCAACGGTTTACGCCCCTTCACCGTGCAGGGTGGCGAGGACTTTACGGGCACCGCCATGATCACGGTGCTCGCCCAGATAAACACCTTGCCAGGTGCCCAGTGCCAGTCGCCCTGCCGAAACCGGCAGACTGATCTGACAGCCAAGTACGCTGGCCTTGAAGTGCGCCGGGAGGTCGTCCAGGCCTTCGTCGTTATGCTCATAGCCGTCTGTTCCTTGTGGGATCAGACGATTGAAAAATCGTTCGAAGTCGCGACGGACCGCCGGATCGGCGTTCTCGTTGATGGTCAACGACGCCGAGGTGTGCTGCAGCCACAAATGCAACAGACCGACCCGGCACGCCTTGAGTTCAGGCAGGCCGGCGAGTAACTCGTCCGTTACCAGATGAAAGCCCCGGGGCCGTGCCCGCAGGGTTATCAGAGTCTGTTGCCACATACAGTTCTCCGCACGTTCGGGGCGCATTCTAGCGCGCTCTGGGAAAAAACAAAGGCCCTAATATTCCTGCAATGATGTAAGCGATTGGCCGCAGAAAAATGCCCGCCGTAAACACGACCAAAGCCGTACGAAAAATCCTTTCAGCCTTCCTTTCAATGACAAATTCCAGACAAAAAAATGCCCGGCGAACCGGGCAAGTTTTTTAATGCGCGTACTTACAGGTTGTAGCCGCGTTCGTTGTGTTGTGCCAGATCGAGACCCACCGACTCTTCTTCCTCGGTCACACGCAGACCCATCACGGCGTCCAGGACCTTGAGGATGATGAAGGTGACGATTGCGGTGTAGATCACCGTGAAGCCGACACCTTTGCACTGAATCCACACTTGAGCGGCGATGTCGGTGACGGTGCCGAAGCCACCCAGCGACGGTGCAGCGAACACACCGGTGAGGATCGCCCCGAGGATACCGCCGATACCGTGTACGCCGAACGCGTCCAGAGAGTCGTCATAGCCGAGTTTGCGTTTCAGCGTGGTGGCGCAGAAGAAGCACACCACACCTGCCGCCAGACCGATCACCAGTGCACCCATCGGGCCCACAGTGCCGGCCGCCGGAGTGATTGCCACCAGACCGGCAACCACACCCGAGGCGATGCCCAGTGCACTTGGCTTGCCGTGGGTGATCCACTCGGCAAACATCCAGCCCAGTGCAGCCGCAGCGGTAGCAATCTGTGTGACCAGCATCGCCATGCCGGCGGTGCCGTTGGCGGCTGCGGCGGAACCGGCGTTGAATCCGAACCAGCCAACCCACAACATCGCTGCACCCATCAGGGTGTAACCGAGGTTGTGCGGTGCCATCGGGGTGGTCGGGAAACCTTTGCGCTTGCCCAATACCAGGCAGGCAATCAGACCGGCCACACCGGCGTTGATGTGCACCACGGTGCCGCCCGCGAAGTCGAGTACGCCCCAGTCCCACATCAGGCCGCCGTTACCGGACCAGACCATGTGCGCGATCGGTGCATAGACGAGGGTGAACCAGATGCCCATGAAAATCAGCATCGCGGAGAATTTCATCCGCTCGGCGAACGCACCGACAATCAGCGCCGGGGTGATGATCGCGAAGGTCATCTGGAAGGTGATGAACACCGCCTCGGGGAACAGCGCCGCAGGGCCGGTCAGGCTCGAAGGCGTGACACTGGCGAGGAACGCCTTGCCCATGCCGCCGAAGAACGAGTTGAAGTTGACGACGCCCTGCTCCATGCCGGTGGTGTCGAACGCAATGCTGTAGCCATAAATGACCCACAGGATGCTGATCAGACCGGTAATGGCGAAGCACTGCATCATCACGGAAAGAATGTTTTTCGAGCGAACCATGCCGCCGTAAAACAGCGCCAGGCCCGGGATGGTCATGAACAGCACGAGGGCTGTCGAGGTGAGCATCCAGGCGGTGTCGCCGGAATTGAGGACCGGGGCCGCCACTTCGTCTGCCGCCATTGCAAGGCCGGGCATTACGATGGACAACAGGGCTCCTAGCCCTGCGAATTTACGCAGAGTCATATTGTTTTCTCCTGGGGCGTTGGGGTTTGTGGCGGCTTAAATCGCGTCGGTATCGGTTTCGCCGGTACGGATGCGGATCGCCTGTTCCAGATTGACCACGAAGATCTTGCCGTCACCGATCTTGCCGGTGTTGGCCGCTTTGGTTATCGCCTCGATAACCCGATCCAGATCCTTGTCGTCGATGGCCACGTCGATTTTCACCTTGGGCAGAAAATCGACCACATACTCCGCGCCGCGATACAGCTCGGTGTGACCCTTCTGCCGGCCGAAGCCTTTGACTTCAGTAACGGTAATGCCCTGCACGCCGATTTCGGACAGCGACTCGCGCACGTCGTCCAACTTGAACGGCTTGATGATGGCAGTGACTAGCTTCATGAAACTCTCTCCCGAATTGGTGGACTTGCCCCAGGAAAACAAACCCGACTCAAGTCTAAGCGCAGTGCCTGGCTTTGTAACGCATCGTCGGCCTTACCTGCCCGACTGACGCCAGCTAACCGCTGCCGGCGAAACTCCCCGTCCCGCCTGCCGCACTGCATTCGTCACAGCGACTGCATCAGTGCATGGGTCACTACCGACTAAGCAGAAAGCTTGCCATCTCGCCAAATTCCTCTGATTTCAAGCCCTTGGCCGCTGCCACAGGCGCCCGCGCAAAAAAGCCCCGACGGTTACGCACAACAACGGTGCGTTGCCGTCCGTCCGCCTGCGCGAAAAGCGTGCATCCGCACCTGCGTCAATGACTATAGACACTGCGTGATACACTGCCCGCCACTGTTTACAGGACACATTCCATGCTCGCGCCAAAAGACTTCCTCGACGCCCTGAGCGGCACCGCCTCCCGCCTGTTCAGCGGCGACACCCCGCTGCCGAAAGCCGAAATCGAAAGCCAGTTCAAGATGCTGCTGCAGAGTGCGTTCAGCAAACTGGATCTGGTGAGCCGGGAAGAGTTTGACAGTCAGATGGTCGTACTGGCCCGCACTCGTGCCCGCCTCGAGAGCCTCGAAGCGAAAGTTGCCGAGATGGAAGCGAAGCTGACACCGCCTGCGGAATAACAATCCCGAGTAGAAATGCCTTCAAATTTGCGAAGAGAAGTTAAACCGCTCCTGCCAAGGCAGGAGCGGTTTCCGTCAAATCAATCCTTACAACGAATTATTCCAACGGTCTCGCAGAAACTCGTACAGGCGAAAAGCCCATAACGCGATTCTGACGAGGCGCCACATATGTTTAAGAAACTTAGACATACTTTGGCCCTCCTTGCGTGGGGCCAAACCTCCGATGCACTTTCCGGCGTACGAACACCTTCGGGACTACACGTGAGTATGTCCGCTAAGGCGGCCGGGTGTGGGTTCCTCAAATACAGCACCGGCACGGGTCTCACACCGTGTCGAGGAACATGAAGTCTTTGCGCTCCCGGCCACACTTCGCGAATACCCCATGAGTGGGCATCGTCATTGCGGACTTTATGACAGCCCTTAGAAAGCGATTTAAACAACTTGTATCAAGTCGTTATGAGGCGCTATCAACGGGACCTTTGCCCCCCTTTCAAGCCCATCTGATACTTGCGCCAATGAGCAAACATGCATAACCTGATCGCACGTGAGTGTGTCCGCAAAGGATACGCAGGCCTTGGCCTCACCGAAGCCTGCAAACTGAAAACCGTCTCCTCAAGGCGGTTTTTTTTCGCCTCGAGATTGGTTAACCACTTTCCCGCAACATCCAGTGAAAGTTCGCCCCCGCCTGATCGCCCTTCCCCAACTACCCTTCAAAAACCCGCAGGAAGCGGTCCCCGATTCAGCTCAAGGAACGACCATGTCCCTCTCCATCGTCCACAGTCGCGCCCAGATAGGCGTGGATGCTCCCGCCGTCACCGTCGAAGTCCATCTGGCCAACGGTCTGCCGTCGCTGACCATGGTCGGTCTGCCCGAGGCGGCGGTGAAGGAGAGCAAGGATCGCGTGCGCAGCGCGATCATCAATTCCGGGCTGCAGTTTCCGGCGCGGCGGATCACCTTGAATCTGGCGCCGGCGGATCTGCCCAAGGATGGCGGGCGCTTTGATCTGGCGATTGCCTTGGGGATTCTGTCGGCGAGTGTGCAGGTGCCGTGTCTGACGCTGGATGAGGTGGAATGCCTTGGTGAACTGGCGTTGTCCGGCGCTGTGCGGCCGGTACGCGGGGTGTTGCCGGCGGCACTGGCGGCGCGCAAGGCCGGGCGGGCACTGGTGGTGCCGCGGGCGAATGCCGAGGAAGCGTGCCTTGCTTCGGGTTTGAAGGTGTTTGCGGTGGATCATCTGCTGGAGGCAGTGGCGCATTTCAACGGGCATACGCCGGTCGAGCCTTATGTCTCGGACGGGCTGATCCATGCGGCGAAACCTTATCCCGACCTCAATGAGGTGCAAGGACAGATGGCCGCGAAACGGGCGCTGCTGATTGCGGCGGCGGGCGCGCATAACCTGTTGTTCAGTGGGCCGCCGGGAACGGGCAAGACCTTGTTGGCGAGTCGCTTGCCGGGCCTGCTGCCGCCACTCTCCGAATGCGAGGCGCTGGAAGTGGCGGCGATTCAATCGGTCGCCAGCGGCGTGCCACTGACCCATTGGCCACAACGGCCCTTTCGCCAGCCGCACCACTCGGCCTCCGGGCCGGCACTGGTCGGTGGCAGCTCGAAACCGCAACCCGGCGAGATCACCCTCGCCCACCACGGCGTACTGTTTCTCGATGAGCTGCCGGAGTTCGATCGCAAGGTACTGGAGGTGCTGCGCGAGCCGCTGGAATCCGGGCATATCGTGATTGCCCGAGCCAAGGATCGCGTACGCTTTCCCGCGCGTTTCCAGTTGGTGGCGGCAATGAATCCGTGCCCTTGTGGATATCTTGGCGAGCCGAGCGGCAAGTGCTCGTGTACACCGGACATGGTGCAGCGCTACCGCAACAAGCTATCGGGGCCGTTGCTGGATCGGATCGATCTGCACCTGACGGTGGCGCGGGAAGCGACGGCGCTGAATCCGGCAGTGAAGCCAGGCGAGGACAGCGCCAGTGCGGCAGCCGTGGTGGCCGAGGCACGCGAACGCCAGCAAAAGCGTCAGCGTTGTGCCAATGCGTTCCTCGATCTGCCAGGCCTGAAGCGGCACTGCCAGTTATCTACAGCCGATGAGAAATGGCTGGAGTCAGCCTGCGAACGGCTGACCTTGTCACTGCGCTCAGCCCATCGTTTGCTCAAGGTCGCCAGAACCCTGGCAGACCTTGAGCAAGTCGATGCAATCAGCCGTGAGCATCTGGCCGAAGCGCTGCAATACCGCCCGGCGACGCCTTAATGCTCGGTCAGATCCACCAGCGGCGCCTGTCGCACTTCGGTTTCACGCCCGGCCTGGATTTCGCTCACGCGCTTCAGCGCGTTATCCACAGCGCCTTTGTCTGCCAGCAGGCTGTAGCTGATCTGAAACTGTTGGCTGGCCTTTGGCGCAATGGTCGGCACCAGATTCAGCGGACGCTGATAGCGGCGGTTGTAGGAAAAGCTGGTGCCTGGCTCAAGGCCCGTGACATAGCCCTGCCCTTGGGTGTCGGTGTTTTTCCACAGGGAAAACACTGGCAGCTGTTGAGTATTGAAGCCAACAGAGACACCGAGGCTGCCAGCCTTGTTGTGCAAAACAGTCAGGGTTTCGCCTTTGGCGTCGGCGTAGGGCACGACGTTATAGACGGTTTCATCGTAGTCCTTGGTTGGACCGCGATAAATCTGCCAGTCCGCCAACTCGGCTTTGGCCTTGTCGTTGAATGGCGAGACCTGTTTCACCGGCGCCGCGAACCGCGCGCCCTGCTCAAGGAACGGTGTACTGAAGTTACTGTGATACAGCGCCTGGTATTCCTTCGGATAATCACCGTTGTTGGTCAGCGTATCGTTGAGGGCAAAGCGCACGCTGCCCGGCTCGGTGACCAGCTCAGTGACGACCGAGAAGTCGACTTTCTTGAACGCCTGTTCCTTCAGTTCACCGCGCAGACTGATGGCGTAGGGTGGTTTTTCATCGATGTGCAGCGTGACAGTGCTGGCCGGAATGTTCGCGGCGCGGCCGTGCAGGGTCAGCAACTCGCCATTGTCCATACCGGGATGGCCGACCCATTCGTAACCGCAGCGGGTCACCAACTCATTGAAGCCTTCCAGCCAGCCCAGGCCACCGCGTCCATTGAGTTCGATGAAGGCCGGGTTGACCACTTCCTTGACCGGCGAATCCCAACCCATGCGCACGTTGCCGACAGACGCCTGCAGGACATTCATGCCACGGGTCGGCACCACCGAGAGTTTCATCGTGCCGTTATCGATATCGACGATGCTGACACCTTCCTGTCGCCCGCCGTGCAAGGTGCGCAGGCTGACGGAGAAAGGCTTGTCGGTTTTCAACCCGAGCTGCTCACTGGTAATGCTCCAGTTTTGCGCGGGCTTGTTGGTATCGAGGAGTACGTAATCCCAGGCCATGGCGTGGGAAGCAGCAGAGAGTGCGCCGAATGCAACGGCGAGTTTGAACGGGGTCATGGCAGCAGCCTTTATTGGAGTTGTGCCATTTTTATAGCGTTGCGGAAACGTTTCAGCAAGAAAAGATGAGAGACATATAGGATGATTTGCCATGGATCGGCGGCGTTGCATTCGCGAGCAGGCTCGCTCCCACAGAGTATTCGGGTGCTCAAACGATTTATGAGCTACCCCGGAAACTGTGGGAGCGAGCCTGCTCGCGAAAGCGATATCAAGGCTGTATCAACGGAAGCGATCAACCTCGGAACGCAAATCCGCCGCCAGCTTTTCAAGCTCTTTGGCGGTGACCGCGAGGTTCGACACCACCTCACGCTGCTCACTGTTGGCCAGCGCAATGCTCTGCAGGTTACTGCTGAGCAAAGTAGCCGTGCTGCTCTGCTCCTGGGTCGCGGTGGTAATCGCGGCGAACTGCTGCCCTGCCGAACGGCTCTGCTCATCGATCCGCGCCAGCGCCGACGCCACGTTGGCGTTGCGCGACAGGCCTTCCTGCATCAGCAGATTGCCCTGCTCCATGGTGCTGATGGCGTTGCCGGTTTCCTGCTGAATGCTGTGAATCATCCCGGAGATTTCATCAGTGGCCTGACGGGTGCGCGACGCCAGGTTACGCACCTCATCGGCGACCACGGCAAAACCACGGCCCTGTTCACCGGCACGGGCCGCTTCGATGGCCGCGTTGAGCGCCAGCAGGTTGGTCTGTTCGGCAATCGAGGTGATCACACTGACAATGCCGCCGATTTCCTGGGAACGCTGGCCAAGGGTGTTGATCACGGTAGCCGTGGTGTTCAACGCGCCAGCGATTTGCTCCAGCGAGGAAGACGCTTCGTCCATGGAAGTACGACCGATCTGCGTCTGCTGAGCGTTTTCCTGGGCCAGACGCTGGGTGGCACCCATGTTGTCGGCAATGTTCAGCGAGGTGGCGCTGAACTCTTCAACTGCGCCGGCCATGCTGGTGATTTCGCCGGACTGCTGTTCCATGCCTTCGTACGCACCGCCGGACAAACCGGACAGCGCCTGGGCGCGGCTGTTGACCTCTTCCGAGGAGCGGCGGATGTGTTCGACCATCGTCGACAGCGCCTGGCTCATCTGGTTGAACGCGCGGGACAGCTGACCGATCTCGTCGTTGCTCGACACGTTCAGGCGCACGCTCAGATCACCGGCACCGAGAGCTTCGGCCTGACGCACCAGATCACTCAGCGGCGCCAGTTTGCTGCGCAGCAACCACACCACCGAACCCACCGCCAACAGCATCGCCAGCAGGCTGCCGATGGCCAGTTGCGTGCCGACGCTCCAGGTCACCGCGCGAATCTCGGCTTTCGGCATACTCGCCACCACCGCCCACGGCCCACCGTCAAATGGCACCGAAACGCTGTAGAAATCTTCGTTCTTGTCGCTCCAGAACTGCCCCTTGCCCGGGGTTTTCGCCAGGCCGCCGATCACCGTGACCGCCTGATCCAATGCCTGGACGCCCGCCGGGGCCACCAACCATCTGTTCTGCTCATCCAGCAGCGCCAGCGAACCGGTCTGGCCGATGCGGAAGCGCTTGAGGTTGTCGAACTGGGCGTTCTGCGCATCGGTGTAATCAAAACCAACGAACAACACCGCAATCACTTTGCCGCTGCCATCGCGCACCGGGGTGTATTGGGTCATGTAGGAACGATCGAACAGCAGCGCGCGGCCGACGTAACCCTGACCCGCCATCAACTTCGCGTAGGCCGGGTGTGCGTGATCGAGCAAAGTGCCGATGGCGCGCGTGCCGTCCTGTTTGGTCAACGAGGTGCTGACCCGCACGAAGTCTTCGCCGCTACGCACGAACAGCGTGGCAACGCCGGCGGTCATCTGCTTGAACTCGTCGACTTCCTTGAAGTTGTTGTTCAACACTTCGCTGCCCAAGTGCAGGCCCGGGGTCTGGGTGCCGGCGACGTTCACCGGTTCATCCAGGTGAATGCTCAGGCCCGCGCTGAAGCGCTTCTCGAACAGCCCGCTCAGGCGCTGGGTGCTTTCGCGCAGCGTGCCGTGGAAAGTGCTCAACTGGTCAGCCAGCAGCCGCGCCTCACTGGCGAGGTGCTCTTCACGGGTGGCGAGGTTGGCGGAATCCAGCGAACGCAGGGCGAACACCGTACTGCCGCTGATGACGATCGCCAGTATCACGGCGAGCGCGAGGCCCAGCTGCGAGGCGATCCGAGCGCGAGGTTGAGACATGGACAGCTCCTGGCCGAACTTGCCGATCCTCCTTGATCGCAGCTCGGATAATTTTCTAATGGGGGTGAATCGTGGATACCTGCACGGCGGTTCCACATGCACGTATTCGGCGGTAAAGCCGAATACTTGAGCGAACAGCAGGGTTATGGCACAAGGCCGGCATTGTGGCGGCTCTAACGTTTCAGCTCAAGCGCTTGACCACCGGCAACGCCATGGCTCGCACTTCGCCTTGCAGGAAGTCGCTGAGACGGCGCAAACGTTCACCTCCCGGACGGGTTTTTGGCCATACCAGGTAATAATTCAATCCGCTGGCGACCGCGGTCGGCCATGGCAGGCTCAGTCTTCCTTGCGCCACATCTTCGGCGACCATCAGCAAGTCACCCATCGACACACCGTAACCGCGCGCTGCAGCGATCATCCCCAGTTCGAGGGTATCGAACACCTGCCCACCCTTGAGCGACACCTGATCGGACAGGCCCATGTGCTCCAGCCAACTGCGCCAGTCGCGCCGATCCGGGGTCGGGTGCAGCAGTTCGGTGGAGGCCAGGCGTGCGACATCCCACGGCTGGTCATTCAGCAGGTTCGGCGCGCCGACAGGAATCAGCTCTTCGGGAAACAGCAGGCTGGCTTCCCAGTCCGGCGGAAAATGCCCGTCACTGAGCAGCACGGCGCAGTCGAAGGGTTCGTTGTTGAAGTCCACCGAATCCACGTCCATCCACGCACTGGTCAGCTGTACCTCATTGCCCGGTTGTAGATGGCGAAAGCGGCTGAGTCGCGCCAGCAGCCAGCGCATGGTCAGGGTCGAGGGCGCTTTCATGCGCAGGATGTCGTCTTCGGCGCGCAAGGTGTTGCAGGCGCGCTCCAGCGCCGCGAAACCATCGCGAATGCCGGGCAGCAGCAGCCGCGCCGACTCGGTGAGTTGCAGGTTGCGTCCGCTGCGGTGAAACAGCTTGCAGGCGAAATGCTCTTCCAGCGTCTTGATGTGCCGGCTGACTGCACTCTGGGTAATCGACAATTCCTCGGCCGCCCGGGTGAACGAGCTGTGCCGCGCCGCCGCTTCGAATGCGCGCAGGGCATACAAGGGAGGAAGACGACGGGACATACACAAAGCTCCTTTAGCGGCATCCGGCCACCCCGGCGAGGTTTACTCATGATGAGTTTTAATCATGCCACCCATCCTTTTTATCCTTTTGTGCAAACCCTGCCAAGCGCCGAGAATCGACGGTCTCTTGTTCCCTCTGATTGATGGGTGGTGATGACCATGCAGCATCCTGTGCGTACCGAACTCTGGGCCATCCTGCGGCTGGCGGGGCCGTTGATTGCTTCGCAGTTGGCGCACATGTTGATGGTGCTGACCGACACCCTGATGATGGCGCGCCTCAGCCCCGAAGCCCTGGCCGGCGGCGGACTGGGGGCAGCGAGTTATTCATTCGTGTCGATTTTCTGCATCGGCGTGATTGCAGCGGTCGGCACGCTGGTGGCGATCCGTCAGGGCGCCGGCGACATCATCGGCGCGGCCCGCCTGACCCAGGCCGGGTTGTGGCTGGCATGGCTGATGGCGCTCGGCGCCGGGTTGCTGCTGTGGAACCTGAAACCGGTGTTGCTGCTGTTCGGCCAGACCGAAACCAACGTCCATGCCGCCGGGCAATTCCTCATCGCCCTGCCCTTCGCTCTGCCCGGCTACCTGAGCTTCATGGCCCTGCGCGGCTTCACCAGTGCGATCGGCCGGGCGACCCCGGTGATGATCATCAGCCTCGGCGGCACCGTGACCAACTTCCTGCTCAATTACGCACTGATCACCGGCATGTTCGGCCTGCCGAAACTGGGGTTGACCGGCATCGGTCTGGTCACGGCAATCGTTGCCAACTGCATGGCGCTGGCCCTCGCCTGGCACATTCGCCGGCACCCGGCCTACGACGCCTACCCATTGCGCGCCGGCCTGTCACGACCAAATCGTCAGTACCTGAAAGAACTGTGGCGCCTCGGCCTGCCGATTGGCGGTACCTACGCGGTGGAAGTCGGCCTGTTTGCCTTCGCGGCGCTGTGCATGGGCACCATGGGCAGCACGCAACTCGGCGCACACCAGATCGCCCTGCAGATCGTTTCGGTGGCGTTCATGGTGCCGGCGGGGATGTCCTACGCGATCACCATGCGCGTCGGCCAGCACTACGGCGCCGGGCAACTGAGCGACGCACGGATGTCCGGCCGGGTCGGCATCGTTTTCGGTGCAGTGGTGATGCTGGGTTTCGCCATGGTGTTCTGGCTGTTGCCGAATCAACTGGTCGGATTGTTCCTTGATCACAACGATCCGGCCTTTGCCGAAGTGATTCGTCTGGCGGTGAGCCTGCTGGCGGTGGCGGCATGGTTCGAATTGTTTGACGGCACGCAGACCATCGCCATGGGCTGCATCCGTGGGCTCAAGGATGCGAAAACCACGTTTCTGGTCGGCCTTGCTTGTTATTGGTTGATTGGCGCGCCGGCGGCGTGGTGGATGGCGTTCCACCTGAACTGGGGGCCGACGGGCGTCTGGTGGGGTCTGGCGCTGGGCCTGGCCTGCGCGGCGGTGAGCCTGACCCTGGCGTTTGAATGGAAGATGAAGCGGATGATTCAGCGCGAACCGCAATCTCGGGGCTTCAACATCCCTCAACCTGAGTGAGTTTCACCTTGTGGGAGCGAGCCTGCTCGCGAATGCGATCGGTCAGTCAAATTATCTTTGCTGACACACCGCTTTCGCGAGCAAGCCCGCTCCCACAGGGATTCATGCCTAACCCGGAGATTGCGTTCAACTGACGATTTCGAGGGCTGGCTGCTGGCTAGAGCCGAAGGTCAGGTACTCAACCAACTCCGCCAACGGCAACGGCCGGCTGATCAGATAACCCTGCACCTGATCACAGCCAAACCCGCGCAATAACTCCAGTTGCTCCGGGGTTTCCACCCCCTCGGCCACCACTTCCAGATGCAGGTTGTGCGCAAGGTTGATCATCGCGTGCACCAGTTTGCGATTCTCTTCGCGCTGCTCCATGCCGCCGACAAAGCTTTTGTCGATCTTCAGCAAGGTGATCGGCAGGCTGTTGAGGTGCACGAACGAGGAGAACCCGGTGCCGAAGTCATCCAGCGAGAAACGCACACCGAGACGGCCGAGGGCGTCCATGGTCTGTTTGACCAGATCGCTGCGGCGCATGACGGCGGTTTCGGTGAGCTCAAACTCCAGCCACTGCGCCTCGACCCCGCGCTCGGCAATCAGCCGGCTGAGCGTCGGCAGCAACTGGCTGTCCTGAAACTGGCGGAACGACAGGTTGATCGCCATGTGCAGCGCCGGCAGCCCGCGCTCGCGCAGTGCCTGCATGTCGCGCAACGCGCGGGAAATCACCCAGTAGCCCAGCGGCACGATCAGACCGCTCTGCTCGGCCAGCGGCACGAATTCGCTTGGCGGTAGCAGACCGCGCTCGCCATGGCGCCAGCGCACCAGGGCTTCGAGGCCGACGATCTGCCCGTCTGCCAGATTCAGCCGTGGCTGGTAGTGCAGCTCCAGCTCATCGCGGCGCAAAGCCCGGCGCAGCTCGCTTTCGAGGTCGGCCATGCTCCGGGCGTTGCGATTGATGCGTTCGTTGAAGATATGGAAGGTGCAGCCCTGCGTGCTCTTGGCCTGCTGCATGGCAATGTGCGCGTGCCACATCAGCGGGTCGGCACCACCCTGTGCACGGGCATGGGCGATGCCCAGGCTGGAGCCGATCAACAGGCTTTCGCCATCGACCCAATACGGTTCGGCGAGGGCTTCGGTAATGCGTTCGGCCATCCACTCGGCGCGTTGCGGCGCGCGGCGGGTGTCGATCAGCAAGGCAAACTCGTCGCTGCCCAGGCGCGCCAGTTGATCCCCGGCCTCAAGCTGACTTTTCAGCCGCGCGACGACTTGCAGGATCAAGCGATCGCCGGCCTGATGACCGAGGGCGTCGTTGGCGTGACGGAAGTTGTCGAGATCGAGATGCCCGAGGGCCAGACCACGGCCGTCGTTTTCCGCCAGGCGCGCCGCGAGCAGGGTCTGGAAGCCCTGGCGGTTGGCGATGCCGGTCAGAGGATCCTGTTCGGCCAGGCGTTGCAGGGTGTTTTCGAGGACGCCGCGTTCACGCACATGGCGCAGACAACGACGCAGCATGCCGGCGTCGAGGGCGTCGAACACCAGCCAGTCGCTGACACCAACCGGCGCGGTGACCGGCTCGTGATCCAGCAGCAACACCGTCGGCAGGCTGCAACGGCCCGGGGCCGGCTGCAACGCGGGGACGGTCAACAGCACCGCGTGGCGATTGTCTTCGAACAGACTGCTGACCGACTCCCAGCTCGGCGCGCTGATCAGCACCGCCGCGCTCCCCATCGGAGCCAGACACTCGCGCAATAACGCTGTCCACGCTGGCTCTTCGGCCAGTAGCAGCAAACGCAAGGGTTCGACAGGCGTAGACAAGCTAGCTCCCTAGACTCTGCAATGATGTGGGCGGGGCATTATGCCGTTGCGATGTTCAATGACAACGATTATCAGAACGTTATTTTGTGTCACGAATGAGAACATTAGCCGCAAAATCACCGTGTATCCTCCGCGAAAGTAACAAAACCGGCAAATTTGAATCGCGTGGTGCGTCACAAGTCGGACAGAGCAGCACAAATCGCTGAGCCTGTTAAAATGCCGGCCCATTTCGTCAACGACTCCCGAATTTTCGTATGTCCCGACTCAATCCCCGGCAGCAAGAAGCCGTGAACTACGTCGGCGGCCCTCTATTGGTGCTCGCCGGCGCTGGCTCCGGCAAGACCAGCGTGATCACGCGCAAGATCGCGCACCTGATCCAGAACTGCGGCATCCGCGCCCAGTACATCGTCGCCATGACCTTTACCAACAAGGCTGCGCGCGAGATGAAGGAGCGGGTCGGCACCCTGCTGCGTGCCGGTGAAGGTCGCGGCCTGACGGTCTGCACCTTCCACAACCTGGGCCTGAACATCATCCGCAAGGAGCATGCGCGGCTGGGCTACAAACCCGGTTTCTCGATCTTCGACGAGACCGACGTCAAAGCCCTGATGACCGACATCATGCAGAAGGAATACGCAGGCGACGACGGCGTCGACGAGATCAAGAACATGATCGGCGCCTGGAAAAACGACCTGATCCTGCCGGCCCAGGCGCTGGAAAACGCGCGCAATCCGAAAGAACAGACTGCCGCCATCGTCTACACCCACTATCAGCGCACGCTCAAGGCGTTCAACGCGGTGGACTTCGACGACCTGATCCTGCTGCCGGTAAAGCTCTTCGAAGAGCACGCCGACATTCTCGAAAAGTGGCAGAACAAGGTGCGTTACCTGCTGGTCGACGAATACCAGGACACCAACGCCAGCCAGTACCTGCTGGTGAAGATGCTGATCGGCAAGCGTAACCAGTTCACCGTGGTGGGCGACGACGACCAGTCGATCTATGCCTGGCGTGGCGCGCGGCCGGAAAACCTGATGCTGCTCAAGGATGACTACCCGTCGCTGAAAGTGGTGATGCTCGAGCAGAACTACCGCTCCACCAGCCGCATCCTGCGCTGCGCCAACGTGCTGATCTCGAACAACCCGCACGAATTCGAAAAACAGCTGTGGAGTGAGATGGGCCACGGCGACGAGATCCGCGTGATCCGCTGCCGCAACGAGGACGCCGAAGCCGAGCGCGTGGCCATGGAAATCCTCAGCCTGCACTTGCGTACCGACCGCCCGTACAGCGATTTCGCGATCCTCTATCGCGGCAACTACCAGGCCAAGCTGATCGAACTGAAGTTGCAGCACCACCAGGTGCCGTACCGCCTGAGCGGCGGCAACAGCTTCTTTGGCCGTCAGGAAGTGAAGGACCTGATGGCCTACTTCCGCCTGATCGTGAACCCGGACGACGACAACGCCTTCCTGCGGGTGATCAACGTGCCGCGCCGGGAAATCGGCTCGACCACCCTGGAAAAACTCGGCAACTACGCCACCGAACGCAAGATCTCGATGTACGCCGCCACCGACGAAATCGGTCTGGGCGAGCATCTGGACAGCCGCTTCACCGATCGTCTGTCGCGCTTCAAGCGCTTCATGGACAAGGTCCGTGAGCAGTGCGCCGGCGAAGACCCGATCTCGGCCCTGCGCAGCATGGTCATGGACATCGACTACGAGAACTGGCTGCGCACCAACAGTTCCAGCGACAAGGCTGCGGACTACCGGATGAGCAACGTCTGGTTCCTGATCGAGGCCTTGAAGAACACCCTGGAAAAAGACGAAGACGGCGAAATGACCGTCGAGGACGCCATTGGCAAACTGGTCCTGCGCGACATGCTCGAGCGTCAGCAGGAAGAAGAGGACGGCGCCGAAGGCGTGCAGATGATGACCCTGCATGCGTCCAAGGGCCTGGAATTCCCTTACGTGTTCATCATGGGCATGGAAGAGGAAATCCTCCCGCACCGCTCCAGCATCGAAGCCGACACCATCGAAGAGGAACGCCGCCTGGCCTACGTGGGCATCACCCGCGCCCGTCAGACCCTGGCGTTCACCTTCGCCGCCAAGCGCAAACAGTACGGCGAGATCATCGACTGCGCGCCAAGCCGCTTCCTCGATGAGCTGCCGCCCGACGACTTGGCGTGGGAAGGCAACGACGACACACCGACCGAAGTCAAAGCCGTGCGGGGCAATAGCGCATTGGCTGATATACGCGCGATGTTAAAGCGCTAGAATTGACCACTTTTTTAAAGCTTAGGGCGCACAAGCGCTGAACGAGGACAGCTTCATGGAAGCATTGCAGCAGAAAATCCGCGAACAAGGCATCGTGCTTTCCGACCAGGTCCTGAAGGTCGACGCCTTCCTGAACCACCAGATCGACCCAGCCCTGATGAAGCTGATCGGCGACGAATTCGCCACGCTGTTCAAGGATTCGGGCATCACCAAGATCGTCACCATCGAAGCCTCTGGCATCGCTCCGGCGATCATGACCGGTCTGAACCTCGGCGTGCCGGTGATCTTCGCCCGCAAGCAACAGTCCCTGACCCTGACCGAAAACCTGCTGTCGGCGACCGTTTACTCGTTCACCAAGAAGACCGAAAGTACCGTGGCCATCTCGCCGCGTCACCTGACCAGCAGCGACCGCGTGCTGATCATCGACGACTTCCTGGCCAACGGTAAGGCTTCGCAGGCGCTGATCTCGATCATCAAACAGGCTGGCGCCACCGTCGCCGGTCTGGGCATCGTGATCGAGAAGTCGTTCCAGGGCGGCCGTGCCGAGCTGGACTCGCAGGGCTATCGCGTTGAATCGCTGGCGCGCGTGAAATCGCTGAAGGATGGCGTCGTTACCTTCATCGAATAAACCAGCAGCACCGCAATACCCCTGTGGGAGCGAGCCTGCTCGCGAATGCTTAGGGTCAGTCGACATCTTGGTTGACTGATACACCGCTTTCGCGAGCAGGCTCGCTCCCACAGTGGGTTTTGCGGTGGGCGGTTACTGCGCGGTGGCCTTCAGGCCGGTGAGTAGCAGGCGCTGGAACAGGTCTTCTTTCAGGCCTTCCGGGTTGGTCAGTTGCATACGTTCAAGGTGTTCGGGGAACGTCGAAGCCTCCGGCGCATCCAGCGCAGCCTTGCCCAGCTCCAGAATCTCGCTCAGCTTGAACTTGCTCTTCAGCCAGTTCAGCGCCCGCAGCAGATCGCGCTCGATCGCGGTGAAATCACAGCCCAGCGGATATTCCGGAAACAGGTTCGGATGCTTCGCGGCAATCACCTGCAAGCGTTGCGGGGTGTTGTCGACAAAGCGCGGATCGAGGCGGAAATCCTTCGGCAGTTTGCCAACCTTCTGTGCCTGCTCGATCAACCCCGGTTGGAAGCGTGAATCGCTGATATTGAGCAACGACTCGATCACCACCGCATCGGACTTGCCTCGCAGATCGGCGATGCCGTACTCGGTGACCACGATGTCGCGCAGGTGCCGTGGAATCGTGCAGTGGCCGTACTCCCAGACGATGTTCGAACTGACCTCGCCGCCGGACTCGCGCCAGCTGCGCAGGATCAGAATCGAGCGCGCATCGTGCAGCGCGTGGCCCTGGGCGACAAAATTGTATTGCCCGCCGACACCGCTGAGCACCCGCCCGTCTTCCAGTTGATCGGCCACACCCGCGCCCATCAGCGTCATAGTGAACACGGTGTTGATGAATCGCGCATCGAGACGCTGCAAGCGCTTGAGCTCTTCCTGCCCGTACAGCTCGTTGATGTAGCTGATGCGGGTCATGTTGAATTCGAGGCGTTTGCTCTGCGGCAACTCACGCAGGCGCTCGTAGAAACTGCGCGGGCCGAGGAAGAAGCCGCCGTGCACCGAGATGCCATCAGTCTGCGCCGCTTCATCGAGGGTGCCGGCGTTGGCCTGTTCCTGAGTGTGCACGTCGGGGTAGACCTTGCGCCGGATGATCCCGGCATCGGCCAGCACCAGCAGGCCGTTGACGAACATTTCGCTGCAGCCATACAGGCCTTTGGCGAATGGCGCGGTACCGCCCTCGCGCTCGATCAACTGTGCCCACTGACTGAGATTGATGTCGTTGAGCAAGGCTTGGTAACCAGCGTTGTCCGCCTGCCGCGCGAGCAATGCGGCCGTGAGCGCGTCGCCCATCGAACCGATGCCGATCTGCAAGGTACCGCCGTCGCGCACCAGCGTACTGGCGTGCAAGCCGATGAAGTGATCCTGAAAGCCCACCGGCATGTTCGGCGTGGAAAACAGCGTGCTGCTGTCCTTCGCGTCGATCAGCAGGTCGAAGGTGTCGATATCGACTTCGGCATCGCCGGGCATGTACGGCAGATCGGTGTGCACTTGACCGACCAACAAAATGGTCTCCCCGGCGTCGCGACGTTTGGCGATCATTGGCAACAGGTCGAGGGTGATGTCCGGGTTGCAGCTCAGGCTCAGGCGATCAGGATGTTCGCTGCTGCTGGCAAGCAATTGCGCCACCAGATTGAGGCCGGCGGCATTGATATCGCGGGCGGCGTGGCTGTAGTTGCTGCTGACGTAGTCCTGCTGAGCCGGCGCGCTGTTGAGCAGGCTGCCGGGCTGCATGAAGAACTGTTCGATGCGGATGTTGGCGGGCAGGCTGTCACGCTGCAGATCGGCGAGGAAATCGAATTCGGGGTAGTCGCCGAAGACGCGCTCGACGAAGGGTTCGATGAAGCGCTTCTGCAGACCGTCGCCCAGCGTCGGTCGCCCCAGGCACAGCGCGGTGTACATCGTCAGTTGTCGTTCGGGCAAGTCCTTGATCCGCCGGTACAGCGCGTTGACGAAGTGATTGGGTTTGCCCAGACCCAGCGGCATGCCCATGTGGATATGCGCCGGCAAGCGTGCGAGCACGTCGTCCACCGCCTGTTCGATCGAACACAACTGCACCATCTAAAGCCTCCCGCCCGTTCCGTGAATAGAGGTAGACCGAGCTTGCCTCGACTTTGCTGCAAAGGACAGCGAAAGCCGTGAATCGCAGGCACAAAAAAACCGTCCGGAGACGGTTTTTTCGTCAGAAGCGCGGCTTATTTCAGGCCGGACATCTTCTGGATCGCGCCTTTCAACTCGTCGTCCGAGCAATCGGCGCAGGTGCCTTTTGGCGGCATGGAATTGATGCCGGTGATGGCTTTGGCGAGGATGCCGTCGAGGCCGCCCTGGTGATCGGCGCGGTCTTTCCAGGCGGCGGTGTCACCGATTTTCGGTGCGCCCAGCAGACCCGTACCGTGACAAGCGTTGCAATGTTTTGCAATCACTTCATCCGGCGTCTTCGCCCCACCACCGCCGCCAGCGGAGGCAGCGACTTCCATCCCTTTGCATTCCTGCCCCTGAACGCACACCTGGCCGACCGGCTCGAGGCGCTTGGCAATGTCGTCATTCGTCGCAGCTTGAGCGCTGACAGCCCAGAGGGCCAGTACGGTTGCTGGTGCGGCCAGCATTTTCATAATTAGGTTCACGCGTTCACCCTCAATGGTGGCTATTCACGCCTGCGGCCACGGTTCGCAGGCGGGCGCAAGTATAGCGGGTAGCCCGCCACACTGAAACAACCCCATAGTCGAAGGGGTTATACCGCGCTGTGGAAAAACTCATCGGATGCCTTCACCGTCATGGCCTGGCACCTCTGTCTTTAAAAATTCGCCGGCGTGGCTGCGCTGATTAGTCGCGCGGGCGCGTCGAACGGATTACGGAAACGGTGCGGCTTGGTACTTTCAAAATAGTAGCTGTCGCCGGCTTCGAGAATAAAAGTTTCCAGACCCACCACCAGTTCCAGACGCCCTTCCACCAGAATCCCGGTTTCTTCGCCTTCATGGGTGAGCATTTCTTCGCCGGTATCGGCGCCGGGTGGGTAGATTTCGTTGAGGAATGCGATGGCCCGGCTCGGGTGCGCGCGGCCGACCAGTTTCATGGTCACCGCGCCGTCGGAGATGTCGATCAGCTCGTTGGCCTTGTAGACGATCTGGGTCGGGACTTCCTGCAGGATTTCTTCGGAAAAGAACTCGACCATGGACATGGGAATCCCGCCCAGTACCTTCCTCAGCGAACTGATCGAAGGGCTGACGCTGTTCTTTTCGATCATCGAAATGGTGCTGTTGGTGACGCCCGCGCGTTTGGCGAGTTCACGCTGGGAAAGCCCTTTGAGCTTGCGGATCGATTGCAGTCGTTCACCGACGTCCAAGGCGGGAGCCTCCTGATGTTGTAAGAATATTGAGCGTTATCATGGCGACAGCGTTCAGTATTTACAACACTTGGCCCCCGCAGCGGCGTCAACCCTCGGAATAGAGCCTTGGTACGCGACGCAGGTTGCAGAAGATCTGATACGGAATGGTGTCCGCCCACTGCGCCACTTCGCTGGCGAGGATGTTCTTGCCCCACAGCTCGACGGTCGAACCGAGGTCGGCTTCCGGCACATCAGTGAGGTCGATGCAGAGCATGTCCATCGATACGCGGCCAAGCAGGCGGCTGCGTTTGCCGGCCACCAGCACCGGCGTGCCGGTCGGGGCATGACGCGGGTAGCCATCGGCATAGCCCATGGCAACCACGCCGATGCGCATCGGCTTGTCGGTGATGAATTTGGCGCCGTAGCCGATCGGCTCGCCGGCGGGCAGTTCACGCACGCAGATGACTTTCGATTCGAGGGTCATCACTGGCTGCAGACGCTCGGCCACGGCGTTGGCTTCTTCGAACGGCGTGGCGCCGTAGAGCATGATGCCCGGGCGTACCCAGTCGCTGTGAATCTGCGGCCAACCAAGTACACCCGGCGAGTTGCGCAGGCTGATTTCGGCGGCGAGGCCCTGACGCGCCGCTTCGAACACCGCGACCTGATCAGCACTGCTCTGCTCATGCAGTTCATCGGCGCGGGCGAAGTGGCTCATCAGCACGATTTTCGCCACTTTGCCGCTGGCCAGCAGGCGCTGGTAGGCCGCCGCGTAGTCCTTCGGATGCAGGCCGACGCGGTGCATGCCGGAATCGAGCTTGAGCCACACGGTGATCGGTTTGCTCAGTGCCGCCTGCTCGATGGCTTCAAGTTGCCACAGCGAATGCACCACGGTCCAGAAATCATGCTCGACGATCAGCGCCAACTCATCAGCTTCGAAGATCCCTTCGAGCAACAACACCGGGGCCTTGATGCCGGCGGCGCGCAGCTCCAGCGCTTCTTCGATGCAGGCAACGGCAAACCCGTCGGCCTCGGCTTCCAGCGCCTGGGCGCAACGCACCGCACCATGACCATAGGCATCAGCCTTGATCACCGCCAGCGCCTTGGCGCCGGTGACTTCGCGGGCAATTCGGTAGTTGTGACGCAGGGCTTCTAGGTCGATCAGGGCACGGGCAGGACGCATGGCGGCAGACTTCTAGGCGGTCATGGAAATAAAAACCGGCGCCGACTGACGACGTGAACCGCCAACAGCGCCGGGAGAGGGATCTTTGAATCGGTTACGGCAACGCGGCGACGATGGAGATCTCGACCAGGATGCTCGGCTTGGCCATCTTCGCTTCGACGGTGGCCCGGGCCGGCGCGGCGCCTTTGGGCAGCCACTGATCCCACACCGAGTTCATCCCGGCAAAGTGCGCCTCGATGTCGTTCAGGTAGATCGTTGCCGACAGCAGATGCTGCTTGTCAGTCCCGGCCAGATCCAGCAAACGCTCGATATTGGCGAGCACCTCGCGGGTCTGCTGCTCGACCCCGGCGTCGAAGTCGTCGCCGACCTGCCCGGCCAGATACACGGTGCCGTTGTGGGTGACGATCTGACTCATGCGCTCATTGGTGAGCTGGCGCTGGATTGCCATGTTTTGCGGACTCCTGAGGCTTGTTGCCGTAACGGGAAATATCGAGGCCTTCGGCGCTGATCTGCGGCTTTTTCTTCGCCATCAGATCGGCCAGTAAACGACCGGACCCGCACGCCATGGTCCAACCCAGGGTGCCGTGACCGGTGTTGAGGAACAGGTTCTTGAACGGCGTGGCGCCAACGATCGGCGTGCCGTCCGGGGTGGTCGGACGCAGACCGGTCCAGAAGCTCGCCTCGGCCAGATTGCCGCCCTGAGGATAAAGGTCGTTGACGATCATCTCCAGGGTTTCGCGCCGACGCGGGTTCAGCGACAGGTCAAAACCGGCGATTTCCGCCATGCCGCCGACGCGGATGCGGTTATCGAAACGGGTGATCGCGACCTTGTAGGTCTCGTCGAGAATGGTCGAGGTCGGGGCCATGGCCGGGTTGGTGATCGGCACGGTCAGCGAGTAACCCTTGAGCGGATACACCGGCGCCTTGATGCCCAGCGGCTTGAGCAGTTGCGGCGAGTAGCTGCCGAGGGCCAGCACGTAGCGGTCGGCGGTTTCCAGCTTGCCGTCGATCCACACGCCGTTGATGCGGTCGCCGGCGTAGTCGAGGCGCTGGATGTCCTGACCGAAGCGGAATTCCACACCGAGTTTCACGGCCATTTCCGCCAGACGCGTGGTGAACATCTGGCAATCGCCGGTCTGATCGTTCGGCAGACGCAGGGCGCCGGCGAGGATGTCGGTGACATTGGCCAGGGCCGGCTCGACACGGGCAATGCCGGCGCGGTCGAGGACTTCAAACGGTACGCCGGATTCTTTCAGCACGGCGATGTCTTTGGCGGCGCCATCGAGCTGCGCCTGAGTGCGGAACAGTTGCGTGGTACCGAGACTGCGGCCTTCGTAGGCGATGCCGGTTTCGGCGCGCAGTTCGTCGAGGCAGTCGCGACTGTACTCGGACAGACGCACCATGCGCTCCTTGTTCACTGCGTAACGGCTAGCGGTGCAGTTGCGCAGCATTTGCGCCATCCACAGGTACTGGTCGATGTCGGCAGTGGCCTTGATCGCCAGCGGCGCGTGGCGCTGCAGCAACCACTTGATGGCCTTGAGCGGTACACCCGGCGCGGCCCATGGCGAGGCATAACCCGGCGACACTTGGCCGGCGTTGGCGAAACTGGTCTCCATGGCCACGGCTGGCTGCCGGTCGACCACCACCACTTCAAACCCGGCACGGGCCAGATAGTAAGCACTGGCGGTACCGATAACGCCGCTACCCAAGACCATTACGCGCATTTTTGTATCCCTCATCGCGGCGGGGCCGCGTACGTCTGTTGTTAGAGCAATGATGCGCGCAGTGTAAAAAAGAATGGCCAGTGCATTTCACTATATAAGCGCCTATATTTGGCGACAATTCTCGGCAAAAACCCTTTTCACGGAGGCGCATCCCCTATGCGTACCAACACTCAGACCAAACGTGAGCTGGACAAGATCGACCGCAACATCTTGCGGATCCTGCAGGCGGACGGGCGCATATCGTTTACCGAACTCGGGGAAAAGGTCGGCCTGTCCACCACACCGTGCACGGAGCGAGTGCGGCGACTGGAGCGCGAGGGGATCATCATGGGCTACAACGCCCGCCTGAATCCGCAGCATTTGAAGGGTAGCCTGCTGGTGTTCGTCGAGATCAGCCTCGATTACAAATCCGGCGACACCTTCGAAGAGTTCCGCCGCGCGGTGCTGAAACTGCCGCACGTGCTGGAATGCCATTTGGTGTCAGGGGATTTCGACTATCTGGTGAAGGCGCGGATTTCCGAGATGGCCTCGTACCGCAAGCTGCTGGGCGACATTCTGTTGAAGCTGCCGCATGTGCGTGAGTCCAAAAGCTATATCGTGATGGAAGAGGTGAAAGAGAGCCTGAGCCTGCCGATTCCAGACTGAAGATTGGCATCGCTCCATTCGCGAGCAGGCTCGCTCCCACAGGGGAATGCATTTCAAATGTGGGAGCGAGCCTGCTCGCGAAGGCATCAGCTCGGTTCCGAGTGAACCCGTTAAACCAACACCTGCCGATTCGCCGCCATGTATTCGAAGATCTGCTTTTCAACCCGTGGATGAATCAACTCCACCGGCCCCCGCCCGTTCGGGCATGGCAGGGTTTTGGTGGTACCGAACAAGCGGCAAATCAGCGGCCGCTCGCCATACACCGTGCAACCATTCGGCCCCAGGTGTACACAGTTCAGTTCTTCCATCGCCGCATCCTGCTCGGCGCGGGTCTTGCGCGGCAGGCGTGACATTTCTTCCGGCGAGGTGGTCACCGGCCCGCAGCAGTCATGGCAGCCTGGCACGCACTCGAACGTGGGGATCTGCTGACGCAGGTCGCGAATGGTCTGGCGGTTGCAACTCATCGAAACGGTAATCCACATGAAATAGGCGGCAATTGTGCCGCAAAAGCCGAGATCCACACAGCAACGGCCGACCAGTGTTGCCCGTCTTCGGCCGTGCGGCTTATGCTCCGTCAAATTTTCTCGACACCCAGCCGTTGGATGATGCCCATGAATGCCCGCGCCCGAACCTTCGCGAGCCAACCCCACGTTGCCTCTTATTACGCCGCCAGCAGTCTGCCGCAGCCCGAGTATCCGGTGCTGCAAGGCGAGCTGAGCGCAGACGTGTGCGTGGTCGGCGGCGGCTTTTCCGGGTTGAACACCGCGCTGGAACTGGCCGAACGCGGCCTCAGTGTGGTGTTGCTGGAAGCGCACCGGATCGGCTGGGGCGCCAGCGGCCGCAACGGCGGGCAGTTGATTCGCGGGGTCGGCCACGGCCTCGACCAGTTCAGCAACGTCATCGGCACTGATGGCGTGAGGCAGATGAAACTGATGGGCCTGGAAGCGGTGGAAATCGTCCGCCAGCGCGTCGAGCGTTTCCAGATCCCGTGCGACCTGACCTGGGGCTACTGCGACCTCGCCAACAAACCGGCCGATCTCGAAGGCTTTGCCGAAGATGCCGAAGAGCTGCGCAGCCTCGGCTATCGCTACGAAACCCGCCTGCTGCAAGCCGATGAAATGCACACCGTGGTCGGCTCCAAACGCTATGTCGGTGGCTTGATCGACATGGGTTCCGGGCATTTGCACCCACTGAACCTGGCGCTTGGCGAAGCCGCTGCCGCACAGCAATTGGGCGTGCAGCTGTTCGAGCAATCGGCGGTGACACGTATCGATTACGGCACCGAGGTTCGCGTCCACACCGCTCAAGGTTCAGTGCGGGCGAAAACCCTGGTGCTGGGCTGCAACGCTTACCTCAACGACCTCAATCCGCAACTCAGCGGCAAAATACTGCCCGCCGGCAGTTACATCATCGCGACCGAACCGCTGTCCGAAGAACTGGCGCACAGCCTGCTGCCGCAAAACATGGCGGTCTGTGACCAGCGGGTGGCGCTGGATTACTACCGGCTCTCGGCGGATCGGCGCCTGCTGTTCGGCGGTGCCTGCCACTATTCCGGGCGCGACCCGAAGGACATCGGCGCCTACATGCAGCCGAAGATGCTCGAAGTGTTTCCGCAACTGGCGGGCGTGAAAATCGACTATCAATGGGGCGGCATGATCGGCATCGGCGCCAACCGTCTGCCACAGATCGGCAGGCTCAATGATCAACCGAACGTGTATTACGCCCAGGCCTATTCCGGGCACGGAGTGAATGCCACGCACCTGGCGGGCAAGCTGCTCGCCGAGGCGATCAGCGGGCAGCACAGCGGTGGCTTTGATCTGTTTGCCAAGGTGCCGCACATCACCTTCCCCGGCGGCAAGCATTTGCGCTCGCCGTTGCTGGCGTTGGGGATGTTGTGGCATCGGCTTAAAGAGTTGGTCTGATGTTTTTTTGAGGCCCTGAATACGCCTTCGCGAGCAAGCCCGCTCCCACAAGTGACCGCGCTCCACCTTGAGAACACGGTCGAATGTGGGAGCGGGCTTGCTCGCGAAGGGGCCGAAACAGGCGCTAAAACGTCAGATCCGCCAGAACGGCTTCAACCCCTCTTCATTTGCCTGCTCCCGGGTCAACCCGACGTCCTTGAGCTGCTCCGGCGTCAGATTCAAAAGCGCCTTGCGCGTGTGCAGACGATGCCAGAACAGGCCCCAGCGACTCAGGCCGGACGGCGCGTTACGCATGGCGCTATTCCATGCACTGTCCTCCTGCCCTGCCGCCAGTTCCTGACTGCGTAACGTCAGCCGCACATCGCTCAAGCCGTTCATTTTTGTCGCTCCTGTTTACTTGGGTAGCCAGAGATTCCATGATGCGCGGGTCGGCAAAAGCATTACAGATTCAACACATCTGTATTAATTCCATACAGATTTGCCATTCCTGAGACTGAATTACCGATTTTTGCTGCATCTGTACTGGTTTAACGAATCACCTGCATCGAGGCAGTGCCATGACCCTGTATGTGAACCTCGCCGAACTGCTCGGCACCCGCATCGAACAAGGCTTCTACCGTCCTGGCGATCGCCTGCCTTCGGTGCGCGCCTTGAGCGTAGAACACGGGGTCAGCCTGAGCACGGTGCAGCAGGCCTATCGCATGCTTGAGGACAGCGGTCTGGCCACACCGAAACCCAAGTCCGGCTACTTCGTGCCGGTGGGTCGCGAGCTGCCGGAGCTGCCCGCGGTCGGGCGCCCGGCGCAGCGGCCGGTGGAGATTTCGCAGTGGGATCAGGTGCTGGAGCTGATTCGCGCGGTGCCGCGCAAGGACGTGGTGCAACTGGGTCGCGGCATGCCCGACGTGACCACGCCAACGATGAAACCGCTGTTGCGCGGACTGGCGCGGATCAGCCGACGCCAGGACATGCCCGGTCTGTATTACGACAACATCCACGGCACCCTCGAACTGCGCGAACAGATCGCTCGATTGATGCTCGACTCCGGTTGCCAGTTGAGCGCCAGCGACCTGGTGATCACCACCGGTTGCCACGAAGCGCTGTCCACCAGCATCCACGCGATCTGCGAGCCGGGAGACATCGTCGCGGTGGATTCGCCAAGCTTTCACGGCGCCATGCAAACCCTCAAAGGGCTGGGCATGAAAGCCCTGGAAATCCCCACCGATCCGCTGACCGGCATCAGCCTCGAAGCGCTGGAACTGGCGCTGGAGCAGTGGCCGATCAAGGTCATCCAGATCACCCCCAACTGCAACAACCCGCTCGGCTACATCATGCCGGAGTCGCGCAAACGCGCGTTGTTGACGCTGGCGCAGCGTTTCGACGTGGCGATCATCGAGGACGACGTGTATGGCGAACTGGCTTACACCTACCCGCGACCGCGCACGATCAAATCCTTCGACGAGGATGGTCGCGTGCTGCTGTGCAGTTCGTTTTCCAAGACCCTGGCGCCGGGGCTGCGCATCGGCTGGGTCGCGCCGGGTCGTTATCTGGAACGGGTGCTGCACATGAAATACATCAGCACCGGTTCCACCGCACCGCAGCCGCAGATCGCCATCGCCGAATTTCTCAAGGGCGGTCATTTCGAACCGCACTTGCGGCGGATGCGCAGCCAATACCAACGCAATCGTGACGCGATGATCGACTGGGTTACCCGCTACTTTCCGGCCGGCACCCGCGCCAGCCGCCCACAGGGCAGCTTCATGTTATGGGTCGAATTGCCGGAGGGTTTCGATACGCTGAAACTCAATCGCGCGCTGCATGACCAAGGCGTGCAGATTGCCGTCGGCAGCATCTTTTCCGCCTCGGGCAAGTACCGCAATTGTCTGCGGATGAACTACGCGGCGAAACCGACACCACAGATCGAAGAGGCGGTTCGCAAGGTTGGCGCGGCGGCGATCAAACTGCTGGCCGAAGCCTGATCATTCCAGCTGAAACGTACCGAATCCCTCAAATCGCTGAAGGTCGGCGACACGACTTGAGGCATCACTGACGCGCGCTTCGATTTCCAGCTCCACCTCCAGATGGCGCCCGGCGGCGAGGCTGCCAGAGCGCCAGGCGGTGATGCGATCGCCAGGCTGCAACAGGCCCGCCTCGCCATCATCGCGCTGCCATTGCACCGGCGCGCCATCCAGACGCGCCGCCACAATGCGTATCTGCAACCGTCCCGGTGCCCAGCGGTAATGCAGCGCATCGCTGCTCGGAGCAGCAAAGTTCCACCTGATGGCGCGCGCAGCCGGACATTGAATCCGTAGATGAACAGTACGCACACCAAAACTGCCGTCATTGCCCAATGGCCGGGCGAGGAGCTCCGCCCGCGTCGAAACGCCGTAGTCCACAGTGCTCGGTGAGAGCGTCATCTGGCAGGCCTCGCTGGCCATGACCGAGGTCGATGCCAACGATGCCAGCGTGATCAGGACAATCCATCGATGCATGCGCAATAACTCGGTCATGTAAGGTTCAAAGGCTGACAGAGCGCGTCTACGGGCTCGATCAATGCTTGCTCGTCCGGCGCTTCAGCCAGATTGAATTGCAGGTCGCAGTGCGCACTATCCGACAGTTGCACCCGCAGCGACTGACCGGGTTTGATGTCCGGCAGAAAGATCGCCCCGGCCTCAAGCACCGTGGTCACGTATTCGCCTTGCCCGTTCTGTACGGCGAGGCCACTGGGCAGCCATTGCCGGTCAAGCGTCCTGGCCTTCAACAGCACACGCCGCACGCGGGTGATGGAAAAAACCATATGCTGAACCGAGCCACGCCCGGCCTCGACCTCCTGATAACCGTCGAGCACCTCGACGTTGCGCGGCAAACTCAACGGATCGACTTCCAGCCGGGCTGTGGAATAGGCCGGCAAACTCGCCGCCACCGCCCGGCCCAATCCATCCGTCCACACCGGGCCTTGCGGCGTGTACAGCTTCAGACCCGCACGGTCGCCAGCCTTGAGCACGGCAAAGGTCTCGCGCAGTGGATACGGCGACAGCGTCACACCGTCGCGATGCAACGCCATGCCACCGCGCAGCCCCAGGTCGAATTCGCGTGCCCCGGCTCGCTGGTTCAGGCCCAGATCCAGACTGGTGTAATGCGCCAGTGCGTTGACCCGCAAACCCAGCGATGGCGCCGCAGCTTCACGCTGTTCGGCACTGGCGCTATAGGCCAGGGTTTCACTGAGCACTTCGCTCATCGACACGCCACGGCGCATCCCGGATCGTGGATCGCTGCGCAGGTAACTGCGAGCCCTGCGCTGATCGCCCAATGGCATCCCGGCCGTCAGATAGACCGAGGTGCCCCGCTGCCTCGCGTCGGCATCGCCGATCCCTCGCTCCAGACTCAACGACAGGCTGATGCGCGCGGGCAGTGTCTGCGACCAGGACAATCCCAGGCGCATGTTGGGTGGCTCGTCCTCGCTGGTGTAGTGCGACCAGGTCATGCCGAATGCCCCCCAGCGCTCGACAGTACCGTTGAGCGAAAATGTCCAGTGATCGCGCCCGGAGGCGTCGGCCCGTCCCTGCTGCTGGCTCCAGCCGGTGTCCGACAGGCTGCGAAAGCCCTGGCCACGGTGCACCGCAACCACACTGGTGGACAGATTCGGCGACAACACGGCACTGACGGTCATTTGCACCTCATGACCTGCAATGCCTGTGTCTCGATCGCTGGACAGCACCTGGCGCACACCGGTGCTCAGATTGCCCGGCCATTGACGCTGCAGCCCCCAGCCTGCCGACAGATAATCCGACCCACCGAGGAACCCGCCGCTCACGCGCAACGCTCGCGACAGACTCCACTCTCGGCCAAGGGTGGCAAATGACGGCGCCTGACGATCATCCGAACCCTGGCGTCGCACCGTGCCCAGCGCCAGATTGAAGCCGTCGGCGCGATCGAATTGTGGATCCTGCAGGCTGGCTGCCGGGACGCGAAAGCGCCGCACTGGCCCTTCCTGCTCGTGCACGCTGACTTCGAGGTCGAGCTGGTTGCTCAACAACGGCAGCGCGCGCAAGGTGAAGGGGCCGCCGGGAACCAGCGTGGTGTAGATCAGCACGCCGTTCTGCCGGACTTCGATTCGCGATGGCGACCAGGCTATGCCCTCGACCTCGCCACGTGTACCCTCCTGTGCCGCGCGCATTTGCGCGAACGCACCTTCCGGCAGAATCTGCACACCGTTGAACGATTCGCCGGCGAACAATGGCGACTGCAGGTTCAACTGGCCGATCTGCACGTTGGCTTCGTAGTCTTCCAGGGTGCGCGTGCCGTAGGCATACAGATGCTCGAAGCGAGTGCTATCGGGCAATTGCGTATAGGACTGGCGACTGCGCAAGACCCAGTTGCCGGCATTCAGGCCGAACTCCGAACCCAGTCTGCGAAAGTCACTACGTTGCCCCTCGTGCTGGCTGCCCATGACCAATACGTCGTAATTGAACACGCCCCCCACTCCGCCATTGGCGAAGCTGCGTGGCTGGAATTGCGGCAACGCCAACAGATCCGTCGGCAGCAGCAGGTCGATCTGTTCCTTGCCGGGATGCAATGCAACGGTTGCCGCTGGCAGACCTTCACCCAGCGTCAGGCACTGCTGCCGTTCCGCGCGGGTCAAAGCCGCTTGCGAGCGCACGCCAGCAGCCTTGAGCAAGGCCGGTTGCAGGCACGGCTCGCCCTGTTCATTGAATGCCACGAACACCCGCCCCCGTGGCTGTCCATTGACCTCAAGTGCGACCAGCCATGTGCCTTGGGAGAAACGCGGTGCCTGGCGAAAGTACTCAGCCAATGCGGGGTCGAGCCCGCGCTCGCGAAGCACCTGCGCATCGAATTCCACCCCTTCACTGGCCATCGTCATGCCGATCGCATTCGCCATCAGCAGTGCCAGTCCCTGACGGGCACACGCGCGCATCAGTGCGTAACCGGGGCATCAAAGTGATCGACCGCAAAGCCATATGTGGTCGCCGGAAAGATCCGCACTGCCATGGTTCGCACTGTCACGTTCAACGGCAAGCCGACAGACAGGCGCTCCCCTGGCAGGATCCAGGTACGCGGCAGATCCACCGCCTGCGTGCCCGGCAGCGGAACAATCGCTTTAGCCAGGCGCACCACGTAAGGACTGGGATTACTGACCAGCAAACCTTCAGCCGTGGCTGACCAGCTCAGGCGTTTCCATGGCTCGCGCTCCACTGGCAGACCGGCGGGACGCAGGATCACCGGCAGGTTTTGCCGAACCCCCAGATTGACCCGGGCACCGTCGACACCTGCCACAGGATTGATCCCCTCAAAAATCACCCGTTTCAGACGCTCGGTCTGCAATGGTTCGGTGCTCTGCAACATGAACCGTACCTGCTGCACCGCACCAGGCTCGACACGGGCAATCGGCGGACTGAACAGCAACAGCTGTTGATCGTGCGGCTCGATATTTTCGACCGTGGTGTGCAGCAGGGCCGGACGCGTTTCGGTGTTTCGCACATTCATCGTCGCTTCACCGATACCCTCATCCACCACCAGCACAGGGGTTTGCGGCACCATTCCGGCAGCCTGAACCCCGGGCATCAAAATCAAGACGAGCAGGCACAGTGGCAACGCCCGCAAGCCTGGGCAGCACATTGAAATCGGCATCGGTATTGCTCCGCAGGGGGCAGCGCACCCGGCAAAGGGCGCGCTGAATGAACCTGAAAGAACCCGGTAATGGCCGGGTTCTGACGATCAGAGGTAGAACATCTCGAAGGTCACCGAGCCATCGAGCGGGATCTCGCTGGTGATCGGCAGCGCGTTGCTCGGGCCGATGATCGGCAACAGGCTCATCGGAAACCCGTGGTGACGGGCCGCGACCGGGCCAGCTGCCACGCCGGAACCCCATGAGTAGAGCGCCGGGGCATTGCCCACCAGCGGCGAAGCAGGCAGTTGCCACGCCGGTGCTGCCAGAGTGCGTGTCATCAGAGTCTGCGGGGCACCGTCGGCTTCCGGACGACCGTGACGCAGCGCAAATCCGCCGATACGGATGCCGTTGATTTCACCCAGGCCGTAGAACAAAGCCGGATCGTTATTACCGGCACCATCGTTGATGCCCGGCAATTTGGTGGCTGTACGATTGTCTCTGACCGACACCTCGACCGATGCCTCTGCATCACAGTTGATGTGCAGCGAAATGTCGTGGGTCGGCAGCAGCGTCTGCGTGGTCTTGTTCAGGGTAGCTGCGGATATCTTGCGCAAATCTACCGTGCCGCCACCGGCAAATGCGGGGATGCACGACGTCGGAATAATGGTTCCGACCACACTCAGGTCTACGCTCTCGGCGACCACCAGGGTGGGTAATACTGCAGCCGCGACGGCTACCATCCATGTTGTTTTTTTCATCAGTCCCTACTTCATCGGTTATTGATCAATGGCAGTTGTTGAGCGCATTGCCTTCACAAGACGCTGAACACCGGGGCGATGATTTCGTTTTTTGCAGGATTCGTATGTAGGAATAGGCACCGACCAAGAGCTGAAAAAACAACAAAGCAAATAGTCCAAAACCACAGGCGAACTCATTCCTACTTTTGAACGACTAATTGTTTACACAGTGTGGCGAGGATCCGCCGGAAACGGTCTTGGAAATCCTCTGCGTGCCATACTCCGTCACCCCCTGCCTCCAGCCGAGAAACCAACGTGCAACCCGGAAAAAAATTGCTCGCTGTCTGTGTGTTGTGTTCGTTGGCCAGTGGTTGCGCCACCCTCGATGCGCCGCGCGAACCCAGCCAGGCGTTGCCGGCCGCGGGCTCCGCATTCGGTCGCTCGATTCAGACCCAGGCAGCGCCCTGGCAGGGCCGTTCCGGCTTCCGCTTGCTGTCCAACAGCACAGAAGCCTTCACCGCCCGCGCCGAGCTGATTCGCAATGCGCAAACCAGCCTCGACTTGCAGTACTACATCGTCCATGACGGCGTCAGCACGCGGATGCTGGTGGAGGAACTGCTCAAGGCCGCCGACCGCGGCGTGCGCGTACGCATCCTGCTCGACGACACCACCAGCGACGGCCTCGACACGATCATCGCCACGCTGGCGGCGCATCCACAGATCCAGATCCGCCTGTTCAATCCGCTGCACCTGGGCCGCAGCACCGGCGTGACCCGCGCCGCCGGACGCTTGTTCAACCTGTCGCTGCAACACCGGCGCATGCACAACAAACTGTTCCTGGCGGACAACAGCGTGGCCATCGTTGGCGGGCGCAATCTGGGCGACGAATATTTCGATGCCGAGCCAAACCTGAATTTCACCGACATCGACATGCTCAGCGTCGGCCCGGTGGCAGAGCAGCTCGGGCACAGTTTCGACCAGTACTGGAACAGCGCGCTGAGCAAGCCGATCGACGAATTCCTCTCCAGCAAACCAAGCATCAAAGACCTGCAAAACACCCGCACGCGCCTGGAAGAATCGCTGGATGAAACCCGCAAACAGAACCACGCGCTGTATCAACAGCTGATGACGTTCAAGACCGCGCCGCGCATGGATATCTGGCGCAAGGAACTGATCTGGGCCTGGAACCAGGCGCTGTGGGATGCGCCGAGCAAAGTGCTGGCCAAGGACGAACCGGACCCGCAACTGCTGCTGACCACGCAACTGGCGCCGGAACTGCGCGGCGTCAGCAAAGAGCTGATCATGATCTCGGCGTACTTCGTGCCCGGCCAGCCGGGGCTGGTGTACCTGACCGGGCGCGCCGACGCCGGGGTCTCGGTGAGCCTGCTGACCAACTCGCTGGAAGCCACCGATGTGCCAGCGGTGCACGGCGGTTACGCGCCGTATCGCAAGGCGCTGCTGGAGCACGGGGTAAAACTGTATGAGCTGCGCCGTCAGCCTGGGGATAACTATGGCAGTGGCCCGCACTTGTTTTACAGCAAGTCTTTCCGTGGTTCGGATTCCAGCCTGCACAGCAAGGCGATGATTTTCGATCGGCAGAAAGCGTTCATCGGCTCGTTCAACTTCGATCCGCGCTCAGTGCTGTGGAACACCGAAGTCGGGGTTCTGGTGGACAGCCCGGAACTGGCCGAACACGTGCGCGAACTGGCGCTGCAAGGCATGGCGCCGGCCCTGAGTTATCAGGCGAAACTGCAGGATGGCGAGATCGTCTGGGTGACCGAGGACAACGGCCAAATGCACACGCTGAGCAAGGAACCGGGGAGTTGGTGGCGGCGCTTCAACGCGTGGTTCAGCACCACTGTCGGTCTTGAGCGGATGTTGTAATCGCATTTGTATGCGCTCCCACAGGGAAGTATTCAAGCAGTCTGTGGTTCGGTGCCGAATGCACCTTGGCGCATCAGCAGAATCACCAATCCAAACGCCCCCGCCGCCATCAACAACGGCAACGCATGCCCGCTGATCCACTGACTGCCCGCCCCCGCCAGCAACGGCCCGATCAGACAGCCGACACCCCACAGCTGCGCAATGTGCGCATTGGCCCGCACCAGCGCATCGTCGCGATAACGCTCGCCGATCAGAATCAGTGACAAGGTGAACAGGCCACCGGCACTGGCGCCGAACAACACCCACAACGGCCAGATCAGCAGCGTGTCGATCAACAGCGGAATCGCCAGACTCGACAGCATCAGGATCACTGCGCAACCGGCGAACAACGTGCGCCGCGACAGGTAATCCGCCAGCGCGCCGATCGGCAGTTGCAACAGCGCATCGCCGACCACCACCGTGCTGACCATCGCCAGCGCAATCTCGGCGGTGAAGCCCTGTTGCAGGCAATACACCGGCAACAGCGTGAGGATCATCGCTTCGAACGCGGCGAACAGTGACACCGCCCAGGCAATCGCCGGCAGCTCCCGGGCAAACCCCCACAGATCGCTGAACGTAACGCTGCTGGATTCACTGCTCGGCGCACCACTGCGGCCCATCAACAGCGTTGGCGAGACTGTCAGCAGCCCGACACCGACCCAGAAACCATAATCATGCTCAGTGCCTAGCGCACCCAGCAGCAGCGGACCAGACAGTTGGCTCAGCGCATAGCTGCTGCCATACAGAGCGACGAGACGACCGCGCCAGTGTTCGACAACCAGTTGATTGATCCAGCTCTCGCCGAGGATGAATACGATGGTCAGGATCACCCCGATCATCAGGCGCAGCACCAGCCAGACCGGATAACTCGGCAACAGCGCGAGCAAGCCGATCGACAACGCCCCGGCCCACAGGCAAAGACGCATCAGGTTCGCGGTGCCGAAACGTGCCGCCAGATGACTGGAAATCTTCGCGCCCAGCAATACGCCAATCGCCGGCATCGCCGCCATCACGCCGATGGCGAAGGAACCATAGCCCCAACCCTCCAGACGCAACGACACCAGCGGCATGCTGACCCCCAGGGCCAGGCCGACACTCAAGACAGACGCCAACACGGCGAAATACGTCGCCCAACGCATGGTCCACGCTCCTGTGGATATTCTTATGTGCGCCACAAAATCACTGTGGGAGCGGGCTTGCTCGCGAAAACGATTTCACATTCAGCAGATGTGCTGACTGATACACCGCTTTCGCGAGCAAGCCCGCTCCCACAGGGGATCTCCGTAAGTTCGAAAGCCTGAACGAATCAGGCTCCCGCTAACGGCTTACAGCTTGATCCACGTCGCCTTCAGCTCGGTGTACTTGTCGAACGCGTGCAGCGATTTATCACGACCGTTGCCCGACTGCTTGAAGCCGCCGAACGGTGCAGTCATGTCGCCGCCGTCGTACTGGTTGACCCACACGCTGCCGGCGCGCAGTGCTTTGGCAGTCAGGTGCGCCTTGGAGATGTCCTGAGTCCATACCGCAGCGGCCAGACCATACGGCGTGTCGTTGGCGATCTGGATCGCTTCTTCGGCGGTATCGAAGGCGATGACCGACAGCACCGGGCCGAAAATCTCTTCCTGAGCGATCTTCATCGCGTTGCTCACGCCGTCGAAAATCGTCGGCTCGACGTAAGTGCCACCGGTTTCCTGGAGGATGCGCTTGCCGCCCGCCACCAGTTTGGCGCCGTCGGTGTGACCGGATTCGATGTACGACAGCACGGTGTTCATCTGCTGGGTATCGACCAGCGCACCGACATTGGTTGCCGGGTCCAGCGGATTGCCCGGCTTCCAGGCTTTCAGCGCCTCGATCACCATCGGCAGGAATTTGTCCTTGATCGAGCGTTCGACCAGCAGACGCGAACCGGCGGTGCAGACTTCGCCCTGGTTGAAGGCGATGGCGCTGGCGGCGGATTCGGCAGCGGCTTGCAGGTCCGGCGCATCGGCGAAGACGATATTCGGGCTCTTGCCGCCAGCTTCCAGCCACACGCGCTTCATGTTCGATTCGCCGGAGTAGATCATCAGCTGCTTGGCAATCTTGGTCGAACCGGTGAACACCAGCGTGTCGACGTCATTGTGCAGGGCCAGCGCCTTGCCAACGGTGTGGCCGTAGCCCGGCAGCACGTTGAGCACGCCTTTCGGAATGCCGGCCTCAACCGCAAGCGCAGCGATGCGGATGGCGGTCAGCGGGGATTTTTCCGACGGCTTGAGGATCACCGAGTTACCGGTCGACAGCGCCGGGCCGAGTTTCCAGCAGGCCATCATCAGCGGGAAGTTCCACGGCACGATGGCGCCGACAACGCCCACCGGCTCGCGGGTCACCAGACCCAGTTGATCGTGCGGCGTGGCGGCGACTTCGTCGTAGATCTTGTCGATCGCCTCACCGCTCCAGCTCAGCGCTTGCGCCGCGCCCGGTACGTCGATGTACAGCGAATCGCTGATCGGTTTGCCCATATCGAGGGTTTCGAGCAGCGCCAGCTCTTCAGCGTGCTGCTTGAGCAAGCTGGCGAAACGAATCATGGTGGCTTTGCGTTTGGTCGGCGCCAGGCGCGACCACACGCCGGAATTGAAGGTGGCGCGGGCGTTTTCCACGGCGCGTTGGGCGTCGGCGGCGTCACAGCTGGCGATCTTGCCCAGCAGACGGCCATCGACCGGGCTGATGCACTCGAAGGTTTCGCCGGAGACGGCGTCGGTGTATTCACCGTTGAGGTAGGCGCGGCCTTCAATCTTCAGGTCGCGAGCACGTTGTTCCCAATCGGCACGAGTCAGGGTGGTCATTCGAGTGTCCTCCTCTTGTTGAATAGAGCGCCGCGTTCTTCGCGGTCGTCTTCAGGAATGCTGCCCGGCCAGCCTGCTTTTCGGCCCAAGGCACCCGCCACCCTAAACCAGCGGCCGGGGTTGTTTCAATATATTTGACATAAGCGCGCCATACGCCCTTGCGGTGTTCATTTTAATAAACATAGACTTTGGCCCATTCAAGCCACCGCGCCGTCATCACGGGAGAAAACAACAATGAACATCCAGAACGTCGTCGATATCAGCTTGACCAGCAGCGAAGCCGAACGCTATCGCCCGGACCCGGCCAAAGTGCTCAAGGGCGACCCAGAGCAAGCGGTGTTCAATCAGTACGACAGCCCTTGTGGGCAAATGGGTGTTGGCGTGTGGGAAGGTGCGGTCGGGCAGTGGACGGTGAACTACACCGAGCATGAATACTGCGAAATCCTGCAAGGGGTTTCGGTGCTGCGTGACAGCGATGGCAATGCCAAGACCTTGCGTGTTGGCGACCGCTTTGTGATTCCGGCCGGCTTCCGTGGTACCTGGGAAGTGCTGGAGGCTTGCCGCAAGATCTATGTGATCTTTGAACAGAAGGCCTGAGTCTTTCGCTGATATTACCGGCCCCTTCGCGAGCAGGCTCGCTCCCACATTCGACCGCATTCCATTGTGAGAGCGAACCTGCTCGCGAAAGCGTCGCAACAGTCAGCACAAAACTCCAGGCAACAAAAAAGGCCCGCATCTCACGATACGGGCCTTTTTCGTAAGTCGGGAAAAATCAATTACTTGATTTTGCCTTCCTTGTAGATCACGTGCTTGCGAACAACCGGATCATATTTCTTGATCTCGATTTTGTCCGGGGTAGTACGCTTGTTCTTGTCGGTAGTGTAGAAGTGACCAGTACCGGCGCTCGAGATCAAACGAATCAATTCACGCATGATTAGCTCCCTTAAATCTTGCCATCGCGGCGAAGTTCGGCGAGCACGACACTGATGCCACGCTTGTCGATGATGCGCATGCCTTTGGCAGATACGCGCAGACGCACAAAACGTTTCTCTTCTTCAACCCAGAAGCGGTGATGCTGCAGGTTCGGCAGGAAACGACGACGGGTTTTGTTGTTTGCGTGGGAAATGTTATTCCCGGTTACCGGACCCTTACCGGTAACTTGACATACTCTCGACATGCCTCAGCCCTCTAAAACCACATGCCCAACCCGGCATGGGTTGGCCGCTTAATCTCTCAGTCATTTGGCGCCAGGCGCCGCGTTTCTTTAGAGGTCTTACCGGCTACACCTACAGTGAAGGAACCGGGCCCCTAGAAAAGAGCGCTGCTTTATACCAGAAAGACCGGGGTGCAACAACAATGGATGTGCAATCGACCGGTAAAAAGGCGCATTTTCCGCCTGCAGACGCTTTGGATAAAGGCTGAGGCGAGTTTTGACCACTCGTCGCAGAAAACCGCTCTAACAGACGTTTTCGACTTTTCCTCGTGCACCGTGGTCTGAAAAACGTCACTGGGCTGCCCCAAAAATGCAAAAAGGGGATAGTCATTTGCAATCCAGCCCTCTAGGGTAACCCTTTTCCAGACTGCACCTGCAGATGGCCTTCGATCTGTAAAGGAAGCCGACCATGCGCCTCGCTGCCCTACCCCTGTTGCTCGCCCCGCTTCTGCTGAGCCCCCTGGCCCAGGCTGCCGCCCTGAGCGTTTGCACCGAGGCCAGCCCTGAAGGGTTCGACGTGGTGCAATACAACTCGCTGACCACCACCAATGCCTCGGCCGACGTGCTGATGAATCGCTTGGTGGACTTCGACACCGCCAGTGGCAAAGTCGTGCCGAGCCTGGCCGACAGCTGGGAAGTCAGCACCGACGGCCTGACTTATGTGTTCAAGCTGCACCCGCAGGTGAAGTTTCACAGCACTGACTATTTCAAGCCGACCCGTACCCTGAGCGCCGAAGACGTCAAATTCAGCTTCGACCGCATGCTCGATCCAGCCAACCCATGGCACAAAGTGGCGCAAAGCGGCTTCCCGCACGCCCAGTCCATGCAGTTGCCGGCGCTGATCAAGAAGATCGACGCGCTTGACCCGCTGACCGTGCGCTTTACCCTCGACCACCCGGACTCGACGTTCCTCGCGACCCTGAGCATGGGCTTCGCCTCCATCTATTCCGCCGAATACGCCGACAAGCTGCTCAAGGCCGACGCCACCGACAAGCTCAACAGCCAGCCGATCGGCACCGGTCCGTTCGTGTTCACACGCTTCCAGAAAGACGCCTCTGTGCGCTACAAGGCCAACCCGGACTATTTCGGCGGCAAGCCGGCGGTCGACCCGCTGATCTTCGCCATCACCCCGGACGCCAACGTGCGCCTGCAAAAGCTGCGGCGCAACGAGTGCCAGATCGCCCTGTCGCCAAAACCGCTGGACGTGAAGGCTGCGCAGGAAGAGCCGACGCTGAAAGTAGAAAAGACTGACGCGTTCATGACCGCTTTCGTCGGCATCAACAGCCAGCATCCACCGCTGGACAAGCCGGAAGTGCGCCAGGCGATCAACCTCGCCTTCGACAAGGCCAACTACGTCAAAGCCGTGTTCGAAGACACCGCACAGCCGGCCAACGGCCCTTACCCGCCGAACACCTGGAGCTACGCGAAGAGCCTGCCGGGCTATCCGCACGACGTGGCCAAAGCCAAGGCGTTGCTGGCCAAGGCCGGACTCAAGGACGGCTTCCAGACCACCATCTGGACGCGTCCGTCCGGCAGCCTGCTCAACCCGAATCCGAGTCTGGGCGCGCAATTGCTGCAATCGGATCTGGCGGAAATCGGCATTCAGGCGGAAATCCGCGTGATCGAGTGGGGCGAACTGATTCGCCGCGCCAAGGCTGGCGAGCATGACCTGCTGTTCATGGGCTGGGCCGGCGACAACGGCGACCCGGACAACTTCCTCACGCCGCAGTTTTCCTGCGCGGCGGTCAAGTCCGGCACCAACTTCGCCCGCTACTGCAATGCCGACCTGGACAAGCTGATCAGCGCCGGCAAGACCACCAGCGAACAAGGCGTACGCACCAAGCTGTACGAACAGGCGCAGGCGCAGATTCAGCAGCAGGCACTCTGGTTGCCGCTGGCACACCCGACCGCTTATGCGCTGACACGCAAGGATGTGCAGGGTTACTCGGTGAGCCCGTTCGGGCGGCAGGACTACTCCAAGGTCAACCTGAAATAACCTTCCACAACACAGCCCCCTGTGGGAGCGGGCTCGCTCGCGAAGGCGTCGGATCAGCCAACATTTTTAGTGACTGACACATCGCCTTCGCGAGCAAGCCCGCTCCCACAGGGGTTGGTGTTTGTTGTTGAAAGCTACATCCAGCCACATTCCGCCATCGACAGCGGCTCGCCGTCGCCAATGATGAAGTGATCCAGCACCCGTACATCAATCAGGTCCAGAGCCTTCTGCAAGCGCTTGGTCAGTTGGCGGTCCGCCTGGCTCGGATCGCTGTTCCCCGACGGGTGGTTGTGGCAGAGAATCACCGCCGCCGCGTTGTTGGCCAATGAGCGTTTCACCACTTCCCGGGGATGCACGCTGGTGTTGTCGATCGAGCCGCGAAACAGTGCCTCGAACGTCAGTACTTGATGCTTGGAGTCGAGAAACAGGCAGCCGAACACCTCGTGGGGCTCATGGCGCAGCATGGATTTCAGATAGTCCCGAACTGCCTGCGGATTCTCCAGTGCTGGCTTTTTACGCATGCACTCGGCCAGATGTCGCCGCCCCATTTCCAGCACCGCCTGCAACTGCGCGAATTTCGCAGGCCCCAATCCCAACTGTCCGCTGAACGCCGCAAGATCGGCCTCCAGCAACGCGCGCAGGCTGCCGAATTGCGTCAACAGGTGTCGCGCCAGATCCACCGCGCTTTTTCCCGTGACCCCGGTTCGAAGAAAAATCGCCAGCAACTCGGCGTCCGAAAGACTTCCCGAGCCCTGTTCAAGCAGCTTCTCCCGCGGCCGCTCCGCCGCCGGCCAATCGCGAATACTCATACACCTTCCTTGTCTGTGGGCACCGCTGTTCCGTAGCGGTCGCTGTGATATCGTAGCCCATCTTTTTTGCGGGCGAATTCACCCTGGGGAGGGGGTTTCGCCACGTATGTCACCCACGAAATGTAAAGGCAGACCTATGCAGCGGCTGTATCGGAAACGCATCGTTCTGGGCGTCGGCGGCGGCATTGCGGCCTACAAGAGCGCCGATCTGGTTCGTCGCCTGATCGACCAGGGCGCCGAAGTGCGTGTGGTCATGACCCATGGCGGCGCCGAGTTCATCACCCCGCTGACCATGCAGGCCCTGTCCGGGCACCCGGTTCACCTCGACTTGCTCGACCCGGCCGCCGAAGCGGCCATGGGTCATATCGAGCTGGCCAAGTGGGCCGATCTGGTGTTGATCGCCCCGGCCACCGCCGACCTGATCGCCCGTTTGGCCCAAGGCATCGCCAACGATCTGCTGACCACCCTGGTGCTGGCCACCGACGCCGTGGTGGCCGTCGCGCCAGCAATGAATCAGGCGATGTGGCGCGATCCGGCAACCCAAGCCAACCTGCAACTCCTTGAAAGTCGCGGCCTGAAGACTTTCGGCCCGGCCTCTGGCAGCCAGGCCTGCGGCGATGTCGGCATGGGCCGGATGATGGAAGCCACCGATCTGGCGCAGTGCGCGGCGGATTGCTTCCAGCGCCAAGCGCTGACCGGCAAGCATGTGGTGATCACCGCCGGTCCGACCCAGGAAAACATCGACCCGGTGCGCTACATCACCAACCACAGCTCCGGGAAAATGGGCTTCGCTCTGGCCGAAGCTGCGGTGGAAGCCGGCGCCCGCGTGACCCTGATCAGCGGCCCGGTGCACCTGCCGACGCCGGATCGCGTCACGCGCATCGACGTGGTCAGTGCCCGCGACATGCTCGCGGCCTGCGAATCGGCCATCCCGTGTGATGTGTTCATCGCCTCGGCAGCGGTGGCGGACTACCGTCCGGAAGTCGTTGCCCCGCAAAAACTCAAGAAAGACCCTACAAGCGGCGACGGCTTCGTCCTGCAAATGGTGCGTAACCCGGACATCCTGGCCACCATCGCTACCCGCCCCGACCGCCCGTTCAGTGTCGGCTTCGCCGCCGAGACCGAACACCTGCTCGACTACGCTGCACGCAAGCTGAAAGACAAGAATCTCGACCTGATCGTCGCCAACGACGTCGCCAACCCGAGCATCGGTTTCAACAGCGAAGAAAACGCCTGCAGCGTGATCGACCGTGAGCTTCATGCCACTGTTTTCGCCCAGACCAGCAAGAGCAAGATCGCTCGCCAACTGGTCACTTTTATCGCCGAACGTCTGAACCAGGTTTAATTTACATGCACGCTTTGCAAGCCAAGATCCTCGACCCACGCATCGGTACCGAATTCCCGCTGCCGCAATACGCCACCCCAGGCTCCGCCGGCCTCGACCTGCGCGCCATGCTGGAACAGGACATCGTGATCAAGCCGGGTGAAACCGTGCTGATCCCTACCGGTCTGTCGGTCTACATCGGCGACCCGAACCTCGCCGCGCTGATCCTGCCGCGCTCGGGCATGGGCCACAAGCACGGCATCGTGCTCGGCAACCTCGTCGGCCTGATCGACTCGGATTACCAGGGCCCGTTGATGGTGTCTTGCTGGAACCGTGGCCAGAACGACTTCACCATGACCGTCGGCGAGCGTCTGGCGCAACTGGTGTTGGTGCCGGTGGTGCAGGCGCATTTCGAAATGGTCGAAGAGTTCGTCGAAACCGAACGCGGCGCGGGCGGATTTGGCCATACCGGCACTAAATAACCCTGAAATATTATTGTGGCGAGGGGATTTATCCCCGATGGGCTGCGAAGCGGCCCCAAGACTTTTGGATCTGTTGCGCAGCCATCGGGGATAAATCCCCTCACCACAAAATTTGTGCATTTTCGGCAGCAGGTTTTAACACCGAAAATCAAGGTTTTGCCGGCCGCAAGCCACGCCAGCCGAGGCGTCATGGCCCTTTCACACCACGAACTCTCTGCGGAAAACGCCGTCATACCCTTCAGTTTGAGCCTGCCGCCGAGTGAATCGTCGGTGTGTCCCGCCACTTTCGAGATGGAGCATTTGTGCAGATGAGCACCCCCGCCAAGATCGCCCCGAAGCTACCCGACAGCATCTTCCGCGCCTATGACATTCGCGGCACTGTGCCGGAATTCCTCAATGCCGAAACCGCCTACTGGATCGGCCGCGCCATCGGCTCACAGAGCCTGGCCCAAGGTGAACCGAATGTTTCCGTCGGTCGTGACGGTCGCCTGTCCGGCCCGGAGCTGGTTGCAGAACTGATCCGCGGTATCGCCGAGAGCGGCTGCCACGTCAGCGACGTCGGCCTGGTCCCGACGCCTGCGCTGTATTACGCGGCGAACGTATTGGCCGGCAAGTCTGGGGTGATGCTCACCGGCAGCCATAACCCGTCGAACTACAACGGCTTCAAGATCGTGATCGCCGGCGACACCCTGGCCAACGAGCAGATCCAGGTGCTGCACGAGCGCATCAAGACCAATGACCTGACCAGCGGTCAGGGCAGCGTGACCCAGGTCGAAATCCTCGACCGCTACACCACCGAAATCGTCCAGGACGTCAAACTGGCCCGACGTCTGAAAGTCGTGGTCGACTGCGGCAACGGCGCGGCCGGCGTGATTGCCCCGCAACTGATCGAAGCGCTGAACTGCGAAGTCATCCCGCTGTTCTGCGAAGTCGACGGCAACTTCCCCAACCACCACCCGGATCCGGGCAAGCCCGAGAACCTCGTCGACCTGATCGCCAAGGTCAAGGAAACCAATGCCGACCTCGGTCTGGCCTTCGACGGCGATGGCGACCGCGTCGGCGTGGTGACCAACACCGGCAGCATCGTCTACCCGGACCGCCTGCTGATGCTGTTCGCCCGCGACGTGGTGGCGCGCAATCCGGACGCGGAAATCATCTTCGACGTCAAATGCACCCGCCGCCTGGTGCCGCTGATCAAGGAGTACGGTGGTCGTCCGCTAATGTGGAAGACTGGCCATTCGTTGATCAAAAAGAAAATGAAACAATCCGGTGCTCTATTGGCCGGTGAGATGAGCGGGCACATCTTCTTCAAGGAACGCTGGTTCGGTTTCGACGACGGTATCTACAGCGCCGCACGGCTGCTGGAGATCCTCAGCAAGGAAAAATCCACCGCCGAAGAGCTGTTTGCGACCTTCCCGAACGATATTTCTACGCCGGAAATCAATATCCATGTGACCGAAGAGAGCAAATTCAGCATCATTGATGCATTGCACGACGCACAGTGGGGCGCAGGCGCCGACCTGACCACCATCGACGGCGTGCGAGTCGATTACGCCAAAGGCTGGGGCCTGGTACGCGCCTCCAACACCACTCCGGTGCTGGTGCTGCGCTTCGAGGCCGATGACGAGGCTGAATTGCAGCGCATCAAGGACGTGTTCCACGCCCAACTGAAACGCGTTGCACCTGATCTCCAACTACCGTTCTGATTCACCCGGAGCCCTGAATGACCCTCGAACGCGAAGCCGCCGCCCACACCGCCCAGGTTCTGTCCGAAGCGTTGCCTTACATCCGACGTTATGTCGGCAAGACCCTGGTGATCAAATACGGCGGCAACGCGATGGAAAGCGAGGAGCTGAAAACCGGCTTCGCCCGCGACATCGTCTTGATGAAAGCCGTAGGCATCAACCCGGTGGTGGTTCACGGCGGCGGCCCGCAGATCGGTGATCTGCTCAAGCGCCTGTCGATCGAAAGCCACTTCGTCGATGGCATGCGCGTCACCGACGCCGCGACCATGGACGTGGTGGAAATGGTCCTCGGCGGTCAGGTCAACAAAAGCATCGTCAACCTGATCAACCGTCACGGCGGCAGCGCCATCGGCCTGACCGGTAAAGACGCCGGGCTGATTCGGGCGAAGAAACTGACCGTCACCCGCCAGACCCCGGAGATGACCCAGCCGGAAATCATCGACATCGGTCAGGTGGGCGAAGTGGTCGGGATCAACACCGAGTTGCTGAACCTGCTGGTCAAAGGCAACTTCATCCCGGTGATCGCGCCGATCGGCGTCGGTGAGAACGGCGAGTCGTACAACATCAACGCCGACCTCGTGGCCGGTAAAGTCGCTGAGGCGCTGAAAGCCGAGAAGCTGATGCTGCTGACCAACATCGCCGGCCTGATGGACAAGTCCGGCACCGTGTTGACCGGCCTGAGCACCCAGCAGGTCGACGACCTGATCGCCGACGGCACCATCTACGGCGGCATGCTGCCGAAGATCCGTTGCGCACTGGAAGCGGTTCAGGGTGGCGTTGGCAGCTCGCTGATCATCGACGGCCGCGTACCGAACGCGATCCTGCTGGAAATCTTCACCGATACCGGTGTGGGCACGCTGATCAGCAATCGCAAGCGTCCGTAAGGCGTCGCGGAAACGAAAAGACCCCGCTCAGCCTGACTGAGCGGGGTCTTTTTTTGCCTGCGGCCTTCCATCTATTGTGGCGAGGGAGCTTGCTCCCGCTTGAGTGCGCAGCGCTCACAAGCTTTTCGGGTCTGCTACGCAGCCCAGCGGGAGCAAGCTCCCTCGCCACAAAAGCTCATTCCACAGTTCAGACGCCGAACTGGGCGCGATACGCTTCCACGGCTGGCAAATGCTGCTTGAGCTGCGGATCGTCGGCGAGGAATTCCAGCACCTGATTCAGCGAAACGATGCTGATCACCGGAATACCGAAATCACGCTCAACTTCCTGGATCGCTGACAATTCGCCGTTGCCACGCTCCTGACGGTTCAAGGCGATCAGCACGCCGGCGGCCTTGGCGCCGTCCTGCGAAGCGATGATCTGCATCACTTCACGGATCGCGGTGCCGGCGGTGATCACGTCGTCGATGATCAGCACGTCGCCGGTCAGCGGCGCGCCGACCAGGCTGCCGCCTTCGCCGTGGGCCTTGGCTTCCTTGCGGTTGAAGCACCATGGCAGGTCGCGGTCGTGATGCTCGGCCAGCGCGACAGCGGTGGTGGCTGCCAGCGGGATGCCTTTGTAGGCCGGGCCAAACAGCACGTCGAACGGAATGCCGCTTTCGGCAATGGCTGCCGCGTAGAAACGCCCCAGCTGCGCCAGGACCGAACCCGAGTTGAACAGGCCGGCATTGAAGAAGTAAGGACTGGTGCGCCCGGACTTCAGGGTGAACTCACCGAAGCGCAAAACGCCGCGATCGATGGCAAAACGAATGAAATCGCGCTGATACGCTTGCATGAAAAAAACCCCAAATACCACGGATTTAGCTAATTAGCTTGACGCCGTGTATCATACACGCACGCGATTTTTGGGGCCATTTATGCGGATCATCAGTGTGAACGTCAATGGTATTCAGGCTGCAGTCGAGCGTGGTTTGCTCAGTTGGCTGCAAGCACAGAATGCCGACGTCATCTGCCTGCAGGACACCCGTGCCTCCGCCTTTGAACTGGATGACCCAGCCTTCCAACTGGATGGCTACTTCCTTTATGCCTGCGATGCTGAAGTCCCTGCCCAAGGTGGCGTGGCTTTGTATTCGCGGTTGCAACCGAAGGCTGTCATCAGCGGTCTCGGTTTCGAGACGGCCGACCGCTACGGGCGCTACCTGCAAGCAGATTTCGACAAAGTCAGTATTGCCACCTTGCTGCTCCCTTCGGGGATGAACGGCGATGAGGACTTGAACCAGAAGTTCAAGCTCATGGACGACTTCGGCAAGTACCTGGACAAGCAGCGGCGTAAACGTCGCGAGTACATTTATTGTGGCTCGCTGTACGTTGCGCAGCAGAAGCTCGACATCAAGAACTGGCGCGACAGCCAGCAATCCCCGGGCTTCCTGGCGCCAGAACGCGCCTGGATGGACGAGATTGTCGGCAACATGGGCTACGTCGATGCCCTGCGCGAAGTCAGCCGCGAAGGCGACCAATACAGCTGGTGGCCGGACAACGAGCAGGCCGAGATGCTGAATCTGGGCTGGCGCTTCGACTACCAGCTGCTGACCCCGGGCTTGCGCCGTTTCGTACGCAGCGCACGCCTGCCACGTCAGCCACGGTTCTCGCAGCACGCGCCGCTGATCGTCGACTACGACTGGACGCTGACCATTTAAGCGTCGATTCGTGGATGCAAAAAAGCCGACATTGCTGTCGGCTTTTTTGTGGGCAAATGCTTTTCAAATGGGGGAGCGGACTTGCTCGCGAAGGCGTCGTGTCAGTCGATATCAATGCTGAATGACCCACCGCATTCCCGAGCAAGCCCCCTCCCTCAAGGGGAAATAGTCGCTGATTATTATTTGATCAGTCGCCAAGTGAACGGATAACGATAGGGAAAGCCTTCGTTCGCTTTCACCCCGGCAATGATCGTCAGCACCAATGCGCCGATGGCCAGCAGGCCCAGCAAGAAGAAGCCGATGATCAACACCATCAGCAGCAGACAGATCGCGGCGGCAATCGCCACGGTGATCTGAAAATTCAGCGCTTCCTTGCCCTGAGCGTCAATGAACGGATCGGTTTCGCGCTTCATCTGCCACAGGATCAGCGGCCCGATCAGGTTGCCGAACGGAATCCAGATCCCCAGCAAGGCGGACAAGTGACAAAACATCGCCCATTGGCGAACCTCCTGGCTCGGCTTGGGCAGCAACTCTTGCTCATCACTCATCACGTCCTCCTTGCGGGTTGCGAACCTGCTCAGTCGGCCAGTGCAGCCTTTTGCAGTTCGAAGATTTCGTTCATGCCTTTCTTCGCCAGTTCCAGCATGGCGTTCAGATCTTCAGGCTGGAACGGCGCGCCTTCGGCGGTGCCCTGGACTTCGATGAAGCCACCGGTGCTGGTCATCACCACGTTGAGGTCGGTCTCGGCGGCGGAATCTTCAAGATAGTCCAGATCCAGCACTGGCTCGCCCTGATACATGCCGACCGACACCGCGCCGATCATTTGCTTGAGCGGGTCGCCGCCTTTCAGGCCGCCGCGCTTCTTGATCACTTTCAGTGCATCAACCAGGGCCACCATGGCGCCAGTGATGGAGGCGGTGCGGGTGCCGCCGTCAGCCTGGATCACGTCGCAGTCGACGTACAGGGTCACATCGCCCAGCTTGGACATGTCCAGCGCAGCGCGTAGCGAACGGCCGATCAGGCGCTGGATTTCCAGGGTGCGGCCGCCCTGCTTGCCACGGCTCGCTTCACGCTGGTTACGCTCGCCAGTGGCGCGCGGCAGCATGCCGTACTCGGCGGTCAACCAGCCCTGGCCCTGGCCTTTGAGGAAACGCGGCACGCCGTTTTCGACGCTGACGGTGCAGATGACCTTGGTATCACCGAATTCGACCAGTACGGATCCCTCGGCGTGTTTGGTGTAGTTGCGGGTAATGCGGATCGAGCGAAGCTGATCGGCAGCGCGACCACTTGGACGTTTCATAGGGAATACCTGTACTGGGGACGGAAAACTGCCGAGCATTATAGAGCGCTGCACCGCGCCTGGGCACGGGTTAAAAATTCCGGCCGTCGACCCAGGGCCCTGAAACGCGCATAACCGACGGCCTGCAGCCCTTTGTCACACCGTGTGTTTGGGCGCATCCGCCGCACTGCGCTACAATCCTGCGCCTTTGCTGCCAGTCGGCTTAAATTCATTGATATCGAGCCTGCGGAACATCCCTTCTGCGCCGATCTGCATTGCGAGGTCACCGCCATGGTGCACAGCATGACCGCCTTCGCCCGCGTCGAGAAAGCCGGCGTCCAGGGCACCCTGAGCTGGGAGCTGCGCTCGGTCAACAGCCGCTATCTGGAACCGCACCTGCGCCTGCCGGAGTCGTTCCGCGACCTCGAGGGCGCGGTACGTGAAGCCCTGCGTCAGGGCCTGTCGCGGGGCAAACTGGAATGCACCCTGCGTTTCACTGAAGAAAGCACCGGCAAGCCGTTGCAAGTCGACCGCGAGCGCGCCGCGCAACTGGTCGCCGCCGCCGAAACCGTTGCCGGCCTGATCAAGAACCCGGCAGCACTCAACCCGCTGGAAGTGCTGGCCTGGCCCGGCGTGCTGGTGGCCGACGCGACTGATCCACAGGCGCTGAACGCCGATGCGTTGGCGCTGTTCAATCAAGGTCTCAAGGAACTCAAGGCCGGCCGCGAGCGCGAAGGCGCGGAGTTAGCACGCCTGATCAACGAGCGCCTGACTTCCATTGAAGAGGACGTCGTGACCTTGCGTGAACTGGTGCCGCAGATGCTCGCGACCCAGCGTCAGAAAGTCCTCGACCGCTTCACCGACATGAAGGCCGAACTGGATCCGCAGCGCCTGGAACAGGAAATGGTCATGCTCGCGCAAAAGAGCGATGTGGCCGAAGAACTGGATCGCTTGAGCACTCACATCATCGAAGTTCGCCGGGTGCTCAAGTCCGGCGGTGCCGCCGGTCGGCGCCTGGATTTCCTGATGCAGGAGCTCAACCGCGAAGCCAACACACTGGGCTCCAAGGCCTTCGACCCGCGCAGCACCCAGGCCGCCGTCAACCTCAAGGTGTTGATCGAGCAGATGCGCGAACAAGTGCAGAATATTGAGTAAGGCAACAGACATGACCCACAGCACCGGCACCCTGTACATCATTTCCGCGCCATCGGGCGCAGGCAAGAGCAGCCTGGTCAAGGCTTTGACCGATGCCAATCCGGAGATCCGCGTCTCGATCTCCCACACCACCCGCGCCATGCGTCCGGGTGAAGTGGACGGCGTGAACTATCACTTCGTGACTCGCGAAGAGTTCGTGAAGATGGGCGAGCACGGCGATTTCCTCGAACGCGCCGAAGTCTTCGGCAACTTCTATGGCACCTCACAAAGCCGCCTGCAGCAGACGCTGGACGAAGGTCACGACCTGATTCTGGAAATCGACTGGCAAGGCGCCGAACAAGTGCGCAAGCTGATGCCGCAAGCACGCTCGATCTTCATCCTGCCGCCGTCGCTGCAGGCCCTGCACCAGCGCCTGACCAACCGTGGCCAGGACAGTGACGAGATCATTGATGGCCGGATGCGCGAAGCCGTCAGCGAGATGAGCCACTATGTCGAGTACGACTATCTGATCATCAACGACGATTTCGCCCATGCACTGGACGATCTGAAGGCGATTTTCCGCGCCAATCAGCTGCAACAGAAACGCCAGCAGGTACGTTTCGGCAAATTACTGGCCGAACTGCTCGGTTAATCAGCACTTCCCAAAACCGCTGCAAGCGCTTTACATTGGTGCTTGCAGCGCGTTGAAGGGTCTGGTCAAAAAATCAGCGCTTCCCTAATCGCTGGTGATTTTTTAAACTGCTCAGTCCGCTCGCCCAACCGGGCAGCGCGCATATTGCATTCGCTCCGAGGAATACCATGGCCCGCGTAACCGTTGAAGACTGCCTAGAACACGTGGAAAACCGCTTTGAGCTGGTCATGCTCTCTACCAAGCGTGCCCGTCAACTGGCCACCGGCGGCAAAGAGCCACTGGTCCAGTGGGAAAACGACAAGCCGACCGTTGTCGCCCTGCGTGAAATCGCAGAAGGCCTGATGAGCTACGAGTTCATCGCCGAGCAGGAAATCGTCCACGAAGACCCGGTCTTCGCTGCGTTCGAGGACGAGTCCAACGAGGCCGTCTAAGCCTATGCCTGGTCGACGTAGCACGGCGCGGGAACACAGCCTACGGCAGGAGTCATCATGCCGAGCATAGACGCCCTCGCCGATCGCTTATCGACCTACCTCGGCAACGACCAGGTCAACCTGGTCCGCCGAGCGTATTTCTACGCCGAACAAGCCCATGACGGTCAGCGCCGTCGCAGCGGCGAGGCGTACGTCACGCATCCTCTTGCGGTGGCGAATATTCTTGCCGACATGCACATGGACCATCAGAGCCTGATGGCCGCGATGCTGCATGACGTGATCGAAGACACCGGTATCGCCAAAGAAGCGCTGCAAGCGCAGTTCGGTGAAACCGTGGCCGAACTGGTCGACGGGGTCAGCAAACTGACCCAGATGAACTTCGAGACCAAGGCCGAAGCCCAGGCCGAAAACTTCCAGAAAATGGCCATGGCCATGGCCCGCGACATTCGCGTGATCCTGGTCAAGCTTGCCGACCGCCTGCACAACATGCGCACGCTGGAAGTACTGTCCGGGGAAAAACGCCGCCGGATCGCCAAGGAAACCCTCGAAATCTACGCGCCCATCGCCAACCGGCTGGGCATGCACGCCATTCGTATCGAATTCGAAGACCTCGGCTTCAAGGCGATGCACCCGATGCGTTCGGCGCGGATCTACCAGGCGGTCAAGCGCGCCCGGGGCAACCGCAAGGAAATCGTCAACAAGATCGAAGAGTCCCTCGGCCACTGCCTCGCGATCGACGGCATCCAGGGCGAAGTCAGCGGTCGCCAGAAACACCTCTACGGCATCTACAAGAAAATGCGCGGCAAGCGTCGGGCCTTCAACGAGATCATGGACGTCTATGCGTTCCGGATCATCGTCGACAAGGTCGATACCTGCTACCGCGTGCTGGGTGCTGTGCATAATTTGTACAAACCGTTGCCGGGGCGCTTCAAGGATTACATCGCGATTCCCAAGGCCAACGGCTATCAGTCGCTGCACACCACGCTGTTCGGCATGCACGGCGTACCGATCGAGATCCAGATCCGCACCCGCGAAATGGAAGAAATGGCCAACAACGGCATTGCCGCTCACTGGCTGTATAAATCCAGCGGTGACGAGCAGCCCAAAGGCACTCACGCTCGTGCCCGCCAGTGGGTCAAAGGCGTGCTGGAAATGCAGCAACGTGCCGGCAACTCGCTGGAATTCATCGAGAGCGTGAAGATCGACCTGTTCCCGGACGAGGTCTACGTGTTCACGCCCAAAGGCCGGATCATGGAGCTGCCCAAAGGCTCCACGGCGGTCGACTTTGCCTATGCGGTGCACACCGACGTCGGCAACAGCTGCATCGCCTGCCGGATCAACCGCCGTCTCGCACCGCTGTCCGAACCGCTGCAAAGCGGCTCCACGGTCGAGATCGTCAGCGCACCCGGCGCGCGGCCGAATCCGGCGTGGCTCAACTTCGTGGTCACCGGCAAGGCACGTACGCACATCCGTCATGCACTGAAACTGCAACGTCGCTCCGAGTCCATCAGCCTCGGCGAACGCCTGCTGAACAAGGTGCTCAACGGTTTCGACAGCTCGCTAGAGAAAATTCCGACCGAGCGCGTCAAGGCGATGCTCACCGAATACCGCCTCGAACTGATTGAAGATTTGCTCGAAGACATTGGTCTGGGCAACCGCATGGCCTATGTCGTGGCGCGCCGCCTGCTTGGCGAAGGCGAGCAGCTGCCGAGCCCGGAAGGCCCGCTGGCGATTCGCGGTACCGAAGGTCTGGTGCTCAGTTACGCCAAATGCTGCACGCCGATCCCGGGCGACCCGATTGTCGGGCACCTGTCGGCGGGCAAAGGCATGGTCGTGCACCTGGACAACTGCCGCAACATCAGCGAAATCAGGCACAACCCGGAAAAATGCATCCAGCTTTCGTGGGCCAAGGATGTCACCGGCGAATTCAACGTCGAGCTGCGCGTCGAGCTGGAGCACCAGCGCGGCCTGATCGCGCTGCTGGCCAGCAGCGTCAACGCGGCCGACGGCAATATCGAGAAAATCAGCATGGACGAGCGCGATGGCCGCATCAGCGTCGTCCAACTGGTGGTCAGCGTCCACGACCGTGTGCACCTGGCCCGCGTGATCAAGAAACTGCGCGCCCTGACCGGGGTCATCCGCATCACCCGCATGCGTGCCTAATTCACACCTAACAAGGAGTCATACATGACCAAGACCGTTATCACCAGCGACAAGGCCCCAGCCGCCATCGGTACCTATTCCCAGGCGATCAAGGCCGGCAACACTGTCTACATGTCGGGCCAGATTCCTCTGGACCCAAAGACCATGGAACTGGTTGAAGGCTTCGAAGCCCAGACCGTCCAGGTGTTCGAGAACCTCAAAGCCGTGGCTGAAGCCGCTGGCGGTTCGTTCAAGGACATCGTCAAGCTGAACATCTTCCTCACCGACCTGAGCCACTTCGCCAAGGTCAACGAGATCATGGGCAAGTACTTCGACCAGCCGTACCCAGCGCGCGCCGCCATCGGCGTTGCTGCCCTGCCGAAGGGTTCGCAAGTCGAAATGGATGCCATCCTGGTCATCGAGTAATGCACACGGCGCAGCCTTCAACCGCTGCGCCGACTGCTCTGCGGTAAAGAAAAGGTTTTGAAAGGATTCCACCATGCGCAAAGCGCTTGCTCTCTCGCTGCTCGCCATTTTCCTCGGCGGCTGTGCCAGCGACCCCGCCGACCGTGACATCAGCGGCACCTGGATCAACCAGGTGGCGATCGACGCTGCTGCCAAGGGCGGCCCCCTGCGCGAAGCGCTTCAGGCCTATGGCCCGAACCTGGAGTGGGACGTCAACACCAAGGCTGGTCAGGCCCGCTACACCAACGGTTTCGAGAACGTCGAAGGACGGCTGCAGGGCGAACAGTCCGGCGCCTGGAAAGTCGACTTCTATGGCAGCTCCGGCAGCGAACTGAAACGCGACGGCGGACGGATGAAACAAGCCGCCACCGAGAACGAACCCGACCAGTTGTTCGACCGCGCGCAAATCCCCGTACCGGAAGGCGCGCCAATCGGTGCCAGCTTCGAACGGGCGCTGTATTCAGCGTACCTGGGCGGCAGCTGGAAGATTGCCAGCGGCGACGGCGAAGGCAACACCGTGCAGTTCCAGGCCGACGGCCAGGTCTCCGGTCTGCCCGGCGCCGACCGCTATGCCCTGTGCCTGGCAGGCGACTGCGCCTCGATGAACAGCGACCACGACAGCATGTGGCTGCAACTCAACGGCCAGGGCAACAACTGGATCTTTGCCCGCAAAGGCAAGGCGCTGGAGATTTTCCAGGCAGTGAATACCGCACTGGCGGATGAAATGCCGCAGTTCACCCCGGGTGAGCGCAAGTGGTTGCTTGAGAAGCAGTAACCGCGCCTGAGAGCAACACATAACCCTGTAGGAGTGAGCCTGCTCGCGATGACGGTTTAACAGCCAACATAAGTGTTGAATGTTATGGCCACATCGCGAGCAGGCTCACTCCTACAGTTGTTTTTGGGTGTCTGGAAGTCAGCATTTACCTTCAAGAATCGCCGGATAGCCTTCACGGTAACTCGGATACTTCGGCGTCCAGCCCAGTGCCTTCGCCCGGGCATTGCTGCAGCGCTTGCTGCCGGTGCGGCGTACGCTGGCGTCTTCCGCCCAATCGGTGACACCCAGATACTCGCGCAGCCAGGCGACCACTTCGGCCAGCGGTGCCGGCGCATCGTCCACACCGATATAAACATCCTGCAACGGCGTGCCCTGATGAGCTGCCTGCAGCAGAAACGCCATCAGCCCCGCCGCGTCATCAGCATGAATGCGATTGCCGTATAGCGGCGGCTCGATCGCCACCCGATAACCGCGACGTACCTGGGTCAACAGCCATTCACGTCCCGGGCCGTAAATGCCGGTCAGGCGCACAATGCTCACCGGGATGCCGCTTTTCAGCGCCACTTGCTCAGCCTCAAGCATCACCTGCCCGGAATAGCCGCTGGCGACGGTCGCTGAATGCTCGTCGACCCACTCCCCTTCCTGCTGGCCGTACACGCTGCTGCTGGACACGAACAGCAGTCGCTCAGGCACCTGGCCAAAGTCATTCAGCCAGCTCAGCACATTCTGCAAACCCTGTACGTAGGCAGCGCGATAACCGGCTTCATCGTGATCGGTCGCCGCCGCGCAATACACCAGATAATCCACCGCCCCGAATGGCCAGTTTTCCGGGCAGTCTTCCTTGAACAGGTCACCCGCCACGCCGATGACGCCATCCGGCAAACGCGAAATATCACGGCGCAGACCATGCACCTCCCAGCCGGCGGCCAACAATTTCGTAGCCAGACGACTGCCGACGTCACCACAACCGGCAATCAAAACAGAAGGCGCGGACATCAAAAAACTCCCAAACGAAAGGAACAGACTAGCCCTCGCAAAGGACGAACGGCTAGCAATCGTGGAAAAAAAGATACTCTATTACTTCTGTTAACAAGAATTACTTGCAATAATGCACCCCACTTTTGTTCTCGGCCTCACGAGGCCTGGAAGAGCATCACCGTTTTTCTACCTCAGGTCCGGCCAGCATGACACGTAATCAAAACCCCGCTTCGCCAACCAAACGACCTCGCGCCTTCAGCGCGGTGGCGGCCCTGCTGCTCAGCCTGATGCTGGCGCCGACCGCCGCCTTCGCCGACGCCCAGGCGCCAGCCGCCCCGGCTGCCACCGAACAACACGCACCTGCCGCCGCCGCGCCAGCCACCACCGATCCGGTGCAGGCGGTAGATGCCAGTCCGGCCGACGCGCCTGAAGCGCTCGAACCCGACAACACCTTGGGCATGGCCCACGACCTGTCGCCATGGGGCATGTACCAGAACGCCGACATCATCGTGAAAATCGTGATGATCGGTCTGGCCATCGCTTCCATCATCACCTGGACCATCTGGATCGCCAAAGGCTTCGAGCTGATGGGCGCCAAGCGTCGTCTGCGCGGTGAAATCGCTGCGCTGAAAAAAGCCGCGACCCTCAAGGAAGCCAGCGCCACTGCGGCGAAGGAAGGCACCCTCGCCAACCTGCTGGTGCACGACGCCCTCGAAGAGATGCGCCTGTCGGTCAACAGCCGCGAGAAAGAAGGCATCAAGGAGCGCGTCAGCTTCCGTCTTGAGCGTCTGGTCGCTGCCTGTGGCCGCAACATGAGCAGCGGCACCGGCGTCCTCGCCACTATCGGCTCCACCGCTCCGTTCGTCGGCCTGTTCGGTACCGTGTGGGGCATCATGAACAGCTTCATCGGCATCGCCAAGACCCAGACCACCAACCTCGCCGTCGTGGCGCCGGGCATCGCCGAAGCGCTGCTGGCCACCGCGCTGGGCCTGGTTGCCGCGATTCCTGCGGTGGTGATCTACAACGTGTTCGCCCGCTCCATCGCCGGCTACAAGGCGCAGGTGTCCGACGCTTCGGCGCAGGTCCTGTTGCTGGTCAGCCGTGACCTCGATCACCAGCCTGAGCGCAGCAGCTCGCAACCACACATGGTGAAAGTGGGGTAATCGGCCATGGGCCTGCATTTGAAAGAAGGCGCAGACGACGATCTGGCCGAGAACCACGAAATCAACGTCACGCCGTTCATCGACGTGATGCTGGTACTGCTGATCATCTTCATGGTGGCCGCGCCGCTGGCCACGGTGGACATCAAAGTCGACCTGCCGGCCTCGACCGCCAAACCGGCGCCGCGCCCGGAGAAACCGGTGTTCCTCAGCGTAAAAGCCGATCAGCGCCTGTACATCGGCGACGATGAAGTGAAAGCCGAAACCCTTGGCGCCGTGCTCGACGCCAAGACCCAGGGCAAGAAAGACACCACCATCTTCTTCCAGGCCGACAAGGGCGTGGACTACGGCGACCTGATGAGCGTGATGGATAAATTGCGTTCGGCCGGTTACCTGAAGGTCGGTCTGGTGGGCCTTGAGAGCGCAGCCAAGAAATGATCACGACGCGCCATAAGCTGACGCGTTACAGCGGTAGCCTGGCCGTGGTGCTGGGCGTTCACGCGCTAGCCATCGCGCTGGCGCTGAACTGGACCGCCCGCCCGCCCATCGAACTGCCGCCGCAGGCAATGATGGTCGAGCTGGCACCGGTTCCGACCCCGCCACCGCCTGCTCCGCCGAAAGTCGTCACACCGCCGCAGCCACCGGCTCCGGTCGAAGAGTTGCCGATTCCGAAACTGGCTGAAGCACCCAAGGCCGAGATTGCCGTACCGAAGCCCAAACCCAAGCCAAAGCCGAAACCGCAGCCGCCCAAACCGGTCGAGAAAAAACCGGAACCGGTGAAGGAAAAACCTTCCGAGGAAAAACCGGCGGAGACGCAGCCGACCCAAGCACCGACGGAGAAATCCGCCCAGCCGGCACCGGGACCGTCGCCCGCACAATTGGCCGCCAAGGCCAGCTGGCAAAACACCCTGCTCGCGCACTTGGGCAAGTACAAAAAGTACCCGCAAAGCGCACAGGCACGGGGCAAGGAAGGCCTGAACCGTCTGCGTTTCGTGGTGGATGCCGAAGGTAATGTGCTGTCGTTCGAACTGGTGGGCCGCTCGGGCAACGCCGATCTGGACCGGGCCACCCTGGAAATGATCCGCCGCGCACAACCGCTGCCCAAGCCACCGGCCGACATGCTCAACAACGGCTCGATCGAAATTGTCGCGCCGTTTGTGTACTCGCTGGATAAACGCCGCTGATCCATTGTGGGAGCGGGCTTGCTCGCGAAAGCGTCGTGTCTGTCGACATCCATGTATCTGACACACCGCATTCGCGAGCAAGCCCGCTCCCACAGGGTCGACAGTGAGATCGAAAAGGCACCGAAAGGTGCCTTTTGCCTATCTGGCAACGGCAAACTCACATTGCCCGGTGTCGCATTCCTCACTCAGTCTGATAACGTGCGTCTATCGATTGCAGCCGTTATGCTTGGCCCGCAACTTCATGGACGCTTGCTATGACCCTCACAGAATTACGCTACATCGTTACCCTCGCCCAAGAGCAGCACTTCGGCCACGCCGCCGAGCGTTGCCACGTCAGTCAGCCGACCCTGTCGGTGGGCGTGAAAAAACTTGAAGACGAACTCGGTGTGCTGATTTTCGAGCGCAGTAAAAGCGCCGTGCGCCTGACCCCGGTCGGCGAAGGCATCGTCGCACAGGCGCAGAAAGTCCTGGAACAGGCGCAAGGCATCCGTGAACTGGCCCAGGCCGGCAAGAACCAGCTGACCGCCCCGCTGAAAGTCGGCGCGATCTACACCGTCGGGCCGTACCTGTTCCCGCACCTGATTCCACAACTGCACCGGGTCGCCCCGCAGATGCCGTTGTACATCGAAGAAAACTTCACCCACGTGCTGCGCGACAAACTGCGCAATGGCGAGCTCGACGCGATCATCATCGCCCTGCCGTTCAACGAAGCCGACGTGCTGACCCTGCCGCTGTACGACGAGCCGTTCTACGTCTTGATGCCGGCCCAGCACCCGTGGACGCAAAAGGAATCCATCGACGCTGCCCTGCTCAACGACAAGAGCCTGCTGCTGCTCGGCGAAGGCCACTGCTTCCGCGATCAGGTGCTTGAGGCCTGCCCGACTCTGACCAAGGGCAACGATGGCGCCAAGCACACCACGGTGGAATCCAGCTCGCTGGAGACCATCCGCCACATGGTCGCCTCCGGCCTGGGGATCTCGATCCTGCCGTTGTCGGCTGTCGACAGCCATCACTACGCCCCGGGCGTGATCGAAGTACGCCCGCTGTCGGCGCCGGTGCCATTCCGCACCGTGGCGATTGCCTGGCGCGCGAGCTTCCCGCGGCCGAAAGCCATCGAGATCCTCGCCGACTCCGTTCGCCTGTGCTCGGTGGCCAAGCCCGCCGCACCGGTCACGGCCGGTTAAGCCAGAGTCATGACTGAGCTGTCGCAAGTGTCGGTGACGGCACTCAAGGGTGTCGGCGAAGCCATGGCCGAGAAGCTGGCCAAGGTCGGCCTGGAAAACCTCCAGGACGTGCTGTTTCACCTGCCGCTGCGTTATCAGGATCGCACCCGCGTGGTGCCGATCGGCCACTTGCGCCCGGGCCAGGACGCCGTGGTCGAAGGCACCGTCAGCGGTGCCGACGTGGTCATGGGCCGACGCCGCAGCCTCGTCGTGCGCATGCAGGACGGCACTGGCGGCCTGAGCCTGCGCTTCTACCATTTCAGCAACGCGCAGAAAGAAGGCCTCAAGCGCGGCACGCGGATTCGCTGCTACGGCGAAGTGCGCCCCGGCGCTTCGGGGCTGGAAATCTACCACCCGGAATACCGCGCCATCACCGGTGACGAACCGCCGCCGGTGGATGAAACCCTGACCCCGGTTTACCCGCTCACCGAGGGCCTGACCCAACAGCGCCTGCGCCAGTTGTGCATGCAGACCCTGACGCTGCTCAAGCCAAACACCCTGCCCGACTGGCTGCCGACCGAACTGGCCCGCGACTACCAACTGGCGCCGTTGGCCGACGCGATCCGCTACCTGCACAACCCGCCCGCCGATGCCGATGTCGATGAGCTGGCCCTCGGTCATCACTGGGCCCAGCATCGGCTGGCCTTCGAAGAACTGCTGACCCATCAACTGTCGCAACAACGTCTGCGCGAGAGCATGCGTTCCCTGCGCGCGCCAGCGATGCCGAAGGCGAAAAAGCTGCCGCCGAAATACCTGGCCAACCTCGGTTTCAACCCGACCGGCGCCCAGCAACGCGTCGGCAACGAAATCGCCTACGACCTCAGCCAGCACGAACCGATGCTGCGGCTGATTCAGGGCGATGTTGGCGCGGGCAAAACCGTGGTCGCCGCCCTCGCGGCACTGCAAGCGCTGGAGGCCGGTTATCAGGTCGCGCTGATGGCGCCGACCGAGATCCTTGCCGAGCAACACTTCATCACCTTCAAGCGCTGGCTCGAACCGCTGGGCATCGACGTCGCATGGCTGGCAGGCAAGCTCAAGGGCAAGAATCGCGTCGCCGCGCTGGAACAGATCGCCAGCGGCACGCCGATGGTGGTCGGCACCCACGCGCTGTTCCAGGACGAAGTGCAATTCAAGAACCTGGCGTTGGTGATCATCGACGAACAACACCGCTTCGGCGTGCAACAGCGTCTGGCGCTGCGGCAGAAAGGCGTCGGCGGGCGCATGTGTCCGCACCAACTGATCATGACCGCCACGCCGATCCCGCGCACGCTGGCGATGAGCGCCTACGCCGACCTCGACACCTCGATCCTCGACGAACTGCCGCCCGGTCGCACCCCGGTCAACACCGTACTGGTCACCGACACCCGTCGCGTTGAAGTCATCGAACGGGTGCGCAGCGCCTGCGCCGAAGGGCGTCAGGCCTATTGGGTGTGCACGCTGATCGAAGAGTCGGAAGAGCTGACCTGTCAGGCGGCCGAAACCACGTTCGAAGACCTCACCGCCGCCCTCGGCGAGCTGAAAGTCGGACTGATTCACGGGCGCATGAAGCCTGCCGAAAAAGCCGCGGTCATGGCCGAGTTCAAGGCCGGCAACCTGCAACTGCTGGTCGCCACCACGGTGATCGAAGTCGGCGTCGACGTGCCCAACGCCAGCCTGATGATCATCGAAAACCCCGAGCGCCTGGGCCTCGCGCAGTTGCACCAGTTGCGCGGTCGCGTCGGTCGGGGCAGCGCGGTCAGCCATTGCGTGCTGCTCTACCATCCGCCGCTGTCGCAGATCGGCCGTCAGCGCCTGGGCATCATGCGCGAGACCAACGACGGTTTCGTCATCGCTGAAAAAGACCTCGAACTGCGCGGCCCCGGCGAAATGCTCGGCACCCGTCAGACCGGCCTGCTGCAATTCAAAGTCGCCGACCTGATGCGCGACGCCGATCTGCTGCCCGCCGTACGCGATGCTGCGCAAGCGCTGCTGGAACGCTGGCCGACTCACGTCAGCCCATTGCTCGACCGTTGGTTGCGCCACGGGCAGCAATACGGCCAAGTGTGAGCACCGTCGCAGTTTGTGCAGGATCGTTCCTACAGAGCTGGTTATACTCCTGCCATTGTTTCAAAAACGGATACAGACCATGACTGACGCAGCTCTCGCCCCTGAACTTCCGCACGCGCCGTCTGTAATTCGGCTGCTGCTCGGCAAGCTGGGGATCGCCTACGAAGAAGTGCTCGACCACCACGGCCTCAACGCTTCGCGCAAGGTACAAGCCGTGTTGCTGGACGATGCCGTCGGCGCGCTGATGGTGCTGTTTCCGCAGAGCCAGTTGCTCGACCTCAACCGCCTCGCCGAACTGACGGGCCGGCGCCTGACCGCCGTGTCCACCGAGCGCCTGGAAAAGATGCTCGGCAAACACAGCCTGAGCCTGCTGCCGGGCCTGCCGGCACTCACTAGTTCGCCATGCCTCTACGAAGAAAGCCTGCTGCGTGAGCCGAAACTGCTGATCAACTCCGGCGAGCCGGGCCTGCTGCTGGAAATCACCAGCGAAGCCTTCAAGAGCATGCTGACCAAGGCCAGCGCCGCCAACTTCGGCGAAGCCCTGAGCAGCATCCGCCCGAACCTCGACCGCCCGGACGATGACCGCGAGGAAATCACCCAGGCTGTGCAGGCGTTCACTGCACGCCGGATTCAGCAGCGTCTGGAAGCGACCATCGAGATTCCACCGCTGGCCGAAACCGCGCAAAAAATCATCAAGCTGCGCGTCGACCCCAACGCCACTATCGACGACATTACCGGCGTGGTCGAAACCGACCCGGCACTGGCCGCGCAAGTGGTGAGCTGGGCGGCGTCGCCGTACTACGCCTCGCCGGGCAAGATCCGTTCGGTGGAAGACGCGATCGTTCGCGTGCTCGGTTTCGATCTGGTGATCAACCTGGCGCTGGGCCTGGCCCTCGGCAAGACCCTGAGCCTGCCGAAAGACCACCCGCAACACACCACACCGTACTGGCAGCAATCGATCTACACCGCCGCCGTCATCGAAGGCCTGACCCGCGCCATGCCGCGCGCCCAGCGCCCGGAAGCCGGCCTGACCTATCTGGCCGGTCTGCTGCACAACTTTGGCTACCTGCTGCTGGCCCACGTGTTCCCGCCGCACTTCTCGCTGATCTGCCGCCACCTGGAGGTCAACCCGCACCTGTGCCACAGCTACATCGAGCAGCACCTGTTGGGCATCAGCCGCGAACAGATCGGCTCGTGGCTGATGCGCTACTGGGACATGCCCGATGAACTGGCCACCGCCCTGCGCTTCCAGCACGACCCAAGCTACGACGGCGCCTACGCCGAATACCCGAACCTCGTCTGCCTGGCCGTGCGCCTGCTGCGCGGTCGCGGGATTGGCTCCGGCCCCGACGAAGACATCCCCGACGCCCTGCTCGAACGCGTCGGCCTGACCCGCGACAAGGCAAATGACGTGGTCAGTAAAGTGCTTGAGGCAGAAGTCCTGCTGCGCGAACTGGCCTCGCAGTTCAGCCAGGCCTGAACCAAAACAGGCCCGCTCCCCCAAGGTTTACACAACCTCTGTGGGAGCGAGCCTGCTCGCGAAGAATTCACCACGATCCAACTGGCTCAGCGAAACCCTGTGGTGAGGGGATTTATCCCCGACCGGCTGCGCAGCAGTCGCAAACCCAGCCAACAGGGTGTGTCAGTTATATCGAGGTCTCAGGTTTTGGGGCCGCTGCGCAGCCCATCGGGGATAAATCCCCTCGCCACGACAGCCCATCTTCTCAAGCCCTTCTACTCAAGCCCCTCCACTCAAGCCCGTCTACTCAAGCCTTCGGCTTGGCCTTCCTCGGCTTCAAATACTTCATCAACCCCTGAAACCACATCACCAGCGCCGGATTCCCCTTCAGCTGAATCGACTTGTCCTGAATCCCCTGCATAAACGCCAGCTGCTTGTTCTTCGCCTGCATCGTGGCAAAGGCATAACCCGCATCCTTGAACGCAATCGCAAACGCCGGCTCCGCCACCACGCCAGACTTGCTGGTAATGCGCTGATTCTTCACCACGAAATGCCGCGCCACTTTCCCGTCCAGCGTCTGCAGCTGAAACACCAGATCCTTGTCCCCCAACTGCTGCTGGAACGCAGGATTTGTCCGGCTGGCCTTACCCATCAACAAACCCATCATCCACAGAAGAAAACGAAATTTCATGCGCACAGCCTCAAAAGGAAAATGAACGGCCGGGGCAGTGTAAGGGATTCAGACGATAACGCCACTATCGACCGCTATTGGAAGATGATGCAGACCATTTCCCGCACGATGACCGCCAAGTCACACTTCTGCACCCACCGTCCTACACCTGTTGAAACACATCCCTGTAGGAGCTGCCGAAGGCTGCGATCTTTTGATCCTCCGGCCTGCAAACCTATGGGAAATTTCCTGCAAGGCGTGGTGTTGTGCGAGAACTAGGCAGGTTGGAGCATCGTCGATAGCCTGTGTGTGTCTCCGCAAAATCGGTGACTCGGACGTGCAAGTCCAGACTCGTCATGCATTCAGTTATGGCTATTCGCCGGGTGTTTTCCTATGCTCGCGAACTGTTATGGCGGCTGTGTATGGGAGGCCTTCGGGTCTGCCGGTTTCCGAGTCCGGTCTTGCACACCTATGCACAGCTGCCACCCTCTCGAAGCAAGCGAAACGGTGTTGGCTCCATAACTCGGAAAATACTTATGATCAAACCAACACCCAATCCCCCCGAAACCCCAGACATATCGCCCTACGAATCGCTGGAATCCAAGAAATTCCACGAGGCCGCCGAACGCGCCCTCGACCACCATTTCAAACCGCGCACCGAATCCCAACCCAAACGCGAAACCGGCCTCTTCAGCCTCACCCCCGGCACCGACGCCGAAGCCCTGATGGCCAACGCCTCCGAAGACCTCCTGTCCATCAGCGCCATCGCCTGCGACCTCGCCGACGACCTCCACGGCTCCCGTCGCTCGGTAGCACTGGCCCTGAGCAGAATGGCGGATGGGGTGCGATTGATGGTGGAAGGGACGCTCGACCATATTGAAGTGCGAAACCTGGCAGCCAAGTCGTAGCGGGATTTGCGGATGAAAAAAGGGGACGTTAAGTCCCCTTTCTCAATGAACCCCGGCTCACCACTGACAGCCTGTTTCTGGCGAAGCGTTCTTTAGCGGTTCATGGGTAATTGAAAACGCATCCTCACCGCGCAGTAGGCGACGTCTTCACGCCACAGACGGCCAGCCATCTCACAATGCCCTTCTGCGTACGTCTTCCAAAGGGGATCATTGAACTCATCCCCTCCCAGTCGCTCAATGGCGGCCGCTAAATTTCTCTCACGATCCTTCCCCGCAATCGCAGATGCGGCTTTGTAAAAGCCATCTAGCGATAAGCCCGTCTGCAGGGCAATCAACTCTCCCAACCGGGCATTGGTCGTTTGTACCAGACACCCCAGTCTCTCGATTGGCGCCTCAGCGCCCGGCAAAGTGGATTGATAAAGCTCCTCGCAAAACGACTCTTTGAAACGCACCCAGTTCTTTTGCACATCTCTCAGATGGCTCTGCTCCGCAGGAGCCAAACTCGTCAGCGCTTTTTTGTATTGCTCGTTCAACACAGCGTCGACCTTCTCGAAGGTTTGCTGGCCGCAAATGATCAAGTCTGGGTTGGAAAAACTGTCTGGGTTACACGTCTCTACCGCAAGCGCCGTCGAGGAGGCTACCAATACCAAGCAGCCGAGCAGAATCGAAAATCCTTTCACGCTATAGCTCCTTCATTACCAATATGCCCAATGCCCAGTTATTGAGTGATTTTTTGGCGATCGTGGACATACAGCCAGCTCAACGGCGGCAATAGCACGAGCAATGCAAAAGCATCGAGCCACAGGTGCGACCAGACCTGCAGTTGCGCCGAGAGCCACATGTCTTGTGGCGCCCATAACAGGATCCCGGCAATCAGCCAGCCCCAGGCTGCCGAGGTTTTGAGACGGTTGCCAAGGTGCACCAGCGCGAGCATGTACAAGGAATAACTTTGCAGCGTCGCGCCGAACAGCGCGAGCCACCAGATCTGCTGTTCGTGGCCGGCGGCAGGGACTGCACCTGCGCCCCAGAATGCGAGTTCGAGATTGTGCAAGTAGCTGTCGAGTAAGCCGGAATGCCCGGCCCAGGTCAGGGTGAGGCCGGCGAGAATGTGCACGATCGCAGCGGCGTATAGCCAGAGCACGAGTGCTGGGCGGAGCGAGGTAGAGGGGGCTGGCATTCCGTGTCCTGAGCGCATTCCTTGGGGGGATGGGGAGCTTAAAGGAAAATCGCTGTCGTCAGATGCTCAAGTATTAAACTTTTAAGCGTGACGGACTCAGACTTAACATTTGCGGAAGCGCATCAAACATCACCCCGAACTTCAAATGCAGTGACTGGCCTTGATCGGCTGCGACCCCAATCGCTTCAAACTGTTGATGCTCGACTCATCACCTTTGTCAGCCGCCATCTGATAACAGGCTAACGCCCGAGACATATCCTTCGCTCCCAACTCACCACCCTCAAAGGTAGAAGCCAGATAACTCATCGCATCTGTGGAACCCATGGTGATCGCCCGAATGACCTGCTCTTCTGCCTGCTTGGGATGGAGGCAAGGGCCGTTATAGTCGGTGGAGTTTCCTGAACAAAGAAACGTGGCATAGCCCAGCGCGCCACTTGGTATTTTCGAGGCCGCTTTGAACAGCGCCTCAACCTTGCTGATTTCCAGCTGAGAGGCCATCTGCGAAAGACTCAGGCGTGCCGCCGACAGGCTCGCCTTCGCGTCACCCGACTCCGCAGCACATACATAATTTTCCAGCGACGCCTCAATCAACTCCGCAGTCAGCGGATATTGCTCAAGAAATCCCAGCCCTCCTAAAGCTTCAGCACGTTGTTCACAGAAATTCTCTGCGCGGCTCATTCCCAGATTACGTGTTGCGACAAGATCCTTCTCACTGATCGACCAGTCCTCAATCCCCTCCAGCACCCAGCACGCCTGACGAGAGAAGTTGAAGATCTTGATATTACTGTTGCCCGCCCGTTTATCCACCACCTTGACGTGACTGTCATCAACCTCTTCGATCTCGACCCCTGGTGTCTTGCCGGGTGTGATTGCAGCCATCAGCGGATAGGTGAAAGTAGCTCCACTGACACCCGAGGTCGAAGGCTCAAAAGTACTTCGCTCCTTTCCCGCTACCGGTTTCAACACCAGCGACTTGACCGTCATCGCAGTGAGCCGGCGTTGTGATTCGCTGTTGGCGGAAAACGCAGTCAGGAAAGGGGCGAACTCCTCCGAGGGGCAAGCGTCGCTGGTGGGAGCCGTCGAAGCGCTCTTATCGGATGCAAGCGCAGGGACGATCTTGTCCAGATACGCCGAGCGCTCGCGGCTCATTCTGGCGATGCACGAGTTAACGGCGAACACATGCGCCGGCATCCCCGCCTCGATCTCGAATGCCTCCAACGGACAATTCGCATCACGCAATTTCAACCATGCACGCTGCGACTCCTTGACCTTCGCCGCGTACTCCACACCCAACGCCGGATCTGTCCGATAGTCAGACTCAAGCCGCGTCATCAACTGCTTGTAGCTGACGTTCAACTGCGCATCGGCAGCCTTCTTCGCCGCCTCCGAGCAGGGCACCATTTCCAGACTTGAGGTGACATGGCTGCAGTCGTCCTGCGCATAGACCGCTGAAACAGGCAGCAGAACGGACAGAAGGGTAAAAACGAAACGGTTCACTGTGTTCATCCTAGAGTCATTCAGGTTTTGCGCTTGGCGAACCGGGGCCAAACCATGTTCGCGCATAATAAAGCGTGGCCTGCCCTATTAAACGCAAAGCATTGGCAGCCATCGCTATTTAGCACCATTTATTTTCTTTATATAAGATTTTATCAACCCTGCATTAACATAAGGAAAATGTTGCTCCTCACCTTCCTGATACCCTTCCATCCCACTCAAGTTCTTATCAAACCTGACAAGCTTATTCACAACCAGTTTATTGTCCGCACTTTTTCCATACCCATAAACTTGATAAAGGGTTCCGTACGTCCCGATTCCTCTGCTCGTAATTTCCCAAGAAACCAAAACAAGCATATTTTTTTTACCCTTTACCGGATAAAAGAAAATCGACTCAATTTTTGGATCTGACCCAGCTACATCGTATTTATCGACAAGACTTCTATTTTTTTTATTATCAGCACCAACAACATCCAAAACCAAGGAAACCGGAAACTCTGCGCTCCCTGTCTGCAAAAAGTACAGTTCCCCACCATTTACAACATTAGTTTTAAACGGGCCCTGAATCACTCGACCCTGAAGATAATCCACATCTTGCGCACTGCTGGAATTTGCTATAAGAAAAACGAAAGCAAACATGAAAAAACGAAGCATAGCGAATGACCCTTAGTTAATATTCATTAGTGCAGCGAGGGCTTGGTATCTGTTGTTCCTGTCCGTATACCCGTTTTGACCTCCATTCACCATTTGCGTTACATCGACCACGCTACCCGTCTTGGCAACTTCGCACAATTTTGTGCCTCCCTGACCAGTTTTGGTAAACCAGAAGACGGAGGCGGACTCAACACCGTATTCGGTTGAGGAAATCAAGAGATCTGGATTGGCCACGAAATCCTGAATATCTGAAGGATTTCGCTGATTATGCACATAAGAAAAATGGGGACAGACCACGGTTTTCGAGCAATTACTAAAACGTGGCCTGTCCCCATTACACTGCGGGTCAACTTACGGCATCACTGCCGAAGGCTTAAGCAATTCCCGCAAAAATGTCGAGCCTGGATTAACCACACGCCCATCCACGCGATCACCGCACATACGCCTCGGTGGTGCGCATGCCGCCCAGGATCGAAACCTCCCTCGCGTCGCTATTTCGCCCGTTCAGCAACGCGTGCAGGCACTTTTCCGGCTTTACCTTCCGCGATCATGGCGTCAGAGTATTTTTTGTAATATTTCGCAGCCTCGGAAGTTTCTTTCAAATTCCACAAGGAGTCCGCGATATTGAGCATCAGCACAGTCCGCTTACCAACTTTTTCTATTTCCCGATAAATCCTCAGTGCGGACGAATCATCACCTGCTTGTGCTAGATAGAAACCGACATTGTTCAAGGCTTGGACGTTCTTACTGGCCGGGTAGCAACTCATATAAGATTCGACACCCATGAATAGTTGGTCTTTTACAGCAAGTCCCTTCGCAGACGCATTATTAATCGATTCCACTGACTTTATTAGGTTGTTAGGAGAAATCGTCTCCAAGTTCGGCACAATCACCTCTCCCCTATCAGTCAACCAATTTCCCCCTTTCCAACTTCCTGAACACGCTTCAGCGGAGCGAGACAAAAGTACGCAACCAGTATCCATTGAAACCATATCGCAATAATTATTCTCGGTGGCAACCACCTCTTGCCCATTGCTCAACTCTCCAAATACAGTTCGCTGAACCAACGCATATTTTTTGCTGGGTGAAAGAGAATCAGAGTTAATACCTACGCCAACTGAAGTTTTGTTCCCATTATCGTATAAATCATAGCTGTCGTTCATCTTGGAGAAGGTAGCGCGCTTCCATACAGCGGCACCTTGATCCCAAGAAGAAAACTTGAGCATCGCACCATCGGCACTCGTCAAACTCGAATCTGCGGCATTACAAAAAGATCCAATTGAAAAAATTAGACATGTACCTATAAAAAATTTTGCCTTTAACATTTTCAAAGCCCTGCCTTTAAGTGATTATAACGGAGAGATGGATTCGTCATTCTTCTGTTATTACCATACAAATCGAGAACCTTCCGCTCATTCGCGCCGTGCGCCGCCCCCCAGGTATCAATATTCCTACTTACCGCCGGATTCTGGGAGAAAAACGTGTCGAGCGCTGCACCTAAATCATCCTTGACAAAGGCGGGCCTATTTATATCATGATCAAGTACTACAGCCTTTCCTAAAGGAGACTTAAATAACTTTTCGGCACTAAAGCTGTACCCCGCGGGCACTTTACTCAATGCAGCATGCAGCCTATCAATAAAATCCATTATTTGTATTTCCACGTATAGCGGGCTAGCAATTGCACACGCCATCGCAGAAACTGGTTGGCAATCAATTACCTTGCCAAAGGTCGCTTCATTACATCCAAGTTGCAGGTTTTCTTTTAGCGCCTGTTTTTCCAATTTAGCGCCGTTAGCTCGAGCCTCCCCCTGATAATATAATTGCGGGGATACACCAGCTTCATCTAATTTCCAACCTTTAGATTCAAAAAATTCTACATATGCATCTGGATATTGATCCTTGAATTTTTTAATTTGATCTGGCAGCTCACCGCCACCGGTGACTTTCATTGTTTTCTGCATCGCTCCCGCAGTGATCACTTCACTGTCATAACACTGTACCCCATTGATTTTTGCTTCATTCCCCGACATGACAACAATAATTTTCTTTTCATCCGCTGTAATCCTCCCCGCAGATACTAGCTCATCCCATTGAGGAGCACTGCCTAACTCTTTATCACCGGTATGTAGCGGGCCATAATGGGTCATAGTGCTAGAATTCCAACGAGTCACTTTAACAATAGCATTGCACTCGCAGATTTTTTTAGCGGTCATATTTTTTATGAATTCAACCGGATGAAAATGCCAAACTACATCTGAACTAACAGCGGCCTTACCAGACAGCTCACTCCAAAAAACATATTTGCTTATCCGTTCTTTTTCGTGCTTCAACTTTTTTGGAGATGCTTCTAGTATTTTATCCAACTTACTCCACTTAACCGACTCCGCCTTGTCCTTCCACTCAGTTGGATGGTGAGCAATGAGCTTCGCCCAGTGATCTCTCATATCAACATTTTTCAATGCCTCAGAGAGTTCATTGCTATCAACATCCCCGTCGTGGTTTTTATCAATTTTGACGAAAAGATCTTTGAAGAACTGAGGCATGTCTTGAGGGTCGAGGAATCCATCGGCAACGGTGTTTGTTTCTTCCACGATCTGAAAACCCAATTTCTCCCAGTCGTGCTGAGTGATGAGCGTTGCGCCAGATTTTTTAACAAGTCCCTTTAACGGTTGATCGTCTTCCACCACACTGACGTCATACCAGCTTTCATCGCCTTCCTTGATCACGGGAGCCTTGCTTAAATCAACAACATGCTCCTTTTTGACCGGAATACTACCGGTAGCAGGCGCCTTTTTCTTGAGCTCAGCTCCTGCCAAAAGATGTAGATATTGTTTACCTATCTTCAAATCAGCAGCGTTTTGAAGAAAATTTTCTACGTCGACATCAGCAGTGAATATCTCGACATGAACCTGATACTTATTGGTTACGCCGCCATCTTCGCCTGTGAGGTTTTCTGTCAGCCCTAAGTATCCGATCGGATCACCTGCCTTGATACCGGTACTTGCAGGCTCTACAGAATTGAAGCTACTCGGGATTACATCCCAGGCAACATATTCGTTTTCCACAATCACCCAGAAGCTGGGAGGAAGGTTTCCCGTCCCAGCCAAGCTACCGCTGCTGGTACATTTCGCCATTCTACGAATTGTCCCTGCAACATTGAGGTTCAGTACCTCTTTGCTTTCAAATTCCACAGAACTTTGAGGGTTAAGTTGCAGCGAGCCAATCTTATCACCGGCATTCTGCCCATTTTGGGCAGAGATAGGACCCTGATAAAGATCCAATCTTGTCAACGCGGTTCCTTTCACCTTACCTTGCCAATATTTTGGCTTTAAACGCTCCGGGATCGGGTCTGCCAGCCATATACGTGCGGGTTTGGAGTTTTTGTAGGGTTCTCCGTCTTTCAAGTATGCGAACCAAACCTCTTTGCCAGTCTCGCGAACTTTGTGACCGCTTTTTTTCACACTACCTGACAGGATTTTCCCTTTTGCGTAGGTAACTGTGCCTAGGGCCTTTTGATCCAGTATTTCAAGTTTGGTCCCCGCAACGAGCTTGCCGACGTTCTGAACGCTACTGGATTCAGGGAAATCGTCGTAAGCGTTGAAGTCACTTACTTTCATGGTCACTTGAGGCTTCGGAGTTTCTTCCTCAGTCAGCGGATAACGCTTGAAGGGCAGAAGGTGCATGTACAAGCTGTAGAAATTCAGCTTGTTTTGCTTGCCTTTATTCGGTCCGTCTTCTGGGTTCGGCGCAGATTTGTACTCATGTCGCACCAAACAAAACGAGTTGGAATACTTCAGTTTTTTCTCATTTTCACCGAACGTAGACTCCAAATAATCTTCGTTAAGTCGGTAGGCCACGACTTCACCGTCGGCCATACACCGAATTGGTTCGTTCAAGATGCACTGAGGAGCGCTGGCATTGCTGATGTGAATGCCGCCATGCCAGAACTTGTTGCTGCCTAGCAAGTAGTGGCCAGCAGTTTCAGCCTCGAGGGCTTTGTAAACCTCCTCAGCATCAGCGAACTGTTTACCGTCAGCTTTTCTGAACGGATATTGAAAGTTCATCAGAGGGGCGGGGCCTGCCGGTGCAGGTGCTGCCGACGGCGCGGGAGCTGGCGTGGCACCTGTCCGATATTCCTCCTTAGCTCTCAGAAATTTTGTTGGAACAGGCCAGTAGTAAGCAGGCGGGTTAGTTCCAAAGAATGCTTCTGAAGGTCCGTTAGTGGTCTGAGCACCAAAAATTTTTCCTTGACGCGTCGCCGCGTTGTACTCCATGACAATGCCAGTATGAAACAGACGACGACTACCTCCCGTTAGAGGAAGTATGTCAATCCAAAGAGCAATGTCCCCTTTCTTGACCTCTGTCGGCGGCACTACGGTGTAAAAGCGAGAGGAGGCGTTCATAGCTCTCGTCTCCTCATACTCAATCTGGTAGCCCGCGCCAGTGAGCAGAAGGTTCACCATATGTGAACAATCGATCAGTTTTTTTCCCGCCGCGTTGGTTTGAGTGCCATTACCTCCCATCAAGTAGACGTAATCACCGCCGGTGTACTGGTTTCTTAAATCGAGTGGTTCGGTCATTTCTGCATCCTGCAAATTAATAGCAATAGCTGGTCTTGGTAGAAGCAGCAGCGTCTTGCGCGTTTAAACGTTTCAGATTTCCGGCAGCGGTGTCGTTACCCTTGTCAGCGGCGAGGCGATAGCAGGCAAGCGCTCTGGACATGTCTTTGGTAACGAGCCTTCCTTCTTCAAACGAGTAACCCAAGTAATTCATCGCATCGACCGAACCCATTGATGCAGCGCGAATAAGCTCTTTTTCGGCTTGCTCTGGATGTCGGCAAGGCCCTTCGGGTACAGGGTTGTTCCCGTAGCAATAGAAAGTCGAAAGAGAGGCTGCACCGTCGGCAAGCGTTGTCGCGGCAGCCTTGAAAAGCGCCTCGACTTTTTCCGTTTCCAACTGTGGTGCCATTCCAGAAAGACTCAGACCCGCAGCACTCAAACTTGCTTGTGGGTCTCCAGAAGCAGCAGCGCACTCATAGTTTTCCAGCGCAGCCACAAACAGTTCACCGGTTAGCCGATACTGCTCTAACCCACCTAACCCAGCGAAGGCTTGCGCGCGCTGATAACAAAAATTCTCGGAGGTGTTCATGGTCGGCGTACTCGCCACTACGAGATTTTTCTCACTAATCGACCAATCCTCAACACCCTCCAAAACCCAACACGCCTGGCGAGAAAAGTTAAAGATCTTGATGTTGCTGTTACCTGCACGCTTATCAACAACGTTGAAGTGACTGTCGTCAACCGCTTCGACTTCGACACCTTCTGTCTTACCTGTGGCTACGGGCGCCATCAGTGGAAAGGCCAATGTCGAGCTTTTGACTCCCGTCGTTTGCGGCTCAAAATTTCCGCTCTCCCCAGCAGGTTTCAAAACCAGCGATTTCACCGTCATCGCAGTCAACCGCTGCTGAATTTCAGCACTCGCAGAGAACGCCGGCAGGAACTGGGAAAAGTCCTCGGACGGACACTCATCCGCATAAGCGCTTCCATGAACCAGGCTCAACAGCGAGGCGGTGAAAGCCGCTACGGCGAAGCCATTGCTCTTCTTCAACAAACCATTCATGTCGATCACTCAGAAAATACAAAAAAAGCCTTCGGCTTAACCTTCTCAGGCACCGCATTCCCCAACGCCTGATCCATCAAACTCCCCGCCTTATCCTTATCCGCCGCCCCCGGCAGCACCGGCGGTTTAATCCCGATCCCAGTCCCACTCCCCGGCGACCCACCGGCATTAATCTTCACCACCGGCCCAACCACCGTCACACCACCACCATCGAGCTTGATAAAGCTCCCACCACCAAGAATGGTCAGCTCCGTCCCCGCCTCAATGACAATCTTGTCCCCAGCCTTGAGGTGTATCTCTTTCCCCACGCTGGTGAGTTGCGCCGTGCCCAACTTCACATGCTGGTTCTGCCCAACCGTCAGGTGATCATCCAGCTTCGCCTCAATCTTGCGGTCAGAGATCGTGGTGCGGTGTTCTTCAGCCTTCAGCTCGGTGTAAGTGTTCTTCACCACCGTGTCATGGCGTTCGTTGCCGACGCGGATTTTCTGGTCGTGCTCGACGTTTTCATCCCAGTCGCGCTGGGCGTGGATGAAGATTTGCTCGGCGCCCTTTTTGTCTTCGATGCGCAGTTCGTTGTAACCGCCACCACCCGGGGAGCTGAGGGTTTTGAACACGCTGCGGGTTTTGTTCGCCGGGAGGGCGTACGGCACCGGGTTTTCCTTGTGGTACAGGCAGCCGGTGACGAGGGGTTGGTCGGGGTCGCCTTCTAGGAAGGTGACGAGGACTTCCATGCCGATGCGCGGGATGCTGATCGCACCGTAGCGGTCGCCGGCCCAGGAGCTGGAGACGCGTAGCCAGCAGCTGGTTTTGTCGTCGGCCAGGCCTTCGCGGTCCCAGTGGAACTGGACTTTGATGCGGCCGTATTGGTCGCAGTGGATTTCTTCGCCTTTGGGGCCGGTGACCATGGCGGTCTGGCTGCCGAGCACGCGGGGTTTCGGGTGTTCGAGGGCCGGGCGGTAGAAAACGTCCCACGGGGTGGCGAGGAAGGTGTTGCGGTAGCCCTGATGGAAGTCGTCCTTGTTGTCGGTGGTGTCGCTGGTCACGCCTTCTTCGAGGACTTGCGGCTGTTTGCCTTCGTGGAAGATTTCGGTGAGCAGCCACAGGTCGTTCCACTCGCTGCGCGGGTGGTCGGACATGGCCATGAAGTGACCGCTGACCAGTTTGGTCTGGTCGCCGCGACCTTCGGCCTGGCGGTAGTCGGCGCGATGGCGTTCGAGGGCGCGCTGGCTGAGGAACTTGCCGCGCGCGCGGTCGATGAAGCGGCCCGGGTAGTCGTAGTCTTCGAGATCCGGTTCAGTGCTCTCGCCATCCGGTTTGTAAGCCGCTTCCATCTGCAGGCGCGGTTTTTCGAAGTCGTAGTCGCGGCGCGTGGTGCGGCTGGTGCGGGTTTCCAGGCGCAGTTTGAAGCCTTTGATCACCGGCTCTTCAGCGACCATGCCGCTGCCCTGTATGTAGGCGGTCGGCTGGCCGAGGTCGGGGAACACGGTCTGGTCGTCGCCGAACACCAGCAGGTGGCCCTTGTCGCTGTGCTGGAAGTGGTAGTGAATACCCTCCTCCTCGCACAGGCGCTGGACGAAGTGCAGATCGGTTTCGTCGTACTGCACGCAGTAGTCGCGATCCGGGCACGGCTGGCTCAGCTGGAAGCTGTAGGCGTTGCCCTTGATCCCGTGTTCGTCGAGGATCAGCGCGATGATTTTCGGCGCCGACATCTGCTGGTAAATGCGCTGGTTGGTGCGGTGATGCAGGTATTGCAGTTGCGGCACCAGCGAGACCTTGTAGCGGGTCAGGCGCTTGCCGGCATCACCCTGGGCGACGCGGTAGATCTGCCCGTGAATGCCTGACCCTTGTGGATCGAATGCGAGGAACGCCTGCTTGTGCAGGAGTTTTTCCAGATCCAGATCGGGGTTTTCGCTGACCAGTTCGAGGTCGAAGCGAAACGGCTGGCTGATGCCTTCGGTGCCGGTGAACGACAGCACTTGCAGGTCGCCCACGTAGTCTTCGACCTTGAGGCTGAAGTGGGTTTCGTTAGCTGGGTTGAACATAAAGCGCTCCCTGTTCGAATGTCGTCCGTTACGCCCGAAGTCGCAACCGTTGCAGCCAGGACGAAGTGGCGCCCAAGGCGTCACGCAATTGTTGGGCAGTGATGGTGCGTTCTGCCGCATTGAAGCTCAGCGCGGTTCGCAGCGCTGGCCAGCCGTGTTTCGGTAAGTTCGCCGGGGCTTGCAGCTCGCGCTCCAGGTGCTCGTCGCGGGCCTGGGTCGAGGGCAAGCGGCGGAACGGGTGTTTGCCGCTCGCCAGTTCATAGATCACGCAAGCCACGCCGTAGACGTCCGCGCTGGCCGACAACGGTTGGCCCTCAAGCAGTTCGGGGGCGGCGTAGCCCGGGGTCCAGGCGTTGAAACGCTCGCGGCTCAGGTGCGGCAGGCCGGGCAACACGCCCTCGTCTGCCTGGCCGAGACCGAAGTCGAACAGGCGCAGACCGTCTTCACTGAGCATGACGTTGCTCGGTTTCATGTCACCGTGCAGCACGCCGCGACGGTGGGCGTAGGCCAGCGTGTCGAGCAGCGGCAGCGCGATGTCGCGCGTTTCTTTCCACGGCAGGCCGAGGGGCCGCTCGCAGAGCAATTTGTCCAGGGTCAGGCCACGCATGTATTCCATGGTGATGAAGGCCCGCTGGCAGTCGGTGTCGACTTCAAAAGTGTGTGCACGCACGACGTTGTCGTGGCGCAGGCGTCGGGTCAGGGCGAACTCGCTGTAAAGCAAGGCACTGGCGTCCGGCGATTCGGCAAATTCTTCGCTGAGGATTTTCAGCGCAATGTAAGGGTCGGGATCGCCGAACTGCTCGTGCAGCAGATCCCGTGCCCGGTAGACCGCACCCATGCCGCCCGCCCCGAGCAGACGCTCGAGGTGGTAGCGGCCGGCGAGTACGTCCGGCAGTGCACCGATGCTGGCCTTGGTCGGCGCCAGCAACGGCTCGGCATTGTTTGCCTTGGCGAAGGCGAAGTAGGTCAGGTTGCTGGCCTGCTCTTCGCTCATCAGCAAGTCATCGACTGAGGATTCGATTTCAGTCATTGGCGGATCACCACGGCAGTCAGGTTGTCCCGGGCGGCGCCACGCAGGGCGCCGTCGAACAGGCGTTCCAGCGCCACATGTGGCGCGCTGAGGCTGAGGGCGTTGCCGAGGGCATCGCTGCTCAGGCCCTGATACAAACCATCGCTGCACAGCAAAAACGCATCGCCCGGATAGACCTCGAGTTCGAGGACATCCAGGGTCAGCTGTTCGGCGGCGCCGACGGCTCGGGTCAAGGCCTGAGCCGCCGGGTGCGCTGCCGCCTGTTCGACGCTCATCTGTTGCTCGTCGATCAGTTGCTGTTGCAGCGAATGGTCCTTGGACAGCTGATACAGCCGCTGCCCACGCCACATATAGCAACGGCTGTCGCCGGCCCAGATGCAGGCCGCGCGATTGCCTTCCACCAGCAGCGCCACGACGGTGCTACCCATGATGCTGTCGTGGCGTCCGGCGGTGACCGTCAACTCCTGCCCCAAGCGCCGGTTCAACCAGTGCAGGCACTGGCGGATGGCTTTGAGGCGTTCGTCGAAGTCCTCGTGCTGCGGCAGTTCAGCCAGGCTGGCGACGATCAACTGGCTGGCGATGTCGCCACCCTGATGACCGCCCATGCCGTCCGCGACCACCCACAGCCCCTGCTGTGGCGAGTCGAGGAAGGCATCTTCGTTGCGCGCCCGCACCTTGCCCGGGTCGGTACGCGCCGCGCTGCGCCAGGGACTGGCCACCAGCATCAGAGCTGCACCGGCATACGGAAGGTGCGCAGCACGCCCATGTCGAACGGGTTCGGCGTGCGCTGGCTGGTCAGCAGGTAGTTGGCGCGCAGGCCACCCACGTCAGCTTTCAGCACCAGCACGTCGCGTCCGGTCAGGTACTCGGTCTGCATCAGGTCAAACAGACGGAACAGCGACCATGGGCCGGAGTTCTTCTCGATACCGATCGGACGCCCGGCCATCTTGTCCATCACCAGGCTGGTGCGACCGTCTTCAGCGTCGGTCGGCCACTTGAACGTCATTGGCAGGATCGGACCGTGGCGGTACTCCATGGTCTTGTCGCCGAACTTGAACTCGGAACGGCTCACCGCCGGATCGAGGGTGTACGGCTCCAGTTTGAACTGCACGGTCGGCTCGGCCGGGTTGATCGAGAAGAAGCTCTGGCGAATCGTCAGCGCCGCCGCCATCTGGTCGAGGTACATCTTCGATACCGGCAGGCTGTGACCGTCGACGCTGCGCATCCGGTAGTTGCCCGGATCACCGCTGACGAACGGACGCATGTAGCTGTCGAAGAAGCGATCGACGGTGCCTTGAGCGCGGAAGAACTCGCGGAAGTCGCTGATCGCCACGTCGCTGGTGCTGCTGGCGCTGAACGGATAACGCTTGCTGATGGTTTTGCCATACACGCTGTACAGCTCGTTCTGATAACGGCCGTTCAGGTATTGGTAAGCGTCGTTGAGCACCAGGCGCCACGAGTCTTCGGCCAGCACGTTGAACCACACGCTCAGCGGACGCGGCAGGCGACCCGAGGCCGCACGCAGGTTGGTCAGCGCATCACGCTGGCCGCTCATGCGGGTTTTCGCCATTTCGAACGCGGCTTGTTCCGGCGTGCTGGAACGGGCCAGACCGGACAGTTGCAGTTGCAGGTCGTTGAGCGCGCTGATGGCCGGGGTGAGGTCTGCGGCCGGGCCGTTGTTGTCATCGAGCAAGCGATGCAGCGGCTCGAAGCGACGTTGCAGCGACTTCTTCGCGGTGTCCGGGAGGCTCTTCGCCACGGCCATCGCCGAAGCCTTGTCCGCCACGGCAGACGCCAGTTTGCCGACCTTGCCCAGTTTGCCCTTCTGCCCTGCCAGTGCATCGGCGGCATCACCGGCTTCGTCCACCGGATCGGCAGCAGCCGGGAAGCGCGTGTTCTCGCGCACTTCAGTGAGCAACGCCAGCACAGGCGAGTTGGCCGACGTCAGGCCCGCCAGTTGCTCGGCGCCTTCACCGGCGTCGCTGATCGGCGGCAAGGCCACCTGGCCAACGGCCTCGCTCCAGTAGTTGGCGTAGTCGCGGAAGTACAATTGCTCCAGCTCGACCATCAGGCGACGCAAGTCCATGTCGCTGATGCCCGCGCCTTCGCCCAGCACCCAGTTGTCACGCAGGATGTCGGTGACCAGCGCCGAACCCTGCACCGAGAAATACTGCTGATAACCCTGCTGGGTGTAGAAGCCCGGGATCACGTATTCGGTGCCGATGAACAGCGAGCCCTGCGGGCCGAGGTGTTGGCTGAAACGGTATTCCGGCAGGTTGCGCGCCTGCTCGCGGAGCATGCGGTACACCACGGTAGCCAGCGATTCGGCGCGCAGCACCTGACGTGCCTGAGTCACCAGTTGATCGTTCAGCGGGTAGATGAACGGCTGCTTCAGCAGGCGCTCAAGGTGGGTGTTCAGACCATTCTGCACCGCGGTGTTGCCGGTGTAGCGCTGCGACCAGTCAGTGGCGACCCAGTCCTTGAGCCACACGGCGTCACGACGGTCTTTCATGTTCAGCATCAGGTACGCACGCAGGCTGTTGAGCAGCTTGTCGCGGTCCTTCATGTTGGCGCGGATCTGCCCTTCGAGCATCGTCGCGACCCGTGGCAGCAATTGCGCTTCGAGCTCATGTTCGTAGGCTTGCCTGACCACCGGATTGACGTCTTCGCCCTGATACAGACCGCCACGCTCGTGGTACGAGACGTCGCCCTTCTTCGGGAACACCTGAGTCGCGGCGTAGCTGGTGTCGAGGGTTTTCAGCACGCCCATCGCATCATCGCGCGGGGTCAGCGCCGAACGCTGCTGAGTCCAGTTCTGCGCCAGCGTGCGCAGGTTTTCCAGACGCTCATAGTTGGCCGAGAAGCCACCGGCCCAGAGCATGCCGAACAGCGCCAGTGCCGCCAGTGCGCCGACGTACAACGCACGCTGGCCCCAATGGATGCGGCTGCGTTCGCGCTTGTCGAGGCCGGCCAGATCCGACTCCGGGAAAATCACCCGACTGAACAGATGATGGATGAAGCGCGAACGGCCACTGCGCAGGGTCGGCAGCACGCCGGCACTCATGCCGAGGCTGGCGCCGATGCCAGCGGTGGTCGCGTCCATTTCCTGTGTCAGGTGCGGAGCGCTGGTCAGGTAGAAACCGCGCAGCAGCGACGCGCGCTGATACCGGTTGCCGGTGAACGCCATGTCGACGAACAGGCACAGGCGCTCGCCGATCTGCCCCAGTTGATGCGGGAAGTCGAGGATGCGGCCACGGCGCTGGGTATCGCGCTCGGAGTGCATGCGCATGATCACCTGATTGTTCAGGCGCCGCAGCAGCTCTTCGAACTCGCCGCGCAGTACCGCGACGTCGGTGCCGACCTGATCCTTGCGGAAACTGGTACCCAGCACCTGATCGCTTTCTTCGCGGGTCAGTTGATCGAAGAACTCGTCGAACCCGAGCAGCTTGTCAGCCTTGCTCAGCACCAGATACACCGGCACATCGACGTGCAGTTTCTGATAGACGTCTTGCAGACGACCGCGCACCTGGCGCGCCAGGGTGTCGATGTCCTGCTCGCTGCCACCGATCAGCGATTCCACCGGAATGGTCACCAGCACACCGTTCAACGGACGCCCGCGACGACGCTTGCGCAGCAACTCGAGCAAGGTGGTCCAGGCACTGCCGTCGACTTCGGCGTCCGGCTGGGTGGTGTAGCGCCCGGCGGTGTCGATCAGCACACCGTGATCGGCGAAGTACCAGTCGCAATGACGGGTGCCGAGGGTGTCGCGGGTCAGCTTGCGGTCGATCTTGTTGATCGGGAATTCCAGACCGGAGAAGTCCAGCAGGCTGGTCTTGCCGGAGGCCTGCGGACCGATCAGCAGGTACCACGGCAAATCGTTGCGCCAGCGTTCGCTGCGGCCGCGATACAGGCTCGAAGTCTTCAGGGTTTTCAGCGCGTCCTTGAAGCGCGCCTTCAACTCTTTCTGCTCTTCTTCGATCAGCTCGTCACGACGGATGCGATCCTGGCCATCTTCGGTTTCTTCGACGGCTTTCTTGCGGATGCCCGCGCGCCAGCTGACGAAGACCATGGTCAGGCCCCAGATCAGGAACAACACGGCGATGGTCAGCAGACGCGAGGTCGCGCTTTCCCAGAACTTGTAGTCATCCACCGCCAACAATGGGCCGACGAACCACACCAGCAGCGCCACGAACAGCACCAGCAGCAGAGTCCAGACCCAGGTCTGGCGCAGGAAGGCGCCGACTTTCTTGAAAAACTTTTTCATCACACGTCCCTGTTTACGGCTGCGACTGCGGTTGCACCGCGGCCGGATCGATCGGCTGATAGGGTTGCAGAACGGTGTCGCGCTGCTCGCCCAGGACCCAGGCGAAGCCCGAATACATCACCACCAGGCAGACCAACGTGAACAGCACCACCATCCACGCCGGCACGATGCGCACCAGGTTGCGGCGCTGGTCGTTGAGGCCTTCCCAGTGCGGCGACAACTCGCGCGGCACGTCGCCACGCAACTGACGGATCTGCCGGTACAGGGCGTCGCGGATGCCTTCAAGCTCAAGCATGCCACGGGCCTGCACGCGGTACTTGCCCTCGAAACCAAGGGACAGGCACAGGTACATCAGCTCGAGCATCGGCAGGTGTTTGACCGGGTTCTTCGACAGGCGATCGAGCAGCTGGAAGAACTTCTCGCCACCGAAGGTCTCGTTGTGGAAGCTGCTGAGCAGGCTCATCTGCGACCACTCGCTTTCGTTGCCCCACGGCGTAGTCACCACAGCTTCGTCGACCACGGTGCAGAGCACGTAACGCGCGGCCATCACCTGGCTGCTTTCGGCGCCGTTGTGCAACGCGCGCACTTCAAACAGCTTGAGCCCGGCGGTCAGGCGCTCGTTGAGCGCGTAGAGGTCTTCGCGGGTTTCGCTGTGCTTGAGGCGCACCACTTCCGAGAGCAGTTCGGACGACGCCGCCACCAGCGAATTGAGGCTGATGTTGAAGGCCTCCGCCGGGCGCAGGCGCGCGGCGTAGATCATCCGTTCTTCCAGTTGCTCGAAGCGCGGCGGCGCGGCGAAGTCGGTCAGCGGACTGGCTGCCGGTCCGTGGCCCTGACGATCGAGCAGGACGGTTTTGTCGTCCTGGTTGTAATCCGTTTCCTTGATCATGGCGGTCAGTTCCTGATGGCCCAGAATTTCAGTTCAAGCTCGGCGAATTCGCCGGACACGTGGAACGCGAAGCCGCCGGAGCGCTCGAGCTGCGCCAGGTCTTCGGAACTGAGTTCGAGGATGAAGTAGGTTTTATTCGAGTGGAACGCGATCTGCCGCGGGGCCACCGGCAACGGTTTGACCTTGATCCCCGGCAGGTGCAGGTTGACCAGTTGGCGGATGCGTTCCACCGGGCCGACCTTGAGGTGCGCCGGCAAGCGGTGGCGCAGTTCTTCGGAGTCGCAGTTGGCACTTGCCGCCAGCACGAACGACGCCGAGCCGAGCAGTTTGTGGTCGTGCAACGGCGACACGATGATGCCGTACTGACGCGCTTGCAGGATCAGTTCGATAGCGTGCTGTTCGAGCACCATCGACAGCACCTGACGAATCGCTTCCATCAGTTTGCGGAAGCTCGCGCCCTGATCGGCGTGGGAATAGCGGCTATCCAGACGCGGGCGCTTGCTGTCGCTGGAGAAGGTCGCCAGATCGCCGAGCATGGTCAGCAGTGTGCGGTACAACTCTTCCGGGTGTACCTGCTCCAGACCGAGGTAGTGACGCAGCAGCAGTTCGGTACGGTTGATCAGTTGCAGCATCATGAAGTCACCGACTTCCGCGCCGCCGACCTTGCCGTTGGAGCGGATCCGCTCGGCAATCGTGTCGCCCCGGTGGTTGAGCATGCTGATGACTTCTTTCAGGCACGACAGCAGATAGCTGGACGCGTGGGCCTGGATGTAGGTCGGCACGAAATCCGGGTCGAGACTGATCACGCCGTCCGGCGTGGTGTCGAGCACGTCGCAGATCTTCAGCTTCACGTAGGCCTGATCACTCTGCTGCTCGCCGAGCAACAGTTTGAAGTCCGGGCGACCACAGCTGACCTGGCTGGCGGAATCGTCGCCGGCGTTGGAGTCAGCCACTTCGGCGTCGTACGCGGTGTAACGTGCGAGCACGTCGGACTGCTCCGGACGGCGTGCCTCGATGTGGTTACCGGTGACCAACGGCAGCGCCAGATAAATCGGCGTGTTGCCAGTGTTCGGCGGTACGTCCAGCGCCAGCGGCTCGGTGTTGCCGCCGAGTTCGAACAGGCTGCCGTCCGGCAGGATCCCCGAGGCGGCACTGATCACCAGTTTGCCCATGTTGAGGAACTGCAGGTCAATCTCCAGATTGAGGAAACCCCAGGTGTAGCCACCCAGCAACTGGGTGCGGGTTTTCATCTGATGATCGTAATAGCGATCGTTGTGCTGGAAGTGCTGCGGCCGCAGCAACATGCCTTCCTGCCAAATGACTTTATGGGTATTCATGTTCAGTCATCCGCCTTGGCGAGCGCTTCATGGGTGTTGCGGATACCGGCCTGATCGAGGGTCAGATCGGCCTCGGTCAGCTCCAGCGGGGTGACCTGAACGGTGTAGCGCCACTTGGTTTCCGGCAGATCGCGGTAGGCGGCGAGAACGCCGACGTAGCGGCTGCCCTCCTCCACGCTGAGTTTCATTTCCACGGTTTCACCCGGGCGCAGTTCGAGTTCTTCGCTGGCCACCAGATCCGGATTGAGGGATTCCTTGGCGCGCTCGTAGAGGCTGAAGAAATCAGCGTTCTCGAAGGTCACCGGGTGCTTGAGCTCGAACAGGCGCACGACGATCGGCGAAGGACGGCCGTTGAGATCCGGGTTGAGCTGATCGCTGCCGGTCAGCTTCAGGTTGATCTTGGTCACTTTCGAGTACGGCGACAGCGACGAGCAACCGGCGAGCAGCACCAGCACGGTGAGCGCAGTCAGCGTCTTGAAAAAAGCGGTCGAGCGGCGAGACATGCGCATCATCCTTGGTGGTCGGTGTGGAGGGTAGAGATCAGGCGGATCTGTTCTTCGTAGGCCTGGGCGAAGTCGCGGGCCAGCAGACGCTCGCTCCAGTCATCGTCCTGACGCAGGGCCTGGTGGTAGCGGCCGAACGCTCTCCAGCGTCCGCCCGAGGTGGCGATCAACGGCTTGTTGTCGCGCTCGAAACGCAGAGTCAACTGCTCTGGCGAGAAGTGCTCCAGGGTGCCGCGCACGGCGGCGCGGCTGGCGGTGAGCAGCGCGACCTGATGCGCTTGCAGATCGCGGAATGCACGGGAGATCGCCTGCTCGGCCGGCAGGTGCCCTGGCTTGTGCGGCTGCAACAGAATCTCCAGCGCTTCGCTCGGATCGACGGCGAATTTCAGCGGGTTCTTGTTGGTGCCTTGCACGGTGGTCTGGGCCAGACGCAGTTCGTTTTTCAGCTCCGAACGAGTGCGCAGGCTCTGCTGCAAACCGCCGATGCTCTGGCGCAGCAGACGCGCGGCATTCAGCGCCAAGGCTTCGCGGGCGTCGTGATCAAGGCCTTTGAGATCCACGCCCAGCGCCGCGCCGAAATGCTCCCAGAAACCTTCGCTCTGACGCTCGACGGCTTTCGGGGCCGGAGCTGGCTCGGGCTCAACCGGGGCGATCAGCTCCGGCACCATCAGGCTTTCCATGTCGATACGCGCATAGTCGGCACGCTGACGGGAGTCCTCGGGCTTGGCGGTCGGTGCCAACAGTTCGTCGATCTCCGAATAGACGCGCTCTTGCTGTTCGATCGCGTTCAGCGGATCAAGATCGAGGAAGGCGTCGTCCGGAATGATGCTGCCGGCGGCACGCGGACGGCCGACTTCACCGTCGAAGGTCGCCGGGTCACGCACCAGCCGCGCACGAATCTCGAAGTCACCGAGCACGTAGGTGCTGCCGTGCTCGATGCGCACCGGTTCGCCCTTGTGCAGGCGTGCGCCGCTGCCGCCGTCCTGGACGCCGTTGCTGCTGGTGTCGGTGAGGAAAAACGTGCCTTCGCGGTAGCTGACAATCGCGTGGTGATTGGACAGATGCCGCTTGCGGTCAGGAATGATCCAGTCGCAGTCCTCGCCCCGCCCGATCACGCCGCCGGCCTGTTTGAAGGTCTTCTGGCACAACTCGGTGGGCACGAACTGCTTGGTGTTCAGCATTTCGAAAACCAGTTCCATGTTTGATGCTCCTTGCGGTCACTTGCCGCGATTGACCGCTTGCGGATCACCCAACGGGCGATAGTCGTTGTCGTTGAATTTGTAATTGCCGCTACAGCCGCCAAGGCCGCATAGAACGACGAGGGTCAGCAGGACAGCGTGCCAGTGACGAACAGACATCAGAGGGTCTCCAGGGGTAGACAAAGCACAAAGCGCCGACCCCTGCGGGCGGCGCTGAAATTAATTCTTTGAGTGGTCTCGAAGGCTCTACATCGGGGCCTTGAGCCAGACCACCGAGGCGTACGCACCTCCTGTGGCAAGTGAGCAATTTGTGGCGAGGGGACTTGTCCCCGATGGGCTGCGAAGCAGCCCCAAAACCTGATTACCGGTTCTTTCAGGAGAACCGCGTTTGCTGGATTACGACTACTTCGCAGCCGATCGGGGATGAATCCCCTCGCCACAGAGAAGCCCCTCAAGACAGGAGTTGTGCAAACGGCAAGAGCCAGGTTCAGGTCAACCATCGAAGTCACCCAGGTTGATATTCAACCGCCCGAGGCGGTACAGCAGGGTGCGGCGCGGCAGGCCCAGTTCGCGGGCGGCGAGGGTCTGGTTGCCGTCGTTCTTGCGCAGGCAGTCGAGCAACAACGTGCGTTCGACTTTTTCCAGGCGCTCGCGCAGATTCAGGCCGCTGTGGTCTTCGGGCATCGGCTCCATGCGCAGGGAGAAATGCTCGGCCAGCAATTCGCCGCCCTCGCACAACAGCACCGCGCGTTCGACCAGTGCCTTGAGTTCGCGCACGTTGCCGGGGAAGGTGTAACCGGACAGGTGCTCCAGCGCCGCGCTCGACCAGCGCACCGGATCACGCTGCAAATACGCGCAGGTCTTCTCGGCGAAGTGCTGAGCCAGTTCGAGGATGTCGCCTTCGCGCTGACGCAGGGCCGGCAGCTCGATCGGGAACTGCGCGAGGCGGTAATACAAGTCCTCGCGGAATTTGCCTTCGCTGACCAGCGTCGACAGATCGCGGTGGGTCGCGGCGATGATGCGCACATCGATCTTGTGCGTGTCGTTGGAACCCAGCGGACGAATCTCGCCCTCCTGCAAAACCCGCAGAATCTTCGCTTGCAGCGACAGCGGCATGTCGCCGATCTCGTCGAGCAACAGCGTGCCACCGTTGGCCGCATCGAACAGCCCCGCGCGGTCACGGTCAGCGCCGGTGAAGGCGCCTTTGCGATAGCCGAACAGCTCGCTTTCCAGCAGGTTTTCCGGGACTGCTGCGCAGTTCTGCACGATGAACGCCTGAGAGCGGCGCGGGCCGCAATCGTGAATCGCCCGGGCCACGACTTCCTTGCCGGTGCCGGTCTCGCCGCGCAACAGCACGGTGTAAGGGCTGTGCAAGACTTTGCTGATCAGCGAATGGGTTTGGCGCATGGCGGCGCTTTTGCCGATCAGGCCATAGCCGTTGATGCTCGGCACACTGCGCGCCACCGTGGCCGACTCTGCCGGCGGCTGGCGCAGACGCTGCAGCAAGTGCAACTGACCAAGGACGAACGAGCCGAGCTGGCCGAGTGAGTCGGCAAAACCCTGCAGGTCGACGTGACGACGACTGGCGCACAGCAGCAGGCCTTCAACCGCCTTCTGCTGATTGACCAGCGGCACGCACAGCAGCGATTGCCAGGCACCAGCGGTGGCCGGCAGGAAACTGGTTTCGTGCAGGCTGGCACCCAGATCGTCGAGGCAGACCACGCGGTTCTGGCACAGGGCAAACTGCAGCAGCTGCTCACCGTTGTAGTCCGCCGGCAGGCTGGTGGCGGCGCGCGGTTGCAGCGCGCCGTCGAGGCATTCGGCGTTCATCCCCAGGCAAGTGTGGGTGGCGTCGAGCAGATACAGCTGCGTCAGTTCGCAACCGCTCAGTTCGGCCAGTCCACGCACGAAGTCACCCAGCAGCGCAGCACCGTCCGCCGCGCGCGACAGGCTGGCGAACTGCGCCAGCAAGGCTTCGGCATAGACCAGTGGCTGCGGCACTTGAGTGAACATCACACCCACCTCAGGCGAACTCGCACGTCACGCTGGCGTTGCCGTCGAGCGTGGCATGCACACGTTTGAGGCTTTCACCGGTGGCCATCGCATCGAGCAAGCGGTCGGCCACCAGCGGCAGCACGTGCTGATCGAGCAAATGGTCGATCAGGCGCGCGCCGCTTTCGCTTTGCGTGCAGCGCTCGGACAGGTGATCGACGAGGTTCTGGCACCAACTGAAATCCAGCTGACGACGGTTCAGGCGCTCGCCGAGACGACCGAGTTTGATCTCGATCAGCTCGCGCAGCACCGGGCCACCGACCGGGTAGTACGGCACCACTTTCATCCGCGCCAGCAGCGCCGGTTTGAAGTGTTTGCTCAGCACTGGGCGAATGGTCTCTTCGAGCAACTCGGCGGTCGGGCGGGCGCCGTCTTCGCAGAGGTCGCTGATCTTGTCGCTGCCGAGGTTCGAGGTCATCAGGATCAAGGTGTTGCGGAAGTCGATCTCGCGACCTTCGCCGTCGTTGGCCACGCCCTTGTCGAAAATTTGATAGAACAGGTTGAGCACGTCGGGATCAGCCTTTTCGACTTCATCGAGCAGCACCACCGAGTACGGCTTCTGGCGCACCGCTTCTGTGAGCATGCCGCCCTCGCCGTAACCGACGTAGCCCGGTGGCGCACCGATCAGACGCGAGACGGTGTGCTTCTCCTGGAATTCGGACATGTTGATGGTGGTGATGAAACGGTCGCCGCCGTACAGCAGGTCAGCCAGGGCCAGCGCGGTTTCGGTCTTGCCGACGCCGCTCGGGCCGACCAGCAGGAACACGCCGACCGGTGCGTCAGGCTTGTTCAGGCCGGCGGCAGTGGCGCGCATCGAGCGGTCCAGTGCGTGCACGGCTTGTTCCTGACCACGGATGCGCGTGCGCAGGTCGGTGGCGAAACTGGCGACCTTGGCGTTGTGCTCGCGGGCCAGTTGCGCCAGCGGCACACCGGTCCAGGCGCTGATCACTTCGGCCACCAGACGCGGGCAGACTTCGAAGCTGACCAGACGTTCTTTGACTTGAGCCGCGGTCAGGGCACTGTGGGTCTGGTGCAGTTCGGCTTCCAGCGCTTCGACGCTCTGGCCTTCCTCGACCTCGGCGGCGATGGTTTCGATCACCGTGCCTTCGGCGTCTTCTTCAACGCTGACGGTCGGCTCGACGGCGGCAGCTTCGCGAGCCTTGGCCAGTTGCTGGCGCAGTTCCAGCAGGCGCTCGGCCAGTTGTTTCTGCTCGGTCCACAGACTTTCCAGCGCGACCATTTCGCTTTCGGCTTCGTCCAGTCGCGCTTCCAGTGCATCCAGCGCTTCGTGGTCGATCAGCAGACCGGCCTCGGCATCGCGACGCAAGGCCTGACGCTGACGACCGCCTTCGGCCAGTTCGCCACGCAGGCGTTCGAGACTTTCCGGGGCAGCAGCGAGGCTGATGCGCACGCGGGCACACGCGGTGTCGAGCACGTCGACAGCTTTGTCCGGCAATTGGCGACCGGCCAGATAGCGGGCGGACAACTCGGCAGCGGAAACCACCGCGTCATCGCGCAAGTAGATGCCGTGGCTCTTCTCGTAGACCTGCGCCAGACCACGCAGGATGGTCACCGCTTCGCTGACGGTCGGCTCATGCAACTGCACCGGTTGGAAACGACGGGCCAGCGCCGGGTCTTTCTCGAAGTATTTCTTGTACTCAGCCCAAGTGGTCGCAGCGATGGTGCGCAGTTCACCGCGAGCCAGTGCCGGTTTCAGCAGGTTGGCCGCGTCGGAACCGCCGGCGTTGCCGCCCGCGCCGATCAGGGTATGGGCTTCGTCGATGAACAGAATGATCGGTTTCGGCGAGGCTTTGACTTCGTCGATCACGCCTTTGAGACGGCGCTCGAATTCACCTTTGACGCTGGCACCGGCCTGCAGCAGGCCCATGTCCAGCGACAGCAGCTCGACGCCCTTGAGCACCTGCGGCACTTCACCGGCAGCGATGCGCGAGGCCAGACCTTCAACGATGGCGGTCTTACCGACACCGGCCTCACCGACCACGATCGGGTTGTTCTTGCGGCGACGGGCGAGGATGTCGACCATCTGCCGAATCGCTCCATCGCGGCACAGCACCGGGTCGAGTTTGCCGTCGCGCGCTTGTTGGGTCAGGTTATGGGTGAAGCGCTGCAGCAGCGATTCGCCCTGCGCCGCCGGCTTGCCATTGGCCGCCGGTTGCTCCTGTTGCGACAGGGCGAATTCCTTCAGGCGATCGATGTTCAACTTGGCGAGCAGCGGCTGGTAACGGCTGCCGGCGTAGCGCATCGGGTTGCGCAGCAGCGCGAGGATCAGCGCGGCGTCTTCGACCTGGGTCTGGCCCAGTTCGAGGTTGGCCACCAGCAGCGCGTCTTGCAGCCATTGCACCAGTTCCGGGGCGAACACCGGGTTGCGCGAGGCGCTGTGTTCAACGCGAGATTGCAGTGCGGCGCTCAGTTCACCGGCATCGACGTCGGCATCCTGCAACGCACGCGAGAGCAAGCCGTTCGGGCGCTCCAGCAGGCCCAGCAGCAGGTCTTCGACGAGGATCTTGCTGCCGCCACGGGCCACGCAACGTTCGGCCGAACGTTCCAGGTCACGACGGGTTTCGGCGTCCAGCGCCTGGATGAGTTGTTGCAGGTCTACGTTGATCATGGCTCACGTCCTTAATGAATTTTGCTGCCCAGGGTGACCACGCCGTCTGCTTTTTCGCAGCCCAGCCAACTGGTCCACCCCAGGCGACAGTCGTTCTTCTCACCAATGCGCAGTTCGCGGATTTCTTCCGGGCGCAGCACCAGGCGAATGTCGTAATCGAGCGGGTCACGCAAGGTGAACCGCACCAGCGCGCACAGCGGCTGGTAACCGAAACCGATCGGCAGGAATTCGTGGAATCGCTCCCAGTCGAGTTCGGTAATGTGAATGCGGAATTTGCCGCTGCGGTCGCGCACCCGCTCGCCCAGCACCAGGTCTTCACCCAGCAGGCTGTTGGCGCGACCGAGACGGTTGCGCTGCTCGTCGAGGATCTCCACGCGACGTTCGATACACTGCTCGATGACCAGGTCTTCGTGTTTGAAGTAGTAACGCAGCACGGCTTCGATCAGTGCCGCGGAGTGCGCGCGCAAGCTGAGCAAACCGAGGTACGGCAGCAGGCGTTTCCAGTTCAGTTCCTTGGCCTTGCGGATCTCGTCGCCGCCCAGACCGATCAGGGCAAACAGCTGCGAAGAGAACGGGTCGATCGCGCCACTCTGGAAGCTGGCGCGATAGCGGTACTTGCGCCAGATCGGCAGCATCAGCCGTTGCAGGCGATGGTGGAACAAGTCGAGGAAATTGCGCGTCGGGTTGCCGTCCTCGCTGTCGCCCAGAGCCTGTTCGCCGTAGAACGCCGGCAGCGGCGAACCGGAGCCGACCAGGCCGATCAGGTTGAAACGCATGCGCGCGCGCATCTGCCCGTGCTCTTCGAAAAACTCTACGCGATCGACGTCGCTGCGCGGAAAGCCCAGGCTCGGGTTGGCCTGGAACTCCACCTGATCGTACAGATCGTCTTCGCTCAGGTACGGGTGCGCCTCGCGCAGCCGGTCGATCACCAGCAGCACGGCCTGAAACAGCGAGTACTCGCGTATTACCTTGGTCAGCCCGCTTAAAGCAGGGGCTGCAGGCCCATACGTGGTGTCCATTGGTACACCTCTCCCTGTGTGCTTTTTACCCGCAGCTCGTGGTACGAATTGAGACTGGCGTAAAGCGCGAAAAACTCGTTAAGAACCGAGGCGAAAACGAACAGGTCGCCTTCGCCGATATACCCTTCCGGGTCGATGGTCAGTTCGGTGCGCAGACCGCGTACCGGCAAGCCACGGTGCAGCCGGTCGACGTGGTGGTGCTTGATGTGCTTGAGGCCGCCGAGCAGGCGTTTGCTGACCTTCTCCGCGTGCTGGTCGTAGTAGCGCGGCAGGTCGTAGGTTTCGAGAATCACCTTCAACGCGTTGACGTCAGCCAGCGACAGATAGTTGAGCGACATGTTGCTGATCAGCTTCCACAGGAAGTCACGGTTCAGCGGTGGCGCGAAGCTCGACGTGGCCGGGGTGATGTTGCGGAAACTCAGGAACTCCGGGGTCTCTTCACAGGCCATGCAGATGTCGCCGAGCTTGAGCTTGCGCGGCAGGTTCTGGTTGGTGCAGATCAGCTCGATCGACAGGGTTTCGTGGGCTTCGGTATGGCGGATGCCGAAGCTCAGGTAGGTGTCGAGGCCGTCGTGCAGCAACGACGAACGCTGGCGGATGCTGTAATGCGGACGGCTGTTGGGTACGTCGAAACTCGGGTCGTGCTCGAACGATTCGAACGGCACGTACTCTTGATAACCGAGGCCGCCGGGCTTCCAGCCGGTGACGGTTTCCACCGAAAACACGCCGCAGTTTTCCAGATCGTATTCCGCCGGCAGCAGCAGGTATTCATCCTGTTTGCCGTCGAGGCGGATCGGCAGGGCGTCGTGGGCGAACAGGTTGGCAATCGGCGTGCAGAACAGCTTCACGTTATCCAGGGTCGGCCGCATGCGCATGATCCCGCTCTTGCGGATATCGAAACGCAGCTCGAGGCCGCGCATCTGCTTGAGGGTGTCTTCCGGCAGCGCCTTGAGGATGTCCAGACCGTTGACGTCGACGAACAGGAACTTGTCCTGGAAGGCGAAGTATTCCTGCAGATAGCGATAGCCACGGAAGGTGTTCAGCGGATACGGGATCAACGCTTCTTCTTCGGCAAAGCCCACCGGCTTGACCCGGTCACCGGGAATCTTGAACGCCATCGGCTTGCCCGCCACGCCATCGATTGGCTTGCCGGCGCCGTCGAGCGGGATCAGTTCGATGCCTTCCAGGTTGCGCAGCAGGCTCAGGTAGAGCATCTGGCTGATGTAGCGCTCGCCGGCAAAGTGCAGGCGCAGTTTGCTCAGTTCCAGCTCACCGAGGTGGCCGTCGGCGCTCATTTCCAGACGCAGGCTGAGCAGCGAACCGTCGCCCTTTACCGAGTAATTCAGCGCAGCCAGATCCAGCGGCAAGACTTCGGTCGGATAGCAGGTGCGGAAGCGGCAACGCACGTCTTCGATCGGTTTGCTTTCGATCGGCGTATCGCGCTCGACCACCAGCGCCGGGCCAGAACGCTTCAGCGGATCAAACTGCAGAATGCTGAACGCCGGCAGCGGGCGCATGTAGTTCGGCCACAGCAGCTGCATCAGCGAATGGCTGAGCTCCGGCAACTCGTCATCGAGCTTCTGCCGCAGACGCCCGGTGAGGAACGCAAAACCTTCCAGCAACCGCTCCACATCCGGATCCCGCCCGGCCTGGCCCAGGAACGGCGCCAACGCCGGACTACGCTCGGCGAAACGGCGACCGAGTTGGCGCAGTGCGGTGAGTTCGCTTTGGTAGTAGTGGTTAAAAGACACGGGTTACCTGCCTGGTAGTGGAACTCATCAAAAAAATATCCTGTAGAGCGCAACCGTCACGCCCGCACAGAAATAGCCGGCGATCAGGAGATACGGCACGAGCAGAATCCAGCCGTAAGCCATGAATGCACTGTCGAACGGCCCGGCGATCAGACTGCACAAGCCATAAAGCATCCAGGGCACCGCGTAGAAAGGTATGAACTTCAACGGCGCCAGCCAGACCATTCGCAGCGCCTGCTGCTCATTGCGGCGCTTCGCAGTCCGCGATACCCACAGAGCAAACAACAGCAGCCCGGGCAAGCCGAAACACAACAGATACTCCCAGTGAGTCTCGGACGAATCGAATGTCGAAAATTCGCCAATCCACAGGCCATAAGATGAGAACGCCAGCATGGCCAAGAATGGCGTCCACAAGGCGCCCATGAAGAAACTCAGCTGCGCGCGACTGAGGATGGGCATCTCGTTCGATACACCAATCACGGGCAACCCCTCATCTTCGAAACCAAGTCCTGCGAAGCAATCGCAGGCAATGCCTGCCGCATCAGCTCCAGCGCAACTGCGCAGGTGTTCAACAGGTACACGTCATTGCGATAGACCCGCTGAACAGCGCTGGCAGGCAACGAGACCAGAAATGCGAAAGACCCTGTCCAGCCCAACATGCAGATGATCCCTGACAGTTTCATGGGCAGATCGAAACCTCACGGATCGTCCATTCCCGTTGCGTGCCTTCAGTGACCTTCTTGACCGCAGCCAGGCGTTGTTTCAACTGAGCGGAGTCAAGGGTCTTGTTGCCCGCGGCATCGTGGATGTTCAACTGATAGTTGCCTGTCATCCGGATCATATTCAGCCACATCATTTGACCGCTGCCGCATTCAGTTCCAGAACTGTTCCATCCTGTAAATAAACAACGTCACCACCGTCGTAACCAAGTAGGTCCTGGCTGGTTAACTTACGGCCCTCTTTAAGGCCGTGCTTTATCCAACCCTCAGCCCAGATGTCCCCACTCTCATAACGAATCTCAACGTAATAGGCTGGAGGATCTGATTTAGTGATTTCAAAAAAAACTCCTCCATCCTGCGCCCCGCTCCAATGAGCATTAGGATGATTTTTCAAGGTCGGCACCTTTCCGTCAGAACGCTCAAGCAATGAGTAGGCTGCGATTCCCAAAAAGAGCGTCAGCGCAAATATGGAAACGAAAGTCCACTTCAATACCTTCACTTGCTAATCTCCAAAGTGTCGGTTGAGAAGATGTAGTCCAGATCTGGTTCACTGAATTGAAATTGGGCCATGTAGGCACTTGGGACGACAACCCGCGTACGAAAAGGAATCGAGAAACCAACCGCCTCTGCCAAATCCGTCGCAAACGTCACACAGTTATGATTTCCGAGATCATATTCTTGCCGTTTGGCGTTCGAGTTTTCCGCCTCTTTCGCTTTGAGCCAAGTAAGCGCTTGGTCGTAGACATGTCCTCTCAAAACAACCCCGGTGATATTTCCGGATTGGCCGTGCTCGATGGCGATGTGTCTGAGGGTTTTCTTGAGGGACGATTCAGTAATCGAGCCACCTTTCAGTACCACGTCAGGAATTCGACCAACACGTACCCGCCCTGCCGGTCCAGGCCCGGGATAACGACCATATTCATAATATTTTGACTGACCCGTTTTTCCGTTAATTACGAGAACGCCCGCATGTCCGAGGTAGGGAGCTTTGCCACCGGGTATCTCTATTTTTTTACCGAAAAACGTCGTCTGATAGCCGTCGATGTGGATTTTGTAGTCTGGAAAAACAACTGGAATAACGTAGTCGTCGTCACCCACCAAATAGATTTGAACCGGCGCCACATCAGCTGCAGGCGTCGTTACTACGGTTGTGACTTGAGCCGCTTGACCCATCTCACTCTCCTCGCAAAAGCCAGTTCGGCTTAGCAGCGAACTGAACGCTTTGTGATTGAGCCTTTTGACCCAAGGGCTTCGAAAAACCCACCTCGTCTGTCACTCCCTGCACCTGCGTCCCATCCTCTAGTGTCGCTACATAGGAGACGTTTTTGAGTGGTGCCCCGGAAGCAGCGTCCAAGAGCTGAACACGGACATTGAACCCAAAAATACTCAACGGAATCGGTGGAACGAACGGTGCAGGCGTATGCGAATTCCCGATGATTACCGTCCCGGAGCCGGCAGTGACCTTGTTACCATGGGCCCCGACTGAACCTACGGTCGCAGCAGGTTTGCCATTGATCAAAACCGTGGTCGCCAGATCGCCAACCAACGCACCACCACACGCCGAGGCATCGCCTTGGCGGGCGGCCGCGAGGCCGTCGAAGAACACGTCGCCGGAACCGGCGGCGATCGGGTTGGTACCGTGGCCTGGAAGTGGGCAAGCGGTGGGGTCGGATACGCGTGCTGCGGGTTTGCCAGACATCGGGAATCTCCTTAGGTGACCTTCACTTGACCGCTGCCATCCAGGCGCGCGGAAAAACTGACCTGACGCTTGAAACCCTCGACTTCCAGCAGGCCTTCGATGCTGAAGGCCAGCCGTAGCTGGTCGTGGTCACGCGGCAGGGAAATGACACGCACGTTGCTCAGGCGCGGCTCGTAGGCTTCGATGAAGTTTTCGATGGCCAGACGGGCCTGACTCAGGGAGTCGTGCAGGCTCAGACGCATGTCATTGAGATCGGGCAACCCGTAGTCGGCCAGCGTTTGCACGCTGCCGGCCCGGGTGCTGAGCATTTTGGCCAGATGGGCAGCCACTGACGCCATGGCACAAGCCTCAAGGCTGTTGCCCTTGCGTAGTTGCGCGTCGCCGTTGAGGCGCTCGAACAGGCTGCCGTATCCGTCCATGAGTCGCTCTTACTCTTTGTCCAGCTTGCCAACCAGCGACAGGGTGAAATCGGCACCCATGTACTTGAAGTGCGGACGCACGTTCAAGCTGACGCGGTACCAGCCCGGCTCGCCTTCAACGTCGCTGACGATCACTTGCGCAGCACGCAGCGGACGACGGCCACGGACTTCGGCGCTCGGGTTTTCCTGGTCGGCCACGTACTGGCGGATCCACTTGTTCAGTTCCAGCTCGAGGTCGGTACGCTCTTTCCACGAACCGAGTTGCTCGCGCTGCAGCACTTTCAAGTAGTGAGCCAGGCGGTTGACGATCATCATGTACGGCAGTTGGGTGCCGAGCTTGTAGTTCAGCTCTGCCGCCTTGCCTTCTGCGCTGATGCCGAAGAACTTCGGCTTCTGCACCGAGCTGGCGGAGAAGAACGCCGCGTTGTCGGAGCCTTTGCGCATGGTCAGGGAGATGAAGCCTTCCTCGGCCAGTTCGTATTCACGACGGTCGGAGACCAGAACCTCGGTAGGGATCTTGGTTTCGATTTCGCCCATGCTTTCGAAGTGGTGCAACGGCAGATCTTCAACCGCGCCACCGCTCTGTGGGCCGATGATGTTCGGGCACCAGCGGAATTTGGCGAAGCTGTCGGTCAGCTTGGTGCCGAACGCGAACGCGGTGTTGCCCCACAGGTAGTGCTCGTGGCTGTTGGCAACGGTTTCCTTGTACACGAACGATTTGACCGGGTTTTCTTCCGGATCGTACGGGTTACGCAGCAGGAAACGCGGCACGGTCAGGCCGACGTAGCGGGAGTCTTCCGAAGTACGGAAGCTCTGCCATTTGGCGAATTGCGGGCCTTCGAAGTGGTCTTTCAGATCTTTCAGATCCGGCAGGCCGGTGAAGCTTTCCAGACCGAAGAATTTCGGGCCGGCGGCGGCGATGAACGGCGCGTGGGACATGCAGGAAACGCTGGCCACGTACTGCATCAGTTTCACGTCCGGCGAGCTTGGGGACATGAAGTAGTTGGCGATGATCGCGCCAACCGGCTGACCACCGAACTGGCCGTATTCAGCGGTGTAGATGTGCTTGTACAGGCCCGACTGCATGACTTCCGGCGAGTCTTCGAAATCGTCCAGCAGGTCTTCTTTGGAGACGTTGAGGATTTCGATCTTGATGTTTTCGCGGAAGTTGGTGCGGTCGACCAGCAACTGCAGGCCACGCCACGACGATTCCAGCGCCTGGAAGTCCGGGTGGTGCAGGATCTCGTCCATCTGACGGCTGAGCTTGGCATCGATCTCGGCGATCATGCGGTCAACCATGGCTTTCTTGACCGGCTCACCGTTGTTCTGCGGCTTGAGCAGTTCTTCGATGAACGCCGACACGCCACGCTTGGCGATGTCATAGGCTTCGTCGTCCGGAGTCAGACGGGTTTCGGCGATGATGCTGTCGAGAATGCTGTACTCGCCGCTTTCGGCGCTCTTCTCTTGTGCTGCGCTAGTGCTCATTGTGTTGGCTTCCTTGGCTGGAGTCTCAGGCGTCCGGGGCTGCGGCGTTCAGGCCCAGCTCACCGAGTACGCGACCGCGGGATTCGTCGTCGGCGAGCACGCCTTCGATCGCTTTACGGAACGCAGGTGCGTTACCCAGCGGGCCTTTGAGGGCCACCAGCGCATCGCGCAGTTCCATCAGTTTTTTCAGCTCAGGCACTTGCTCGACCAGGCTGGCCGGGTTGAAGTCCTTCATCGAATTGACGCGCAGTTGCACAGCCAGCTCGTCGGCCTCGCCATCTTCCTGCAGACGGTTCGGCACGCTCAGCGTCAGACCCAGCTCTTGCTTGGCCAACACTTCGTCGAAGGTCATCTTGTCGATGCTGATCGGCTTGCGATCTTCGATTTTGCGATCGTCCTTGCGGTGGGTGTAGTCACCGATTGCCAGCAGCTTCAGCGGCAGTTCAATCTCTTCCTGAGCACCGCCGGTGGCGGGTTTGAAGGTGACGTTGATGCGTTCCTTGGGGGCTACCGAGCCTTCTTTGGCCATGGCTTTTCTCCTTGCGGTTGTGGCCCTGGGGCCTATTCGAGTACCACTTCGAGGTCGAGGTGGCACAGCCTGCGATAAATCTCTTCCTTGCGTTCACGTACGGCATGGTTCTGCGGCAACAACTCGCAGCAGCTATGCAGTAAATGCAGCACTTCCAATGCAAGATCGGGCTCCCAGGCGTGCAGGCCTGAGTCCTGTAATGTCTGATCGAGGGTTTCTAGCTGGTTCTTGGCCAGTTCGTACTTCTTGGCCATGAAGCACAGCCGGGCAAGGGCGAACTGCCAGAAGAACCGCTCGCGTCCACCGTGAGCCGATTGCAGCCCTTGCTTGAGCGTCTGCACGGCAGGCTTCAGGCCTTCCTTGCGCAGCATCGGCAGCACGTCCTGAAGGGCCTTTTCCCAGGCGGGCTGGGTTTCGACGTCGTCGGTTTCGACCTTGCGCGGCGCACTGGCGCTCTGCAGGTGCGGCATGACATTGCCGGCGATCCACGCCCGGGTGGACGGATCGGCAAACGGCGCGCCGTCATGGAAACGACATTCGATGATGCCGGGCAGGCGTTGAACCAAAAGCGCGAAGTGGATTTCCACTTCGCGCATTGCCATCTCGGCGTTGAGGTTCTGGAGACATTCCCAGACCATCCTCTGGCCATCGAACCAGAACGGCGCCTTCGCCAGGCTCGCCTCCAGTTCCACCAGCAGGTCGGCGTATTTGCCCTGATCGAAGCGATCCTGATACTGCTTGAGTTTGTCCACCGGCAGGCCGCGCAGCACGGTGATCTGCTCGGCGTTGCGCTCGGGCACCGCGTCGATCGGCAGCCAGAGCAAAGTGCGATTCAGACGCAAGGCGCGCAGGTCAGTGGCCTTCTGCTTGAGCCACCAGGCACACAACGGACGCGCGCTTTCCTGCTGCGCGCGCAAAGCCTTGTAGGCGTCTTTTTCGTTGTCGATCGGTGCGCCGGGGGTCAGCAACTGGCTCGCGGCCTGCTTGACCTGCGCCACCGCTGCGCCCACCACACCGGGGGCCGGCTGATTGTCGGCGGCACGCTGGATCATGGTTTTCAGGCGACGCGAGAGCGGCAGCAACAGCGGAGCGTCGTCGCCTAGATGCTCGGTGCAGGCGGCATCGAGGCCGGCCAGATGCTCGGACAACTGCCGGAACATCGGCAACTGTTCCTTGATCGCAATGTTTTCGGTGAGCACCTGCTCCAGACGCGGCACCAGCCAGCCGATGGCGGCGGCACGGGTGCGCGGTTTGAGCGGGTGAACGTCGGCCCAGTGGTTTTCCGACAGATGGTGCAGCAGACCGAGGCCGGCCAGCAGCCCGGGGAAGGATTCACGCTGGTACAACGACCAGGTCAGCCAGGCGCCGACGCGTAAATCCTTGGATTGGGTACGCAGCAGATTTTCGCTGTTTTCACGGATTTTCAGCCAGTCGATCTGCCCGCTTTCGTGCATCGACGAGGCTTTGGCCAGCTCGCTTTCCAGCGCCTCGAATTCGCTCGAAAAACGAACGTCTTCGCCCGCGAAATTCTCTTTGGAAACAGAGACTTTTGCGAGTTCGAGGTAATGGGCGGAAAGTTTGCTTGAGTAGGACATCCATGGCCTTTAATTAGGATTACAGTCATGCGCCTATTGGAGTAACCGCGGCGCGGGACAGTATCGAAGAGCGGTGAAGCGACTCATCCAATTGAGATGTGCTCTTTCAAGTGGGCGCATCGTAATCACTATGATGGCCACTAGCAAGCATCTGCTTAAACAACAAGACGAAGTGTTCATTGGGCTGTGTAGGAGATCGCCCTATATGTGGCAGGGGAATCCCTGATGGCGAATTATATTGCCTGCATTTGCCCTGCTGCCTCAGAACCCTTGATCCAGAGCGGCCCGATCCAGCTTGCGCGAATCGCGTCGAACATCCGCTCCATTACACGGCGGCCAGCATGACAACTCTCGAAAAAAATAGAAGTAGGATTCTTCCGAAAACCCGCTGGATTTTACAAACAATTCACCGGCGACAACGCGCAACAACAAAAGTGCCATCAATTTGATGGCAATTCATTTTTCTGAAACTTTATTCATCTCGTGAATGCTGTACTTCAGTGCCAACTCAATAATTATCGAAGTGCGATCCAACAGTCATTTCCACCACTTACGCAACACTTCCACGCCGAAAATACTCTGACAAATGTCAGGGATAATTCTTACATCGTTTTATTTCCCACGTTGCCAGCTTGCCTTGGTAAATTCTTTTCGCCCGGCAATGTCACCAGGCCGACTGACTGTTGAGCCACGGTCCAGAGCCTGCATCTCATTCGGCTCCTGACCCCGGAGCCGCCAAGGAGCTTTACCTCATGGAATTGAAACCCCTGTTGTTCGCAGCACTCATGTGGCTACCCGTCACTCACGCCTCTGCAGACACCCCGCCACTGGACGGTCATTACTATTTGACTGGTGCAATGGAGATGGGCGCCGAGTGCTGCTGCGCAAGGACGGCACGTTTGACGCCGGCGTGGCGTATGGCAGCGCAGATGGCTTTGCCAAGGGCACCTGGCAGGTGGAAAACCACACCGTGACGCTGAAAAGCAATACCAAACCGGCGTCGAACAGCGATTTGTCCGGCCTGTTCCAGGATCTGCAACTGGCGATCGAACCGAACTGCCTGGCCGTGGATTTCGGCAATGGCAAGGCCTGCTTCCAGCGTAAATAAGCCGATTTTCAACCACAAAAAAATGGGCACCCGACCGCAATCGGTGTGCCCATTTTTTATTGCAGTTCTCCCCGCTACTCAGGGAGTTCGCCACAATTTAAGGATTGACGCTGTCTTTCAACGACTTGCCTGGCTTGAATGCCACGGTGTTGCTGGCCTTGATTTTCACCGGTTCACCGGTTTGCGGGTTCTTGCCGGTGCGGGCGCCGCGGTGACGTTGCAGGAAGGTGCCGAAGCCCACCAGCGTGACGCTGTCCTTGCGGTGCAGAGCGCCGGTGATTTCTTCGAGGACGGCGTTGAGAACGCGGTTGGCCTGTTCTTTGGTCAGATCCGCTTTTTCAGCGATTGCAGCGGCGAGTTCTGGTTTACGCATTAGTGAAGCCCCTTTGACGGTTTTTTGTTGTTATGTCCGTGCTGTTCTCGTTGGAACAGCGCCCAAGGCGCCGCAGGCTCTACTCTGCGGCAGACGGGAGTGAGAATGGCACGCGGATACCGGCGGCGCCAGTCTCCCCGCGACCTTTGTAGGGGCAAAAGCGGGGTGATTCCGACAGAACGACCGGTATTTACGCCAGCAGGGCCGGAAGCTGTTTGTTCAGGGCGAGTTTTTCCATCACCGCCGCGCCGGTCAGCGCGTAACCGAGCAGTTGGCCATCGGCGCTGTGACACAGGGCCTTGATGTCGGCGCCCTGCCCTTCAACGGTCCAGACGCCTTCGCTGCCCCGTGGCGGTGGCGAAACGACCAACGGGCACACCGGAGTTTTCACCGTGATCGGCATCGCGCCGTAACTCACGGCCGTCGGATTGCCGGCCAGGGTTTGTGCCAGTGCACGCGCACAGCTCATGAGGGGCATCACGTACAACAGATTCAGCCCATCGACCTCGGCGCAGTCGCCCAGGGCGTAAATATTGGCGTGGGACGTCTTCAGATACCGGTCGACTACGACACCGCGATTGACCTGCACCCCGGCCGCCGCGGCCAGATCGATGCGCGGGCGCAGGCCGATGGCCGACACCACCACATCGCAGGCAATCACCTGCCCGTCGGACAGATGCGCTTCCAGACCGTCTGCGACTTTTTGCAGGCGGGTCAGCACCGGGCCGAGGTGGAAACGCGCGCCCAGGCTTTCCAGCCCGGCCTGCACGGCTGCTGCAGCGGCCGGGTGCAGCAGCATCGGCATCACTTGCTCGCACGGCGCCACCAGTTGCACCTCGTAGCCGCCGAGGATCAGGTCGTTGGCGAATTCACAGCCGATCAGCCCGGCGCCTAGCAGCAATACGCGGCGCTTGCCCGCAGCGGCTGCACGAAAGCGCGCGTAATCTTCGAGATCGTTGATCGGGAACACCAGATCAGCACCGTCACCTTCGATCGGCACTCGCACGGTTTCCGCACCCCAGGCGAGGATCAGGTCGCGGTAGTACACCGCTTCTTCGCCGATCCACAGACGCTTGTGGCCGGCGTCGATGCCGCTGATGCGCGTGTGGGTGCGCACTTCGGCCTTCAATTGCTCGGCCATCGCGCCGGGTTCGGCCATGCTCAGGCCATCGGCGTCCTTGTTCTTGCCGAAACCGGTGGAGAGCATCGGCTTGGAGTAAGAGCGCCCGTCATCGGCGGTAATCAGCAGCAACGGGGTTTCGCCATCGAGTTTGCGAAACTCCCGGGCCAGGTTGTAACCCGCAAGCCCGGTGCCGACGATTACGACAGGTGCGTTCATGCCTTACTCCTTGGTTTTTCTCAGTTGATTTCGATCATTTCGAAGTCCGACTTGCCCACGCCGCAGTCCGGGCACAGCCAGTCTTCCGGCACGTCCTGCCACAGGGTGCCCGGCGCGATGCCGTCATCCGGCCAACCGTCAGCTTCGTTGTAGATCAGGCCGCAGACGATGCATTGCCACTTTTTCATTCAGGTACTTCCTCAATTCAGGCTTTTGTCGGCGCGGACGGTCGATGGTGGTTGCGCTGCCATCCGGCTCAGGGCGTTTTGTACTGAGGGTGCCGGGCAGATGCAAGCCTGTTCGGCGCAACGGCGCCCCGGATCCATCAAATTCGCAGCACGCCATGTTAAGCTCGCCGCCTCATTTGCGGCCATTAATGACTCATTGTGCAACATTCAAATGCCTGCCCGACCCCGCTCTGGCTGACTCAATGCCGACTGACGCCCCTTCCCGATTCGTTGACCCTGAACTGGTTGTTCGACGAAGGCTCGCTGACCCGCCGCCTGACGCGGCTGTCGAATGACGGCTTCAGCGTCACACCGTTGTTCGAAGGCTGGGACACTCTGCGCAGTGACGAATGCGCGGCGCTGGATCTGGCCGAAGGCAGCGAAGGCTGGGTGCGCGAGGTGTATCTGCGCGGTCACGGCGAGGCCTGGGTGTTCGCCCGTAGCGTGGCGTCACGCGCCGCCCTGCAAGGCGACGGCCTGCACATGGACGAACTGGGCAGCCGCTCGCTGGGCGAACTGCTGTTTTGCGACCACGCCTTCCAGCGCCGCGCCATCGAGGTTTGTCATTACCCGCAAGACTGGCTGCCGCCAGCCTGCCGCGCCCCGGAGCTGTGGGGCCGCCGCTCGCGCTTCGACCGTGGCGCCTTGAGCGTGCTGGTGGCGGAGATTTTCCTGCCGACGTTGTGGAGCGCCGCCCGCGCCCATCCGGAGAACTGCTGATGTACCAGAGCCTGCTCAAGTCCCTGAACCGCTTGAACCCGCGCGCCTGGGATTTCATTCAGCTGACGCGCATGGACAAGCCGATCGGCATCTACCTGCTGCTGTGGCCGACCCTGTGGGCGCTATGGATTGCCGGTAAGGGCTCGCCGTCGCTGGCCAATATCGTGATTTTCGTCCTCGGCGTGGTGCTGACCCGTGCCGGTGGCTGTGTGATCAACGACTGGGCCGATCGCAAGGTCGACGGCCACGTCAAACGCACCGCGCAACGACCGCTGGCCAGCGGCAAGATCAGTTCGAAAGAGGCGCTGGTGTTCTTCGCGCTGCTGATGGGCGTGAGCTTCCTGCTGGTGCTGTGCACCAATGCGCCGACCATCTGGTTGTCGCTGGGTGGTCTGGCACTGGCGTTCACCTACCCGTTCATGAAGCGCTACACCTATTACCCGCAGGTGGTGCTGGGCGCGGCGTTCTCGTGGGGTATGCCGATGGCGTTCACCGCCGAGACCGGTGAGCTGCCGGCGGCAGCGTGGCTACTGTGGATCGCTAACCTGTTATGGACAGTGGGTTACGACACCTATTACGCGATGACCGATCGTGACGACGACCTGAAGATCGGCGTGAAATCCACGGCGATTCTGTTCGGCGATGCGGATCGGGTGATCATCCTGACGTTGCAGGCGCTGTCGCTGGGCTGCCTGTTGCTGGCCGGGTCGAAGTTCGAGCTGGGTATCGGGTTCCATCTCGGCCTGTTGGTGGCCGCTGGATGCTATGCGTGGGAGTTCTGGTACACCCGTGATCGCGACCGCATGCGTTGCTTCAAGGCGTTTCTGCACAACCACTGGGCCGGGCTGGCGATTTTTGTCGGGATCGTGCTGGATTACGCACTGCGTTGATCCACAAAACCTGTGGGAGCGGGATTGCTCGCGAAAGCGTTTTGCCAGTGGCCTCTTCGTCAACTGACACACCGCTTTCGCGAGCAAGCCCGCTCCCACAGGGGATTTGCGTTTACTTGGCCTTGGCGACGTGCCAGGCGCCATCCATTTTGCCCTCACCGGTCATGTCACCAGCCTTCTTGTCCATGACGAAGGTGTACAGCGGTTTGCCCTCGTAGGCCCATTGCATCTTGCCGTCATCGCGCTTGATCACGGTCCAGTCACCCATGGACTTGTCGCCGGCCGTAGCCATCAGTGGTGGCCAGTTCGCCGCACACTTGTCGTTGCACATGGACTTGCCCGCAGAGTCTTTGGCAAAGGTATACAGGGTCATGCCCTTGTGATCGGTAAACATGCCGTCCTTCTCCATCGCTGGCTCAGCAGCAAACGCCATGGTCGGTAAAGCAACGGCAGCAGCCATCAGCAGAGCTTTGAAAGAAGCAGTCATTTGAGTCATGGAAACCTTCTTTTGTGGTTGTCAGGATTCGGACTTAGAGCTTAGTCCAGGATCACGCCAACCGCCGGGCGACTAAAATACTGTCACACGACTGCAATAATTCCGTTATCTAATGCGGCGCAAGACAGTTAAATGACAAGAGGATTAAGGCATGGTTGGCAGGAGCATTCTGATCGTCGACGACGAAGCGCCCATTCGCGAAATGATCGCCGTTGCGTTGGAAATGGCCGGCTATGACTGCCTCGAGGCGGAGAACTCGCAGCAGGCACACGCCATCATTGTTGACCGTAAACCGGACCTGATCCTGCTCGACTGGATGCTGCCTGGCACCTCCGGCATCGAACTGGCCCGCCGTCTCAAGCGCGACGAGCTGACCGGAGACATCCCGATCATCATGCTCACCGCCAAGGGCGAAGAGGACAACAAGATCCAGGGTCTTGAAGTCGGCGCCGACGACTACATCACCAAACCGTTTTCTCCACGCGAACTGGTCGCACGCCTCAAGGCTGTGCTGCGCCGCGCCGGCCCGACCGATGGCGAAGCGCCAATCGAAGTCGGCGGCCTGCTGCTCGACCCGATCAGCCACCGCGTAACCATCGACGGCCGTCCGGCCGAGATGGGCCCGACCGAATACCGTCTGCTGCAATTCTTCATGACCCACCAGGAACGCGCCTACACGCGCGGGCAGTTGCTGGATCAGGTCTGGGGCGGCAACGTCTATGTTGAAGAGCGCACCGTCGACGTGCACATCCGCCGCCTGCGCAAGGCCCTCGGCGACGCCTACGAAAATCTGGTACAAACCGTGCGCGGCACCGGCTACCGGTTTTCCACCAAGGCCTGATCCGACCGCCAGACTCGCTGACAAGGACCGTATTTTCCGTGAATCAAAACTGGCATGGCACCCTGATTCGCCACATGCTGTTGCTGGTCACAGCGTGTCTGGTGATTGGCCTGATCACCGGCTACTACGGCTGGAGCCTCGCTGCCGGCCTGGGTATTTACCTGGCCTGGACGCTCAAGCAACTGTTGCGTCTGCACGAATGGCTGCGCCTGCACCAACCCGATGAAGCACCGCCCGACGGCTATGGCCTGTGGGGCGAGGTGTTCGACAGCATCTACCACCTGCAACGCCGCGACCAACGGGTGCGCGGGCGCCTGCAAGCGGTGATCGACCGGGTGCAGGAGTCCACCGCCGCGCTCAAAGACGCGGTGATCATGCTCGACAGCGACGGCAACCTGGAATGGTGGAACCGCGCTGCCGAAACCCTGCTCGGCCTCAAGACCCCGCAGGACAGTGGCCAACCGGTGACCAACCTGGTACGGCATCCGCGCTTCAAGGAATACTTCGAGCAGGACAGCTATGCCGAACCGCTGGAAATCCCCTCGCCGACCAATGATCGGGTGCGCATCCAGCTGTACCTCACGCGCTACGGCAACAACGAACACTTGATGCTGGTGCGCGATGTCACGCGTATCCATCAGCTGGAACAGATGCGCAAAGATTTCATCGCCAACGTCTCCCACGAACTGCGCACACCGCTGACGGTGATCTGCGGCTACCTGGAAACCCTGCTCGACAACGTCGAGGAAGTGAACCCGCGCTGGAGCCGCGCGCTGCAGCAGATGCAGCAACAGGGCGGACGCATGCAGACGCTGCTCAACGACCTGCTGCTGCTGGCGAAACTGGAAGCCACCGATTACCCGTCGGACAACCAGCCAGTGCAGATCGACGCCCTGCTGCAGTCAATCAAGAGCGACGCCCAGCAGTTGTCCGGGCAGAAGAACCAGAAAATCACTCTCGAAGCCGATGCGCGCATCCTGCTCAAGGGCAGCGAGGCGGAACTGCGCAGCGCCTTCTCCAACCTGGTGTTCAACGCGGTGAAGTACACCCCGGCCGAGGGCAACATCCGCATTCGCTGGTGGGGCGACGAGCAAGGCGCGCACCTGAGCGTGCAGGATTCCGGGATCGGCATCGACAGCAAGCACCTGCCACGCCTGACCGAACGCTTCTACCGCGTAGACTCCAGCCGCAACTCCAACACCGGCGGCACTGGCCTGGGTCTGGCGATCGTCAAACACGTGTTGCTGCGCCACCGCGCACGGATGGAGATCAGCAGCGTGCCCGGTCACGGCAGCACATTCACCTGTCATTTCGCTCCGGCGCAAGTGGCCAGCGCACGGGCGATCAGCACCGCTGAGTAATGTCGCACTAGGCAATCGCCAGGTCAGCCGCTACATTGGCTGACTTGCGCCTGCCTTTCAGGCGCGACTTTTCTCTCTTTTGAATCACACGGAACCCGCAAAACTCCATCATGGACCCTTCCCCTGGCTTGTCCCTCGCTACGATTTTCGCCGATTTCGGCATGATTCTTTTCGCTCTGATCCTGGTTTTGCTCAACGGCTTCTTCGTTGCGGCGGAATTCGCCATGGTCAAACTGCGCTCGACCCGGGTCGAGGCCATCGCTGACAAGAACGGCTGGCGCGGGCATATCCTGCGCACCGTACACAGTCAGCTCGATGCGTACCTCTCGGCGTGTCAGCTCGGTATCACCCTCGCCTCCCTCGGTCTGGGCTGGGTCGGTGAGCCGGCATTCGCGCACATTCTTGAACCGCTGCTGAGCGCAGTCGGCGTGCAGTCGCCGGAAGTGGTCAAAGGCATTTCGTTCTTTACCGCGTTCTTCATCATTTCCTACCTGCACATCGTGGTCGGTGAGCTGGCGCCCAAGTCGTGGGCGATCCGCAAACCGGAGCTGCTGTCGCTGTGGACGGCGGTGCCGCTGTACCTGTTCTACTGGGCGATGTACCCGGCGATCTACCTGCTCAATGCCAGCGCCAACGCGATTCTGCGGATCGCCGGCCAGGGCGAACCCGGCCCGCACCACGAACACCATTACAGCCGCGAAGAACTGAAACTGATCCTGCACTCCAGCCGTGGCCAGGACCCGAGCGACCAAGGCATGCGCGTGCTGGCATCGGCGGTGGAAATGGGCGAACTGGAAGTGGTCGACTGGGCCAACTCCCGCGAAGACCTGATCACCCTGGAATTCAACGCGCCGCTGAAAGAAATCCTCGCGATGTTCCGTCGCCACAAGTTCAGCCGGTATCCGGTGTACGACAGCGAACGTCAGGAGTTCGTCGGCCTGCTGCACATCAAGGACCTGCTGCTGGAGCTGGCGGCGCTGGACCACATTCCGGAGTCGTTCAACCTGGCTGAACTGACCCGTCCACTGGAGCGCGTGTCGCGGCACATGCCGCTGTCGCAGCTGCTGGAGCAGTTCCGCAAGGGCGGCTCGCACTTCGCCGTGGTGGAAGAAGCCGACGGCAACATCATCGGCTACCTGACCATGGAAGACGTGCTGGAAGTGCTGGTCGGCGACATCCAGGACGAACACCGCAAGGCCGAGCGCGGGATCCTCGCGTATCAGCCGGGCAAGCTGCTGGTGCGTGGTGATACGCCGCTGTTCAAGGTTGAACGCCTGCTCGGTATCGACCTGGATCACATCGAAGCCGAAACCCTCGCCGGGCTGGTCTACGAGACGCTCAAGCGAGTGCCGGAAGAGGAAGAAGTGCTGGAAGTCGAAGGCCTGCGGATCATCATCAAGAAGATGAAAGGGCCGAAGATTGTGCTGGCGAAGGTGTTGATGCTGGATTGATGGGCTGATCGGGCACCGCGCCGATTCCTTCGCGAGCAGGCTCGCTCCCACAGTTGAAATGCATTCCAGGGTGGGAGCGAGCCTGCTCGCGAAGGGGCCAACAGATACAACACATCACTGTTTGCCCAACGCAAAGTTGGGCAACGCCCCCAGTGGCTGGTTGAACTGATACGGAATCGACACCAGCCCCTGCCCGGTATTGCGCTGCACCACAAAGTGCAGGTGCGGGCCGCTGCTGTTGCCGGTATTGCCGGACAGCGCCAACGGGCTGCCAACCGTCACCCGCTGCCCCTCGCGTACGCTCACCGAACCTTGCTTGAGATGCAGGTACACACCCATCGTGCCGTCGTCGTGCAGCACCCGGACGAAATTGCCGGAGGCATCATTGCCGCGTCCGCTCTGTGAATTTTCGGTTTTCACCACCACCCCGGCCCGTGCGGCAATGATCGGCGTCCCTACCGGCATGGCGATGTCCATCGCATACCGGTTCTTCGGCCCATAGTGGCTGTACTGACCGTTGGCACCCTGACTGAGACGGAACGGCCCGCCCCGCCACGGCAACGGATAGCGATAGCTCTGCGCGGCTCCTGTGGGATCACCCAGCGAGTACTGGAATTGCGGCGAATACACCAGCGGCTGACCCCGGCTGATCGCCGTCAGCAACGCCAACCGCGTATTGCTGCGCGCCGGCAGCACCCGGCGAATCGTCTGCGCCGGAGCGCCACGCACATTGCTCAGGCCGGTAAACGCCAGTGCAATCTCGACCGGCGCATACAGATCGTTGCGCACAAACACCACGTCGCTGCCCTTCTGTTTCTTGATATCGAGATACACCTGGCGCTCAAGGTGCTCGACCATGCGGTCCTGAAATACGAACACCTGTGAGCCTTTGCTCGGCCGGTCGCTGTACGAGACCACGCCGTTGGCATCGGTGGATTTGTAGATGGTCATGGCCACAGTCGAGGTGGAGGCCAGGAAAAGACCACAGAAAAACAGCAGGCGCGCGAGCATGGGCAAAGAGTCTGTCGAAGGAAGGCCTGGAAATGAGCCTAGCAGCTGAGACAGACCAGGCTAGTCGACAGATGTTTCAAATTGGTAGGTGCGGGAGATGGGTGGTGCATTTGATGGCCCCTTCGCGAGCAGGCTCGCTCCCACATTTGAAATGCATTTCAAGGGTGGGAGCGAGCCTGCTCGCGAAGGCGGTGTGTCAGGCGACGAGGATCAAGCGCCCGGAACGAAGTGCTTTTGCGCCGTGCCGCGGGCGATCAGGCGGGAGATGTAATCGAGCTTCTGCGCATCCTGGTCGACGAAACGGAAAGTCAGTTGCAGCCAGTCGCTGTCGGCTTTCTGCTCGTGGGCAACGATGGCGTGCAGGTAGCCGTTGAGGCGGGCGATTTCGGCGTTGTCGCCCTGCTCCAGGTCGAGCACGGCGCTGTCGAGGATCTGCGGCAGGGTGTCGGTGCGTTTCACTACCAGCAGCGCTTCCTTGATGCTCAGGGCCTTGATCACGCATTGCTGGGTGCCACTTGGCAGGCGCAACTGGCCCTGGCCACGACCACCGACTGGCGCTTTCGAGGCAGCCGGTGCCTGCACCGGCGGGCTGTTAAGCAAACCGCGCGACGGCGCAGCAGCTGGCGTTGGCGCGACAACCGCTGGCTTGGCGAACGGATTGACCGCAGCAGCGGCCGCCGGCGCAGCACCGACCACGGCAGGCTTGCCGCCGGTCAATGCGCTCAGGGAATCGTTGCCGAACGCCGAGTTCATCTTGGTCGGCGCGCTGTTCATCAGGGTGTCGAGCTTGCCAACCTTGTTCAGCGCCTGCTTGACCTTGGTCAGCAGTTGTTCGTTGGTGAACGGCTTGCTGACGTAGCCGGAAACCCCGGCCTGGATCGCCTGCACCACGTTCTCTTTATCGCCACGACTGGTGACCATGACGAACGGCATGGTCTTGAGATTGTCCTGCTCGCGGCACCAGGTCAGCAGCTCGAGGCCGGACATTTCCGGCATTTCCCAGTCGCACAGCACCAGGTCAAACGCTTCCCTGGCCAGCATGGCCTGGGCCTTTTTGCCGTTGACGGCGTCCTCGGTGCGGATCCCCGGGAAGTAATTACGCAGGCACTTTTTCACCAGGTCACGAATGAACGAAGCATCGTCCACGACCAACACACTGATCTTGCTCATCCAACACCCCTATAAAAATCCCGGCAAGCATACCGCTTTTACTGATGGCACATTGCCAACAATCTTCAGTCACGCCGGGACTTTTCGTTCGCGGGTGCTGCTTTTTAATTCGATTTCCTGATACAGGCGCCCTAAACAAAAACGCCCGGCCAAAGGGCCGGGCGCTTTTCTCAGGCAATCTTACTTATCGTCAGCATTGCCCGGAACATTAGCGGTTTCGCCGCTTGTACCTTCAACTTCTTCTTTCATGCGTTTGAGGCCCAGGTGGCGCACATCGGTGCCGCGCACCAGGTAGATCACCAGTTCCGAGATGTTGCGCGCATGATCGCCGATGCGTTCCAGCGAACGCAGCACCCAGATGATGCTCAGAACCCGCGAGATAGAGCGCGGGTCTTCCATCATGTAGGTCGCCAGCTCGCGCAGGGCGGTCTTGTATTCGCGGTCGATGACCTTGTCGTATTGCGCCACCGACAAGGCTAGATCGGCATCGAAGCGGGCAAACGCGTCCAGCGCATCGCGAACCATGTTGCGCACCTGATCGCCGATGTGACGAACCTCGACGTAACCGCGCGGTGCTTCACCTTCTTCGCACAGCTGAATGGCACGGCGGGCGATCTTGGTCGCTTCGTCGCCGATGCGCTCCAGATCGATCACCGACTTGGAGATGCTGATGATCAGCCGCAGGTCGGACGCCGCCGGCTGACGACGGGCAAGAATGCGCAGGCATTCTTCGTCGATGTTGCGTTCCATCTGGTTGATCTGATCGTCGATCTCGCGCACCTGCTGGGCCAGACCGGAATCGGCCTCGATCAGCGCGGTGACCGCGTCGTTGACCTGCTTCTCGACCAGCCCGCCCATGGCCAGGAGGTGGCTGCGCACTTCCTCAAGCTCGGCGTTGAACTGCGCGGAGATGTGGTGGGTAAGGCCTTCTTTACTAATCATGTTGGCGTCCTTGGAGCGTCCGGTAAGGTGCGGTGGGCCGCAGCGTCAATTCTGTGAATAACCGCAACTGTCAGCCATAACGACCGGTGATGTAGTCTTCGGTCTGTTTCTTCGCCGGATTGGTGAACAGGGTATCGGTGTCGCCGAATTCCACCAGTTTGCCCATGTACATGAACGCCGTGTAGTCGGAAACCCGCGCGGCCTGCTGCATGTTGTGGGTCACGATGACGATGGTGAACTTGGACTTCAGCTCGTAGATCAGCTCTTCGACTTTCAGGGTCGAGATCGGATCGAGGGCCGAGCACGGTTCGTCGAGCAGCAACACTTCCGGTTCAACGGCGATGGTGCGCGCGATTACCAGACGCTGCTGCTGACCACCGGACAGGCCGAGTGCCGAGTCGTGCAGACGGTCTTTGACTTCGTCCCACAGTGCCGCGCCTTTCAATGCCCACTCGACGGCTTCGTCGAGAATGCGCTTCTTGTTGATGCCCTGAATGCGCAGACCGTAGACCACGTTTTCGTAGATGGTCTTGGGGAACGGGTTGGGCTTCTGGAACACCATGCCGACGCGGCGACGCAGTTCGGCGACGTCTTCACCCTTGCGGTAGATGTTGTTGCCGTACAGGTTGATCGCGCCTTCGACACGGCAGCCGTCAACCAGGTCGTTCATGCGGTTGAAAGTACGCAGCAGCGTGGACTTGCCGCAGCCGGACGGGCCGATGAAGGCCGTCACGCGCTGTTTCGGGATGTTCATGCTGACGTCGAACAGCGCCTGCTTCTCGCCGTAGTACAGGCTCAGGCCCGGGACTTCGATGGCCACGGTTTCCTGCTCGAGGCTCAGGCTCTGCTTGTCGCGACCCAGGGCCGACATGTTAATGCCGTGGGTATGTGTTTCGTGCTGCATGGGAGGCTCCCTGTGCTAACAAATTCGGTTCGGTTAGCCGCTTGGTGCGGCTGTACTCAATCTAGGGTGGGAGCGGGCTTGCTCGCGAAGAGGCCGGCACACTCGACATCAATGTCGCCTGACCCACCGCTTTCGCGAGCAAGCCCGCTCCCACAGGAATATCAACTGTCCAAAGCTTTGTATTTTTCGCGCAGGTGGTTACGGATCCACACCGCCGACAGGTTCAACGTGGCGATCACCAGCACCAGCAGCAGCGCCGTGGCGTACACCAGCGGTCGTGCCGCTTCGACGTTCGGGCTCTGGAAGCCGACGTCATAGATGTGGAAGCCCAGGTGCATGATCTTCTGGTCCAGGTGCAGGTACGGATAGTTGCCGTCCACCGGCAGCGACGGCGCCAGCTTCACCACACCCACCAGCATCAGTGGCGCCACTTCACCGGCGGCGCGGGCCACGGCGAGGATCATCCCGGTCATCATTGCCGGGCTGGCCATTGGCAGGACGATCTTCCACAGCGTTTCCGCCTTGGTCGCGCCCAGCGCCAGCGAGCCTTCACGGACGGTGCGCGGGATACGCGCCAGACCTTCCTCGGTCGCCACGATCACCACCGGCACCGCCAGCAGCGCCAGGGTCAGCGAGGCCCAGAGCAGACCCGGAGTACCGAACGTCGGCGCCGGCAGTGCTTCGGGGAAGAACAAACGGTCGACCGAACCACCCAGCACGTAGACGAAGAAGCCCAGACCGAATACGCCGTAGACGATCGCCGGAACGCCGGCGAGGTTGTTCACGGCGATGCGGATGATCCGGGTCAGGGCGTTCTGCTTGGCGTACTCACGCAGGTAGACCGCCGCCAGCACGCCGAACGGGGTGACGATCATCGCCATGATCAAAGTCATCATCACCGTGCCGAAAATCGCCGGGAAGATCCCGCCTTCGGTGTTCGCTTCACGCGGGTCGTCGGAAAGGAATTCCCAGACCTTGCTGAAGTAGAAACCGATCTTGGTCATCGTGCCCATGGCATTCGGCTGATAGGCGTGAACCACTTTGCCCAGGCTGATTTCGATCTCTTTGCCGTTGGCATCGCGGGCAGTCAGCGCGTCGCGGTTGAACTGCGCATGCAGATCGCTCAGACGCGCTTCGATGTCCTGATAACGCGCGTTCAGCTCGGCACGCTCGGCGTCCATGTCCGCTTGCGCGGTGGCGTCGAGCTTGCCGTCGAGTTCCAGTTTGCGCCCGTGCAGACGGATGCGCTCGAGCCCTGCGTTGATCGCACCGATGTCGGTCTTTTCCAGCGACTTGAGTTGTGCAGCAAGGCCGTTCACACGGTTGATCCGCGCTTGCAGCTCAGGCCAGGCCGCTTCGCCTTCGGCGATCACCTTGCCGTCCTGTTTGACGTTGACCAGGTAGCCGTAGAAGTTGCCCCACTCGCGACGCTCGATCGCCATCAGTTCCGGCGGCGTGGTCTGCTTGGTCAGCCATTCGCCGACCACCCAAGTGAAGTCGTTGCCGTTCAGGTCACGGTTGCCGACCTTGATCAGCTCGCGGGTCATGAATTCCGGGCCCTGATCAGGCACCGGCAGGCCGGCGCTTTTCAGGCGTGCACGCGGCACCTCTTCTTTCTGTACCACTTCGCCGATGACCAGATGATTGGCCTGGCCAGGTACGTCGTAGCTGGCATGGATCAGGTCCGCCGGCCAGAAGTGACCCAGACCGCGCACGGCAATCACCGCCAGCAGGCCAATGGTCATGATGACCGCGATGGACACCGCGCCACCGCTGATCCAGACGCCTGGGGCGCCGCTCTTGAACCATCCATTCAGGGAGTTCTGTTTCACAGACTTCTACCTTTCTTAAAGCGACGAGTATTTCTTGCGCAGACGCTGACGAATCAGTTCTGCCAGGGTGTTCATGACGAAGGTGAACAACAGCAGCACCAGCGCCGAGAGGAACAGCACGCGGTAGTGGCTGCCGCCGACTTCCGACTCGGGCATTTCCACCGCGACGTTGGCGGCCAGGGTGCGCAGGCCTTCGAACAGGTTCATTTCCATGACCGGGGTATTACCCGTGGCCATCAGCACAATCATGGTTTCGCCGACCGCACGGCCCATGCCGATCATCAGTGCGGAGAAGATGCCCGGGCTGGCGGTGAGGATCACCACGCGGGTCATGGTCTGCCACGGCGTGGCACCAAGCGCCAGGGAACCGAGGGTCAGGCCGCGCGGCACACTGAACACGGCGTCTTCGGCAATCGAGTAGATGTTCGGGATCACCGCAAAACCCATCGCCAGACCGACTACCAGAGCGTTGCGCTGGTCGTAGGTGATGCCCAGGTCGTGGGAGATCCACATGCGCATGTCACCGCCGAAGAACCAGTTCTCCATGTACGGACTCATGTACAGCGACAGCCAACCGACAAACAGGATCACCGGAATCAGCAGCGCACTTTCCCAGCCGTCCGGGACTTTCAGGCGGATCGACTCAGGCAGACGACTGAAGGTGAAGCCGGCGACCAGAATGCCGATCGGCAACAGCATCAGCAGGCTGAAGATGCCCGGCAGATGTCCTTCCACATACGGCGCGAGGAACAGACCGGCGAAGAAACCGAGGATCACCGTCGGCATCGCCTCCATCAGTTCGATCACCGGTTTGACCTTGCGGCGCATGCCCGGGGCCATGAAGTACGCGGTGTAGATCGCGGCGGCAACCGCCAGCGGCGCGGCCAGCAACATCGCGTAGAACGCGGCTTTCAGGGTGCCGAAGGTCAGTGGCGACAGGCTCAGTTTCGGTTCGAAATCGGTGTTGGCCGCCGTCGATTGCCAGACGTATTTAGGCTCGTCGTAGTTCTCGTACCAGACCTTGCTCCACAACGCGCTCCACGACACTTCCGGGTGCGGGTTGTCGAGCAGCAGCGGTTGCAGCTTGCCGCCGGCCTCGACGATCACCCGGTTGGCGCGTGGCGACAGGCCGAACAGGCCCTGACCTTCGGCAACCGGCTCGACCAGCAGGGTGCGGTGCGCGGTGCTGTGGAACACGCCGAGCTTGCCGCTGGCATCGAGGGCCACGAAACCCTTGCGACGCTCTTCGGCGGTAATTTCAACAATCGGCGTGGTGCCCATCTGGAAGGTGCGGATCTGCTTCAGGCGCAGCTCGCCGTCGGTATCGCGAGCCATGAACCACTGGGCCAGACCACCCTTGGAATCACCAATGATCAGCGAGATGCCGCCCACCAGTTGCGTGCTCGCGGTGACTTCGGCGTCAGCGTTTTCCAGCAGTTTATAGCGACCGTTGAGGCTCTTGTCGCGCAAGCTGAACACGTCGGCCTGGGCACGCCCGTTGACCACGTACAGCCATTGCTGGCGCGGGTCGACGAAGATGTTCTTCACCGGCTCGGTCATCTGCGGCAGCTCGATACGCTTCTGCTCGTTGGTGACTTCACCGGTCATCATGTTTTCTTCGCTGGTCAGCGCCAGCACATTGAGTTGCGAACCGGTCGAGCCGACCAGCATCAGCGTCGAATCGGTGGCGTTGAGGCTGACGTGCTCCAGTGCCCCGCCGCCCTCGTTCACCGCGATCGGCGCTTCGCCATACGGGTATTCGATGGCCGGAGTGATGGTTTTCTTGCCATCGGGGTAGCTGACCTTATAGGTGTGACGGAACACCAGCGCCTGGCCGTTGGACAGACCCACGGCGACCAGCGGATGACCTGGCTGGTCTTCGCCAATGGAAGTTACGCTGGCGCCGGCAGGCACCGGCAGATCGACGCGCTTCAATTCGGCGCCACTGTCGATGTCGAAGAACAGCGCCTGGCCCTTGTCGGAAACGCGCATCGCCACCTGATTCTGCTCTTCGAGCGAAATCATCAGCGGCTTGCCGGCGTCCTGCATCCAGGCTGGGGTAATGGCATCTTTCGCGGTCAGGCTGGCACCCTGGAACAACGGTGCAACGACGTAGGCGAGGAAGAAGAAGATCAGGGTGATGGCTGCCAGCACCGCCAGACCGCCAACGAGGACGTACCAGCGGGTGAAGCGATCCTTGAGCGCGCGAATGCGGCGCTTGCGTTGCAGCTCAGGCGTATTGAAATCAATGCGCTTGGGAGGGGAAGTCGTAGTCATTGGGGAATTGGCCAGATCATTCATGCGCTCACCCTAGCGATCCTGTATGACAGAAAGATGACAGTGCAGTGACGCAGCAAATCCACCGCCAGCGGGTACTGGAGGAGGATCAGAGAATTCGAAGATTCTGTGGGAGCGGGCTTGCTCGCGAAAGCGCTTATTCAGTCAACGAAGATGCCGAATCTGAAGGCCTCTTCGCGAGCAAGCCCGCTCCCACAGTGGAGTCCGAAGGGTATTTACTACGGACTCAGTTTGTTACTTTTTTGCGACTTCAGCGCCGCCTTCCTGCAGACCCAGGTCAGCCAGTGCTTTTGCAGCAACCTTGGCCGGCAGTGGGATGTAGCCGTCTTTCACCACAACTTCCTGGCCCTGTTTGGACAGAACCAGTTTCACGAACTCGGCTTCCAGCGGGGCCAGAGGCTTGTTCGGGGCCTTGTTCACGTAAACGTAGAGGAAGCGCGACAGCGGGTACTTGCCGTTCAGGGCGTTTTCTTCGGTGTCTTCGATGAAGTCAGTGCTGCCTTTCTTCGACAGAGCAACGGTCTTCACGCTGGCAGTCTTGTAGCCGATGCCCGAGTAACCGATGCCGTTCAGCGAGGAGCTGATCGACTGCACAACCGACGCCGAGCCTGGTTGTTCGTTGACGTTAGGTTTGTAGTCGCCTTTGCACAGGGCTTCTTCCTTGAAGTAGCCGTAGGTGCCGGATACCGAGTTACGACCGAACAGTTGCACTGGCTTGTTGGCCAGGTCGCCGGTCACACCCAGGTCGCCCCAGGTTTTCACGTCGGCTTTGGCGCCGCACAGACGGGTGGACGAGAAGATCGCGTCAACCTGTTCCATGGTCAGGTGCTGGATCGGGTTGTCCTTGTGCACGAACACCGCCAGGGCGTCCACGGCCACCGGGATAGCGGTTGGCTTGTAGCCGTATTTCTGTTCGAAGGCCGCCAGTTCGGTGTCCTTCATCTTGCGGCTCATCGGGCCGAGGTTGGAGGTGCCTTCAGTCAGCGCAGGTGGCGCGGTGGCGGAGCCAGCGGCCTGAATCTGGATGTTTACGTTCGGGTATTCTTTCTTGTAGTTCTCAGCCCACAGGGTCATGAGGTTAGCCAGGGTATCGGAGCCGACGCTGGACAGGTTGCCCGACACACCAGTGGTTTTGGTGTAGCTCGGGATAGCAGGGTCAACAGCGGCAACCGCGTTGGCAGTCGCAACGCCAGCAGCGACAAAAGTCATTGCCGCCATCAAACGCTTCAGTTTCATGCCTTACTCCTAGCAGATAGGGTGTGTTAAGTCGGGGCCAAGTATCAGCAGGCCGTGTGAACACTCTATGGCTGAAATATGACAATTGGATGAAAGGCCAGCATCCGGGTTTTACTGAATGATTCGAGTCGCCCTCATTCGCGAGCAGGCTCGCTCCCACAGTTGAAATGCATTCCAAATGTGGGAGCGGGCTTGCTCGCGAAGGGGCCGGTACTACTGGAGGAAATTCGGGATCAGCGCCCCTTCTTCCAGAGCCACGCCCCCACCAGAATCCCCATCGTGCACAGCACCGCCACATAGTAGGCCGGGCCCATCGCACTCTCTTTAAGCAGCAGGCTGACCACCATCGGCGTCAGGCCACCGAAGATCGCGTACGCCACGTTGTACGAGAACGACAATCCGCTGAAGCGCACCACCGGCGGGAATGCCTTGACCATCACGTATGGCACCGCACCGATGGTGCCAACCAGCAGACCGGTCAACGCATACAGCGGGAACAGCCAGTTCGGGTGATCGGCGAGGCTGTGATAGAAGGTCCAGGAGCTGATCAGCAAGCCCAGGCAACCGAAGACAAACACCCGGCCGGCGCCGAAGCGGTCGGCCAGGGCACCGGAGATGATGCAACCGACGCTGAGGAACACGATCGCCAGGCTGTTGGATTGCAGCGCCACTGTCGCTGAGAAGTGATAGACCGTCTGCAGCACGGTCGGGGTCATCAGGATCACCACGACAATCCCGGCGGACAGCAGCCAGGTCAGTAGCATCGAGACCGCAATCGCCCCGCGATGGTCACGCAGCACCGCACGCAGCGGTACTTCTTCGGCCAGCGCCTTGCGCAGTTGCAGCTCGGCGAACACCGGAGTTTCGTGCAGCCAGCGGCGCAGATAGACCGAGAACAGGCCGAATACGCCGCCGAGCAGGAACGGAATCCGCCAGGCGTAATCCGCGACTTCCCCCGGTGTATAAATGCTGTTGATTGCCGTGGCGACCAGCGAGCCGAGCAAGATGCCGGCGGTCAAACCGCTGGTCAGCGTCCCGCAGGCGTAGCCGATGTGCTTTTGCGGCACGTGTTCGGAAACGAAGACCCACGCCCCCGGCACTTCCCCGCCAATCGCCGCGCCCTGAATCACTCGCATCAGTAACAGCAGGATCGGCGCCCACATACCGATCTGCGCGTAGGTCGGCAGCAGGCCCATGATCAGGGTCGGCACGGCCATCATGAAAATGCTCAGGGTGAACATCTTCTTGCGCCCCAGCAGGTCGCCGAAGTGCGCCATGACGATGCCGCCCAGTGGCCGCGCAAGGTAACCGGCGGCGAAAATGCCGAAGGTCTGCATCAGGCGCAGCCATTCGGGCATGTCGGCCGGGAAGAACAGCTTGCCGACCACGGTGGCGAAGAACACGAAGATGATGAAGTCATAAAACTCCAGCGCACCGCCCAGGGCCGATAGCGACAAAGTCTTGTAGTCATTGCGGGTCAGGGGGCGTGCAGGTTGCTCGGGCTGCGCGAGGCTCGAAGGCGCTGTGGTCATGGCAAGGGCTTCTCTTATAGGCGGATCTACCGCCACAACAACGCTGGCTGTGGCTTGGGCAGGTTCGGCACCATAGCAAATTGTTCGAAAAAGCACATAGAGGCGCGTATTTGCCGGTCAAAATCAGAACCCGATGGTCGTCGCGGAGTCTACCGACCGATATACTCGCAACCTTGCTCCGGTTTGTAGGGGGTTGCTGTGCGAAAACGTCGTTGGCCCGGCCTTTGAACGGGATCAGCCGGTTTCGCAGAGTTTCCCCTTTAGGCGCCTATGGAAAACGTGACGAACGCAGTATGTTCGGTGCTGAATCGTTTTTCCTGAAGACGGCTACCACCAGCAATACCAACGAAGAGTCACGGGTCAGAGGCACCCCCGGCATGATAGAGCTCGAACAAGAAGATCCGATCCCGCAAGGCGACCTGGCCTTGCAAATTACCGCACTCCCGCGCGAAACCAACGGCTTTGGCGATATTTTCGGCGGCTGGCTGGTGGCGCAGATGGATCTGGCGGGTACCGCAATGGCCAGCCGCGTGGCCGGTGGTCGCGTAGCCACTGTCGCCATCGACCGCATGGCCTTCCTGGTGCCGGTCGCGGTAGGCGCGCAATTGTCCTTTTATACCCAGACCCTGGAAATCGGCCGCAGCTCGATCCAGATGATGGTCGAAGTGTGGAGCGACGATCCGCTGTCCAGCGAGTGGCGTAAAGTGACCGAGGCGGTATTCGTCTTCGTCGCCATCGACGGCAGCGGTCGCACCCGCTCGGTGCCGCCGCGCGCGCGTTAAACATCGCCGCGGTTTTGCGGTCGATAGTCGTCCCAAGTGTCTGATCGAGAGTTGCCCCATGAACACGCCCAACGTTGAAGCGGTGAAACTGGATGAACTGAACTGCTGGCGCATCCGCCACGGTCAGGCCGAAGTGCTGGTGGCCCAGCAAGGCGCGCACATCCTCAGTTATCAAATCGACGGCCAGCCGCCGATCATCTGGCTCAACGACAAGGCTGTGTTCAAGACCGGCAAGAGCATCCGCGCCGGTGTGCCGGTGTGCTGGCCTTGGTTCGGCAAGTTCGAACGCAACCCGCAGAGCGTGCAGGCCATGTACACCGGTGAGCAACCGGCACCCGCGCACGGTCTGGTGCGGGCGATGGATTGGGAGCTGGGCGGCATCGAATCAGAGGCTGACGGCGTCAAGGTTGAATTCAGGCTGCCCTACCCCGAAGGTGGCCTGCCGGGCTGGCCGCATCAGGTCGATCTGACCCTGACCCTGCATCTGAGTGATCAGTTGCACATCAGCCTGTCCAGCCACAATCGGGGTGTCGAAACCGTCAGCATCAGCCAGGCGCTGCACACTTATTTCGCGGTCAGCGATGTGCGCAACGTGCACGTCGAGGGTGTTGAAGGGCTGAATTACATCGAGACTCTGGACAACTGGAACACCCACCGCCAGCAAGGTGACCTGCATTTCGCTGGCGAAACCGACCGCATCTACCTCGACGCTCCGCCGCAACTGAGCATTGTCGACCCGACCTGGGAACGGCACATCGTACTGACCGCCAGCGGCTCACGCACCGCCGTGATCTGGAACCCGTGGATCGACCGCGCGGCAGCACTGGCCGACATGGACAACGATGGCTGGCAGCGCATGCTGTGCATCGAGACGGCGAATGTGATGGATGATGTGGTGAATCTGGTCTCGGGTGCGAGCCATACGATGGGTGTCAGCATCGGCAGTAAACCGCTCTGACCAACACCGCAATATCAATGTGGGTGAAAGCCTTTGTGGTGAGGGGATTTATCCCCGATGGCCTGCGGAGCAGGCCCCTGCCCTTGATTCAAAGCGGGGGTCGCTTCGCAACCCATCGGGGATAAATCCCCTCGCTACAATTGTTCAGATGTTAGAGATCAGACTCCTGCACCACCCGCACTTTGTCAGCGTCCAGCGCATACGCCGCATCGGCCAGGTCATTGCTGACTTTCTCGATCTTCAGCGTGCCGGTTACCCACAGCGGCGTGTAGATATCGTCCAGCTTCAAACCTTTGGGATAACGCACCAGCACCAGTTGATTCGGTGGTGGCGGTGGCACGTGGATGCAGGCGCCAGGGTACGGCACGAGGAAGAAGAGCGTGCTGCGGCCCTTGGCGTCGGATTCCAGCGGCACCGGGTAGCCGCCGATGCGGATGTGCTTGTCGTTCATCGACGCCACGGTCTTGGTCGAATACATCACCGCCGGCAGGCCCTTGGCCTGTTTCATCCCGCCCTTCTCGGTGAAGGTGCCGGTGGCTTCCGGGGAGTTGTGGTCGATTTCGGGCATGGCCTCGAGGGCTTTCTGGTCCGACTTGGGCATCAGTTCCAGCCAGTCGGTTTCCGGCAGTTCGCCGGCGTGGGCCAGACCGCTGCCCAGCAAAAGAAGAGTCAACAGAAGACGGCGCATGGAGGTGCTCGGTAAAAGATGCTCGGATAAAGGAAGGACGTTGAATCGCCGAGCATTCTAGCCCTCCCTGCCGCGTTGGCAGAGAGGACTTGGTCGCTTGGATCAGTTCTTTTTGATCAGGCCGTAGATCACCAGCAGCACGATCGCGCCGACCAGTGCACCGATGAAGCCTGCGCCCTGACCTGCCTGATAGATACCCAGGGCCTGGCCGCCGTAAGTGGCCGCCAGCGAACCGCCGATACCGAGCAGGATGGTCATGATCCAGCCCATGCTGTCATCGCCCGGTTTGAGGAAGCGTGCCAGCAGGCCGACGATCAAGCCGATAAAGATGGTTCCGATAATTCCCATGGCATTTCCCTCTGACTCTGAATGGTAGATATGCCAAAGCCTAGTCAGACTTTGGCATCCTGCCATGAGAGAACGGCGGCTCCCGAAGGTTCCGCCGTTGCCACATGAAACTGTTTACTCGGCGATAAGCGCTTCGACCTTGACGATCTGTGCTTGCAGCGTGGCCATGTCGGCGCAGCGCAGGTTGGCGTGACCGACCTTGCGCCCGGCCTTGAAGGCTTTGCCGTAGTGGTGCAGATGGCAATCTTCGATGGCGATCACTTTCTCAACCGGCGGAACCACGCCGATGAAGTTGAGCATCGCGCTCTCGCCGACCTTGGCGGTCGAACCCAGCGGCAGGCCGGCCACGGCACGCAGGTGGTTTTCGAACTGGCTGCACTCGGCGCCTTCGGTGGTCCAGTGCCCGGAATTGTGCACACGCGGGGCGATTTCGTTGGCCTTGAGGCCACCGTCGACTTCAAAGAACTCGAACGCCATCACGCCGACATAATCCAGCTGCTTGAGCACACGGCTGGAGTAATCTTCAGCCAACGCCTGCAGCGGATGATCGGTGCTGGCCACCGACAGCTTGAGGATGCCGCCGTCGTGGGTGTTGTGCACCAACGGGTAGAACTTCGTTTCGCCATCACGGGCACGCACGGCAATCAGCGAAACTTCGCCAGTGAACGGCACGAAACCTTCCAGCAGGCAGGCAACGCTGCCCAGCTCGGCGAACGTACCGACCACGTCTTCCGGCTTGCGCAGGACTTTCTGACCCTTGCCGTCGTAACCCAGGGTGCGGGTTTTCAGCACGGCCGGCAGACCGATGGCAGCCACGGCGGCGTCCAGGTCGGCTTGCGATTGAATGTCGGCGAAGGCCGGGGTCGGGATGCCCAGCTCCTTGAACATGCTCTTCTCGAACCAGCGGTCGCGAGCGATGCGCAGGGCTTCGGCGCTCGGATAGACCGGCACGAATTGCGAGAGGAACGCCACGGTTTCGGCCGGGACGCTTTCAAACTCGAACGTCACCAGGTCGACTTCATCGGCCAGTTGGCGCAGGTGATCCTGATCGCCGTAATCGGCCCGCAGGTGTTCGCCCAGTGCTGCGGCGCAAGCGTCCGGCGCCGGGTCGAGGAAAGCGAAGTTCATGCCCAGCGGAGTACCCGCCAGCGCCAACATGCGGCCCAACTGGCCGCCACCGATTACACCGATCTTCATCTCAACAACCTCAGGCAATACGTGGGTCTGGATTGTCCAGGACGCTGTCTGTCTGCTCGGCACGGAAGGTTTTCAGTACCGCGTGGAACTGTGGATGCTTGGCACCAAGGATGCTCGCCGAGAGCAGCGCGGCGTTGATCGCGCCGGCCTTGCCGATAGCCAGGGTGGCAACCGGAATGCCCGCCGGCATCTGCACGATCGACAGCAGCGAATCGACACCCGAGAGCATCGACGACTGCACCGGAACGCCCAGTACAGGCAGGTGGGTCTTGGCCGCACACATGCCTGGCAAGTGGGCTGCGCCACCGGCACCGGCGATGATCACCTCGATGCCACGGCCCTCAGCCTCTTCGGCGTACTGGAACAGCAGATCCGGGGTGCGGTGAGCAGAAACCACCTTGACCTCGTACGGGATGCCGAGCTTTTCCAGCATATCGGCGGTGTGGCTAAGGGTGGACCAATCGGACTTGGAGCCCATGATCACGCCAACCAGTGCACTCATCGTCGCGCCTCTTCTCTCTGGGCGCCCGCAGGCGCGTCAAAAACAACAAGCCACGCAGGATTGCGTGGCTTGATTGTACGAAAAATGGCCGGACGTACCGGCCGAAGGCCGCGCAGTATACCGCAAAGAAAGCAATAAACAGCCCCCGAAACGACCATCTGTCAAATCAGCCAGAGGCCCGGTTTTATTGACTTGAAGGTCAGCGACAGAACACCGCAAATCCCCCCTGTGGGAGCGGGCTTGCTCGCGAAGGCGTCAGGTCAGATACATGAATCTCGACTGACACACCGTATTCGCGAGCAAGCCCGCTCCCACAAATGGATCTGCGATGGCTCAGGAAGCCTGTGCAGCGCCGCCTTCAAGCTTGCGCCACAGCAACCGCACGTTGGCCTTGCGCACCAGTGCGCAGCGATACAGGCGAATCTCCAGCGGCACGTGCCATTGCGGGCCGCCGCAGACCACCAGTTCGCCGCGAGCCAGCTCTGCCCGCACACTCAACTGCGGCACCCAGGCGATGCCGAGCCCCTCCAGGGCCATGCTCTTGAGGCTGTCGGCCATGGCGGTTTCATAGATGGTGGTGAAACGCAGCTGGCGCTGGCGCAATAATCCATTCACCGAACGCCCGAGAAACGCCCCGGCGCTGTACGCCAGCAGCGGCACACTGGCCTCGCCTTCCAGATCGAACAGCGGCTTGCCCTCGGCATCCGCCGCGCACACCGGCAGCATTTCGGTCTGGCCCAGGTGCAGCGACGGGAAGATTTCCGGGTCCATCTGCATCGCCGCGTCCGGGTCGTAGAACGCCAGCATCAGGTCGCAGCCGCCTTCGCGCAATGCATGCACCGCGTCGCCGACGTTGGTTGCCACCAATCGCGTGGCGATGTTCAGCCCTTCGTTGCGCAGTTGCGCAATCCAGCGCGGGAAGAAGCCCAGCGCCAAAGAGTGGGCGGCGGCGACTTGCATCACTTCGCCCTGCCCGCCTTCCAGGTGATGCAGGTGGCGCAGCACTTCGCCGAGCTGTTCGACCACGGTGCGCGCGGTCACCAGAAACAGCTGTCCCGCTGCCGTCAGCTCGATCGGCGTGCGCGAGCGGTTGACCAGCGTCAGCCCAAGCGCCGCCTCCAGGCTGCGGATCCGCCGACTGAATGCAGGCTGGGTCACGAAGCGCCGTTCGGCCGCCTGCGAGAAGCTGCGAGTGGCGGCCAGGGCACTGAAGTCCTCGAGCCATTTGCTTTCCAGATTCATCACGCCCTCCCGGACACGCACCAAAACAGGTCACACGTCTGCCGCACACGCGGCGTCACACGGGCATTATGCCGAATGTGCATAGGCCAGTGTTTAACAGCATTGGCCCAAAAAATCCCACAAGCCTAGCATTCGCAGCGTTCCGGCACAGACCGGGTCCATATCGAGATGATTTCTATCATGTCCTCCGCTGCATCTTTCCGCACAGAAAACGACCTGCTTGGCGCCCTCGAAGTACCGGCTCAAGCGTATTACGGCATCCAGACCCTGCGAGCGGTGAACAACTTCCGTCTCTCCGGCGTTCCGATTTCGCATTACCCGAAACTGGTTGTGGGTCTGGCGATGGTCAAACAGGCCGCCGCTGACGCCAACCGTGAGTTGGGTCATCTGAGCGAAGCCAAGCACGCTGCCATCAGCGAAGCCTGTGCCCGATTGATCCGCGGTGATTTCCACGAAGAGTTCGTGGTCGACATGATTCAAGGTGGCGCCGGTACGTCCACCAACATGAACGCCAACGAAGTGATCGCCAACATTGCGCTCGAAGCAATGGGTCACCAGAAAGGCGAGTACCAGTACCTGCACCCGAACGACGACGTCAACATGGCGCAGTCGACCAACGACGCCTACCCGACCGCGATCCGCCTGGGTCTGCTGCTGGGTCACGACGCGCTGCTGGCCAGCCTCGACAGCCTGATTCAGGCCTTCGCGGCCAAGGGCAAAGAATTCGATCACGTCCTGAAAATGGGCCGTACCCAGCTGCAAGACGCCGTACCGATGACTTTGGGTCAAGAATTCCGTGCTTTCGCCACCACCATGGGCGAAGACCTGGCCCGTCTGAAGACGCTGGCCCCGGAACTGCTGACCGAAGTGAACCTGGGCGGCACCGCGATCGGCACCGGCATCAACGCCGACCCGCGCTATCAAGCGCTGGCCGTACAACGCCTGGCACTGATCAGCGGTCAGCCGCTGGTGCCCGCCGCCGACCTGATCGAAGCCACCTCCGACATGGGCGCCTTCGTGCTGTTCTCCGGCATGCTCAAGCGCACCGCGGTCAAGCTTTCGAAGATCTGCAACGACCTGCGCCTGCTGTCCAGCGGCCCACGCACCGGCATCAACGAGATCAACCTGCCAGCGCGTCAGCCAGGCAGCTCGATCATGCCCGGCAAGGTCAACCCGGTGATTCCGGAAGCCGTTAACCAGGTGGCCTTCCAGGTCATCGGTAACGATCTGGCGCTGACCATGGCAGCCGAAGGCGGCCAACTGCAACTGAACGTGATGGAGCCGCTGATCGCGTTCAAGATCCTCGACTCGATCCGTCTGCTGCAACGCGCCATGGACATGCTGCGCGAGCACTGCATCGTCGGCATCACCGCCAACGAAGCCCGCTGCCGCGAACTGGTCGAGCACTCGATCGGTCTGGTCACCGCACTGAACCCGTACATCGGCTACAAAAACGCTACCCGCATCGCCCGTATCGCCCTTGAAAGCGGCCGCGGCGTGCTGGAACTGGTGCGCGAAGAAGGTCTGCTCGACGAAGCCATGCTCGCCGACATCCTGCGCCCGGAAAACATGATTGCCCCGCGTCTGGTTCCGCTCAAAGCCTGAGCCGACGCGTTATTTGTAGCACCGCTCACCAGGTCGAGGGACTAGACACCTCTCACCTTTTGAGGGCTTGGGGATTTGTCCCCAAGCCCTTTTTTTTAACTTTCTGATCCTGAGACCCGTATGTCTGGGGACTGAACAATGTGGGAGCGAGCCTGCTCGCGAAGGCGGCACATTCAACGCCAATGCGCCTGATACACCGCTTTCGCGAGCAGGCTCGCTCCCACAGAAGAGCAGTTCCCGCACAAGCCCGGCGCCGGTAACGCCGGGTGTTTCAACGCTTCGTTTCGTCGCTTGCACCACGAGCGTGCAGACGGGCGCCGCACTGATCGGTATAGTGCCGCCCCTCTTCGCGTGAGCGGTCGTCGGTAACGAGGCCATAACCCATGCGAAACCCGAACTAATAACAAACCCGCGAAATGGATCCGGGACGAAACCTTCGCCTCACCTGTCGTGCCGCGCGCAAACCGGTGTAACGCGATGTTTCGGAACATCCAGCATTTGCTTAAACAAAAAACAGCGAGGAAAAATCCATGCTCGAAGTCATCAACGACTTCCTCTCCGGGAAAGTACTGATCGTGCTCATTGTCGGGCTCGGTAGCTACTTCACGATTCGCTCGCGTTTCGTTCAATTGCGCCACTTCTTCCACATGTTCGCGGTATTCCGCGACAGCCTGAAAAGCAGCGGCGGGCAACTCAGCTCGTTCCAGGCCCTGATGCTCAGCCTTGCCGGCCGCGTCGGTGCAGGCAACATCGCCGGTGTCGGCATCGCCGTGACCCTCGGTGGTCCGGGTGCGGTGTTCTGGATGTGGGTGACCGCACTGGTCGGCATGTCCAGCAGCTTCTTCGAATGCACCCTGGCGCAGGTCTACAAGCGCGCCGATGGCGACGGTCTGTACCGTGGCGGCCCGGCCTACTACATCCAGCACGGCCTGAAGTTGAAAGGCATGGCAGTGGTGTTCTCGGTCCTGCTGCTGGTCACCTACGGCTTCGCCTTCATCGGCCTGCAGTCTTACACCGTGACCCACTCGCTGCAAAACGCCTTTGCCTTCGACCCAAGCCACACCGGGATCGTCCTGGCGGTGCTGCTGGCCATCACCTTCATCGGCGGCATCAAGCGCATCGCTGCCGTGTCCGACCTGCTGGTACCGGTCAAGACCCTGGCCTATATCGGCGTGACCCTGTACGTGATCGGCACCCAGATCGAACACGTGCCAGCCATGCTGGAAACCATCTTCAAGAGCGCCTTCGGTCTCGACCCGGCCTTCGGCGGCCTGCTCGGCAGCGCCATCGTCATGGGCGTGAAGCGTGGCGTATTCGCCAACGAAGCGGGCCTGGGCAGTGCGCCGAACGTCGCCGCCGTGGCCTCGGTGAAACACCCGGGCGCTCAGGGCGTGGTTCAGGCCTTCAGCGTATTCCTCGACACTTTCGTGATCTGCACCTGCACCGCGCTGCTGATCCTGTTGTCGGGCTTCTACACCCCGGGCTTCGAAGGTGACGGCATCGTCCTGACCCAGAACTCGCTGGCCGCCGTGGTCGGTGACTGGGGCCGCATCTTCGTCAGCGTCGCGCTGTCGCTGTTCGTCTTCACCTGCATCCTCTACAACTACTACCTGGGCGAAAACAGCCTGCAGTTCCTCAGCCGCAACCGCGCCTTGCTGATGGTTTTCCGCGGTCTGGTCCTGGCGCTGGTGGTATGGGGTTCGATGCAGGATCTGTCGACCGTGTTCGCCTTCGCCGACATCACCATGACCTGCCTGGCCTTCGTCAACCTGATGGCCCTGGCCATGCTGTTCAAGGTCGGCATGCGCGTGATGCGCGACTACGACGAACAGCGCCGTGCGGGCATCAAGCAGCCGGTGTTCGACTCCAGCAAATTTGCCGATCTGGATCTGGACCTGAAGGCCTGGCCGACCGAGGCGCCAGCCGCCGGCAAGACCGCAGTCGAGCCGCAAGGCGTGCCTGCAGCGCAACGCTGACAGGTGAATGACGGGCGCATCCCCGGCGCCCGTCAGTTATTGTGATGCAATAACTTGTAGGAGCGAGCCTGCTCGCGATAGCTGTCTTTCAGCCAACATCAATGTTGAATGATGAACCGCTATCGCGAGCAGGCTCACTCCTACAATGTCATCTCTTGTGGAGACCCTCAGATGATTGCCAATTCCTTTCCCGCCGCCCAACACGTCATGGTGCTCTACACCGGTGGCACCATCGGCATGCAGGCCAGTGCCAACGGTCTGGCCCCGGCGTCCGGTTTCGAAGCGCGGATGCGCGACTACCTGCACAGCCAGCCTGAACTCGTTGTGCCGCAGTGGCGCTTCCGGGAAATGTCGCCGCTGATCGACAGCGCCAACATGACCCCGGCCTACTGGCAGCAACTGCGCGAAGCGGTGGTCGATGCGGTGGACGTGCAAGGCTGCGACAGCGTGCTGATCCTGCATGGCACCGACACCCTGGCCTACAGCGCTGCGGCGATGAGTTTCCAGTTGCTCGGCCTGCATGCCCGGGTGTGTTTCACCGGCTCGATGCTGCCGGCCGGCGTCACCGACAGCGATGCCTGGGAAAACCTCGGTGGCGCGCTCGTTGCTCTGGGTCAGGGTCTGGCGCCGGGCGTGCACCTGTATTTCCATGGCGAGCTGCTGGCGCCGACCCGTTGCGCGAAAGTGCGCAGCTTCGGCCGGCATCCGTTCAAGCGCCTGGAGCGTCAGGGCGGCGGGGTGAAAGCGCCGTCGATTCCGGCCGCACTGAACTACAACCAGCCGAAACAACTGGCCAAGGTTGCTGTGCTGCCACTGTTCCCCGGCATCGGCGCCGAGGTGGTTGATGGCCTGCTGGCCAGCGGTATCAAAGGTCTGGTGCTGGAGTGCTACGGCAGCGGCACCGGACCGAGCGACAATCCCGAGTTCCTTGCCAGCCTCGGCCGCGCACGGGACAACGGTGTGGTGGTGGTTGCGGTCACGCAGTGCCATGAAGGCGGGGTCGAGCTGGATGTGTATGAAGCCGGCAGCCGTTTGCGCGGCGTTGGCGTGTTGTCCGGTGGCGGCATGACCCGAGAAGCGGCGTTCGGCAAGCTGCACGGCTTGCTCGGTGCGGGTCTGGACAACGCCGAAGTGCGGCGTCTGATCGAACTCGACCTGTGTGGCGAATTGCGCTGAGCCTGGTCCGGCGCCGGCGATAGTCCGACGCCCTACATATCTACCACCCACGCTGCATCGTGCCTCCCTAGCATGGAGCGATCCCGAGACTTGTCCTCGGGATCGCCTCCATCACCAGAACGCAGGGACGCACGATGAGTTCAGCAACCACAAGCTCCACCCGGCAGACGGCTGCCGGCACCAATCCCACCGAAGCCCTGATCACCCAATTGAGTGTCGGCCCCGACTTGCGCGACGTGGCCGCCGTGCTGTTGCGCGAACATTTGCGCAAGCTGTACCCCACGCTTGATCTGGAGCCGAGCATTACCATGATCGGCACGCCGCAATGGTCCATCGTCGACGAACAGATCGTTGCCGGAAATCCGACCTACCAGGCCTTGACCGAAATCCTCGCCGCCCAGGTCGTGCAGGGCACGCCGACGCTGTATATCGAAGGTGAACACTTTCTGACGCAACAACCGATCAGCGATCCGGCCGTCCACCTGCCGGTACGGATCGACGAAATCGCCAGCCTGCTCAACCTGCTGGCACCGGTCATGCTCACGGCGTTTCAGGAGCAACAGCTGGCGTACTGGAACAACGCCGACGACAGCAACGGCCCGCGTTGGCATACATTGTCGAACACCCTGCGCGAGATCTGGAACGTCAATCAGGTACAAGGCTGGAGCGAGAGTGACTGCGCAATGGCCCGCGCGCTGTATCGCACTGCCGGTCTGGCCGGCAGGAAAATCGATGACCAGAACAGCGCCTGCCTGATCGCCATTGATCTGATCGATGGCACAACCGTAAAGCATCTGAACGAAGTATCGATGGCCGTGCTGATCGGCACACAACAGGGAAAGACGGTCATCCTCGCCCATTCACTGCTCAAGGGTTATCAGAAGTTCGACTCTCTTGATGACCTGGGCAAATCCTTGCCTGCGCACGTGGGCAATCTTCAGCCGTACCAGCAGTTGAACTGGCGATTGCTGGAACCCTCGGGCAGCATCTTCGATTATCAGGCGTGTGCACTGGTCTCGATTCAGATCGATGTGATCGGCGCGCTGGATTTTTCTCCTGCCACACCTGCCCCGCTCGACAAGCCATTGTCCACGGCCACCCCCGAAGTCGACGCCACGGCGAAAAAGCCCGGCCCGCCATTGAGCTGGTTTCAGAATGCCTTGCCTGACTGGCTCATTGCTGCATCACTGCCGGATCTGAACAACTATTCCCGGCACTTGAAGGATCTGGCTGCACTGCATAACCAGAACACCGGCAAGTCCTATCTGGATGGCATCCTGCCAATCAGCGAATACGCGCTGAGCGAAATGAACGCCTTGCATGCCGAGACCCTTCGCGCGCACGCCGATGCGCAGCGTACCGATCTTGAAACAGCTCTGGAGTCGATCCAGTTGCGGGTCAAAAGTCCGGTGATCTGGGGCACCTTTACTGTTCCGGGAAAAATCGAGACTTACAATTTCAGCGTCACCGATCTGGCCTTGCAGAATCTGATTGCAGTGCCGGTAGGCAACAAGACCCTGCACTCCACCCGTGGCAAGCCATTGCCGACATGGCTGACCGTAAGCTATCTGGAAGACCTGGTAACCCGCGCGGATATCGGTACGACCTACCCGGCGCTGATCAAGCGTCAGTTGGTCGACACCACGCCAGCTTCCGCCGGGAGACAGGCACTGTTCACTCAACACTTGCGCATCCAGTTGCCGCTGCTGGCCCTGCAATCGAAAATTCGCGGCAAGGCCGGTATCGACGCACGCGGTTACCGCTATGTCGTCGCGGTGCTGGATCCCGACAGCAACCATCGCATGGTCGAGGGCCAGACCATCGTCATGCGGCCTCTGGCTTTCGTACCTCAACGCAGAACAGACGGCAGCCATGACGAAGTCGCCAACATGTTCGTGATCGGTCCTGAGGACCCGAGCGCCGGGCCGTGCCTGCTGTATCGACCGATGCTCGACCAGCCGTTGACCCAATACCCTTCCCCCAGCAACTTGCTGTACGCCATCCAGCAATCCGCCAGTCTGCGTGACTCGGTGCTCGCCTGGCTCCCGGACCGCGTGCGCAGCGACTACGCCAACTATGTGTTTCCAGGCACGTTGCCCTCCCCCTGGGCCGTCACCGAGTTTCTGGTGGATGCGGAAAAAATGAGGGTCATGAGTGGGCCGATCAGCCTCGGTAGAAAGACCGTGGAGGGCGATCTGCCAGGCGCTCTGTACAAAGCCAACGCGTCGGCGCTGGTCGAGCTGGCCGACCGCCAGTCGGTGTCAAATGCGGAAAGTCGCTGGGCCAGTTTCAAACAGGCCGGATGGACCCTGTTCAATGCCGTCTTGCCGTTCCTCGGACGCACGGTGGGTGTCGCGACGTGGATCTGGCAGGTGATGGAGCAACTGCAAGCCCTGAAGGAAGCCCGGGAGCAGGATGACTCTTCCGCGCAATGGTCAGCGTTCACCGAGGTGTTGCTCAATCTGGGGATGGCGATCACGTTGCACATCGCAGGTCGCTCCCGACCACGGCTGGCCCATGAGACAGCGGCACGCGAAACACCGAAAAACCCTGACCCCACGACCACTGAAATCACCGTGCAACAACTGGAAAAAAGTGCTCCCCATGAAACCGCTGACCTGCAGCAAACCCTGAATATCAGCGGCGCCGCGAATCGCACGCCCGCAAGTCTGGGCACCGTGCTGTCCCACTTCAAAATCCTTCGCCCGCAACGTCTGGGTAGCGCCAACACCACGCCAGGGCTCTATCGCAATCTCTACAGCTACAACAGCAAATGGTACGCCCCGGTGGGCCATGACTGGTTCGAGGTCGCGGTGGACGAAAACGGTACCGTCATGATCATCGATCCGCAGGATCCAACCCGTACCGGCCCAGCCCTGATTGGCAATCTGCGTGGCGATTGGTTCGTCGATACCCGACTGCGTCTGCGCGGTGGCGGCTCGGCCGGCCTGACACAGCTGGCTGAAGCACAACGCCGCATCGAAGCGGAAAAACTGCGCACCCGCCTGACCGCCTTCGAAAGCCGTAAAGCGGCAGCGCAAGGTGAGCTGGAACAGGTCCGCCAGGCAATGAACGCTGCCACCGCTCAGACCGCTGCGGCCCACCGCCAGCTCTTTCTCCAGTCTCTGGACAGGCAACGCGTCGCTTATGCCCAGGCGTTGAGCGATCTCAAGGCGTTGCATGTATTCTCGCCAACGGCTGACTACCAACAGAGATCCCTGAGCTACCTGAAGGCGCAGCTCGAACTCATCCATGCAGGGATTCGCGAAGCGCTGACCCTGTTCACGCCGACATTGCGCAGCGTACTCAATCATCTCGAAGAACAGGCTGAACAGCCCCAGAACCGGCATATTGCCGAAACGCGGCAGATGCTTGAGCTCAATCTGGACATGATCACACGTCTGGAGCAGATCCAGGCACAACTGGTGCAACTCAAAGAGTTCGAGAGAGACGGCTTGCGCTTGATTCAACTGACTCGCAAGGCACTTCCGGCGTACTCGATCGACGATCTCAAGGCACTGCAGGTGACACTGGCGCGCAATGTCTGCCTGCCCGAACATTCGGTGGCGACCGCCGCGGACGCCTGGCTCAGTCTCGACCAGATTGTCGATACCGCCGATATCGCCGTTCAGGCGCTGCGCGACACCCTTGAGGAGCGCAGCGTTTCCCGGCTCGACGAACGCATCGACTGCCTCAACGATCTGATCGAACAATTCAACGTACTCGACGAGCGCCTGGCAGACTTCAAGTCCGCGTTCGCTGACAGTGTGCAAGAGGCACCGCTGACAAACCTTCGCCAACAGCTCGAGCAATTCAACCGCAGCGCCCGCCACAACCTGGTGCTGTTGCTCGAAGAGCGCGACACCCTGCGCAGCCGCCCGGCGCCTCCCGTGCAACCGCCAAGGCCGAAAAAGAAGTTCATCCGCACCCGCTACAACGGCGTGCTGATCGGCGAGCCGCGCCTGACGGCACAGGGCCTGGAAACCGACCTGGTCGACATCAAGTCACCGCTCACGGACAAGGTCATCTCGACCTTTCATCAAAAAACTTCCGGGGTGTGGGTCGAACGTATCAGCACTGCCTTGCCGACGCCGACGCCAGCGCTCGAAACCACCCTGAACAAGGGGCAGGACCTGCTCGACGGCCTGCCGGCGTTCACCCTGCGCATGAACGAACTCATGAAGCAGGCCGGACGCTCGGCGGTCGGTATCGAGTACCTGTTTCACCAGCACGCCCTGCAACTGGAACACGTCAGCGCGGCCATTGAACAGGCCCTGACCGACAGCAACGCCACGGACAGCAGCCAGCGCTCGGCTGCGGTGCTGAACAAGGCGCTGAGCGATGCCGTCGACAGCCTATATCAGCAGGCCAAAACCGCCATGTCGATGATGACCAGGGCACAATCACCCACACCATCAGGTGTCGCCTGGCTTCAGACCAATGACAGCATCCGTATTGCAAAAACTGTCAGTCGACGCCGCCTCAAGGGCGGCAAGGCGCTCTACCTGGACGAATACAGCATCACTGACCAGACCACGCGCAAGGTGCTGTGGTACGCGCATTTTCTGTACTCCACCTCATGGGTGCCGGACAAGGCCTTCCTCTCTGCACGTTTGAAAACCCCCGCGGAGCGGCAACTGGGATCCGATGCCGACAGCACTCGCGGGTTGAGCCGGGCCGAACGGCTGGCGTACTACCGCAGCATGATCGGCGTGGAGCAGGCCCGACAGCTGTTTTTCAGCGCGAGCTAAGGCATACGCTGATGACCGTGCACGACGTCGCCCCTGCCTGTGGGCGTCGTGCACGGCACGCTACTTGCTGCCTCTTTTGCCAAAAACCAGCGGATGCCGCCTCATGCTCCACTCCCACCTCACCACACTCAACGCCGTCTCACTGGTGCTCAACACCTTCAAGGCCGAAGGCTTGTCGAGCGACGCGCTGTTGGCCGGCAGCGGCATCAGTGCGGCGGATCTGGCCCGTGCCGACACACGCATCACCACCAATCAGGAAATGCAGGTCTGCGCCAACGCGGTCGCGCTCAAGCATGACATTGGCCTGGAACTGGGCCGGCGGATGCACGTGTCCTGCTACGGCATCCTCGGTTACGCACTGCTCACCAGTGCCACCTTAGGTGACGCTTTGCGCCTGGCGATTCGCTATCCGGCGCTGCTGGGAACACTTTTCGAACTGAGCCTGGAAGACGACGGCGAGCGGGTCTGGTTCGTCGCCGCCGATTACCGCGAGAGTCCGTCGATGGCGGTGTTCAACGCGGAATTCTGCCTGGTGTCATTGAAGGTCATCTGCGACGACCTGCTCGGGCATCCGCTGCCATTGCTGGCGACACGCTTTGAACATGCCGCGCCGGATTACCGCGACAGCTACGCCGAACACTTCGCCAGCCCGCTGCACTTCGGCGCCAAGGACAATGCTTTCGCCTTTGACCGGCGCTGGCTCGATCAGCCGTTGCCATTGGCCGACTGCATCACCCACCAGGCCATGGCCGACCGCTGCCGCAAACAGAACATCGAGTTCACCGGACGTCAGGCGTGGCTGGGGCGGATTCGCCAGTTGCTCAGTGCCCAGCTCAATGCAGCACCGGGGCTTGAGGGGCTGGCCCAGCAAATGAAGTGCTCGCCGCGCACCTTGCGCCGCCATTTGAAGGACATGGGCAGCAGTTATCAGGAACTGCTCGACGAACTGCGCTTCGAGCGGGCCAAGCAGATGCTGTGTGAGGATCAACTGCCGATCTACCGCATCGCCGAGACCCTGGGCTTCAGCGAGACCGCGAGTTTCCGCCATGCGTTCGTGCGCTGGAGCGGGGTGGCGCCGAGCCAGTTTCGCCCTCATTGATGTTCCAATGTGGGAGCGGGCTTGCTCGCGAATTCGCAGTGTCAGTCGCGATCAATTTATCTGACATACCGTATTCGCGAGCAAGCCCGCTCCCACCGGGACGCATTTCATGCCTGAATCGAAGCAAGGCTGTACTGAAAAGAGGGGCGAATTGCGGTCAGAGTTTTTGGCCATATCGATCCCCTTTTGGCCTTTCCTGCCGTTCTCCGATTCGCCGCGCGCCGCAACACTGGGGGCAACCGAATCAGCCCCCTGCGGAGAACAACAAATGCTGACGATCTACTCGGACGATCACCACCTGCACCACGGCCGCTGCGAACTCATCGACGGCCAGCTCAAGCCGTGTTTCGAAATGCCGTCGCGCGCCGACCACGTGCTGCAACGGGTACAACACCAGAACCTCGGCCCGGTAGAAGCGCCAAAGGATTTTGGCCTCGAACCGATCGCGCGCATCCACAGCCGCGATTACCTCGACTTCTTCAAAGGGGCGTGGCAGCGCTGGACCGAATTCAACACCGACGGCGACCTGCTGCCCTACACCTGGCCCGCGCGCACCCTGCGGCAAATCAAACCGACCAGCCTGCACGGCCAGCTCGGTTACTACAGCTTCGACGGCGGCGCGCCGATCACCGCCGGCACCTGGCAAGCAGCCTACAGTGCAGCGCAAGTGGCGCTGACTGCGCAGGCCGAAATCCAGCGTGGTGCACGCAGTGCGTTCGCCCTGTGCCGACCACCGGGACACCACGCCGCCAGCGACTTGATGGGCGGTTATTGCTACCTCAACAACGCCGCCATTGCCGCTCAGGCATTCCTCGATGCCGGCCACAAGAAGGTCGCGATCCTCGACGTCGACTACCACCACGGCAACGGCACTCAGTCGATTTTCTACGAGCGCAGCGACGTGCTGTTCACCTCGATCCACGGCCATCCGGAAGCCGAGTTTCCATTCTTCCTCGGCTATGACGATGAACGCGGTGAAGGGGCCGGTGAAGGCTTCAACTTCAACTATCCGCTGCCGGCCGGTTCCGGCTGGGATGTGTGGAGTGCGGCGCTGGAACAGGCCTGCAACGAGATCGACAGCTACGGTGCCGACATCATCGTCGTGTCGCTGGGCGTCGACACCTTCAAGGACGATCCGATCTCGCAGTTCAAGCTCGACAGCCCGGATTACCTGGCCATGGGCAAACGCATCGCCGCCCTCGGCAAACCGACGCTGTTCGTCATGGAAGGTGGCTACGCGGTGGAGGAAATCGGCATCAACGCAGTGAACGTGCTCGAAGGGTTCGAACAATGAACCGACTCAAGCACTGCATTACGCCAGCCCTGTGCGCCGCGCTGCTCAGCGTCGGCGCCCACGCCGAAGAACGTACCCTGCGCGTCTACAACTGGTTCGACTACATCACGCCCAAGGCGTTGGAAGACTTCAAGGCACAGAACACCCAGACCAGACTGGTCTACGACATCTTCGACACCAACGAAGCACTGGAAGCCAAACTGCTGACCGGCAACTCCGGCTATGACGTGGTGGTGCCGTCCAACGTGTTCCTCGCCAAGCAGATTGAAGCCGGGGTGTTCCAGCCGCTGGATCGCAGCAAGCTGCCGAACTGGAATCATCTCGATCCGAAACTGATGAAGCTGATCGAAGCCAACGACCCGGGCAACAAATTCGCCGTGCCGTACATGTACGGCACCATCCTGATCGGCTTCAACCCGGCCAAGGTCAAAGCCGCGCTGGGCGATAACGCGCCGGTGGACAGCTGGGACCTGATTTTCAAGGAAGAGAACATCAGCAAGCTCAAGCAGTGCGGCGTCGCCCTGCTCGACTCGCCGTCGGAGATTCTGCCGCTGGCCCTGCAACACCTGGGTCTGGATCCCAACAGCAAAAATCCGGCGGACTATGCCAAGGCCGAAGCGCTGCTGATGAAGATCCGGCCGTACGTGACCTACTTCCATTCGTCCAAGTACATGGCCGACATCGCCAACGGTGACATCTGCGTCGCGGTCGGTTATTCCGGCAGCTTCTCGCAAGCGGCCAATCGCGCCAAAGAAGCGAAGAACGGTGTAGTGGTCGACATGCGCCTGCCCAAGGAAGGCGCACCGATCTGGTTCGACATGCTCGCTATTCCCAAGGGCGCGAAGAACCCGGAGGACGCCTACACCTTCATCAACTACCTGCTGCAACCGACGGTGATCGCGCCGGTCAGCGACTTCGTCGGGTATCCGAACCCGAACAAGGACGCCACCCAACTGGTCGACCCGGCGATCCGCAACAACCCCAACCTGTACCCGACCGATGCGGCGATGGGCACGCTTTACACCCTGCAACCGCTGCCGCGGGATGCCGAGCGGGCACGCACCCGGGCCTGGACCAAGATCAAGTCCGGCACCTGAGCCGACGCTGACGACAAGACCCGCCGCCGTGCGGGTCTTTTTTTGTCTGCGATATTTATCTACCACCTTCGGTGCTCGGCCCGTCACTACCTTGCAACGCATCGCTCGCCGCCTCTTTCGCGGTGTCTGCTGTTCTGACCAAGGATGTGACCATGCCAGAAACCCTCAACTCTCCCGCCGACCACAAGCTGCCGGACGATCAAGACGCCCTGCTTACCCAACTGGTCGCCGGCCCCTCAATCAGGGAAGTCGCCACCCGCGCCCTGCAACCGGCACTGAAGACGCTATACCCCAAGTTACAGATCGACCCGCGACTGGCAATGGTGGTGACACCTGGCTGGACCTTGCGTGACCAGCGTGTCGTCCCCGGGCCGCGACACTTCGAATCGCTGACCGATGCGCTGGTGCGGCATGGCGTCGCCAACAAGCCAGTGACCTACCTGGATGGCGAGCACTACCTCACCTTGCATCCTGCGCACGAGACACCGGTACAACTGCCCGTCAACATCGAGGCTATCGCCAGGCTGCTCAATGAACTGGCGCCGCTGCTGTTTGTTGCCTTCGAGGAACAACAGGTCGATTACTGGAACCAGTTCACCCGCGCCTCCGCCCCGCGCTGGCAGGGATTGTCCAGGTCCCTGCGCGAACTGTGGAACGTCGGGACGAACCCGGCGTGGGACGAAGATCAGCGCGCCATGGCTCAGAGTCTTTTCGACCATCCGCAAAAAACTGCCCGCAGTATCGATGATCGCTATCAGTCCCGCGCCTGCCTGATCGATCTGGACACCACGCGCGATGGTACTTCCAGTCACCTGCACGTCCTCGACATGGCCGTACTGATCGGCACGCTCGGCAGCCGCACGCTGATTCTCACCCACACCATCACTCGCGGTTTCCAGGCCTTCGATACCCTGCAGGAACTGGGTGCCTCACTGCAGACCCAGACGGAGGGACCGCCGCCTGCAACCCTGCAATGGCGGCTGATCGAACCTGACGGTGACTACTTCGATCATCTGGCGTGCAATCTGATCGCCCTGCAGGCCGACGCGATTGGCGAGCTGGCAAACGAACCGGCGACAACCAATCTGACGCCCCACGTCAGCCGCACGACCAACGAACTCGATCCCACGGACAAGCAGTCGTCTTCACGCTTCAACCTGGTCGAGCAAGCGTTGCCAGAGTGGATGGTCGACGCCTCGCCCAGCGACCTGACTGCCTACAGCCGTCATCTGATGGATCTGGCGCAGGTGCAAAGTCAGAACGCCGAGCAGTCCTTTGACGACGGCATCAAACCGATTCGCGAGTTCGCGCTGGAGCAACTGGAGGCGGCCCTGCTCAAGGAGCATCCCGAAGCCACTGAACTGAATCTGGTCGAGATTCGCATCGTGGTCGACAGCGTGGTGGTGTGGGGCAGTTTCACACCGTTGCTGGAGCCAGAACGCAGCACCTTCAGCCTGGTCGACCTGGCGTTGCAGAACCTGATTGCCTTGCCGTTGGGCAACAAGACCGTGAGCAGTATCGGCAGCACTGCGGTGCCGGCATGGATGACGGCTGATTATCTGGAGAGGTTGATCATCAGTGTCGACATCGGCCAGACCTATCCTGCGCTGATCAGGCAAAAACTGCGCGATGACCCGCTGGAAAGCCTGCGACGGCAGAACCTGTTCACCAGCCGGCTGCGTGTCGAATTGCCGTTACTGGCGTTGCAGCAGAAGATTCGCGCGCAGGGCGGGGTCGACGAGGCGGGCTATCGCTATGTCGCGGCCGTGGTTCAATTGCTGGATGACAATCGCCGGGTGGACGGTCAGGAGATCGTCATTCGACCGCTGGCCTTCAATCCCGCGTGGCGCCCGGGGACAACCACCGATGAAGTGGCCAACATGTTCGTGATCGGCCCCCGACAGATGGACAAGGGACCCTGCCTGCTGTACCGGCCCCTGTCCGATCATGCCTTGCTCCAGTACCCGTCGCCGGCCAACCTGGTGTACGCCATCAAGCATTCACCGACATTGCGTCAGTCGGTCCTCGCCTGGTTGCCGGACAGTGCGCGCGCCAACTATGCCAATTACGTATTCAGCGATGATCGACCCTCGGTATGGTCGCTCTCACAACTGCTCGCCGATCCCCTGACTTCCTTGCAGATGAGCGGCACGCTGACCTTGGGAACAGCAGTCATCGCTACCAATTACCTGGCTTTTCTGTTCAAGGCCAACGTCAGCGCAATGGTCGAACTGGCGAATCGGCAATCGGTGTCCAATAGCGAAAGTCGCTGGGAGAGCTTCAAGCATGCGAGCTGGATGATCCTCAGCGCCGCGCTGCCGTTTTTCGGTCGAACCGTCGGTACCGCCGCCTGGATCTGGCAGGTGCTAGACGATCTGCAACAAACCTTCGACGCCGCTGCCACAGGCGACACCGGGCAGCAGAAAACCGCGATGACCGATCTGTTGCTGACCCTGGCCATGGTGCTCGCCCATCACGCCAGCACCCGTAACGCGACGCCTCGGGACATCACTGAAAAGAAGCCGGTGACCGTCGAGACCGAGCCCAGGGAGCCGGTGCCACCAACGCCGGTAAACATCGTGCAACGCCCTGATGTGATCGGGGATTATCCGGCGCAACATCAGACTTCGCTGATGACCGACACCGCCCTGAGCCTGACCCAAACCCTGGATCGGTTTGCCGTTACGCGCCCCGAAGCGCTCACCCCGCCCGCCAGCGACGCCGGCCTTTATCGTCACCTTTATCGACATGCCAGCGGGTACTACGCACCCGTGGGTGAGCGCTGGTTCGAAGTGGCGGTCGCCGACACCGGTGAGGTTTCGATCATCAATTCGCAGCGACAGCCCGGACGTCAGGGCCCCGGGTTGATCCGCAATCGACGGGGCGAGTGGTTCGTCGACACTCGCCTGCGTCTGCGCGGCGGTGGTCTGTCGAGTCGGCGCAAGGCCAAACGACGGGAAAACAATGAACGCATCGCCGAACTCAAGAAACAACTGACCGAGTTCGATAACACGCGCGAGCAGGCCCGCGCAGAGCTGACAGCCGCCCACACCGCCATGACCACGGCCAGCGATGACACTCTGGTGGCGCAGCAGACCACGTTTCTTGCAGCACTTGAACGCCGCACCGGGGAATACGCGGCTCCCATCGACCAGCTGAAATCGCTGAACCTGCTTGAGACCGTACCCCATTTCCGCACCGCCATGACCGAGATGCTCGGTACCCAGTTGTTCTTCAACCAGACATGGCTCACTCAACGTGACCCCCTCTTCGCCAGAATCCTCAAGGAAACCCTGGTGCTGCTCGAGGCCGAGGAAACGGCTGCAGGCACCGGTGACCCCGTCACCTACCGCAGAATGTACGATTTGACCGAGGACATGATCAGCAAGATCGAGTTTGCCCAGTCACGTTTTCAGGAGTTGAGCCGACTGGGCAAACGTGCCGCTGAAGTCGCCAATACCTATCGCGCAAAGCTGCCTGTGTTCAGTCTCAATGATCTCAAGGCACTTCAGGTGTCGCTGGCTCGCGACATCTGCCTGAAAGAGCAGGCTTCGCCAGCGCTGACTCAGGCGCAAGGCGATCTGGTACGCCTGCTCGACACAACCAACCTGGTGATTCAGACCTCCCAGGAACTGCTGCTCGACCAGACCAGCCTGGGGGCCAACGAGCGGATCGAAGGCCTCAACGGCATGCTCGAACAGTTCGTCGCCATCGATCAGTCGTTCGAGGATTTCGCCCTCAACCACAAGGATGTGTTGCTCGACGAGCCCTTCAGCCACACGCGTAAACGAATCAACGAGTTTCAACGCCAGACCGAAGAGCACCTGGCGCAATTGCTCCTCGAACACCGGCCGGTGGAGCCTCGGCCCGGTCCTTCAAGGCCAGCGCCAGCCTCACGTAAACGGATTATCAAAACCCGCTTCAAGGGCACAGTGGTCGGCGAGTTGCGTTCCTCGGCGCCAGGGCAACCGGTTCTGCTTGACGTGAAAGCGCCCATGACCGGGAACGTCATCGCCACGTTTCACGAGAAAACGCCCGGTGTCTGGGTCGAACGCATTCAGCCCGGACGGCGCCGCCCGCCTGCTCCGGTAGCGGATCTCGCCACCCAGATCAGCCAGGGCCAGACGCTCCTCGATGGCGTAGAAAGCTTCATCCGGCAAACCGAAGCCCATGCCAAAAAACCCGGTCGGATTCCGGTGGAGATCGAAGAGCAGTTCCAGCGCAAGGCCGAACAGCTCGACGAAAGCGCGAAAAGCCTTGAACAGGCCCGGCTGCGGGCGAACAGCACCGAGGAGCCGCCAGCCCTGATCGCCCAATTGAACCAGGCGGGTGAACGCCTGTACGCCGAGGGCTACCGGATACGGGTCGAGATGACCAAGCAACAACCGCCAACCGCCGCCCGGGTCGAATGGTTATTGCACAAAAATGAGATCGACATTGTGTCTGGCGGTGCCCGGCGTCGCCTCAAAGGCCCGCGCAGGGATTATCTGCAGGAGTACGAAATTCGCGAGCGGCGCACCGGCAAGACGTTGTGGTACGCGCACTTCCATTACAACAGCCCCGATGCACCGGCCGACGCCTTCACCGCCGCCCATTTGAAACTGCAGGAGCAACGGCGGATGGCCGGCGCCTTCGACCTGGACTCAGCCACCAGCAGCCCGCAAATCATCGCTATCTATCGCAGCGCGATCAGCCCGCAGCTGGCGCGTTCGCTGTTTTTCTCATAAGCCCCAAACGTCAAAAAGGACAATGACAATGACTGAGCATTCAGCGAACACCGAAACCCATGCATTGCTGCAAAAGAGCCAGATCGTCCATCAGACCAGTCGCGGGCCCACGGTCGATGAAGTCGCCAGCGCAGTGCTGCGTCAGGCGCTCGAAGCGCTATATCCACGACGCAAGATCGATCCCGAGCAGGCCATGATCGGCACGCCACAATGGCAATGGCTGAACGCGGAACGAGTGGCCCTGCAGACCCGATTTGAATCACTGACAGAGGCACTCGTCCGGCAATTTTTCAACGGCTCCAGCGCCAACTATCTGGAGGGTGAACACTTTCTGACCTTGAACCACCAGGCCACGCCAGTGGTGCATATGGATGTCGATATCGAGGCCATTGCCGATCTGCTCAACGATTATGCGCCCCTGTTGTTTGTTGCCTTCGCCGAGCGACAGCTGGATTACTGGAACAGCACCCGACGCCAATTGCCGCGCTGGCAAGAACTCTCCGATGCCCTGCGCGAAGCCCTGAACGTCCATAACGCCGAGGGCTGGGACGATGAACAGTGCCTGGTCGCCCGGGCGATTTCGCGGCGCCCGGACAAACAGGAGCGCCAGCGTCACGACATAACACTGTCGGACATCCGGGTGTGCCTGATCGACATCGACTCGGTCGATGCTCAAGGCGCTGCCCGGCACCTGATTCTGGGCGGCGCCGTGGTGATTTTCGGACGCTATGGCCTGCGCGATCTGGTCATGATGTACACCGTGGAAGATGGTTACGAGACATTCGACTCTCTGCAGCAACTGGGTGAATCACTGCCGCAGCGTATCGAACTGTTGCCGGCCGGACAGAATCTGCAGTGGCAGTTGTTCGAACCCGAGGGCAATTTTTTCGACCACATGGCGTGGGTCCTGATTGCCAACCAGCTCGATGCCATCCGGGCAATCACCCGACAAAGTCTCGACGAGGAAAGCGAGGACGGCTCCTCCCTTCTGCCCCTGATCGAGCAAGCCAGCGAACCGCAGAAAAACACCCTCATCGACCTCGATGATTCGATACCCGACTGGTTGCTCGACGCTTCGGCTTCCGAGCTCGATCAATACAGCCAATCGATCAATGCGCTGGGCCAGTTGTACCGGCAGGCAGACAAGGCGCTGTTGCCAATCCCGCCGATCGATACCTATGCACGCAATTGCATGCGTGAGGCGATCATTGCCGATCAGCCATCGGCGGCCGGGCTGCCTTTGGACAAATTGCAAATCCGCATCACCAACAGCTTCGAATCGGGAGGCGTGACACTGCCCGATCCGCATGACACCCATGTCGAAACCCTGGGCGAGTACGCCTTGCAAAACCGCACGCCGTATCTGGCGACTCTGCAATTCGACCCGCCACAAGCGCTGCCGCAGTGGCTGACTGTCGCCTACCTGACGAAGATGGCAAACAAGATCGACATGGGTGAGGTATACCCCGGCTTGATCAGGGACAGACTGATCAACGATCCGCAGCAGGCCCCCCTGCAGCAGCGCTTTTACATCCGCCAGTTGCACGCACTGCTGCCGCTGATTGCACTGGAATCCAAGCTGCGTCGCCTCGGCGGCGTGGATGAGCAGGGTTATCGCTGTGTCCAGGAGTGGCTCAAACCGATACCCGGTCATCCACACACTGTGGTCATTCGTCCGCTGACGTTTATCCATGCCGGGGAGACTGTTGGCGATGTTGTCACCAACATGTTCATCATTGCTCCGCGTCTGCCTGGAGCCGGGCCATGCCTGCTGTATCGTCCGTTGCTTGAGCAGCCATTGCTGCAATTCCCTTCAACGCAAAACCTGCTGTACGCCGTCCATCAGCCAGGCGAACTGAGAGATTCGGTGCTGGCGTGGCTGGCGGATTCCCAAACCAGCTTCAAATATGCCCAATACACCTTCCCCATCGGTCTGCCCAGTCCGTGGCTGGGCGCGCAATTGCTCGCCGAGCCCTGGACCAGCGTCAAGTGGGCCGGGCCGGTCGGGCTTGCCTCCACGGCGCTGACTGGCGACGTGTTCCCGGTGCTGTTCAAGACCCATGCACTGGCGATGGCCGAACTCGCCGACCGACAGTCGTTGTCCAATGCGCAACGCCGCTGGGCCTTGCTGCGAGACAGCGGGTGGGCGTTGTTCAACGTTGCCGCGAACTTTCTCTGCGGCCCGGCAGGCGCGGCGATCTGGGTCTGGCAAAGCATCAGCGAAATCGATCAGGTCGTGGATGCCCACAACCGTGGCGATACCCACGCCCAGTGGAGCGCGGTTGCCGATATGTTGCTGAACCTGGGCATGATCCTGGCCCATCATGCGGCCACCCAACGCACAACCGGCCCCCGCACAGCGTTGCGCAGCGAAGGCGCAAGCGATATCGAAAGCGAAGGACTGCCCCGGATCCAGACCGCCCCTGCACAAGCGCCTGTCCCGCCCACGGTTACACACGTCACCACGCTGCTGAAGGACCAACTCCCGGCCAGCCATTACTCCTCGCTTGAAGCCTACGGCTCGGTGCCCCGGCGTTCGCCCGGTGCCTTGGCAACGTTTCTGAATACTCTGGCCGTGCCGGCTCCCGACCTCACGGCAGCCGCCGTGGAAACCCTGCTGCGCGGCAAGGCGACCCTGTATCGCCTCGCTACCAGCACCTATGCGCAGGCGGGCGATCGCTGGTTCCGCGTGATTGAAAACGATGACCAGCAGGTGCAAATCGTTGATCCGCAGACACCGTCAAAAACCGGTCCGCTGCTGATTCACAACCAGCAAGGCCAATGGTTCGTGGATACCCGACTGCGTCTGCGCGGTGGCGCCGGGGGCACCAGCCTGCAAAGTCAGCTCAAGGCCCAGCGCAAGGAAAAGGAAACCCAGAGGAACCAGCTCGGTACGGCTCTGGAAGCATTCAGAAATCAGGAAGCCGTCGGCAACGCTGCTCTGGAACAAGCCCAGTCAGCCATGCTTGGCGCCTCCGGACAAGCCCACGAAGAGGCGACCCGGCGTTACCTTGAACACGTCGAAAAGCTGATCGGGGATTACGACGAGGCCTTGAAAATACTCGGCCAATGGCGCCTCAAAGGGGGGAGCGATGGCTATTTCGTCGAATTGCAGCGCATGACCACTTTGCTGCAAAAAAACCTCAGCCTCTGGTTCGTTCTCAAACGCAACGCTTACGCAGTATTGACCCGTAAATTGGCTCAACACACGGTCATCGATACACCGCAAGCGCTGCAAAGTTACAACGAGGAACTGCACCAGGCTCTGGCGTTGAGCCAGGACATGATCGCCCGCCTGCAGCTTTCCCGTACCTCCTTGGAAACCCTCGACACCATCGGCAGTGCAGGCATGACCACCGCGCAACGCTTGCGCCAACTGCTCCCGGCGTTTAACCAGTGGGACCTGAAATCCAATGCCATCGGCATGTCTCACGAGTTGTGCATGCAGGAAACAGCCACCGAAGCGGCGCGGGAAGCCACCGGTTGGCTGATAATCGAAGCCGCCACCGCCACACACCGCCATGCCGCCCTGATCAGGAAACCCGACAACGGCGACAGCACTGCGCTGCGCATTGATCGTCTGAGCCGACTGATTGATGTCTATGTCGATGCCGATCAGCGTCTGGGGGACTTGCCAGGCGAATATCCGGGCATGGTGGTTGCGGCAGAACTGACGCGGCTAAGAAGCTTGCTCGGCGAATTCAGACAACTGGCGCAGGAGCAACTGAGCGAACTGCTGCCGGAAACCGGAGCCCGCAGCACGCCGGCCACACCGGGCCCCTCTGTCGCAGGACCGTCCCGACCGGTTGGCAAGGTCACCAAAAGCCGGCCTCGTGACCCTGCGCCCGCCAGGCCCGCAGCCGCCAGCGAATCACCTCTGGAAGAAATGCTTCCCGTCAGACCCACCGCCTCCCCGACGACGCAGGTGGGCGACATCGAGTTCATTGCCGATGCCCTGAACCAGAATGAGCGAGTGCAGGCGTTCATTGACCGGACCCGGCGTGACGCTCTGAGGCCCAACCGCATACCGGCAGACATGCAGGATCTGTTCGATCAGCAGGCTCGGCGACTGGAACAGATTGCTGCCAGCGTCGAACAGGCGCAGGCACGCATTGTCGCCTCTGGAGGCACGCGGTTGCCGGTGGGCAACTTGAGTGCGGAACTCAACAGCGCCGCGATCCGGTTACGTGCTCAAGGCATCGCCGTGCGCGCCAGTCTGCTCAAGGACCGCCAACCTCGACAAGCCTATTTGCAATGGTTGCTGGACAATCATCAGGTACGGATCGTCAGGAACGTCCAGGGCCGGATCAAGACCAAAAAGCGCCAGGATTATTTTCAGGAGTATCAGATACTCGACAGCACCCAGCATGATCAGCCGTTATGGCTCGCGCATTTTCACTACGACTCGCCCGAAGCCGCGCCGGAACAATTCACCGCGGCGCACCTGAAAATCGCCGATGCGCATTTGAAGACCCTCAGCGCAGAACGTCGACAGGCTCTGACAAGTCTGACGCCAATCGATTACGTGCTGCGCCGGATTGGCGATCCGAGCCTGTTCCTGCAACTCGAAGCACAACCGTGATACCGCCGTCGGGCGCGTCGATCCGCGCCCGCTTCAGAGGGTGTGCCACACGGTTCGCAAACGCTCGAGCGCCGCTTCGATTGCGCGCTCAGGCACCGCGGCAAAGCCCAGCACCAGTCCGGCGCGCTGGTCGACCGGGGTCGTGGAATCAGGCAGCCAATAGCTGCTCAGACCATTGATCTCGACGTCAACGCTACGCGCCAGTTCGATCAGTTGGCTTTCACGCGCCACACTGGCGACCGGCACGGTCAGGTGCAGCCCGGCGGCAACGCCGGGCAACTGGCCGACGCCCGGAATTTTCTGCGGCCAGCCACCGAGCAGGACATTGCGTCGGCTCAGCGCCGCGCGGCGCATGCGTCGGATGTGCCGCTGGAAATGCCCGGCGGCCATGAACTCGGCCATCACCGCCTGGGTACTGACTTCGGAGTGACGCACATCCACCGCACGCCTTTGCGCAAATGCCTCCACCAACCCCGGCGGCAACACCAGATACCCCAGGCGCAACGCCGGGAACGCGACCTTGCCGAACGTGCCGACATACAGCACTCGCCCCTGTCGATCGAGAGCGGCCAAAGGCGCCAGCGGCGCGCCGCTGTAACGATACTCGCCATCGTAATCATCCTCGACGATCCAGCCCTGCGTGCGCTCGGCCCAGGCCAGCAATTCGAGGCGGCGGGCCAGACTCATTACCACCCCCGTGGGGTACTGGTGGGATGGCGTGACATAGATAAGGCGGCAATCGGTCAGTCCTGCCAGTTGCTGACAGTCGATTCCCTCGCTGTCCACCGCCACCCCGTGCAACCGGGCACCGGCCACGGCGAAGGCATGACCGGCCGCTCGATACCCGGGATTTTCAATCGCTACGCCGTCGCCCGGCGCTACCAGCAACTGTGCACAAAGGCTTATGCCCTGCTGTGCGCCACTGGTGATCACAATTTGCTCAGCCGTGCACTGCATGCCCCGTGAGCTGCGCAAATAGGCCGCGATCATCCCGCGCAACCGCGCATCGCCCGCCGGATCGCCATAACACAACTGCTGCAAATCCGGCTTGCGCCAGAAAGCCGCGTTCAGCTTGGCCCAGACGTCAAACGGGAACAGATCGAAGGCTGGAACGCCGACCCGAAAAGCACGCGGCGGACCACTGGGTGGCAGGGCCAGATGATTGTTTTCAACCCGCCGCAATGCATCGCTGTGGATAACTTTACTGGATGGAACCACAGGTAAATCCAGCCAATTTGTGGATAAGGCTGTGGGTAAGCTTGTTGAAAACCCTGTGGATACTTTTGTGGATAGTTTTTTTGTGGGCAATGCGCTTTGCGGCAATTGCGCCACATACGTGCCGTCCCCGACGCGGCCCTCGATGAAGCCTTCGGCGTACAACTGATCGTAGGCGCGCACCACGCTGTTGCGGGAAATCGCCAATGCCGCCGCCAGATCACGGCTGGCCGGCAGCCGCGTGCCACTGGCCAGACGCCCGTCCAGCACCCGCAGGCGCAGCGCCTGATAGAGCTGGCGGCTCAAACCCTGACGGCGGTCGAGCTCGATACCGGCCGGATTAAACGGCATGGACAGCGTGGGCGATTCGGGCATGACAATGGACCTATGAAATTGGTCATCAATGGCTCTTACAACAGACCAATAGCCTGCCTAGGATGCAGGCATTCGCCAAGGAAAATCTATCCATGTACACGCCCCGCGCCTTTGCCATCGACGAACTGTCGCAACTGCACGAACTGATCCTCGCCAGCCGTCTCGCGATTCTGGTGAGCCACGGTGAAAACGGCCTTCAAGCCAGCCACGTGCCAGTGCTGCTGCACCGCGAACAAGGCCCGAACGGCACGCTGTACGGGCACCTGGCCAAAGCCAATCCGCAATGGAAAGACCTGCGCGACGGCGCTGAAGCGATGCTGATATTTGCCGGCCCCGACGCCTACGTCAGCCCGGGGTTTTACCCAAGCAAGACTGAGCACGGCAAAGTCGTGCCGACCTGGAACTACGTCGCCGTGCACGCCTACGGTCACGCCGAAACCTTCAGCGACGGCGGGCGCCTGCTCGACATCGTCAGCACGCTGACTGATCGCCATGAAGCCGGTCGCGCACAACCATGGAAGGTCGACGATGCGCCGGCCGACTACATCGACGGCATGCTCAAGGCCATCGTCGGTTTCGCTATTCCCATCGACCGCCTCGAAGGCAAGCGCAAGCTCAGCCAGAACCGCAGCGCCGAAGACATTGCCGGCGTGCGCGAAGGCCTGGCTGCCAGCCCCGACATCGCCGACCGAACCCTCGCCCACTTGATGCGTTAAGGAAATCAGCATGAGTCAGATCCAGATCCGCCCGGTGACCGCCGGTGATCACGCCGCCTGGTTGCCGCTGTGGCAGGCCTACCTGCGCTTCTACAATACCGAGTTGCCGGACGCCGTCACGCAGAGCACCTGGCAGCGTTTCCTCGACCCGAGCGAGCCGACCCACGCCGCCCTCGCCTGGGCTGACGGCAAAGCAGTGGGCATGGTGCATTTCATTTATCACCGCTCCAATTGGAGCATCGAAAACTCCTGCTACCTGCAGGACCTGCTGGTGGCGCCGGAGACTCGTGGCACCGGCGTCGGTCGCTTGCTGATCGAACACGTCTACGCCACTGCCAAGGCCGACGGTTGCTGCAAAGTGCATTGGCTGACCCACGAAACCAATGCCACCGCGATTCAGCTCTACGAGCGCATCGCCGAGCGCCCGGGATTCATCCAGTTTCGCAAAGCCATTTAAGGAGCCGCGTACATGACCACTGCACTTGCCGACTGGAAAGGCGTCCCCGCCCCCACCGCCACCTTGCTCGAAGGCCGCTTCATCCGCCTGGAACGCCTCGACCCGGCGCGCCACGGCGACGAGTTGTTCAACGCCCTCGAAGGCCCCGGCGCCGACCCGAAGCTGTGGGATTACTTGCCCTATGGGCCGTTCCCGCAACGCAGCGTTTTCAATGACTGGCTGAACAACCATGCGGCCAGCAGCGATCCGTATTTCTTCAGCGTGATCGACCGCGTCACGGGCCAGGTGCAAGGCATTCTGAGCCTGATGTCGATCGTCCCGGCGCAGGGGCGCATCGAGATCGGCCACGTCACCTTCGGTGCGCCAATGCAACGTTCACCGAAGAGTACCGAAGCGGTTTACCTGTTGGCCAAATACGCCTTCGAACAGGGCTATCGTCGCCTGGAGTGGAAGTGCAACAACGGCAACGCCCGCTCCAAATACGCCGCCGAACGTCTGGGTTTCAGCTTCGAAGGCGTGTTCCGTCAGCACATGGTGGTCAAGGGCCAGAACCGCGATACCGCGTGGTATTCGATTGTGGATTCGGAGTGGCCGGCGATTGCGACAGGGTTCGAGCAGTGGTTGAGCGATGCCAACCAGACGCCGACCGGGCAGGTGAAAGGTTTGATCGAGTGCCGTTCCTGAGTCTGTAAATGTAAAAGATCGCAGCCTGCGGCAACTCCTACAGGGTGTAGCTGAGCTGCCGCTGACTGCGATCTTTTGATGCTTATTTACACCAGTTTCTGCGCCAACACCGCGATGTGTTCCGGCCCGATCCCGCAGCAACCGCCCAAATGGCTGGCGCCCCGCTGCTGCCAATCCTTCGCCCAGTGCAGATACCCCGGCGGATCCAGATCGTCGCGCAACGGGTCGAGGCCGTCGTTGGCGGTCGCCTCTTTCGGTTGCGGTGGAAACGCGTTGGCATACGCGCCGATGTGAATCTGCACACCCAGGCGTTCGAAGGTATCGCGCGCCGCATCAATCGCCGCACCGATCACTTCCGGCTGGCTGCAGTTGAACAGCAGCGTCTCGACGCCCAATTCCGCCGCCACCGCCGCTGCTTCGGCCACCGGTTCGCCGGAACGCAGACGTGGCACCTCGTCGGTGTCTTCATCCTTCAAAGTAAACGACAGCCAGAACGGTTTGCCGTCCTGCGGCAGACTGGCGCGAATGGAACGCGCCTCGATGATCGAGCTCTGGGTTTCCGCCAGCCACAGGTCGACATGTGGCGCCAGGCCGGTTACCAGTGGCGTCAGCAATTCGTTCACCCGCGCCGCTTCGAACAGATCCGGGCGATAGGAGCCGAACAGCGGCGGCAACGAACCGGCCACTCGCACCGCTTTGCCCGAGGCCTGCACCGCACGCTGCGCCAGCTCTCCGGCCAACGCCGCCAGTGCCTGACCTTCAGCGGCAAACCGCGCCTCGCCGATGTGAAACGGCACGACCGCATAGCTGTTGCTGGTGATCACATTGGCGCCGCTGGCGATGTAGGCGGCGTGCACCGCTTCGACAGCTTGCGGTGCTTCGATCAGGGCCAGCGCCGACCACTCGGGCTGCCGAAACGGCGCCCCGGCGCGTTGCAACTCACGGCCCATGCCGCCATCGAGAATTACCGTGCTTGCTGTGCCCATATGCTTTTCGCTCATATGCTTATGAAAATTACTCACTACCAGAGTGGTTCTTATAACTATTTAATACGCACCATTCGGTTAATAACAACCCCTTTTTTTCAGGTGTCGACTGTGAAACTTCAACCGCTACTGGCCCTGGGCCTGACGATTCTGGCCGCGTCCACTCAAGCCTTCGGCGGCGCCACACTCGATCGCGTTGAACAGAAAAAACAACTGGTCGGCGTGCTGATGGAAAGCTACCCACCCTTTTCGTTTCTCAATGAGCAGAATCAGCTCGACGGCTTCGACGTGGACGTCGCCAAAGCCGTTGCGGACAAGCTGGGGGTCAAGCTGCGCCTCGAAACACCATCCTGGGACGTGATCGCTGCCGGCCGCTGGAGCGGGCGCTATGACATCTGCATCTGCTCCATGACCCCGAGCAAGGCGCGCGCCGAAGTGTTCGATTTCCCGGTCGAGTACTACGCCTCGCCCGCCGTGATCGTGGTCAACGCCAAGGACGATCGCATCCACGGCGCCAAAGACTTGAGCGGCAAGAAAGTCGGCCTGACCAGCGCCTCCAGCTACGAAAGCTATCTGAACAAGAATCTGGTCATCGAAGGCGCAGAAGACACGCGCCTGGAGTACCCGTTCGAGGATGTGCAGATCGCCCCGTACGATACCGACAACGTCGCCTTCCAGGATCTGGGCCTGGGCGCCGGTGTGCGCCTGGACGCCATCCTCACCAATCTGGTGACCGCGCAGCCGCGCCTGAATCAGGATCAGCGTTTCAAACTGGCGGGCGCGCCGCTGTACTCGGAGCCGAACTCGGTGGCCATCGAAAAAGGTGATGCCGAGTGGGACGCCAAGGTGCGCGAGGTGTTTGCGCAACTCAAGCAGGACGGCACGCTGAGCAAGCTGTCGCAGAAATGGATCGGCGCCGATATCAGCCAATGACTGCCTTCCCGACACCTCCACAGCCGCCGCAACCGGTGGCTGAATCGCGCCTGCAACGGCTGCTTGGTTTCCGCACGCGCCTGTACCTGACCTGGGCGGCGATGTTCAGCCTGTTTGCCGGTTTTTTCCTCAGCTTCGACCTGAAGCTCTCGATCATCCTCGACAAGCTGCCGAATCTGCTCGGCGTGCACCTGGCGCCCAACGGCTTTCTGCAGGGCGCGGCACTGACCCTGTTTCTCTGCGCCTGCGCGATCGTCGCCTCGTCCTTGCTGGGCTTCGTCACCGCCCTCGCGCGCCTGTCGAAAAGCGCCGTGGCATTCGGGATCGCCAGTTTCTACACCTCGTTCTTTCGCGGCACGCCGCTGCTGATCCAGATCCTGTTGATCTACCTCGGCCTGCCGCAATTGGGCGTGGTGCCCGGTGCAGTGGTGGCCGGGATCATTGCCCTGTCACTTAACTACGGCGCCTACCTCAGCGAAATTTTCCGCGCCGGCATCCTCGGCGTGCCCTACGGCCAACGCGAAGCTTCGCTGGCGCTGGGCATGCGCGAGAGCGTGATCTTCTGGCGCATCACCCTGCCCCAGGCGATGCGCACGATCATCCCGCCGACCACCAACCAGTTCATCTCGATGCTCAAGGATTCGTCACTGATCTCGGTGATGGGCGTCTGGGAAGTGATGTTTCTGGCGCAGTCCTACGGACGCTCGAGCTACCGCTACATCGAGATGCTGACCACAGCGGCAATCATTTACTGGCTGATGTCGATCGGTCTGGAACTGATCCAGGCGCGCATGGAGCGGCATTACGGCAAGGCTTATGTGCGGCGTAGCTAGGGTAACCAGCACCTTGCGCCAGAGGCGGGTTTTAATTGATCTCTCGTCGGATCCGCACCACGCCCATTTTCAGTCCAAACGGACGAAACACCGCATTCAACGATTTCAATGTCTGATTGCCCTCGCCGTGCTCGATATGCACCAGCGTGCGAACCGATATTTTGCACATCCTGGCAAACTGGGTTTGATGCAGGCCGGTCACTTCCACACGTAGACGACGAACCGCTTCACCGATCTCCAGTGTCCCTTGTGCCAGCGCCTCTTGAATGTTTTCGATGAGCACCGTGCGTTCGGCTACTGTCATGCTCATTTCAGATCCCACTCTTTCAAACGTTGCTCCAGATTTTTCAGATGGATTCCCGGGTGGTTCATGGTTCTGTCGGGCAAACCGCTCGCCGTCAATATGTCGGGGAGCGCCGCCAGACGCTGGGCATCTTCACGCAAGCGTTCGAAAGGATCTGACGCGTCGGTCAAGCCTGCCAAAGGGTCTTTGGGATCGGTGATATCAGCCAATGCGCGGCACACTCCCCGCCAATCGACCTCTCCCGCCCTCTCCAGATCTTTTGGCCATTTGGTTGTCCGGGTCACACCCTCGTCATCCATGACCATCGGGGCCAAGTCATAAATCGGCGCCAGACGAAACGAACTTTCCTGCCGAATTATCGCGGTGTTACGACCATGGTTATCCGAGTTACCGAGGATCTTGTTGATCAGGTCCCGACGTAAGTAATCCGTCACAAGTTCGGGGATCTGACTGGCCTGCCCTGCTTTTCGCCAGAGCCCGGCGAGCATGCGGATGACATCCATATGGTTCATTGCACTTCCCGGCGCCGTTACTTCAGCCAGCGAGTAAATCGACTCGACAGCAAAACGACTGACTTCACCGTTCGTTACTTCTCGATCAAAGCGCTGCATCCACAAGCTCGGCTTACTCGCTTCTTCTAATGCCAAACCTTCTACCGCGATCGTTTCAATGCCGAGTTTCTGAAGCGCCTTGTAGTAATGGAACTCGCTGCGCAGGATATCTTGATCGACCAGACTTCCTTTGTTTCTGGCAAATTTTATAAACCAATGCTGCCTGACCTCTTGATCGCCCAATACCGCATCGGGGTACAAAAGGCCGGCCTTGTTTTCAGCCAACAATAGCTTCGGTGCTTCACCGCCTGCCCCTGTAGCACCACCAATTGCCGCGCCTTGCTCATAGGCATATTCCGGAAAGCGACTGTCGCGGTGAACAACATCCTCACGCTTGAATCCGATGGGCTCACGCTCATCGACAGCCTCGGCCGACTCTTTTATGCGCATATTGCCAATGGGGGCTGGAGTGCTCTGGCCGAGCAGATACAGATCGGCACCGATATGCGCCGGTTTCTCCTGCCCCAGACGCGCAAGCAGAAATCTTTTTGCCGCTCCTGCGGGGGCAATGTCATAGACAAATGCGGGCGTACTGGAGCGTCGCCCTTCCCAATCCAATGGATACAACGCACTGACGGCCTTGGAAAACGGAGAGCCTATGGCTTCAACATTTTCGACAAGGTATGGCGTCTCGTAGCCGAAACTGCAGCGACTTTCGAACCCCTTTTCAGGATTGTCGAACCTTAGAATCATTGCGTCGTGCCATTTTCCAGCACTGAATATCTGTAATGTCAGGTCGTACATGTCTCAACACCTGCATTTAATTGCATTTAAACAAGGGGTTTATTGCCCATAGATGCAATATAGTGCATTTCGACGGATGATGGGGCGTTGCAATATGCAACAAAATGCAGATACGACTGAGCTTAAGATCATCTGAACGCAAAATAATGCAGGTCATCCTCCGACTTCATTCTGTAAGAACCCCTCGATATACGGACGGCCCACTAATAACAAAAGGCCCTCCATCCATGCCTTTCTCGCCCTGCAGCGGCGAGATTGGCAGCAACAGCCGCAACCACGGGTTAATCGGGCAGTGGCAGATGAGTTTCTGATCATTACAAGCGGCTAATGGCAATCCGATTTGTAGGAAAAGACAACGCGACGGCACGACGCAATCCGCCAATTTTTGTCGAGCCGCTCTTTTCCGCAGATCAAACAGACGTAGCCCGCAGCACCGAGCGATCCGGCTGACATCGGTGCCTGCCGGCTCCAACTTAGAGTTTGGCCTCCTTCCACGAGAGGCTGAACTCGATGCCCGTTCAATTCCACTTTCGACCAAAACACCTGACACTGGCCATTACTCTGGCCATGGGATGTGCTGATCTGTCCATGGCTCAGGACACACCGCCCGACACTCAAGGCATCTCTCCCGCATCCCCTGCAACATTCAAATCAGCGATCAACGCTTTCGCCAATCATCCGGACACCGTTCAACTGAAGGTCAGCAAAGCCTATCCGGCACAGGAGGGTGTGGCGCTCGCGCTCGATGCGCGCAATGACCTTGTCACCGTGCAATCTCGAGGCAGTTTCGCCGGCCTGGTCGACGGGGGCGGGGGCGACAACCTGCTGCAACTCGACGCGAACAAGAAAGGCGTGCTGGGTGAAACCCGTAACTTCAATGGGCTGGAGGTCAGGCGCGGGAGCTGGACACGCAGCGGACCGGGAGATTTCAGCCTCGGCGTACTGGTTCATCCAAAGGCATTGCTGGTCAACGACGGGCAAATTCTGGGCTCGGCAGTGACCGAGGGCATCTTGATCAACAAAGGTGCGATCAATGGCGGCGCCACTGTCGCGTCTGGCGGTGACCTGACCAACCAGGGCCTGATTGACGGCATGGTGGATGTTCAGGAAAACGCCCATATAGCCGGGAATGGTGCGGTTAATCATTTGAACGTGTACGGACGCATGACCGTCGACGATGTCTACGGCGCCCCCAAGGTCGCGGGAGATCTGCGCCTGGCCCGTTCTGCCGTGCTGGCCTATGCCGTGGATGCTTCCGGCAACAGTCAGACGGTGGTCGTAAAAGGAACCGCTCATTTGGGTGACGCCACCCTGAAACTCGTCACCGCCGGCGACTACCCGCAAAGCAGTCAGCACACCGTTCTGGAAGCGGGAAAGATTGAGGGGCAGTTTGGCACCGTTGAAAACGATCTGGCATACATGATCCCGACGCTGCACTACGAAGCACAACGAGTGGGATTGCTCTATGCCCGTAACGATGTGCCGCTTGAAAGCCTTGCGACCACGCAGAATAGTCAGGCGCTCGCGCAAAGCATTGACGAGACACCCTCCACCCCTCAGCAACCTCAGCAACCTCAGCAACCTCAGCAACCTCAGCAACCTCAGCAACCTCAGCAACCTCAGCAACCTCAGCAACCTCAGCAACCTCAAGAGCCTGGGGCACCTCGCCAACCAGGCAAAACCATAAGCGCGGCCACACCTCAAAATACTGCCGTCACGGCCCTGCTCGGCGCCAGCAAGCCGACGGCCAGCGTGGCTCTCGAACAACTCGCCGCCAGCAACAACGCCAACCTTGCCAAAGCCACATTGAGCAGCGTCAATCCGCTCAACGCCAGCATGCTCTCGGCCATGCACCAACTGGACAACCGCATCGGAGCGCAGGGGTCGGGGAATACACCGCGTCTGGCGGCTGGCGGCGAAGGCAATGGGCGGGTCTGGCTACAGGCTCTGGGAAATGGCGGCAAGGTCGACCGGGACGCCGACAGTGCCCTGAAGCATTCCACTCAAGGTCTGATCATGGGGGCCGACTGGCGAATCGACGAGCAATGGCATGTCGGCCTGATGGGCGCAAAAGCGCAAACCCGCTTCGATGCGCGGCAGTTCGACGGTGATCTCGACAGCTGGCACCTCGGCGCCTACGCGCTGCGTCAGGACGGCCCGTTCGCCCTGCGCCTGGGCGCCGCGTACGGCAGTCATGACGGCAGTGGCAAACGTCGCGTTGCCTTCAATGGTTTCAGTGATCGCCTCAAGAGCAGCTATGACGCCAGCACCCAGCAGGTGTTTGCCGAAGTCGGCTACAACCTGGGACGTGGCAACGTCAGCTTCGAACCGTTCGCCAGTGTCGGTTATCAACGCTATCAGCGTGATGGTTACACCGAGAAAGGTGGCGATGCGGCGCTCAAGGTTCAGGGGCAGACCCGGGCGAACCCGAGCAGCACCGTCGGCCTGCGCCTGGCGAAAACCAGTCACCTGGCCAACGGCATGCAGTTGACGCCACGTCTCAGCGCCAGCGTGAAACATACCTACGGCGAGCTCGATAACGAAACGCGCCAGCAACTGGTCAAGGGTGGCAGAAGCTTTGAAGTCGCCGGGGCCGAGATGGATCGCAACAGCTTCACGCTGGACGCCGGTCTGGATCTGACCCTGTCCGCCCGTAACACTCTGGGCGTTGGGCTCACTGGCGAGGCCGGTAGCGACAGCCGCAGTTACGGCATGATGGGCCAGTGGCGCATGGCGTTCTGACACAAAGCGATGTGTAGCTGCCGCAGGCTCGGGCCTGCGGCAGCCCCTACAAAGAAGAGCATATTGCAGGCGAAAAAAAAGGGGAGCACATGCCCCCCCGAGGTTTAAAACGTTGAATCGCGGCAGTTATCTCAGCCTTCGATCTCGATCAGGATTTCGCCAGGATTCACCCGGTCGCCCTTGGCCACATGGATGGCGGTGACCTTGCCGGCAATCGCTGCCTGGACTTCGGTTTCCATCTTCATCGCTTCGGTGATCAGCACCGACTGGCCAGCCTTGACGGTGTCGCCTTCCTTCACCAGCACATCGACGATGTTGCCCGGCATGGTGGTGCTGACGTGGCCCGGTGCCGATGCTTGTTTGCGTTTGCTGCTGCCACCGCCGACAAATTCGTTGAGCGGTTCGAACACCACTTCTTCCGGCATGCCATCGATGGACAGGTAGAAGTGACGCTTGCCTTCGGCCTTCACGCCGACACCGGTGATGTCGACGCGGTAGGTTTCGCCGTGGACGTCGATGACAAACTCGGTCGGCACGCCTTCGCCGCCGGCCTTCGCCACACCACCGGCCTCAGGGATCGGCAACAGCACTTCCGGAACGAGAGTGCCGGCGGCACGCTCTTCGAGGAATTTGCGGCCGATGTCCGGGAACATGGCGAAAGTCAGCACGTCTTCTTCAGACTTGGCCAGTGCGCCAATGTCGGCACGCAGCTTGGTCATCTCCGGCTTGAGCAGATCGGCCGGACGTACGTCGATCACCTCTTCGCTGCCGATGGCCTGACGACGCAGTTTTTCGTTGACCACGCCCGGCGCCTTGCCGTAACCGCCCTGCAGGTACAGCTTCACTTCGTTGGTGATGGTCTTGTAACGCTCGCCGGCCAGCACGTTGAAGAACGCCTGGGTGCCGACGATCTGCGAAGTCGGGGTCACCAGTGGCGGGAAACCGAGGTCTTCACGCACCCGCGGGATTTCCGCCAGCACTTCGGCCATGCGGTTCAGTGCGCCCTGCTCTTTCAGCTGGTTGGCGAGGTTGGAGATCATCCCGCCCGGCACCTGGTTGACTTGCACACGGGTATCGACGGCGGTGAACTCGCTTTCGAACTGGTGGTACTTCTTGCGCACGGCGTAGAAGTACAGACCGATTTCCTGCAGCAGCTCCAGGTTCAGACCGGTGTCGTACTCGGTGCCTTTGAGCGCAGCAACCATCGACTCGGTGCCCGGATGACTGGTGCCCGAGGCGAAGCTGGAGATCGCGGTATCAATGTGATCGGCACCGTTTTCGATGGCTTTCAATTGGCACATCGCCGCCAGACCAGCCGTGTCATGCGAGTGGATGAACACTGGCAGCGATTGCTCGGCTTTCAGTGCGCGAACCAGTTCGCCGGTGGCGTACGGTGTCAGCAGACCGGCCATGTCCTTGATCGCCACCGAGTCGCAACCCATGGCTTCCATCTGCTTGGCTTGCGCCACAAACGCGTCGATGGTGTGCACCGGGCTGGTGGTATAGGCGATGGTGCCCTGAGCGTGTTTGCCGGCAGCCTTCACCGCTTCGATCGCTACGCGCAGGTTACGCACGTCGTTCATTGCGTCGAAGATACGGAACACGTCGATGCCGTTGACCGCTGCCTTGGCAACGAAAGCTTTGACCACGTCGTCGCTGTAGTGGCGATAGCCGAGCAGGTTCTGCCCACGCAGGAGCATCTGCAGACGGGTGTTGGGCAGCGCGGCGCGCAGTTGGCGCAGGCGCTCCCACGGGTCTTCTTTCAGAAAGCGCACGCAGGCGTCGAACGTCGCGCCGCCCCAGCACTCCAGCGACCAGTAGCCGACTTTGTCGAGCTTGTCGCAGATCGGCAGCATGTCTTCAGTGCGCATGCGGGTGGCGAGCAGCGATTGGTGAGCGTCGCGCAGGATGGTGTCGGTTACGAAAATTTTCTTGGACATTGTTGTATTCCTCACAGGCCTGCGTGGGCGGCGATGGCGGCGGCGATGGCCAGGGCCAGCTCTTCGGGTTTGCGCTTGATCGAGTAGTTGGTCAGTTCAGGGTGGCTTTCAACGAAGCTGGTATTGAACTGGCCGCTACGGAATTCCGGGTTGCGCAGGATTTCCTGGTAGTACGCGGCGGTGGTTTTCACGCCTTGCAGACGCATGTCGTCGAGGGCGCGCAGGCCCCGGTCCATCGCCTCTTCCCAGGTCAACGCCCAGACCACCAGCTTCAGGCACATCGAGTCGTAGAACGGCGGAATGGTGTACCCGGTGTAAATCGCTGTGTCGGTACGCACGCCCGGGCCGCCAGGGGCGTAGTAACGAGTGATCTTGCCGAAGCTCGGCAGGAAGTTGTTTTTCGGGTCTTCGGCGTTGATGCGGAACTGCAACGCGAAACCACGATGCTGAATGTCTTCCTGCTTCACCGACAGCGGCAGGCCGGAGGCGATGCGGATCTGTTCGCGGACGATATCGATCCCGGTGATTTCTTCGGTGATGGTGTGTTCCACCTGCACCCGGGTGTTCATCTCCATGAAGTACACCTCGCCCTCGGCGAGCAGGAACTCCACGGTGCCGGCGTTCTCGTAGCCCACAGCCTTGGCCGCACGCACCGACAGGTCGCCGATGTAGGCGCGCTGTTCCGGGGTCAGTTGCGGGCTCGGGGCGATTTCGATCAGCTTCTGGTTGCGGCGCTGGATCGAGCAGTCACGCTCGAACAAGTGCACGACGTTGCCGAAGCTGTCGCCGAGGATCTGCGCCTCGATGTGTTTCGGGTTAACGATGCATTTTTCCAGGAACACTTCCGCCGAACCGAAAGCCTTGGTCGCTTCGGAAATCACTCGGGGGAAATTCTGCTCGAGTTCTTCGCGGCTGTTGCAGCGACGAATGCCGCGCCCGCCACCACCGGAGGTGGCCTTGAGCATCACCGGGTAACCGATGCGGTCGCCCTCGGTCAGGGCTTCTTCGATGCCCGACACGTTGCCTTCGGTGCCCGGGGTGACCGGCACACCGGCCTTGATCATGCTGCGCCGGGCTTCGGTCTTGTCGCCCATGCGGCGAATGACTTCCGCCGACGGGCCAATGAATTTGATTCCGCGTTCGGCGCAGATGTCTGCCAGCTCAGCGTTTTCCGAAAGGAAGCCGTAACCGGGATGCAAGGCATCGCAACCGGTTTCCACCGCCAGGTTCACCAGCTTGCGCGGGTTGAGGTAGCCGGCCAGTGGCTCGGCACCGATGCTGTGGGCTTCGTCCGCACGCTTCACATGCAGGGCATGGCGATCGGCGTCGGAAAAAATCGCTACCGAGCGAATGCCCATCTCGGCGCAGGCCCGCACGATTCGTACGGCAATCTCACCACGGTTGGCGATCAGGATCTTTTTTATCACTTGGAAATTCCCTTGAGCCGGTGGCACCACGACCTGCTAGACCCAGGTCGACGCGTGACTAAATGTTTCAATTTAGTCGCAGCCCCACACTAGCCCTCACAAGGGATTAACAAAAATGAATAAAAATTGGGTCAGGCATAAGCAAAGACTTATAGTTAAACCATCAGCCTGCCGTCAGAGCCCATAAAAATGCGTAAGTCCTTGATGCGTATGACATTACGCCAATTGCAGATTTTCAACGAAGTGTGTGATTTACGTTCCTACAGCCGCGCAGCCGATGAAATGTCTCTGACACAACCGGCCGTCAGCCTACAGATTCGTCAGCTGGAAGAGCTGATCGGGCAACCATTATTCGATTATGTCGGCAAAAAACTCTACATGACCGAGGCCGCCGAAGCCCTGCAGCGTGCCAGCCGGGACATCTTCGGGCGCCTGGAAAACCTCGACATGCAGCTGTCGGACATGCAGGGCTCGCTGCAGGGCCAGTTGAAACTGGCCGTGGAATCCAGCGCCAAATACTTCGTGCCGCACCTGTTCGCCGCGTTCAAGCGCCAGCATCCGGAAGTGAACCTGCAACTGACCGTGGTCAACCGCGGTCAGGTGATCCGCCGCCTCTCGGACAACCGCGATGATCTGGTGATCATGTCGATGGTGCCGCAGGACATGGGCCTGGAGTTCCTGCCGTTTCTCAATAATCCGATTGTCGCTGTCGCGCGTCCGGACCATCCGTTGGCACACATGGGGCCGCTGCGCCTGCAGGATCTTGAGCCTTACACACTGCTGATCCGCGAACCCGGTTCGGGCACGCGACTGGCCTGTGAAGAGTATTTCAAGGAGAAACGCGTGCACTTCACCCAGACTCAGGAAGTGGCCTCGGCCGAAGCCCAGCGCGAATGCGTGGTGGCGGGTCTGGGCCTGGCGCTGTTGACGCGCCACGCCCTAAACCTGGAGCTGGCGACCGGCGGCCTGGTCGAGCTGCCGGTCGAAGAGTTGCCGCTGTTTCGCAGCTGGTGCCTGGTGCAAGCCAAGGCCAAACGCCTGTCACCGGTGGCGCACGCCTTCCTGGCGTTTATCCGCAGCGAACGGGTGCAGATCAGCGCGCTGGTTGAACGCTTCGACGGGAAGCTGCGGGCGCTGCCTGCCAGTGATTAAGTTCGAGTTCCTCGGGAAAACCACCGATTTCAGCCTGAAGCTGACGGAGTTCGAAGCGATCTTCGATCGCGCGACGGAATTCCATGCGGCGCTGGTCTTCCTGCTGACGACGGGTTTTCGCGGCGCTGTTGCGTTCTTCGTAGGGCTGAGCCATTTCGAGTCTCCCAAGGCGAGTACGGGAGTTTCACGATAGGCGGGAGGGATGACGGTTTGGCTGCGCGGGGATGACAGTGCGATGAAGCTTTGCAAATTGCGGTGCTATTGAGGACGCTTTCGCGAGCAAGCCCGCTCCCACATTTGATCTCGATATGACACAAAATCTGTGGTCACCAGAGATCCCCTGTGGGAGCGGGCTTGCTCGCGAATAAGGTCGGAACGACCTTGCTTTAATCGTCCAGCGCTTTCACGGCCTTGGGGGATAGCCGCAAGCTGCGCAGGCTGCGCTTCACGCTCTTCAGGTGGTTGACCAGACTCGGCCCGCGCGCCATGGCCACGCCCATCGCCAGCACGTCGATTACCACCAGATGCGCGATTCGCGAGGTCAGTGGCGTATAAATCTCGGTGTCTTCGTGCACATCGATCGCCAGGTTGACGGTCGACAGCTCAGCCAGCGGTGTCTGGCTCGGGCACAAGGTGATCAGCGACGCGCCGCTCTCGCGCACCAGGTTGGCGGTGATCAGCAGATCCTTGGAGCGCCCGGACTGGGAAATGCAGATCGCCACATCGGTCGGCTTCAACGTCACCGCCGACATCGCCTGCATGTGCGGGTCGGAATACGCCGCCGCCGTCAGCAGCAGACGGAAGAACTTGTGCTGCGCATCCGCCGCCACCGCGCCTGACGCACCAAAGCCATAGAACTCGACACGCTGGGCCTGGGACATCAACGTCACCGCACGCTGCAATTCCACCGGATCGAGCTTCTCGCGAACCTCCATCAGAGTGTGCAGGGTAGTGTCGAAAATTTTCAGGCTGTAGTCGGCGACCGAGTCGTCCTCATGGATCGCGAACTGACCGAAGCTGGCACCAGCGGCCAGGCTTTGCGCCAGTTTCAGCTTGAGATCCTGAAACCCGGAGCAGCCAATGGCCCGGCAGAAACGCACAATGGTCGGCTCGCTGATGCCGACGCTGTGGGCCAGGTCGGCCATGGAACTGTGCATCACCGCCGCAGGGTCAAGCAGCACGTGGTCGGCGACCTTGAGCTCCGACTTGCGTAACAGGTGACGTGACTGGGCGATGTGTTGCAGCAGATTCAATGGGCTGGACTCTTCTTATGGGCAAGGATGTAGCACGCTTGTAGTTATACTACATGAATTGGCTTTTTGCCTGCTCAATGCGTAACTCCATGTCCCCGTATCAGGCGCGATGGAGTGCATGTAGCCCTTAAAGCGGATTTCCCTGTTCGCGCAAAAGCCCAGCCAGACGCTCAGCCTCCACCGGGCGACTGATCAGATACCCCTGCACTTCATCGCAGCGCTCAGCACGTAAAAATTCCAGCTGCTCTTGCCGCTCGACTCCTTCGGCCACCACTTTCAACGACAGTCCGTGAGCCATGGCGATGATCGCCCGGGTAATCGCCGCATCCTCACTGCCCTGCCCCAGCCCGCGAATGAACGCCTGATCGATCTTCACGTAATCCACCGGAATCCGTTTGAGATAGCTCAGCGACGAATAGCCGGTGCCGAAGTCATCGATCGCCAGCTTCACTCCCAAATCGCGCAACTGCTGGAAGGTCGCGATGATGTGTTCGACGCTGTCGAGCAGTTGACTCTCGGTGAGTTCGAGTTCGAGGTAGTGCGGGGCCAGACCGGTTTCTTCCAGCACCTGGCGCACCAGACTGACCAGTTTGCCCTGACGCAGTTGATGCACCGACAGGTTCACCGAAACCCGAATCGGCGCCAGCCCCTGACGCTGCCACTCGCACGCCTGCCAGCAGGCCTGGCGCAGCACAAATTCGCCGATCGGCCCGATCAGTCCGGTTTCCTCGGCCAGACCAATAAAATCCCCCGGCGGTACCCGGCCCATGCCTGGATGATCCCAGCGCACCAGCGCTTCCGCCGCATTCAGACGCCCGGTCTGCAGGCACAGTTTTGGCTGATAGAACACCTTGAGCTGTTTGTCTTCGATGGCTTTGCGCAGCTGGTTTTCCAGTTGCAGGCGCTCAAGGGTGCTGGCCTGCAGGCTATCGGTGTAAAACTGGAAATTGTTGCCGCCTAGATGCTTGGCGTGTTGCATGGCCATGTTCGACTGACTGACCAGCGCAGAGATTTCCCGGGCGTTGTCCGGCAGCATGCTGATGCCCATCGAGGCACTGACCACCAGTTCATGCCCTTCGACCGTCAGCGGCAGACGCAGCTTGCTCGACAGCCGCGTAGCGACCCGCGCCAGGCTCGACAGGTTGCCGTAGGCATCGAACAGCACGGCAAATTCATCACCGGATAGTCGGGCAATGGTGTCGGCCTCCGGCAAGGCGTTGACCAGGCGTCGAGCCATTTTCTGCAACAGCTGATCCGCCACCTCGTGGCCGAGGCTGTCGTTGAGCAGCTTGAAGCGATCGAGATTGATGTGCAGCAGCGCCAGACTGCGGCGCCCGCCCTGACGCACGCGCTGATGGGCTTCGTGCAGGCGTTCGCGGAACAGCGAGCGGTTGGCCAGCCCGGTCAGCTCATCGTAGTGCGTCAGGAAGCGCATGCGCTCCTCGGATTCGCGCCGCGCCGATAGATCGGCGAAGAAGCCGACGATATGGCTGACATTTCCTCGACTGTCGCGCACCGCGTTGAGTTGCAGCCACTGCGGATACAGCTCGCCGTTCTTGCGGGTTTCCACCAGTTCGCCCTGCCAACTGCCGTGCTGCTCCAACGCGTGGCGGATCGAAACGTAATGCCGGCGGGCGTCGCGGCTGCACGGCAGCTCGACGACATTGCGCCCGAGCATGTCTTCGATGTCATAACCGGTGACGCGGCTGAACGCCTGATTGATCGCGATCAAGGCGTAGTTCGGATCAAGAATGACGATGCCTTCGCTGGCCGCTTCGAACACCGTGGCCGCCAGTCGCTGCTGTTCTTCGAGGCTTTTGCTCGCGCTGATGTCGCGCCGGGTGCCGACCATGCGGATCACCCGGCCAGCGTCGCTGCGCTCCACGGCGCGACCGCGATCCTCGATCCACACCCAATGACCGTCGCCGTGACGTACGCGGTATTCGATCTGATAGTCCTCGGTGCGCCCTTTCAGGTGTTCGATCAGCGCCTGCTTGAGCCCTGGCACATCCTCCGGGTGCAGGCGTGGCTTGAGGTCGCGCAGGATCGCCGTGACGTATTCAGGCGCGAGGCCGAACAACTCCTGGATCTGCGTGTGATGGACCTCGTCGGTCTGCAGATTCCAGTCCCACAGCCCCAGTTCACTGGCCTTCAACGCCAGGGCCAGCCGGGCTTCGCTTTTGCTCAGCGCCTGATTGGCCACGTCCAGTTCGCGGCTGCGCTGGGCCACGCGATCTTCCAGCTCGATCTGCGCCTCACGCAATTGGCCCTCGGCACAGCGCCGCTGTTCGATCTCCTTGGCCAGCGCCTGATTGAGCTGCTCGCTGCGGTTCTGCGCTTGCTGCAGGTGTTCGATCAGGTGCTGATTCTGAAACCGTCGCAGCAAGCCACGATCAATCAGCCGATTGACCTGCCAGGCGACCACGCTCAGCGAACCGAGCAGAATCAGCCCGAGCCAGCCCCAACCGCGCGCCTGCTCATCACCGCCCCAGAACAGGTAGCCGATCGCCGGCAACAGGCACGGCAAGGTAAAGGACAGAAACGCCGGCAGGCTGACGGCGTAGGCAACGCTGGCCGACAAGGTCGCGGCACCGATCAGGCCGAACACCCAGGCTTGCTGCATGAAGTTGTCGGCGGGCACCAGCGCGATGCCGGCGCCGGCCAGGGTCAGGCCGGTCATGGTCGAGCCGAGCAGAAACATGCGGAACCAGATCGGCTGAGCCTGACGGTCCGGGATCGCCGAATCGAACGCGGCGACCTGAATCACCCGCAGTGCCACCAGCGACAACAACCAGACCAGCCAGATGCTGACCACGAAATAGCGCTGCGGGCTCCAGAGCAAAGCGGCGCAGACCAGACCATTGAGTAACATGAACATCGTCGGCAGCAGCGAGCCCTGATACAGCAGGCGCGTGCGTTCGACCGCCATTTCGACGGCGTAATGCTTGCGGATGACCCGGGGTTCCACAGAGGGGCCCGACAGGTCTGAGCTGAGGGTCTTGTGCAATGTTGTTGTTCTTATAAGAGTGAGCATGGGCCCGAAACGTGGACGGAGCATACACAAGCCAACCCCGTTGCCAAACTGCTCCAGATCATAATTTGCCGGAAACTTTCCGCCGTCCGATCACTGGCAAAACCCGCAGAGTGAGGCGGGCCGAAGCCTGTAGCCAGTGACCGACCGGTCGTCATCGGCGGCACTTTCATCGGCTAATGCAAAGCTCGGTTTGCCCGGGCCTGCGGCGCACCCTAGAATGCCCCGATGCGCGATGATCTCTCCCTTCTGCTGAACTCCCTCAACGATGCCCAACGCCAGGCCGTAGCAGCCCCCGTTGGCCGTCAGTTGGTCCTGGCCGGTGCCGGTTCCGGTAAAACCCGAGTGCTGGTGCACCGTATCGCCTGGTTGATCCAGGTCGAAAACGCCTCGCCCCACTCCATTCTGTCGGTGACCTTCACCAACAAGGCCGCTGCCGAGATGCGTCATCGCATCGAACAGTTGCTGGGTATCAACCCGGCCGGCATGTGGGTCGGCACCTTCCACGGCCTGGCGCACCGCTTGCTGCGGGCGCACTGGCAGGAAGCCGGGTTGAGCCAGACTTTCCAGATTCTCGACAGCGACGACCAGCAGCGGCTGGTCAAGCGGGTGATCCGCGAGCTGGGACTGGACGAACAACGCTGGCCAGCCCGTCAGGCCCAGTGGTTCATCAACGGGCAGAAAGACGAAGGTCTGCGTCCGCAACACATTCAGGCCAGCGGCGACTTGTACCTGGCGACCATGCGCGGCATCTATGAGGCCTACGAGGCGGCCTGCCAGCGCGCCGGCGTGATCGACTTCTCCGAACTGCTGCTGCGCGCCCTCGACCTGTGGCGCGATCACCCGGGCCTGCTGGCGCACTATCAGAAGCGCTTCCGTCATATCCTCGTCGACGAGTTCCAGGACACCAACGCCGTGCAGTACGCCTGGTTGCGCCTGCTCGGCAAGGGCGGCGACAGCCTGATGGTGGTCGGCGACGACGACCAGTCGATCTACGGCTGGCGCGGGGCGAAAATCGAGAACATTCATCAGTACTCGTCCGACTTCCCGGATTCGGTGACCATTCGTCTGGAGCAGAACTACCGCTCCACCGCCGGCATCCTCAAGGCGGCCAACGCCTTGATCGCCAACAACACCGGGCGCCTCGGCAAAGAACTGTGGACCGACGGCGGTGACGGTGAAGCAATCAACCTGTATGCCGCGTTCAACGAACACGACGAAGCACGCTACGTTGTCGAAACCATCGAAAGCGCGCTGAAAACCGGCTTGGCCCGTAGCGATATCGCAATTCTCTACCGCTCCAACGCCCAATCGCGCGTTCTCGAAGAAGCCTTGCTGCGCGAACGCATTCCGTACCGCATCTATGGCGGCCAGCGCTTCTTCGAACGCGCGGAAATCAAGAACGCCATGGCCTACCTGCGTTTACTTGAAGGCCGTGGCAACGACGCCGCACTGGAGCGGGTGATCAACGTCCCGGCCCGCGGCATTGGCGAAAAAACCGTCGAAGCGATCCGCGACCATGCACGTCACAGCGATGTGTCGATGTGGGAAGCGATGCGCCAACTGGTCGCCAATAAAGGCCTGACCGGTCGCGCTGCCGGCGCCTTGGGTGCGTTTATCGAGCTGATCGAGAACCTTGCCGCCAAGTGCATGGAGATGCCGCTGCACTTGATGACGCAGACCGTCATCGAGCAATCGGGGCTGATCGCCTATCACGAAGCGGAAAAAGGCGAGAAAGGCCAGGCCCGGGTGGAAAACCTTGAGGAACTGGTCAGCGCCGCGCGCAACTTCGAAACCACCGAAGAAGACGAAGAGCTGACGCCACTGGCGGCATTCCTCGGCCACGCGTCGCTGGAAGCCGGCGACACTCAAGCCGACGAGCACGAAGACAGCATTCAGCTGATGACTCTGCACAGCGCCAAAGGCCTGGAATTCCCTTACGTGTTCCTGGTGGGCATGGAAGAAGGCCTGTTCCCGCACAAGATGAGCCTGGAAGAACCGGGTCGTCTGGAAGAAGAGCGCCGCCTGGCCTATGTGGGCATCACCCGTGCCATGCAGAATCTGGTGATGACCTATGCTGAAACCCGGCGCCTGTACGGCAGCGAAACCTACAACAAAGTCTCGCGTTTCGTCCGTGAAGTGCCGAAGGGGCTGATTCAGGAAGTGCGCCTGTCGAACAGTGTCAGCCGACCGTTCGGCGGCAACCAGTCGATGAGCGGCAGCAACCTGTTCAGCGGTAGCGAGATCCCGGAAACCGGCTTCAGCCTCGGTCAGACGGTACGACATTCGATCTTCGGCGACGGCGTGATCCTCAACTTCGAAGGTTCCGGCGCGCAGGCGCGGGTGCAGGTGAACTTCAGCGAAGGCAGCAAGTGGCTGATGCTGGGATACGCCAAGCTGGAAGCGATCTGACGCCGGTTTCGCTTTTCCGTGGGAGCGAGCCTGCTCGCGAATGACATCACCGTGGTTGATCTGATAAACCGCAGTGTGGCTTTCGCGAGCAGGCTCGCTCCCACAGGGGTCGGCGTTGGATGATCTAACAAGGATATTTCCATGGGCTCAGGCTTCTTCTCTTCCTGGACATTCTGGGCCCTGCTCTCGGCGACTTTCGCCGCGCTGACGGCGATCTTCGCCAAGATCGGCATCGAAAACGTCAATTCCGACTTCGCCACCCTGCTGCGCACCATCGTGGTCCTGGTCAGCCTGGCCTTGATTTTGTACGCGACGGGCCAATATCAGTCATTGGGATCAATTTCCGCCAAGAGCTACTTGTTCCTGCTGTTATCTGGCCTGGGTACCGGCGCATCGTGGCTGTGTTACTTCCGCGCGCTGAAAGTCGGCCCGGCTTCGCTGGTCGCGCCAGTGGACAAGCTCAGCGTGGTACTAGTGGCGGTGCTCGGCGTGATCCTGCTGGGCGAGAAACTCGACCTGCGCCAATGGGGCGGCATCGGCCTGATCACCGCCGGTGTGGTAACGCTGGCGTTGCGTCGATAAGCAGGTTTCCCGCTGAACCTATCCCATTTTCCTACAGACAAAAGTACATGGCCTTATTGCTTCGATGGAGCTGAACCTAAGCTGTCAGGCAAAAGCCCGAAACACTCTCTCGCTAGCCAGTAACACTTCAGCTGTGCAACATGGCGCGCGTGTCTCCACAAACGGGAATTCCCTTTATGAAACGTTTTCTTAGCATCGCCATGGCGTTGTGCATCGGCCTGACGATGAGCCTCGACGCCAACGCCAAGCGCTTTGGTGGTGGCAAAAGCGCCGGCGCTGCGCCGACGCACCAGACCAGCCAGATGGCTCCTTCTTCCCCAGGCATGGGCGGCGCAGCAGCGACCGCTGGTGCAGCCGGCGCTGCCGGTGCCGCGGCCAAGGCTGGCGGCGCTTCTAAATGGCTCGGCCCTCTGGCCGGTATCGCCGCCGGTGGCCTGCTCGCGTCCATGTTCATGGGCGGCGGCTTCCAGGGCATGCAGATCTTCGACATCCTGATCATGGCCGTGATCGCGTTCGTGATCTTCCGCTTCATCGCCGCGCGTCGACGCAAGCAGCAGGAGCACCTGGCTCCGGCCGGCGCGCCGATGCAGCGTGAAGTGTTCGAGCAGAAGCCTGCCGCCATGGGTTCGATCTTCGGTGGTTCGGCCGCGCCGGTTGCCGCTCGTCCGGTGATCAACGCACCGGCCTGGTTCAACGAGCAGAACTTCCTTGCCGCCGCGCGCAGCCACTTCCAGTCGCTGCAGCAGCACTGGGACGCCAACGAAATGGACAAGATCGCCGAGTTCGTGACCCCGCAGATGCTCGAGTTCCTCAAGCGTGAGCGTGCGGACCTGGGCGACGGCTTCCAGTCGACCTACATCGACAACTTGCAGGTACAGCTGGACGGCGTGGATGATCGTGCCGACAAGACCATCGCCACCCTGACCTTCAGCGGTGTGTCGAAGACCTCGCGTTTCGACCAGGGCGAAGTGTTCAGCGAAAGCTGGAACATGGAACGTCCACAGGGCGAAAACCAGCCTTGGCTGGTGGCCGGTATCCGCCAGAACGGCTGATCCCCATCGCGTTACGCATGTGGTAATAAAAACCCCGGCCTCGGCCGGGGTTTTCTATTTCGCAGTTGCATCTATAGCGAGCTACTGTATAAACCGGCCCATATAAACCGCGCCATTCAAGCAAGAGGATCCCGGACGTGGAAGAAATCATCGAACAACTGCGCGAAGCCAACGAACCCGTACCGGTTCCCCTGGAGTTGCCCGACGAAGACCAACTGGTGGAGATCGAAGAAGAACTCTTCATCAACATCCCGTTCGTCTTCAAAGAGTTTCTGCTGACCGTCAGCGACGTGGTGTACGGCAGCCTCGAGCCGGTGACCGTCACCGACCCGCAATCACACACCTACTTGCCGGATGTCGCGGCCAATGCCTGGGACGCTGGCGTACCGCGCGACCTGATCCCGATCTGCCAGGACGGCGACAACTACTACTGCGTCGAAGAAGACGGCACCGTGGTGCTGTGGTCCGGCGAAGAAGAGCTGATCACCGAAGAGTCCTGGGAATCGGTGTGGCATTGGGCGCGGGATGTCTGGCTGGAGAGCTGATTCGCCAGACGCCCGGGTCGGTCAGTGCCCCGACGACTCCTTGTGGTTGTCGAGGGTTTCCAGCAGGGCCACCTGCATCCGCGTGTGCACGCGGATGAACCAGCGCCAGAGCAGCGCCGCCACGGCGGCCGCGACCACGGCGACCAGCACCAGCAACTTGTTGGTCGGCAGGATACTGGCCGACAAGGCTGCCAACAGCAGGAAGATCACCAGCAGCGAGAGGATCGGGATCACTTCGGAGATCACCCGACGCACTCGCTGCGTGTGACGCCCGGCCATCTCCGGCTTCACACCCATCTCCGCCAACAGCATCGACAACGCCTTGAGCTTGCGATACGCCGCAATCAGGAACGGCAGCGACAGCAGCAGCGCCCCGCCCCAGATCAACGCCTTCTGCCAGCTCGGATCAGTGATCCAGTCCTGCATCCACACCGACAACCGTCCGGCGAAGAACGCGCCGCTGAAGAAGATCGCGATCACCAGCGCCAGATTGACCCCGACCTGCAACAGGATCCGCCGGATCATCGCCGCCAGCATCGCGCCCTCGCCTTGCGGCTGAATGCTGCGCAGCCATTCTCCATACATGCCGAATACCCGGCCCAGGCGTTTGGGCACCGCTGCCGAGAGCTTGATCGACAGCGGATCGGCCGCGCGGATCAGATACGGCGTCAGCAGCGTGGTGATCACCGACACCGCCACCGCAACGGGATAAAGGAAGTTGCTGGTGACCTGCAGCGTCATCCCGAGCGCGGCGATGATGAAGGAAAATTCGCCAATCTGTGACAGCCCCATCCCCACACGCAGTGAGGTGCGTCCGTCATTGCCGGCGATAAACGCCCCGAGGCCGCAGGACAACATCTTGCCGAGCACCACCGCCACGGTAATGACTGCAATCGGCCAGGCGTATTGCAGCAGGATCATCGGATCGAGCATCAGGCCGATGGCGACGAAGAAGATTGCACTGAACAGGTCGCGAACCGGTTCGATCAGGCGTTCGATCTTCAGCAACTGTCGCGACTCGGCCATGATCGCGCCGATCAGGAAGGCGCCGAGCACCATGCTGTATTCGAGCTTGACCACCAATAGGCAGAAACCGAAACACAAGCCCAGCACGGTAATCAGCAGCATCTCGTTGCTTTCGAATTTGGCGACATACGCCAGCAGACGCGGCACCAGCAGAATGCCGACCACCAGCGCGACGATCATGAACAGCGACAGTTTGCCGACCGTGGAGAACACTTCGCCGGAGCTGACCGTGCCGCTGACGGCGATACTCGACAGTAAGGCGATGATGCCGATGCCGAGGATGTCCTCGACGATCAGTACGCCGAAGATCAGTTGCGCAAAGCGCTCGTTCTTCATCTTCAGGTCGTTGAGCGCCTTGACGATGATGGTGGTTGAGGAGATGGCGAGGATTGCGCCGAGGAACAGCGAGTCCATGGTGTTCCAGTCGAACCAGCGGCCGATTTCGTAGCCGATCCAGATCATCAGGACGATTTCGAGGAACGCCGCAATAAACGCCGTGGCCCCGACCTTGAACAACTTGCGCAGGCTAAATTCCAGGCCGAGACAGAACATCAGGAAGATCACCCCCAGTTCGGCGAGGGTCTTGATGGTTTCTTCGTCGTGGATCAGGCCGAACGGCGGTGTGTGCGGGCCAATGATGAAACCGGCGACGATGTAGCCGAGCACCACCGGCTGCTTGAAGCGGTGAAACAGCACGGTGACCACACCTGCGACCAACATGATCACTGCCAGGTCCTGAATAAAGCTGATGGCATGCATGGTGTGGGCTCCTTGTATGACGTGACCCGCCGTCAGACATCAGAAAGGTCTGAGCGAGTTGGGTAAAAATCCGCTTTTCGTGTAGGAATTGCCCTTGGGCAGGGCCTTTTGCAGGTTAACACCGCGACTTCCGGCTGGAAGGCGGTGCAATATAAGGAAACAGATCGGTCGCGGCGTGACGGCAGCCAGTCGTCTGGCGTCCCGATAACGGTGCTTTTGAAAAAGCCACCAGGCACCCGCAGAGGTGCGTCCAGCCATCCAGCCTTGATCCGTGAGAACGTTATGGAACCCGGAAACGCCCAACTGTCGATGACGGTATTGATGACCCCCGACATGGCCAACTTCTCTGGCAATGTCCACGGCGGTACCCTGCTCAAATACCTCGACGAAGTGGCCTACGCCTGTGCGAGCCGCTATGCCGGCCGCTACGTGGTAACGCTGTCGGTGGATCAGGTGATTTTCCGCGAGCCGATCCATGTCGGCGAACTGGTGACCTTCCTCGCGTCGGTCAACTACACCGGCAACACCTCGATGGAAGTCGGCATCAAAGTGGTGACCGAGAACATCCGCGAGCGCTCGGTGCGTCACACCAACAGCTGCTTCTTCACCATGGTCGCGGTGGATGACCAGCGCAAACCGGCCACCGTGCCGCCGCTGCAACCGCAGAACAGCGAAGACAAGCGTCGTTATATGCAGGCCCAGCAGCGCCGGCAGATTCGCCAGGAGCTGGAGAAGCGTTATCAGGAGATCAAGGGCGACGCCTGATCAGCCCTTTGGCATGATGTCGCTTTACAGATCGCCTTCGCGAGCAAGCCCGCTCCCACATTGAATCGCAGTCCTCCCATGGGAATGCAGTCGAACGTGGGAGCAACTGTCTTACTGCCACCGTTCGTCACCGCCACTCTGTGCCGTCTCGCAGCATGGCATTCAGTCTGATCAGCAGTATTCGCATACAGGCGATGAGCGCGACTTTCGCGCTCTTGCCCCGTTCTCTTAAGGATTCATAACGGGCCTTGAAGTCGGCCTGGCAACGGATAACGACCCAGCACGACATGTAAAGCGCACGTCTGACGCGCGCTCTCCCTCCGTAAATCTGACGCTTTCCGCTGTGATTACCGCTGTCGTCGTTATAGGGGGCGATTCCCGCCAAGGCGGCGATCTCCCTGCGATCCAGCTCGCCGAGTTCGGGTAGATAAACCA
>NZ_OBDS01000012.1:0-249099 GCF_900215165.1 Pseudomonas sp. LAMO17WK12:I5 | reverse complement strand
GGTCAGGGCTTCCACGGCCTTGATCGGCTGCAAGGTAGTGCCATCGGCCTCGGCCTGCTGAACCTTCGGCCGGGTCAGCAGCACGGCTTCGCCGACAGTGAAATTCAACGTCCGCGAGTAGCTGACACGTTCCGGCGTGGAGCCTGCCGCCACCCTGAGGATTTCATACATCGCGTCCACAGTGCCGCCGCGATTGGGTTCGATGTGGGTCTGGACGAAGGTCGGGTTCAGGGTGAAATCGATGGCTTTGCCGGCATTGAGCGAATTGATCGGCACCGAGTCGCTGGTCTTGCCGGTTTTCGAACCGCGCCAGGTATAGGTGACCTTGTCACCCGCTTTGGTGGGTTCGGTGGCAGCCGGGGCGGTCAGTTTGCTCGAACCGCCGGGCAGGTCGTCGGGTTCGAGTGTTCCGCCGGCCTCACCGAGGACGATGGGCGCGACCAGTTCCAACAACGGTTCACCCACCCGCAACAGGGCATGGTGCAGTGACTCGCGCCGAATGATGCCTCCATCGCTGCCCTCGGCCATCAGCACGTAGAACAAATCCAGCGTACCGCCCTCGATGGCTTTGAGGTGTTTGCCTTCGACGATGATCGGGATCGGTTCTTTGTCGTCGATATCGCCCTTGCTAAGGGTGTGCCAGTCCAGTTCCGGGTCGTAGACGCTGAAATCCTGGCGGGTGCCGACCCAGCGCAGAACGATGACCATGCCCACCTGCATCATCGGGTCAAAGGGGATGACGGCGGTGGTGTACACCCGATCAGGGTCGAGTGCCCCTTGTTGCGCATCCACGGCAATCGGCGCGAGCAGGCGTCGGGTTGCTCCGATGATACTGACGAAGCGCCCCTTGGAGGCGCGATCATCAGACCCGCTGCGTTCCACGCGATAACTGAACACGGCCTGGGTTTTGGCCAGCAAACGTATGTCGGCGCTTGGCAGGGCCAATTCGTAGATGTTGCCCACGCTGATGAGCGGCTCGCCGCGGACTTCAACGCTGATCGGTTCGCCGTCCAGCGTGGTGCCCTTGCCCAGGCCGATGATCACATCACCGATCCGGAAGTCGGGTGCGTCGACCAATACCTGCAAGGTCAGCGGCGCATCCCCCAGTTTGTCCATGTCCACAACGCTATTGAAGGCCTCTTTGACCATGGGAGGCGACAGGCGCGTGTTGCCGGTATCGACGGCAATCCCTACTGCGGCGCACCAGTCTTCGGAGCGGTTGTCGACAATGTCGTGTACTTCAAAGGCTACGGCCAGGCTGTCGGTATCGCCGGCGGCGAGGATGGTGGCCTTGTCGACATGGATGATCAGTGGATGGCCTTGCGGGTCATCGATGTGATCCTGGGTCACCCGTGGCGAATACACAAACCAGCCACCCCAGGTCAATTTGCAGCGGTCACCCACGGCCATGTTGGGGTAGGGCAACAGGCTGCTGCTGCCGGGTTTGGCCTGGATGATGATGTCGAGGCCGGTTTCGGCGGTTTCCTTGTCCACGCCATCGTTGATGATCCGCGGATCGATGTACATGTACAGCTCGGAATGCCCCGGGGTACTGCCGTTTTCATCCTTGCCGCCGGGCCGGTCGAGTTTGACGAAGATATTCACCGGAGGCAGCGAAGTTTCCGGAGTCTGTTGGAATACCTTGACCCGATATTGCAGCGTATAGGTCCCGGTTACGAAGCGCTGTGGCGGGACATACAGGGTGACACGCTCGCCGACATCCCCTGGCTTGACGAGGGTGGTCTGGTCGACCTGAATACCGTCGAGCAGCAGCTCGATGTGGTCACCTAAACCCATACGGTCCCAGGGTGGACAATAGACTTTCAGCCCCTTGTCGGGCGCCAGCAACTGCGCGGCGGCAATATTGATCCCCCACACCCCCCCCTCCAGGGCCGGCTGCGTACGGTCGGGTATTTCCAGTTGCCGCAGAGTCTCGGGGGGCGGGAGGCGAGGGGGCTGAATAAGCATGCTGAAGACTCCAGAGTCGTGGGGGGCGAAGGCTCTGGGTTATTTAGGGGCAGGTGGCAAGCGTTGGCTACTGTCAGAAATTACAGGTGAGGAGGTATTTGCGATGAACGGTCGTGAGCCCTAGTCACTGGCTCGCCGCATATCAATGTGGGAGCGGGCTTGCTCGCGAACAGGCCGGCACATTCACCATCACAGGTGTCTGACCCGACGCTTTCGCGAGCAAGCCCGCTCCCACAGGGGGTGGGTGCTTCAGATGAAGACAATTTCGTAGGGCAGGCGCATCCGCTCGAGGATCACCGGCGGCAGCATCGGCGCGATGCCGATCGCCGGTTCGCCCTTGAGCTGGCTGGCATAGGCGTGGGTGGCGTGGCTTTTGCGCGCCACGGTCCAGGTGTCGAGGCGCAGTTTGCGTGCACGATCCCAGGGGATCAGGCTCTGCTCGCGCTCCGGCCAGTGCCAGGCCCAGACCGCCACGTCGTGATAGGTGGCTCCGGCTTGCGCCGCCGCGTTGGCACTGGCACGTCCGACCGCTTCGTGGTCGTCGTTGCCGTCGTTGCGCCAAGTGCTGAACACCACGTCGCCGGGGCGCAGATAACGTGAGATGAAACTGCTGATTTCCGTCTCGCGCTCGAGCAGCGCGTTGTCGGTGAACCCGCCGCGCACCCATTTCAGACTGTGCATCGGCAGGCCGAGCCGACGCAGGGCTTCGACGCTCTCTTGCGGACGGAACACGCTCAGGCGTTTTTCCGACCACTGTCGCGAGCCGGGATGGCTGGCGCTGCCATCAGTGATCGACAGCAGTTGCAGCGGATGACCGAGGCTGGAGAGCAATTGCAGGAGCCCGCCACAGGTCACCACTTCATCACCCGGATGCGGGGCGACGACGACGGCGCGAGCACCGGGGGGAACGAGGCTATGGGTGTTGATGACGGGGATGTTGTCCAACTGCGGGGAACTGTTCCAGATCTGTACCGGCGGCGGGTTTTCGTTGAGGAATAACGGTTTCATGGGTGCTACGTCCTTGTCGAGTCAGGCCCTCAATCGAATCTGCACCGTAGAAAGGCAGGTGCGCTCGACCCGTGAAGGCGAATGGATTGCTGTGCGACGCTCCGAACCCTGGATTGCCGCGCAGCAGAGTATTGCTCATGAAAACCGGTTCGTCGCGTCACAGATCAATCTGATCTGCTTTTTTTATGTCTAACTGTACCAATTTTCGCAGGTAGTCCCCGAATCCGCCCCGGGCACGGCTGTCCAGACGGGCGCTGGTATGCACTTGCGGGCGATGGCTCCAGGCGATGTCGGCACCGAGCAATTCCAGTTGCCGCACCAGTTGCACGTCCTCATCACAGGTCAAGGGGGCGAACCCCCCGGCCCAACGATAAGCATCGGCACTGACCCCGAGATTGGCGCCGTGGATATGGCGATGCCCGTCCCGCGCCTGATAGTGACTGTGATAGCGGATTTGCGCGCTTTCGTCGAATGTCGGATCCCAATGTTCGACAGTTACCGTGCCGCACACCGCGTCCGCCCCCAGCCCCAACTGTGCCACCAGCCAGTCCTCGGCCACACGGCTGTCGGCGTCGGTGCAGGAGATCCAGCGCGCGCCACGCTCCAGCAACACCTGCGCGCCAGCGGCCCGGGCCTGGCCAACGTTACGCGCGTCGATGTGCAGACTCAGTACCGGAAAGCCGCTGACGATCTGCGCCGAGCGATCGGTGCAGCTGTCGAGCACCACCAGCACTTCAACCGGCTCGCCGGCCAGCAGCCCGTGTTTACTGGCGCGCACGGCGGCCGTCAGGCACTGCTCCAGCAGGTCTTGCTCGTTGTGCGCGGGAATCAGAATGCCGATCATCGCAGGCCCTCCAATGCGGCCACCGAGCGCGGCTCACGGCTCCAGACTTCAAGGATAAAGTCGGACTCCTGATGCAGCGCCAGACGCGGTAGCGGTAATTGCTCGTGAATCAGGTCATGTACCTGCCGCGCGTTGAGCGGGCAGCCATCGATGGGCGGGCGCCAGTGGCAGGCCAGCAACTGGCCGTCAGCCGTCAGGGATTCACTGATGCGGCGGATCACTTCTGTCAGATCCTGGGCATCGAGGTAGTAGCCGATTTCGCTAAATACAATCAGGTCGAATTTTTCCTCCGGCCAGTCACCGGGCAGGCGACTTTGGCGCACCTCGGCATGGTCAAACAGGCTCAACCGGGTACGCGCCAGATTCACCGCGGCACTGGCGGTGTCGCAACACAGCAGGCGGTCGCAGCGCTCGGCGAGTTCGGCGCTGAGTTCGCCATTAGCGCAGCCGGGCTCGAAGATCGCCCGATAATGCGCGCGGGGCAGGGCGGCGAGGGTGATAGCGCGTTTGCGCTGTTCGTACCAGCGCTCGCGGAAGGCCCAGGGATCATCGTTAGCGCTGAACAATCCGTCGAAGTAACGATCATCGACGCTCATAGGAACACCACTTCGAACGGTTGCAGCAGACGATCCAGCACGTACGGGGCCAATACCGGTTGCAGCCCGGCTTGCGGATCGCCCTCCAACTGACTGGCGAACGCATGCACCGCGTGGCGTTTGCGCGCCACTTGCTCGGCGGACAACAGAATTTTGCGCGCGCGCTGCCATGGCACCGAGGCGTCTTCGGGTGAGGCCCAGTGCCAGGTCCATACCGGCAATTCGTGGCAGGTGGCGCCAACCCGCCGTGCGGCTTCGATACTGGCGCGGCCGGCGGCTTCGTGATCGCAGTGGCCGTCCTCGCACCAGGTGCTGAACACCACGTCGCCGGGGCGCAGGTGGCGTTCGATGAACGCGACCAGCGACGGCTCATCTGCGGCGACCTGGCTATCGCTGAAACCGCCGCGCAGCCATTTCATCCGGTGCAATGGCACGCCGAGGCGGCGCAGGGCTTCAGCCGATTCCTGCGGCCGCACCACGCTCAGGCGTTCGACTGGCCAGCGCTCGGAACCGGGATGACTGGCGCTGCCATCGGTGACCGAAATCAGTTGCAACTGACGCCCGGCGGCGGCCAGCAACTGCAACATTCCGCCGCAGCCGAGCACTTCGTCGTCCGGGTGCGGGGCGACGATCACCGCCCGCGCGCCCGGTGGCACCAGACTGAGGACATCGACGCTGTCCAGCGCCGCCAGGTGCCGGGAATGTTGCCATTGCAGCAACGAAGTCCCTTGGTGGCCGATGATCGGATCGGGCTTATTAGCGGCATTCATAGCGTCCAGGCCTCCTCGGGGTGTTCAGCCAGCGTTTGGCCAAGGGCCGCCAGATCACGCTCGGCATGACTCTGGCGCAGGAACACCGGCAGATCGGCGCTCAACCGGGCGAAGTGCCGATCCTTGCAGAACGGAGCGGCACCCAGCGCCCGACCGGTCTCGCGCATCACTTGCTCAGCCGATTGCTCGACCACGGCGCGGGCACGTCGGGCTAACAGTTCGGCATTGGCTTCGGGATGCGTATCGATGTGCAACGCACTGAAACGCAGCACATTGGCGGCTGCGTACAGCGCCGCATCGACCGTGCCGAGGTGGGCGAGGGCGTGCGGCTCCTGACGTTGCGCGCAGTGTTTACGCAGCGCCTCGGCGATTTCCCTTGCCGCGCCGTACCAGCACGCGGCAATGCCGATCCCGCCTTGCCAGAAACCCGGACGATTCAGGTAGTCGCCGGGTTCGCCGATGGCCTGGGCTTCAGCGCCGTCGAACAACACTTCGACGCTGCCGGTGGCGCCCATGCCGACCGCCTGCCAGCCCTGATCGGTGATGGTCACGCCCGGTTGATCAAGTGCCACTGCGACCAGTTGCTGATGGTCTTCGGCGTCCCACGCGGTGAGCAGCGCATGGCTGAGCACCGCCGCCCCGGAACACCAGGCCTTGCGCCCGTCGAGGCGCACCATGTGCCCGGCCGGTCGCACCTGCACCCGCGCCTGCGGTGGTTCAGCCGCCCACATGCCCCAGGTGCTGCCCGGCGTGGGCGAACCACCGAGCTGTTCGATGATCGCCAATGCGTCGGTGTGGCCTTCGTAGAGTTTGCACAAGCCCAGATCATGCCCGCCGACTTCCGCCAGACGTTGAAAACGCTCCAGCGTGCGGCCGCTGCCCGGTAACGGCAACTGATCCAGACCGGCCTCGACCAGCGCCCGCAGGCAATGGCCGAGCGCTGCGGTGTCGCGATAGTCCGGCGGGCGGCGCGCCAGATAACTGTGCAGGTCCATATCAGTCTTCTTCTTCGCGTTGCAGTTCGAACAGCAGCAGCGAACGGCCGGTGACCGAATACTCATGGCCGAACTCGAAGCGTTCCTGACCGCGAATCGACGGCTGATTGGTGTCGATCATGCAGGTCCAGAAACTGCCTTCCGGCACTTCCGGCAGGCTGAAGTTGACGATGTCGTGGTGGGCGTTGACCACCAGCAGCAACGTCGCATCGGCACCTTTGCGGCGGATCCCGGTTTCCTGCGCGCGACCGTCAAGGAGCATGCCCAGGCAGCGGTTGTGCGCGTCATGCCAGTGCTCGGTGGTCATCTCGGTGCCGTCCGGCGCGAGCCAGGTGACGTCCTTGACGCCAATGTCCTCGTTGTATTCGCCGACCAGGAAGCGCCCGCGACGCAGGATCGGATAAGCCATACGCAGCTTGATCAGGCGTTTGACGAATTTGAGCAGCGCCTTGCCGTCCTCGCTCAAGTCCCAGTTGACCCAGCCGATCTCGCTGTCCTGGCAATAGGCGTTGTTGTTGCCGTCCTGCGTGCGGGCGAATTCGTCACCGGCAACGATCATCGGCGTGCCCTGCGACAGCAGCAGCGTGGCGAAGAAGTTGCGCATCTGCCGGTGGCGCAGCGCATTGATCTCCGGGTCGTCGGTCGGGCCTTCGACGCCGTGGTTCCACGACAGGTTATTGTTGCTGCCGTCCTGGTTGTTCTCGTCGTTGGCTTCGTTGTGCTTGTCGTTGTACGACACCAGATCGTTGAGGGTGAAACCGTCATGCGCGGTGATGAAGTTCACCGACGAGTACGGCCGCCGCCCGCGCTGGTTGAACATCTCGCCGGACGCGGTCATGCGGCTGGCGAAGTCAGCGACCTGGCCGTCGTCGCCTTTCCAGAACGCGCGCACGGTGTCGCGGAATTTGTCGTTCCACTCGACCCAGCCCGGCGGGAAGTGGCCGACCTGATAGCCACCGGGGCCGCAGTCCCACGGCTCGGCGATCATTTTCACCTGACGCAGCACCGGGTCCTGACGGCAGGCGACGAGGAAGCTGTGACGCTCGTCGAAACCGTCGTGATAGCGCCCGAGAATCGTTGCCAGGTCGAAGCGGAAGCCGTCGACATGCATCTCGCTGGCCCAGTAGCGCAGCGAGTCGGTGACCATTTGCAGCACGCACGGGTGACTGAGGTCGAGGGTGTTGCCGGTGCCGGAGTCGTTGATGTAATAGCGCTTGTCGTCCGGCATCAGGCGATAGTAGGAGGCGTTGTCGATGCCGCGCATCGACAGGGTCGGGCCTTGCTCGTTGCCCTCGGCGGTGTGGTTGTAGACCACGTCGAGGATCACTTCCAGATTGGCCTCGTGCAGGTGCGCGACCATCTCCTTGAACTCGGCGATCTTGCCGCTGGCCAGGTAGCGCGGGTCTGGGGCGAAGAAGGCGATGCTGTTGTAGCCCCAGTAGTTGGTCATGCCCTTGTGCAGCAAATGCTGGTCGTTGACGAAGGCATGGATCGGCAGCAATTCCACGCTCGACACGCCGAGTTTGCGGATGTGTTCGAGCACGTCGTCGACCATCAGACCGGCAAAGGTACCGCGCACGTTCTCCGGCACCGAAGGGTGACGCATGCTGATGCCGCGTACGTGGGTTTCATAGATGATGGTTTTGTCCCACGGCACGCTGACGCGGTGGTCGTTGCCCCAGGTATGCGCCGGGTCGATGACCTTGCACTTGGGCACAAACGGCGCGCTGTCGCGTTCATCGAAACTGAGGTCGGCGTCGGGGTGGCCGATGGTGTAGCCGAACAGCGCCTCGGACCATTTCAACTCGCCGACCAGTTGTTTGGCGTACGGGTCGATCAACAGTTTGTTGTGGTTGAAGCGATGGCCGTTCGCCGGGTCATACGGGCCATACACGCGGTAGCCGTAGATCAGCCCGGGATGGGCATCGGGCAGATAGCCGTGATAGATCTCATCGGTGTATTCCGGCAGTTCGATGCGCTCGAGTTCGACTTCGCCGGCATCGTCGAAAATGCACAGTTCAACCTTGGTGGCATTGGCGGAAAACAGTGCAAAGTTAACCCCCAGACCATCCCAGGTCGCACCGAGCGGGAAGGGCAGGCCTTCACGGATTCTCGAAGGTTCAGCGTGCGCTGCGGGCTCGGCATTCTTTGGACGGGTCATGATTGCTCCTGCAAATCGGGGAAATTCTCGGCTGATACAAAACCTTGTAGGAGTGAGCCTGCTCGCGATAGCGGTCTGACATTCAATCGCGATTTCGCCTGATACATCGCTATCGCGAGCAGGCTCACTCCTACAGGAAGGTTGTATGTTTCTTGAGGACGAGTGAGTCCTCGGTGGCGAGCGAACCCGCCACACGGTCATTCAGTTCAATAATCCGGGTGTGTCAGTTGGCCGGGGGCTTGCGGGGGGCGCGCGGCTTTTTCTCGGCGGCTTTTTCGCCCGGTGGAATCACTTTGGCGGCGCTGGAAGGCTTGGCTTTGGCGTCGGCAGGCGCCTTGGGCTTGGCCGCCGGGGTCTTGCTTTCGGTGGCTTTGCCGGTCGCAGTCTTGCCGGCAGTTTTGCTGCCCGCAGCCTTTGGCGACTTCTTCGGCGCGAGGGCCTCGGCATCGGCCAGTTTGCGCGCCATCTCCCAATGACGCGCTTCATGACCTTCAGGTTTGCCCTCCGATTCCCAGATCTGATAGGCAAACTCGCGGATGCGTTTATCGTCGGTACTCATCGCAATGCTCCTGAACTGAACTCGTCGTTACGTAAAGAGTTGGGTAAACAGATTGACCGGGAAATCCCCCAGCGCGGCGCTGACGTTCAGCTCCCTGTTTTTTCTGACTGCGCTGCTGTGAAAAAGTCCCTTCAGGTTTGTGTCAGAGGCGGCGAACGGTAAAACCACCCGTGTATCGCCCCAGCGCAGCGCATCCACCTGTGGCACGGCACTGTTTTCCAGCAACGTCGCGCAGCGGATCGGCACGATCACGATGGCGTAGCGGCCCTCGTGCTCACGGGCGAATGCGAGCACGTTGTGCGCCTGCTCGCCCAGCACCTCCAAGGCCTGATACGTGCCCCGGCGAAACAGCTCGGCGTGTTCGGCGCGCAGGTTCAACACCTCGGCGATCAACGCTTGCTTGATGCGCCCGTCACGCCAGTTCGCCAGCAGCTCCGGGAGCGGCGCGTGTCCGTCCAGAGCCTGCGCGCGCGCGGCGTAATCCACCGGCCGGCGGTTGTCCGGATCGACCAGGCTGAAGTCCCAGAACTCGTTGCCCTGATACAGATCCGGTACCCCCGGCACGGTCATGCGCAGCAAGGTTTGCGCCAGACTGTTAAGGGCGCCGGCTGCCGCGATGCTGTTGACGGTCTTGCTCAGCGCGGCGCGCAGCAACTCGCCTTCGTCACCGGTGAGCAGGCGCTGGGTAAACGTCTGTGCAGCGTTTTCGTAGGCCTCGTTCGGCGCGCTCCAGCTGCTTTGCAACTTGGCTTCGCGCAGGGCTTTCTGTTGCCACTGCCAGATGCGCTCGGCGTAATCGCTGAAACCTGCCTGATCGTCATCACGCAATTGCAGCGGCCAACTGCCGAGCAACGCCTGATACAGGATCAGTTCATCGCCGGACGACGGCACTTGATCATCGTCGCGCAGCGGCCGGGCGAGGGCGCGCCACAACTCCACCTGCTCGGCGTACCAGTGGCTGCGTTCGCTGAGCACTGCCAGTCGTGCACGGGTGTCTTCGCCACGTTTGTGGTCGTGGGTGGCGGTGGCCAGCAAGTTGTCGGGGAACGCGTCCAGGCGTTGCTGATTGACCGCATGGAAGTCGCTGACCGGCGCGCTGAACTGCTCGGTGTTGTAGCCGACGTCATTGCGCGACAGCAGCACCGCCGAGCGATACAACGCGGTGTCTTCCACGGCTTTGGCCGCTGCCGGCGACGTCAGCTGCTGGAAGCGTACGCATGCGTGCTTGAGGATCTTGCGCGAGCGCCCGCGCGGCTTTTGCCGCCAGGGCGTGCCACCGAGCCAGGCCGCCACACAGTCAAGCACCGGCCAGTCGCCTTCGCCCAGCGCCTGCCGCGCGCCGTCCATGGCCTGCTGGAAGAACTGTTCATCCTGCGCCGCGCGACCCAGCGCATTGATGTAAGTGCGATACACCGGGAAATGCACGATCAGCGCCTGCAACACCCGACGGATCGCGCCGAGGGTCAGGTCACGGGTCATCAGGTCATCCCGGGCCACTTGCAGCAGCGCCTGGGCGACGCTTTCAAAATCGCTGGCCAGCGAGCCGTTGAGGATCTGTTGTCTCGCCAGTTGCGCTTCTTCAATGAACGCCGCCGGACGCTCGGTGCGCCGCTGCCACAGGTCGCCGAGGACATGTTCGCCATCGGGGTCGTGTTGCAGCAACGACAGCTGATTCATGAACTCGTAACCGGTGCTGCCATCCACCGCCCAATCGGTACGCAGGGTTTCGCCGGCACCGAGAATCTTCTCGACGTAGATCGGCAAGTGCCGGCCCGGCGCAAGCAAGTCGAGGCGCCGGCGTAACTTGCGGCAGTAACCGCGCGGGTCAGCGAGCCCGTCGATGTGGTCGATACGCAAACCGTCGACCAGGCCTTCGGCGATCAACTCAAAGATCTTGCCGTGAGTCGCTTCGAAAACGGCGGGGCGTTCGACGCGCAGGCCCCCGAGCTCGTTGATGTCGAAAAAGCGCCGCCAGTTGATGTCGTCCGCAGCGGTACGCCAACTGGCCAGACGGTAGCTCTGGCGTTCGAGCAATTGATGCAGCTTGTCGAAGCCTTCTGCAGTCGTGGAGTCGTAATGCGCGAGACTTTCCTCGATCGCGGCGAGAATTTGCGGATCGCTTGCCAGCTCCTTCAATTCAGCCTTGAGCGGCATCGCCAGCGCATGGGCGTCAGTCTGGTAGCTGAGGGTGCTGAAACGATCGGCCAGGGATTTCAGCGCTTCGACCGGTTTAAGCAACTCGCCGTAGTCATTCGGGCAGATCGGAAAGTGATGCTCGTAATGCTCGACGTGGAAGCGACCTTGCTGCGCATCGAAATGCAGTTTCAGCGTGCCTTCTTGCAGCGCGACGCCATAATCGCTGCCGAGAAACGGCAGCAACAACTGGCCTTCCATCAACGGGTCCGGTGAGTGCCACTGGATGTCGAAGAACTCGCCGTACGGACTCAGGCGGCCCCATTCCAGCAGATCGAGCCACCACGGGTTGTCACCGCCGCCGACCGCCATGTGATTGGAGACGATGTCGAGGATCAGGCCCATGCCGTGTTCGCGCAGGGTGCTGACCAGACGCCGCAGCGCCGGTTCGCCGCCGAGTTCCGGATTGACCTGGGTCGGGTCGACCACGTCGTAGCCATGCATCGAACCGGCGCGGGCCGCGAGCAGCGGTGAGGCATAAATGTGGCTGATGCCGAGGCGGGCAAAGTACGGCACCAGCGGCACCGCCTGTTCCAGAGTGAAACCCTTGTGAAATTGCAGGCGCACGGTGGCGCGCAGGGGTTGGATGAGGGTCTGGTTCATTGGTCACGCTCGGCAGCTTGCAGGCGGGCACAGGCCAGCAGTTCCAGACGGCGCGCGGCATCGGCGCCATCAAGCAAGGCTTCGCTGTTGCCGGGCAGGCGTCGCGACCAGTTCGGGTGGCTGTCGATGGTGCCCGGCAGGTTGGCCTGCTCGTCGATGCCCAGCGCATCTTCCAGCGGCAGCAACACCAGCGGTGCGCGGGTATGACCGAGGAAACGCACGCTGGCATCGACCACTTGATCGGCTTCGTGGGATTCTTCGCGGAAGTTTTGCGGGTCTTGGCTCAAGGCCCCGCGCAGGCCTTCGCGCTCGCGCTGGCGATGGCGACGCCATTCGATTTCACCGTTGGGGTCGACAAATTCCAGACGCGCGTTCCAGTCGATATCGCGGCCATGCCACCAACCGTTGAGCGTCGGCAGATCGTGGGTGCTGGTGGTCGCCAGCGCGTTGTCCGGCCAGTCGAGGATCGGTTTGAAATACGTGTTGTCCTGTTCGAACAGCAGCACGCGCATGCCAAGAATCGCCCGCGCACTGAGTTTTTCCCGCAGACCGTCGGGCACGGTGCCGAGGTCTTCACCGAGGACGATCGCCTGATGCCGATGGGACTCCAGGGTCAGCAAGCGCAGCAGATCGTCAAACGGGTAATACAGATAAGCGCCATCGGCCGGGGCCGCGCCGTTTGGGATCACCCACAGGCGTTGCAGGCCCATGACATGGTCGATGCGCAGCCCGCCAGCGTGGGCGAAGTTGGCGCGCAGCATGTCGATGAACGCACGAAAGCCGTTGCGGATCAGACCTTCGGGGGAAAACGCGGAAATCCCCCAGCCCTGACCGGAGCGATTGAGAATGTCTGGCGGCGCGCCAACGGTGAGCGAGGCGAGCAGTTCGTCCTGAAAGCTCCAGGCCTGGCTGCCGGCGCCGTCGGCACCGACCGCAAGGTCAGCGATCAGGCCGATGCCCATGCCGGCGCTGCGCGCAGCCGTTTGCGCGCGCTCCAGGCAGCGGTGGATCAACCACTGGCAAAAGGCGAAGTAACTGATGCGTTCGGCGTATTCCTCGGCAAAGGCTTCGAGGGCGGCGCCGCGCGGCTCATGCCAGTGTGCCGGCCATTCGCGCCAGTCGAGGCTTTCGCCACGGGCGGCGCGCATTTCCTGAATGGCTTCGAAACGGCAGTGGTTTTCCAGGGCTTCGCCACCGGCATGGCGGAAACTGGCGAAGTCCGGATGCAACGGATGCTCGCCCGCAACGAAGCCGTCGTACAAGGCTTGCAGCAATTTCTGTTTGGCGTCGGCGGCGGTGGGCCAGTCGATCAGCTTCAAGTCTTCCAGTTGCCGGAATTGCTCGGCCAGACCGCTGGCGTCGATCGCATCGCGCAGTGCGCGTTCGCCAAGGATGGCGCCCGGTGCGGCATACAAGGCGTTGAGAAACAGGCGACTGGACGGCGAATAAGGACTGTAGCGCCCGGTGTCGGCGCTGAACATCGCATGCAGCGGACTGATTGCCAGCGCATCGGCACCGCGCTCGCCGGCCACCCGCGCCAGTTCTTCCAGCGCCTGGGTGTCGCCGAAGCCGCAGTCGCCGGGGCGGCGCAGACTGTACAACTGCGCGCTCAACCCCCAGACGCGAGGGATCGGGTTGTCTACCGCATCGCCGACGCTGAAGCAGCGCTCGGGGGCCACGGCCAGGGTGAAATATTGGTCGGCGATGTGCACCTGCTGATAACCGACCGGGATCAAACCGGGCAGTTTCGCTTCGGCGTCGAGTTTGAGGTTAAGCCGTGAACCGTCTTCAAGGTGGATTTCGCAAGGCGTTTCAGGCTCGAAATAGCGGGCCAGATCAACGCTGATTCCGACATCTGCGGTCAACAGCGGCGGCAGGTGGCGATCCTGTTGAACCTGTTGCAGTTGCAGCAGGCTGGCGTCGATTTCCTGTGCGGTATTGGCCGGATGACCCAGACCGGTGAGAACATTGCGCAGCACCGCCGGGGCGACTTTCTGCGGGCGGCCGTTGGCGTCGATCCAGTCGACGGCGAGGCCGGCGCGGCTTGCGAGTATTTCCAGTTGCGCATCGCTCATAGGCGCTCTCCATCCAGAGGTTGCAAGGGGGTTGCGGCCGTGAGGCTGACAAGCGCGCAATACGCGGGCAGTACGCCCGGTTCCGACAGGGCAACGGCGGGCGGCTGCTGAAACAGCCACACGGCGTCGGTCTGTGCAGGGTTGACCACTGGCGTATCGCTGAGGTTCAGGTCAATTCGCAGCTCGCTGCCATCACCCAGACGCCAGCGTGCACTTACCGCACCGAAGCCGAGCATGTGCGCCCCAAGCGCCTGGGTGCCGGACAGATGGGGAATGATGTAGCGGTGGCGCAATTGCAGCAGTTGCCGGTACAGCGCGAGGGTTTCCTGCTGTTTTGCGCTGCCGCTGCCGACCAGGCGAGGCTGCGAGGCGTGGAAGGTCTGCTCGGCATTCGGATCGGGAATTTTTTCGCGTTTGTGCGGATCGGCGAAGGCGCTGAACCCGGCGAATTCATTGCGCCGACCTTCGCGCACCAGATCCGCCAGTTCACCGTGGTGGCTGGTGAAAAACAGAAACGGCTGCTCGGCCGCGTACTCATCGCCCATGAACATCAGCGGAATCATCGGCGACAGCAATAACAGCACGGTGGCGGCCTGCACCGCGCGCGGATTGGCCAGTTGATGCAAGCGTTCGCCGAAGGCGCGGTTGCCGATCTGGTCGTGGTTCTGCAGGAACAGGATGAAAGCGGTGGAGGGCAGGTGTTCGCTGGGCTCGCCGCGCGGTTCGCCGTGGCGGGTGATGTGGCCTTGAAAAACGAAGCCCTGACTCAAACACCGCACCAGTTGCTCGGTGGGTTGCAGCGCATAGTCAGCGTAATAGGCGTCGGTTTCGCCGGTCAGCAGCACGTGCAGGGCGTTGTGGCCGTCGTCGTTCCACTGCGCGTCGTAATCCTCTTCAAGCAAGCTCGACTGGTTGAGCTCGTTTTCGACGGTCAGCCAGACGTGGCGGCTTGGATCGATCTGCTGACGAATACGCTGCGCCAGTTCGGGCAGGAAATCCGGGCTTTCGATGGCGTGCACCGCGTCCAGGCGCAGCCCGTCGAAGCGGTATTCGAGCACCCACATCAGTGCGTTTTCAATGAAGAAGTCCCGCACCTCACGGCGGCGGAAATCGATCGCCGCGCCCCATGGCGTGTGCTTGTCTTCGCGGAAAAAGCCTTTGGCGTAGCGCCCGAGGTAATTGCCGTCGGGGCCGAAGTGGTTGTAGACCACGTCGAGAATCACCGCCAGCCCATGGCCGTGGGCGCTGTCGATCAGGTGTTTGAGTTGTTCCGGAGTGCCATAGGAGGCTTGCGGTGCGAAAGGCAGCACGCCGTCATAACCCCAGTTGCGTGTGCCGGGAAACTGCGCCAGGGGCATCAGTTCGATGGCAGTGATGCCCAGCTCGACCAGACGCGCCAGATGCTGCTCGACTTCGGCAAAGCCGCCGAGCGCGCCGACATGCAGCTCGTAGATCACCGCTTCGCTCCACGGCCGGCCATGCCAGGTGGTGTGGCGCCAGTCATAGGCCAGCGGATCGACCACCACACTGTGCCGGTCAAGGTCGCCGTCCTGGGCGCGGGAGGCCGGGTCGGGCACCTCCAGTTCACCATCGATGTTGAAGCGGTAGCGGGTGCCCGCCGGGCACCGGGTCTTGATCACGAACCAGCCATCGGCCTGCGGTAACATCGGCAAGGATTGACCGTCTTCAAGTTCGACACTGACGTAAAACGCATCCGGTGCCCACAGCGCAAACTGAGTGTGTTCGGCGTCCTGCATGATCGCGCCGTGGGGCCAGTTTTCTTGGGTCCGTAACGGCATTGTGAAAAGCTCCCTGAGTTATTTGTGGCCGGCTTTACCCAGCGCCTTGGCGACCAGTTGTTCGTAGAGTTCGGCGTAGGGTTCGACCGCTTTGCACCAGTTGAACGGCGCGGCCATCGCTCGGCAACGCATGGCATTGAGCAGTTCGGGAAAGGCAAAGACCTTGAACGCGCGGCTCAGGGCTTCGCGGTAGCTCTCGACAGTGGATTCGTCGAAGAGGAAACCGGTGACACCGTTTTCGATGGTGTCGGCCAGGCCGCCGGTATTGCGCGCCACGGGCAAAGAGCCGAAGCGCTGGGCGTACATCTGGCTCAGGCCGCAGGGTTCATAACGCGACGGCATCAGCAGGAAATCGCTGCCGGCGAACATGCGCCGGGCGTCGGTTTCATTGAAGCCGATGCGTACGCCGATCTGCCCGGGGAAGCGCAGCGCCAGTTCACGCATGGCCTGTTCTTCTTCCGGCTCGCCACGGCCGATGATTGCGATCTGGCCGCCGTTCTGCACGATGTATTCGGACACTGCTTCAGTCAGGTCCAGGCCTTTCTGATAAACCAGACGCGAAACCACGGCGAACAGCGGGCCGCTGGAATCGTTCAAGCCAAACAGTTCACGCACATGGGCGGCATTGATCGCTTTGCCTTCCCAGTCGCCGATGGCGAACGGCGCGAACAGGTGCGGATCAGTGGCCGCGTCCCAGCTCTCGTCGATGCCGTTGGGGATGCCGCTGAGCAAGCCTTGCTGGGTCTTGGCGGCGAGAAAACCGTCGAGACCGCAGCCGAAATCCGGGGTGGTGATTTCCTGCGCGTAGGTGGCGCTGACGGTGGTGATGTGGCTCGAATAGGCCATGCCGGCCTTGAGGAACGACATCTTGCCGTAGAACTCCATGCCTTCCTGTTGCAGGGCGTGGGTCGGAATACCCAGCTCCGGGCACGAGCCGAGACTGGTCACGCCTTGATAGGCGAGGTTGTGAATGGTGAACAGAGTGGGCGTGCGCTGCCCGCGCCAGTGCATATAGGCAGGGGCCAGGCCAGCGGGCCAGTCATGGGCGTGCACCAGATCCGGGCACCAGTGAATTTGTGCGAGGTTGGCGGCGATGTCGGCAGCGGCCAGGCCCAGGCGGGCGAAACGAATATGGTTGTCCGGCCAGTCGCGGCCGTTGTTGGCACCGTACGGCGAGCCTTCACGCTCATACAACTCGGGGCAGATCAGCACGTAGATCACCAGCCCGTCCGGCATGTCCATACGCCCGATCTTGCACGGAGGCAATGCGGCATGCCCGCCGAGCTCACCGATGATGTGGATCGGGTTCTCGCTGTGCATCACCTGCGGGTAACCGGGGATCAACACGCGCACATCGTGCAGGTGCGCCATGGCGCGGGGCAGGGCGGCGGAGACGTCCCCCAGACCACCGGTCTTCACCAGGTCGGCGATTTCCGAGGTCACGAACAACACTTTCTTCTTGTTGGGATTCTGGCTGGCGACCGGCGTCAGCGTTTTGGTGCCCGGGACGTTGATCGACCGGCTGCCGGGAAGACTCACCGTGCTCGATTCACCAACCGCCTGCTGAGCACGCTCTCCCTGAATATCCAATGCCGCACTGATCATATGAATCTCCCGTGTCGTTGATCTGATTCTTGTATCGAACAAGCTATGGCCAAATCCTGTGGCCGGGCGCAAACGCGCCACGCATCGGTGAGCAAACGCTACCCAACACGTGCAAGCAGAATGGGTGAAGGGGCCGTTGCAAGGATTGCACCAGTCGCGTTGACCCTGCCTTTCAGATGACCCGCCGCCATCTGCAAAAGTTTCGACAATTTTTCGGGTTTGTGACTGGCCGGTTTTAATCCGCGAAAGTCAGTCTAGGCCAGATCCTAGAGCGGGCGAGAGCAAACGGATAAATTGTTCGACAATCGGTTGGCAGGCAGCGAAATCCGTGGTGTGCAGGCAGGAACGCACCGACGAAGGGCAGGTTTTTTTGAGGGAGAGGGCTAAAACGGTGACTGGTTGGTCACGATTTTGTGCTGGTGGAATGGCAGGGTGCACTGTTGTGGTGCGGTCAATTTGTTGATGTGTTGTCTATTAAGGCCCCTTCGCGAGCAAGCCCGCTCCCACAGTTGATTTGTGTACGACGCATTTCCAATGTGGGAGCGGGCTTGCTCGCGAAGGCGTCAGTCAATTCACCGCAATCGAAATGTTGCGATCAATTCAACAGGCGCAGCGGATGCCCGGCGGCCCACCCCTGAATATCCTCGATCATCTGCGCAAAGAACTGCGCATAGTTCTGCCGGCTGACATACCCCACATGTGGCGTGGCCAGCACATTGTCCAATGTGCGAAACGGGTGCAGTTCAGGCAGCGGCTCCTGATCGAATACATCCAGCGCCGCGCCGGCGATCTTCTGTTTCTGCAACGCCTTGATCAGCGCCGCTTCATCGACGATCGGCCCACGGGCGGTGTTGACCAGCAGCGCGGTGGGTTTCATCCAGTCCAGCGCCTGTGCGTCGACCAGCCCGCGGCTGCGCTCGCTGAGCACCAGATGCACCGACAGCACGTCAGCCTGTTCGAACAATTGCTGCTTGCTGACCCAGGTCACGCCGGCTGCTTCAGCGCGTTCAGCGGTGAGATTCTCGCTCCAGGCAATCACGCGCATGCCGAACACCTGGCCGAATTGCGCGACCTTCTGGCCGATGCTGCCCAGACCGAGAATGCCCAGGGTCTTGCCATGCAAGTCGCCGCCCAGCCCTTGCTGCCAGCCACCGGCGCGCAGGGAGTTGGCTTCATTCAGCAGATTGCGCGTAGCGGCCATGATCAGCGCCCAGGTCAGTTCCGGCGCCGCGTGTTTGTAGCTGTCGGTGCCGCAGACCTTGATCCCGAGCCCGGCGGCCGCCGGCATGTCCAGCGCCGCGTTACGCATGCCACCGGTGACCAGCAGCTTGAGATTGGGCAGGCGCTGCAGCAGGTCCTGATCGAAACGCGTGCGCTCGCGCATCACGCAGATCACCTGGTACTGGCCCAGACGTGCGGCCAGTGTGGCGTTGTCCGCCGGGTAGTCATGCACAAACGTCACTTCGCCGATGCTGTCGAGCACCGACCAGTCAACCACGTCCCGCGCCACGTCCTGCCAGTCATCGATCACTGCAATCTGCACCGCCATCAGCCTTACCTCATCAACGAACGGGATTGGTGTTGTTCAGCCAGCCGAGCAGGGCCCGGTGAAATTTCGCCGGTTGTTCCATCTGCGGCGCGTGGCCGAGGCCGGGGAATTCCACCAGTGTCGATTGTGGAATCAGCTTGGCGACCTGCTTGCCGAGCACCTCATAATGGCCGATTTTCGCCTTGACCTCGGGGGACGCGAGGTCCTTGCCGATGGCCGTGGTGTCGGACGTGCCGATCAACAGCAGGGTCGGCATCTTCAGGTCCTTGAACTCGTAGTACACCGGCTGGGTGAAGATCATGTCGTAGATCAGTGCCGAGTTCCACGCCACCTGGGTTTTGCCCGGGCCGTTGCTCAGGCCGGCGAGCATGTCGACCCAGCGGTCGAATTCGGGTTTCCAACGGCCGTCGTAATAGGTGTTGCGCTCGTAGTCGCGAATGCCTAGGGCGGTGACTTTGAGTTCGCGTTGATACCACTGATCAACGGTGCGGTACGGCACGCCGAGGGCTTTCCAGTCTTCCAGGCCGATCGGGTTGACCAGCGCCAGTTGTTCGACCTGATCCGGGAACAGCAGCGCGTAGCGAGTGGCGAGCATGCCGCCGGTGGAATGGCCGAGCAGGGTGGCTTTCTGAATGCCGAGGGCCTTGAGCAGCTGTTGGGTGTTGGTCGCCAGTTGCTGGAAGCTGTACTGGTAGTGATCGGGTTTGCTGGAGGTGCAGAAGCCGATCTGATCCGGCGCGACGACCCGGTAACCGGCCTCGCTCAAGGCCTTGATCGAACTGTCCCAGGTGGCGGCGCAAAAATTCTTGCCGTGCATCAGCACCACGGTGCGCCCGTTGGCCTTGCCGTGGGCGGCGACGTCCATGTAGCCCATTTGCAGGGATTTACCCTGGGACTGAAAGGCAAAGTGCTTGAGGGTGTAGGGGTATTGGAAACCTTGCAGCTCCGGGCCATAGGTCTGGCCATCGGCGGGTGCAGTTTCAGTGGGCGCTGCAGCGTGGGCGAACAGCGGCAGCGCAGCAGTCAGGACCAGGCCAGGCAGCCAGCGGGATAGCGTGACGGACATAAGGGCAAACTCCATGGAAATCGGCCGATGCTGGAACGCCCGGATTAGGGCGACGTTAACCACAGGCAACGCCATGGCCGGAATGTTCAACCGAGCCAGCCCAGGGTCAGCATCGCCACCACGGCGTAACGCGCCGCTTTGGCCAGCGTGACGATCAGCAGAAAGCGCCCGAGCGGCTCGCGCATGACGCCGGCGATCAGGGTCAGCGGATCACCGATCACCGGCAGCCAACTCAGTAGCAGCGACCAGTGACCATAGCGCTCGTAGTGTTTGCGCGCGGTGGCCATGTGGTTCGGGCTGACGGGGAACCAGCGTCGATCCTGAAAGCGTTCGAGGCCGCGCCCCAGCCACCAGTTGACCAGCGAACCGAGGACATTGCCCAGCGTCGCCACGCCCAGCAGGCCCCAGAGCCAGTAACGGTCGCTGGCAATCAGCCCGACCAGCAGCGCTTCGGATTGCAGCGGCAACAGCGTCGCAGCGCCGAACGCCGCCGCGAACAGCCCGACGTAACCGGCAGCCATCAATGCGCCGGGTAGTCCGCCACCACCACATCCGTGCCGTCCTTTTTCAGGCCGATCACTTGATAGGCATCGCTCATGCCGTCCATTTCCATGCCCGGTGACCCCATGGGCATGCCCGGTGCGGCGATACCCAGCAGATCGTCGCGCTTGCTCAGGGCCAGCACTTGTTCCGCCGGCACGTGGCCTTCGACGAACTTGCCGTTGATCAGCGCGGTATGGCACGAGCCCAGGCGCGGTGGCACGCCGTGTTGCTGCTTGAAGCTGCTCATGTCGCTTTCGACATGGTCTTCGACTTTGAAGCCATTGGCTTCGAGGTGTCTGATCCATTTCTTGCAGCAGCCGCAATTGGCGTCGCGGTGCACTTCGATCGGGATCAGCTCGGCGGCCTGGGCCAGGGAGGACAGGAGCAGGGCGCTGAGGGCGGCCAGTCGCAGGGAGGTTCGCATGGTGGGCTCTCGACAAGGATGACGGTCAAAAAGGAAAGTATTTTGACCGGATTATCCTGCCGGGCATCAACGGAGTGTTTCAAGTTGATACAAGGCAGGCTGGCAGGATGATCCTGGATCAAGCCTGACAGCCTGCTGAGCGGGAGATTACAAATCTGTCAGGCTCAACGAACCTTGAACCGCCCCATGATCGCGCTCACCCGGTTGTTGGCTTCCAGCAACTGGCGGGTGTTGAGTTCGCTGGCCTGGCCGCTGTGCACCAGTTCTTCGACCATGTGCCGGATCTGCACCATGCTGCGGTTGATCTCTTCGGTGACCGCACTCTGCTGTTCGGCAGCGGTAGCGATCTGGGTGCTGAGGCTGTTGATGTGGCTGACCGAGCCGGCCATTTCATCCAGACCGGAGTTGACCCGCGCCGTGGCGTCGGCGGCGGACTGGCAGCTGGCCTGAGTGTTTTCCATGGCGCTGACCGACGAGCTCACGCCTTGGGTCAGGCGGGTCAACATCTCGTTGATTTCCGAGGTGCTGGCCTGGGTGCGAGCGGCGAGGGCGCGGACTTCGTCGGCGACCACGGCAAAGCCGCGACCCTGTTCACCGGCCCGGGCGGCTTCGATGGCGGCGTTGAGCGCCAGCAGGTTGGTCTGTCCGGCGATTGCGCCGATCACTCCGAGAATCTCGGTGATGCGCTGCGCGTCCTGCTGCATGCTCTCGACTTTCTGGGTGGCGCTGGCCACTTCGTCGATCAAGGCCACCACGCTGTTGGTCGCTTCACCGACCACCACCCGTGAGCGATCGGCGTTTTCGTTGGCGCGCTGGGTGAACGCAGCGGTTTCAGCGGCATTCTGCGCGACGCTTTCGGCCGTCGAGCTCATTTCGGTGATGGCGGTAACGGTCTGATCGGTTTCCGATGCATGGCGCAGCAGAATCTGGCTGGTGTTGGCCGACGTACGCTGCAGGTCGTCCAGGCTCGAAGCCATGGCGCCGGTGGCCTGGGTGACTTCACCGATCATGTTCTGCAGGTAGGCAATAAAGGTGTTGACCGAGTGGCCGATGGCGCCCAGTTCGTCTTCGGCACGGATGGTGATGCGCCGGGTCAGGTCGGCATCGCCGCTGGACAGCAAGTCGATGTTGGCCTTCAGCGCTTTCATCCGCGATACCAGTTGGCGGATCGCATACACCTGCAACAACACCAGCAGGATCACCAGCGGAATCTGCAACAGGCTTAGGCTGCTGAGCACGTCGTCACGCTGGGCGGTGAGCATTTTCGTTGGCAGGGCGGTGGCGAGGAACCACGGCGTGCCTTCGATCGGGCGCATGAAGAAGGTGCTGGCTTCGCCGTTGTTGTCGAACTCGACGCGTTGCGCCTGATCGCGGTTTTGCAGGCCGGCCTTGACCTGACTGGCGAAGGTCGAACCGGCGGCCAGTTCGCTGATGTTCTTCAGCACGATCGGGCCGCTGATGCGCGAGCTGTTGCTGATGATCTTGCCGTCGGCCTCGACGATCAGCATTTCGGCGTTGAGGTCTTTTTCCTTGCGCGCCACCAGATCGTTGAAGAAGCCCAGCGTCACGTCGATGGTCGACACGCCCCACGCCGCACCGTTTTTCTGGATCGCCATGGCGCAGTTGGTGCGCGGCTCGGCACTCGCGTCATCTTTATAGGCCGCAGCCCAGGCACATTGGCCGCGCGGAGTCTGCATGCCGCCCTTGTACCAGCTCTGGTCGTAGTAGTTGGGCGCCGCGTCGCTGTTCCAGAAGGTATTCACCGCCAGTTTGCCCGAGGCGTCGCGGTGCCAGAACGTGCTGAACTTGTTGCGCCCGGCCTCACGCTGACCCGGCAGTGGCCAGATCCCGCCACCGAAGACTTTCAGTTCGCCGTACTGATCCACCAGGCCCGGCAACACTGTGTCGATGGCCGCGCTGTCGAGCAGGGGAATGGTCTGGGTGATGCTGCGCTGCTGCGCCTGGACTTTGTTCAGTTCGCCCTGAATCTGTTCGGCGACTTCGGCAATCCGGTTGAGCACCACCTGTTCTTCGGTATGCCGCAGCTTGGGGGCAACCAATTGGCTGATACCGACCACGGTCAGCACCGACAGCAGCAGGATGAACAGAACCAGAAATAACGTGTAGCGAGCCTGAATGGTGCGGAATGCGGGCATGGATACCGGTCCTTGAGCTGCGATTCTTATTGTGGGGTCGAGGGAAAAATGGCGGGGTCACACCAGCGTATCGTCGGCGAACGGGGAAGCTTTAAGTACTTTGGTGCAAGAAAGTGTCGGGCTGACGGAAGGGGCGTGTCGACTCCGATACAAATGGATCGACCCTCTTGTCAGCCAGCGCAAAAAAAGCTTCGCGAGCAATCATCAAACTGCCATGAAACCGCGACACCGTGAGCTTCTGGCAATTTGTATCGAGAATGTACAAAAATTGTAAGCGGCTGCACTAAAAGGGTTGGTGCCACCAGTTCGCCGGTAGATACTCCCCGGCATTCAAGTAGTCCAGCAAGGACATTTCATGGTTATTTCACAGGGAGTCTTCTCATGACGATCGGCATTGTCGGCGGCTGGGAGAGCAAGGCAGGGGTGCTGGTTCGCAATACAGGCGCAAAGAAAGAGGTCAAGCAGAGCCTCAAGGTGCAGCAGATGCTCGCCAAGGTCGGCACCAATCCGACCGCGCTGAACACTGCCGAAATGGACAAGCAGGGCCTGCGCAAAAATATCAAGGGGTTCGATCCGGCGAATGTCTCGGTCAAGCAACTGAGCAATCTGAGTGTTTTCCTGCGTGAGCGCGGGCTGATTTCCGACATCACCTCCTTTACATTGCTCAATGCTGGCGACAAGTTCGACCGTTTCGGCGTGACCAAAGACCCTGATGCAAAATTCAATGCGCTGGAGTATTTCGCCACCCAGCTCGACGCCATTCAGAACAATGGCCTCAATGGCAATGCCTACGGCAAGAACCTGATCCCTGAATACAAAAAGGCGATCTATGTGCTGCAGAACCTGAAAACCTACGGTGAAGGCAACGCGGCGAAACCGGTGGATCAAGGCGTCAAGTCCAAGGCCTGAGCCGGTCACCCACGGCCCACCCATTGATTGGGTGGGCCGTTTTCGTTTTTAGTCCTGATACCTTTCGCCGGCCTGCTGCGCCTGATCCTGCAGATTCTGCATATGTGGACAGTGCAGGCTCAGCGTGGAGGCCTGGTAGCCACGATGAAACAGGGCGAGCCAGCCGTCGCTGTGGTCATCGGGGACAATCCCGGTGAAAGCGAAACCGGCATCGGCCAGTTTGCGCAGCGCGCTGGAAAACCCTTGGGCGAGTCTGAGTCTGATCGAAATCAGCCAGTGCGCCGGCAGTTGTCCCAATTGCTCGAGCAGGTTGTCATCGAGGGCCTTGAGCAGCAGGTCGTAGCGCCCGGATACGTGATCGAAGCGGATCTTCGGGCCTTTCCATGGCACGGTATGGTCGGTGGTACCAAACACCGCCTCCAGACGCGACATCAGCTCGCGGCAATCCTGCGGCCAGGCCAGCGCCGGCAGTGGGCGCCGATAACCGTCGATGCTGCAGTGACCCACCACAATCGTCTCCCGCCCGGTTCCACCGAACGGCGAAGGCGCGTAATCGGGCAACAGACCACAGCTGTGAAACCCCAGGCCGGCGGCCATGCGCTGCGTATACGGGTGATGCGTGACCTGTTTGATCGTCACGCCTCGGCAATCCAGCGCCTGGGCATGAATCAGCAGTTGCTGACCCAACTGGGTGGCGATGTTTTGCCCGCGAGTGTCCGGGTGCACCACGGTCAGTGCCAGCTCCGCCAGTGCGGTTCGGCCAGATTGGCGAAACAAAGTGGCGTGCCCGCAGATATGCTCGTTTACCACCGCCACCAGCGAGTGCCAGCGACCGACGCTGTGGTTCTGGCTGATCATCCAGGGCAGATACACGTGGGGTTGAGGATAATGAACGCCGTAGATTTCTTCGAACAGGCGGCTGACTGCCGGCGCATCGGCGACGCGATAGCGGCGGATGATTGTCGTGTCCATCACGCTTGCCCCTGCTGCGGATGGTCATAAACCCGTCGATCCACGACCCGCTGATGTTTGCCGGAGCGTGGATGACAGGTCAGTTCATCGTTCGCACAGGCGGTCACGTTCAGCTCCAGCAATTGATCGGACTGCAGTTTCTCGATCAGCGGGTATTGGTCGATCAGCGCACTGCGCAGGGTTGAGCTTGCCTGGCTGATGCCAGCCGTTTGCGTGCAGGGTACCCACTTGAGGCTCAGCAGATCTTTGCTTGCTCGCTGTTCGATGAGCAGTTGCCAGTCATCGCTGGCGGCGATCTTGCGCACCAGCTCGCCGATGTCACCGGTATCCAGACTCAACACGCTCACCCGCACGCGCTGGCTGTTCATGCTGCGGCCCATCAGGGCGAACTTGCGCATCGGCGTCCCCGCCGGTTCACGCCAGCAGGCGAGGTCGCCGACCGGATAGCGGATCACCGGCATCAGGCGCCGGGTGAGATTGGTCAGGACCAGCCTGCCGTTACGGTTGCACTCTTCGATGACGGCACCGCTCACCTCATTGATGATCTCCAGCACGCTGTGCCGCTCCAGCATCCGGTGTTCGCCCAGGGCGCAATCGCGGGTGCTGACGCCGATCAGTCCGGCATCGACACTGGCGTAGCCGATGGAGGCAATGCGTGCGTTCGGGAACACCCGCTGGAGCGTTTGCAGCTGGGCGGCGAACAGGCTCTCGCCGCCGTAGAGCAGGGTTTCGACGCCCTCCAGGATCCGTGACTGGCGCTCCAGCCAGGCGGCGAATTTGAGCATTTGCGCCGGCAGACCGGCCAACACATTGATCCGGTACGCAACGATCGACTCGGCCAGTACGGCGCTGTCGACGGCCCCGGTGAAGGGAAATTCGCTGACGGGAGTCTGGACATGGGCCAGCGCGTCGTGAAGAAAAATGAAGCTGGCATACAGGTCGCCGACGAAGAACAGATTGGCGACCCGGTCGCCGGGGTTCAGTTGCGCCGTGAGGTGGCTGCCGAAATCGCGCACCAGGGTTTGCCATTCTGCGCGGGTGAACAGCGAGAGTTTTCCTGAGCCGGTGGTGCCCCCGGTCTTGAAGACCATCGCGTCTTCCAGCGGGCCTGACAACACTGGCCAATGGTGCGGATGCTGACTGTCACGCCAGTATTGTTCCGGGTCGATCAGGGGCAGTTCGGTCAAGGCGCTGATGGGGGCCGCGACATCTCTGAAGTGTTCGCGGCAATAGGCCGAATGTTGGCGGGTAAAACCGAGCAAGTTGTTCAATTCAATGAGCGTGTTCATGATTTCTTCTTGTATGAAGTGGCGATGGGCCGCGTGCAGGTTTCTGCTGTCAGCGGCGCGTATCAATCAGTAGGGGCGTCTTGCCGCTGTGCCGGTTTCGGGCGAACTGCTCGACGGCACATTGCTCGACGTCCAGCGTGAGCAAACCGGTCTGCACCAGCGTGATCAGCGTCGAATAATTCTGCAGTCGGCGGTGGGCCTCGGCCGGCTCCAGAGGGCAGTGCAGGCGCATGCGTTCCAGGCCGTCAGGGCCGTGGTCGAGGACCAGTTGAAACGGCACCTGAAGGTGCTGCTCCAGGATCGCCAGCGAAATAAAATCGGTGCCGATGCGCAGCAGGTTGCCGTGGCGTTGCAGCAGTTCGAAGCGCGGCGAAGTCAGACCGCAGGCACACAGGCCGGGTAACCAGCGTCCGCTGTCGCCAATGTCATAGCGCTGCACGGACTGACCCTGACGCTCGCGGGAGGTCACCAGCAGACGACCGGATTCGCCGTCACCGACCGGCACGTCATGCTCGAAATCGACAATTTCCAGGTGCTGGATGTCGCTCATCAGATGGAAAACGCCATCTGCCGTGGCCCGGCAGGCATGGCCCAGGGGACCGGCATCAACGCTGCCGTAAATCGCCGAGCGGATCAGGCTGACGCCGCAACTTTGCAAGAGCTCGCGGGTTTGCTCACTCAGGTGTTCGCCACCGAGAAAGACCTTGGCGACGCCACCGTAGCGCCGGAGTATTTGTTGTTCGTTGATAAACAACCGGTGCAGGGTGCCGGGCATGCCGATCAGCACGGTGATCCGTTGAGCCTCGATCATCTGCGCGATCTCACGGTAATCGTCGTCCGCAGGGGCGCCCATCGGCCAGTGTCGGGCCTGCAGTTGTTCCAGCACTTTGGCAAAACTGGAAAAGCCGCCGTACAGTCCGCCGCTGAAAAACAGGTTCATGACCCTGTCCTGGGCCGGGTCCAGACCGGCCGCCAGCAAACCATCGGCGGCCGCCTGCATCTGGCGCTGGAAGTCGTGGTAACTGAAGCCGGAAAGCACGGGTGCGCCACTGCTGCCGCCGGAGCGAAAGAACAGCTGCGCCGCTGAATCCGGCGGCTGGCGGACGAATTGTCCCTTGTCCATGATCGCCAGTCCGGTCAGTAGTGGTGGGGCAGGCAGCTGATCAAGCGTGGAGTGGCTGGTCAGTATGTTCGCCGGCAGACTGACCGATACGCGTCGACTCAGGCGCTGCAGCGCATAAACACCGTCGTGGGGTTCGCCGGCGTAGCCATCGTGAATAGTCTCGATCGGGGTAATGCGCGTCACACCGGCGGCAATCAGCGTTTGCGCCAGTTCGGCGATCTGCGCCTCGGGGCACAGCAAGGCGCAGCTCTGCAGCACGTTGCGCCAGGGCAGCAACGTGGCGCTGAGCCGCTCGCGGGGCAGGGGTTTGAGCAACAGGCTGCGAAACAGCGCAGAAGGTTCGAGCTGGCGATCATGGCTCCAGATCACCCGCCAGCCCGACGCACTCCAGACCCGGCCGGTCTGCCCGGCAAAACTCTGGGCCAGCCGGGCCATTGCCGTGCAGGTGGTGATTTGCGAAGCCTCTTCAAGCGTCGGTGCAAGGGCCGGCCATTGTCCGGCACGGCGTTCGAACGCGGCGGCCAGTTGCTCCCCGATATCGTTCAGTACGCTCGCGTCGTCGCTGTCCACCAGCAACCACTGCGGGCTGGAGCAGGCTTGCTGATCGAGGCGGCAGACTTCATCGACAATCGCATCGAGGACGGCGAGCGATGCGGCGTCCGGGGTCAGGTAGGCGAAGCTGATGCGGTGCCCCCAGTCGATCCAGCGACAGCCTGGCGGGATCTGCTGGCGGATGGCTTGCAGCGCGGTTTCGCCCCCCCACGCCGCGACACCGTTGGCGTGCCTGCACAACTGGCCGATTTGTTCGGTGCGGGTCGGCAGCACCGCCACGTAACCATTGAGTTGTCCGCTTGTATCACATGCAACCAACGCCTGAAGCAGGCGCGCGGTGAAGCCAGCGTCACTGCTGCTGGGACGCAGCCAGTTGACGTTGCCGCTCAGCAGACTCTCGATCACCGCACAGAACGCCAGCAGCGGCGCATTAGCCGGAGTGATATGCACCACCAGGCCCAGCGGACTCCAGCGCTCGAAGCGTGACTGTCGATAGTCGATACGGCGCAGCGATTCCGGGCGCAAGCCCAGTTCACGATCCAGCTTGGCTTGCAGGGCGGCAGGCTGGCAGAAATCGATCAGTGCCTCACGCTGCCCGGGAGCCAGTGGCAGTTCCGTTTCTTCTTGTTGCAGACGTTCGGCGAAGGCCTTGGCAGTGGCAAGCAGTGTGCTGGTTTGCAGTGGAATCTGCAGCCTTCGTGGCAACTCCCGCTGAAGTTGGTGCAAGGCGCTGTCGAGGCTGCACTCGGTGTGCAACTGACCGTTGATCAAGTACATATCAGTGCCTCCCCAGCAGTTCGGACGCGGCCATGGCACAGCTCCTCGCGGCCGTGGTGCCGGCGCGGCCGTGCAACTGGAACCAGTCGCTGGCCAGACCGCAGGCACAACGGGTGCCGGGATGCAGCGTGGCCAGATCGCTCATGACCACGGCATGGGCCGGGCTTGAGGAAATGTAGGGCGAGACCAGATTCAGCAGGCCGCGCTGGCCATAGGGCAAGACCGAAAAATCCACCGGGCAGCGTACGTACACTTTCGCGTAGACCGGTACGTGAAAGTGATGGTGGGCGCATTCGACGTAAGGCACCGCGTGTTCGACGGCGCCGTAACCGTCGCGACAGTCTTGGGTAGCGATGCCCAGTTGTTGCTGGATCCGTGCATATAAAGCTTGTCTGGGGACTTCTTCGGCGGCGCGGGTTTTCCAGCCGCCGCCGAAAAATGCCAGCGATCCAGCCGGCAGTTGCAGGTCTGCCACGCCGGTGGCGCGCATGCGTTGCAGGGTTTCCCAGAGAAAGGCGGGAAAGCCGAAGATGCGCACCGGCAGACCTTCTTCGGCAAAGGCCTGCAAGGCGCTGATCACGCCGAACAGATCAAATTGGTGGCCGTCACCATTGCGACGCAGGGCGTAAACCACCCGATTGGCGGGAGCAAAACCGCACAGGAATTGATCGGTGAAGGATGTGCCCAAGGTGTTTTTCTGCTCCGGCTCATAGCCGAGCAACAGGTAGTTGCACGGGACATGCGGGGCAATCCAGCCATATTGGGCGAAAATCCGTTCGACCATGTACTGCGCGGCGCCGAGGCTGCGCGCGTCATAGCGCATGCGGCTCTTCTGCCCGCTGGTGCCGGAGGAAGTCAGTTCCAGGGCGTCTTCGCCCGTCGGACTGAGCAGCATCTGTTGCTTGAAGAAACTGGCGAAAATCGGTGGCAATTGCGACCAGTCGTCGAGCTCGTCCAGGTCATCGACAGCGATTGCATGGGCGTTCAACCAGTGGCCATAACCGGGCGTATGGTGAGCGTGAAACCGGGTGATTTCGCTCATGGCCAGATTGAACAGCCCTTTGGGGACGGCCTCCTGGCAATAGGGCTGCGGCAATGCGCAAAGCGCATCGCTGTGGGGGAACAGAGTCATCGAATATCCTTATTGATGTGTGGTGGACGCGGCGGGTGCCGCAGAAGGCGGTAGAGCAGGGGCAGGCACAGCAGGCCGCCGAGGCCGGCGAGCAGGGAAAAGGATTGCAGGTTCGAGCCACCGCCGATGATGGCGATGAGCGAGCCGCCGCTGCCCATCACGGCAATCGACAGCATGCCGATCATGGCCGAGACCAGCCCCTTGCCCGCATCGCTGGAGAACAGCGCGAGGCGGTACAGCGCGGCGTTGCTCATACCAAGCCCCAGTGCATACACGGCCAGTGCGCAAACGGCCAATGGCAGCGCAGCCGAACTCAGGGCAGCAGCGATCAGCCCTAGCAGTCCGAGGCAAAACGGCCACAGGGCCAGACCGATCACCTGGGCGAGCGTGTGCCCGACGAGCAATCGATCCAGTAGTAAATTACCGAGGATCACCGCCGCAAACACCGGGATTTGCCACAGGCCATATTCCAGCGCAGACAGCTCAAGGCGTTGCATGAGCAGCACCGGCGCCAGTCCGATCCAGGCAATCAGCGGCAGGCTCATCAGGCCCAGTGTCAGACTGGCGCCGATGAATCGTCGGTTGCGCAGCAGCGCGAGGTAACCCAGGCCGATCTGCCTGAGCGAAAACGCCGCTGGAGCCTGTCGCTGGCCGTCACGGCGCACGACGTCGATCGTTTCCGGCATCCAGGCAAACAGAGCGAGCCAGACAACCACACTCGTTGCCGCCAGCCCCAGAAACATCTGTCGCCAGCTCAGCCATTCCAGCAGCAGGCTGCCGAGTAAAGGGCCGAGCAGCGGCGACAGCAGCGCCACGTTGCCCAGTAATGCCATGAGGCGCACGGCATCGGCCTCGCAGAACACTTCCTGCAGGGTCGGGTAGCTGACGGCGACCACAAAGCCCAGGCCCATGCCCTGGATCAGGCGCAACGCATTAAAGGCTTCAATGCGCTGCGTTATGACTGCGGCGCTGCACGCCAGGCCGAACAGCGCACAACCGAGCAACAGCAAGCGACGCCGGCCGTAACGGTCGGAAAGGGGGCCGATCAGCCATTGCAGGCATACGCCGCCAATCAGATACAGGTTGAAGGCGTTGGCTACATGCCGGGTATTGGCGTTGAACTCGCCGGTCACCGTCAACATGGCCGGCATGATCATGTCGCTGGCCATATAGGTGAGCAGTTCAAAAGCGGTAATGGCCAGGCAGAATCCGATAACCTGCACGGGCGCCATTACGATCAAGGTTCTCTGCATAAACATCCCTGTTTCAGTAAGCGAGAAAAGTTCGCAGAGACTAGAGGCAGAGTTGTCGCGGCAGCCAATCCTTTGCTGCGACATGAAATTTCAAATACTTACAGCGTATTTACTGACCCCCGCAGGCTGATCGAAAAGGCATTTGCGAGGCACAGGCGCGCCAACAAAAATGCCCGCTGGCGGGCGGGCATGGTTGGCATTGAAAAGGCTGGTGAGGTATCCCGACCGGTATTTCAGGCGCACCGGCGGGCGAACGATCCTGTTCTATCGATGGTAATAACCGGGGCCTTCCTGATAACGATGGTGGCCATCATGCCAACCGCCGTGGGGGAAAATGATGCAGCCGCTCAGGGTCAGTACGGCAAGGACAGGAATCAGCCAGGTGATTCGACGGAACATTTCGAAGATCCTCATGGTTACGCCGGCATGAAGCCAAAACTCTTCATCGGCTGTAACATGAGACCGCGTTCAGCCAGGCCCATCCCCGCAACATGGTATGTGCATGGCATGCAACCGGATACAAACCGGATACATTCGAAAGTTTCAGGAACCTGCAATGACCCAGAAGCAACGTTTGAAATACTCGATCCTGATCGCCCTGTCGGTGCTGGCGATCATGCTCGGCCTGTCCTGGCTGCAAAATGCCGGAATGATCAGTCAGAAGATGTTCCAGTACATCGCCATGGGTGTGGCGGTGGTCGTGGTGGTGATCAACGGGGTGATGCGCCGCAAGGTCAAGCCCTGACGGCGATCGCGGGACGCTTCAATCGTGATTGAGCACGGCAGCAGCCTGTGGATGCAGGCTGTAACTCTTGTCCGGGTTGAAAGTGACCACACCTTCGGCGCATAGACGCTTCAACACTTCGCGCACGCTGAGAAAGGACAACGGAATATCCAGGTCCAGCAGTTGACTGTGCACGCCGCGCACGCCCAGGCGTCGATCGCTTTGTGCGGCGACCAGCAGGGCGTCGATGACTTTCAGACGAATCAGACTGGTGCGCAGGCCGAAGCTTTTCAGCAACAGACGAATACGCTCATTGCCCTGACGCTCGGGGCTGGGGGCGAAGCTGCTCGCGCGGGAACTCATGGAAGCTCCTTGTGACGCCTGGCTACCGTCCATTGGTAGTTGCGAGTTGTACATGGGGTTACTCCTTTTCAGAGCCCGATCAGGAAACGTTTTGACTGCTCTCAGTAAACAAGACGTTTCAGCACGACAAATCATGAAAGGAAATATGTAGAAATTTTGTCGGTTATTCGTTGTTTTCCCGTAATCAGTGAATTTCACCTTCCTCAATCGGGCTAAATTTTTTTTCTCGCATTCGTTTCCTGAACAGCCGTCTTGCGCCCAGGCGCATGAATCAATTTCAGAGTGGATCCGGCGCAAGCGCCGATCCTTGTCTTGTCGTTCAGGAGCGAGTGTGATTATTTCCCGACAGTTAACCGGACTGGCCCTCGCCGGTGCGTTTCTCGGACTCAGTCTGTCCGCCCATGCGTTCAGTCCCGCTGCACAAGCCAGTGCCGATATCCGCCGCACCTCCTTTGGTGTGCCGCACATCCGCGCGGAAAATGAACGCGGACTGGGTTTCGGCATCGGTTACGCCTACGCGCAGGACAACCTGTGCCTGCTGGCCAACGAGATCGTCACGGTCAATGGCCAGCGCTCGCGTTATTTCGGGCCGGAGCAGTTCACCGTCGAACAACGCGAGAATCGCGTCAGCGACCTGTTCTTCACCTGGCTCAATACGCCTGCGACGGTAAAGGCGTTCTGGGACGCGCAACCGGCGCAGGTGCGCGACCTGGTGGAAGGTTATGCCGCGGGCTATAACCGTTATCTCGCCGAACGCCGCCAGCAGGGTCTGCCGCAACAGTGCCAGGGTGAGTGGGTGCGTGATATCAGCGCCGAAGATCTGGTGAAACTCACTCGGCGCCTGCTGGTCGAGGGCGGTGTCGGGCAGTTCGCCGAGGCGCTGGCTGGCGCGACACCGCCGCAGGCCACGGCCCAGCTCGGCAGCAATGCCCAGGCCTATCAATTGGCGGACGCGCGCCTGCAGCGCTTCGCTCTGGATCGCGGCAGCAACGCCGTGGCGGTCGGCAGCGAGCGCTCGTTCAACGGGCGCGGCATGCTGCTGGCCAACCCGCATTTTCCATGGGTTGGCGGCATGCGCTTTTACCAGATGCACCTGACCATTCCGGGCAAACTCGACGTCATGGGCGCAGCCTTGCCGGGGTTGCCGATGATCAACATCGGTTTCAATCAGCATCTGGCCTGGACCCACACCGTGGATTCATCCAAACATTTCACCCTGTATCGTCTGCAACTCGACCCGAAAGACCCGACCCGCTACCTGCTCGACGGCAAGTCGCTGCCGTTGAACAAGCAGACGGTCACTGTGCAGGTCAAACAGGCGGACGGTCAGGTGGTGCCGGTCTCGCGCGATGTCTACAGCTCGCAGTTCGGCCCGATCGTGCAATGGCCGGGCAAACTCGACTGGGATCATCAGTACGCCTACAGCCTGCGCGACGCCAACCTGGACAATGATCGCGTGCTGACGCAGTGGTACGCGATGAACCAGGCGTCGAGCCTCAAGGCTCTGCAGGATTCGGTGCACAAGATTCAGGGCATCCCCTGGGTCAACACCCTGGCCGTGGATGACAAGGGGCAGACGCTGTACATGAACCTGTCGGTGGTGCCGAACGTCAGCGCCGACAAACTGGCCAAGTGCAGCGACCCGCGCATCGGCTTGCAGATGATCGTGCTCGACGGTTCCAACAGCGCTTGCGCCTGGGATATCGATCCGCAAGCTGCGCAGAAGGGCATCTATGCCGCCAGCCAGCTGCCGCAACTGTTGCGCAAAGACTTCGTCCAGCATTCCAACGATTCCGCGTGGCTGGCGAACCCGGCACAACCGCTGACCGGGTTCTCGCCGCTGATCAGTCAGGACGGCCAGCCGCTGGGCCTGCGATCAAGATTTGCGCTAGAACGTCTGAACATACTCGGCAAAAAAGGGCCGCTGGCGGTGAAGGATCTGCAACAGATGGTGATGGACGACAACGTCTATCTGGCGACTCAGGTGCTGCCCGATCTGCTGAAGTTCTGCGCTGCGGATCTGGGTGCGGACGCGGCCGCGTTGAAGCTGGTTTGCGCCAGTCTCAAGGGTTGGGATGGCCGGGCGAATCTGGATTCGGGCATTGGTCTGGTGCACTTCCAGAACATCATGCAGGCGCTGCAAGCGTCGCCGGATGTCTGGCGTGTGCCGTTCGATCCAAAAGACCCGCAGCACACGCCACGCGGTCTGGCGATCGAGCAACCGGCGGTGAGCAAGGCACTGCGTGAAGCGCTGCTGGCGTCGGCTGCCACTGCGCAGAAAATGGGTCTCAAACCTGAAACCCGCTGGGGCGATATTCAGGTGGCGAGCAGCGGCGCTCAACAAACCGCAATTCACGGCGGGCCGGGAACGCTGGGGATCTACAACGCGATCCAGAGCGTGCCGCGTGAAGACGGCAAACTCGAAGTGGTCAGCGGCACCAGCTACCTGCAAGTGGTGACCTTCGACGACAAAGGCCCGCACGCTCAAGGGTTGCTGGCGTTCTCGCTGTCCAGTGACCCTGAGTCGAAATACTCCCGGGATCAGACCGAGGCGTTTTCGAAAAAACAGTGGAGTGTGTTGCCGTTCACTGAGCAGCAGATCGCTGCCGATCCGCAGTATCAGGTGCAGACGGTTCGCGAGGTGACGGACAAGACTGCCGGAGTAGCTGCGCAGTAAGGTGTCCTGAACGAAAAAGCCGCTGCTCCTTGACGGGAACAGCGGCTTTTTTGTGCCCTGTGTCAGCCATGGCCGACGGGAACCACTTTCAGGTTTTTGGTGGCTGCCGCGGCATCGAGTTGATCACCGGATCACCCTCGGTATTGCGCGTAAGGTAGACCGGCAACACCTTGGGCAGGGTGTTGACGAGGCCGCCGAGCTCTTTGATGTTGTAGACGCCGCCGACACGGATTGCGCCGGTACTGGCGTCGGCCAGTTTCAGCGGTTTGCTCAGGTAGCGATTGATCAGCGGCAAGGCTTCGTTGAGTGCCAGGTTGTCGAGTACCAGTTTGCCGCTGCGCCAGGCCAGGGCGTTATCGTTGGCGTAGGTCTGGCTGATCTGTGGCGTGTAGTCGCCATGCCGGTACTGCGCCTGCATGGCCGGCCCCAGGCGCAGACCGTCGCCGGGCAGGGCGGCGTTGCTGGTTACCAGCACCGAGCCTTCGATCAGGTTGACCCGCACCTGATCTTCGTAGAGCCAGACATTGAAGCGGGTGCCGGTCACGCGGATCTTGCCTTCGCCGGCCCTGACCACGAACGGGTGGGAGAGGTCATGGCTGACTTCGAAAAACGCTTCACCCTTTTTCAGGGTGACCCGGCGTTCGTCCTTGTAATTGCTGAAGGTCAACTCAGTATTGAGGTTGAGCTCGACCTGACTGCCATCCTTCAAGGTGACCTGACGGACATTGTCGGTGGCTGCGAAATGCTGATAGCTGTTGGGCAACCAGCCCAGATTCCAGCCACCGTACGCCGCCAGTGGCAAGGCCAGGGCGCAGACGCTCGCGGCAATTGCGTAGCGCCGCCAGGCGGGCAGCGCAGTGGTCTTCGGCACATTGAGCGTTGGGGGCAGCGACGGACGCGGCAGATGTTCGGCAACGTCCCAGATTTCCAGCATCGCTTCGTATTCGAATGCATGCAGCGGATGCGCATCGCGCCATTGCTCGAAAGCCAGACGCTCCTCGGCGGAGCAGTCTACGGCGTGCAGACGCATGCACCAGTGCGCGGCGGCATCGGTGATCGCATCGTATTCGGCTTCCGAGAGGGATTCTTGGGTCATTGACTCGTCCTGATTTGCTGCATTCTAACCTTGCGAGCCGGGTGCCGAGAACATCAGTCATGGCAATTGCCCATCAAAGTGGAACTTATTTTTCCGTGTGACGCCAAAATTCAGGACGTCTGACGTACATCATCCACAAATGGAGTGAAAAAATGATCAAAAAAACCTTAGCCGCTGCAATCGCCACCGCCGCTTTGTTCAGCGCCGGTGCCGCCATGGCTGATCGTCCCGGTGCGGGCTGGGTCACCATTGAAAAGGCTATCGAGATCGTGAAAACCAAGGCCGGTTACGTCGAAGTCTATGAAATCGAGGCCGACAATGACGGCTACTGGAAAGGCGAGGGCCGCAAGGCCGACGGTTCGGTATATGAGTTCCGCATCGATGGCGCCTCGGGCAATGTATTGCGTGACCAGAAAGACTGAGTTCACCCAGCGATAAACCATGCGCAGGCCAACCGCCTGCGCATTTTTTTTACCTCAGTTGAGCCCTCCGTGAGGTTGGGTTACCGGATCCAGCTGGCGGCCCATTTCGCAAATTAGAAAGGCGATCGAATCGGCATTGCGCAATATCGTGTCGATGCGTGGATGCGGGTTGGTCGGGCTGAGAAACGCCGTTCGCGCGTCCTCAAGATTCCTCGTCCCCGTGGTCTTGAGAACTTCCCTGCGCACATGTTCCATGCCCTCAAACTCGTCGATATCGAGCCACTCCTGAAGGTTGTCGCTCCAGCGCGAAAACAGCTCTTCACGGCGCGTGGACAGTGACAGTGCTTCGCGCTGAAATCGTGTCTGTACCTGTTTGCGGGCAGCTCCGTAACCGGTCACCGTAGCAATCAAGTCGGCAAACGGGCGCCGCGCTTCCAGGGAGGCGATGTCGACGGTCTTGCTGAACTGATGGGAAAACTCGTGGATCAGCGTCGCTGCCCGTGCATGCCCGTCAACATTGAACGGTTCGGTCAGGCCTGTGTTGTACCAATCCAGCCCTTGATTGAAGAACTTTTCGGTGAAATGGACTTTCTTGAGTAAATCGCCACCCAGTACAAAGGCTATTACACCCGAGCTGCTGTGTCTGTTCGAGCCGACCACAAAGCGACTGGTGTTCAACAGGTCTTCTGTTGGATCGACCAAGGCATCACAGATCGGCACGATGGCCTGCTTCAGCTTGTCGAGAATGTCGGCATCAATCCGTTGCACGTCAAAAAAAGACTTGAGAAAAGTATCGAGGCGGGTGCCCGGCACATAGTTTCTCAGCTGCGCAAGATTGTGCAGGCTGTTGAACGCGTAATGCCGGGCCAGATCAATTGCCTCGATCAACATGCGGGCTTTTTCCGGATGGCGGGCGCGGATTTCTTCCATGCCTTGCGCTTCGATATTCAGCATGTACCGCGCCTGGCGATGGGTGGCGTAATGGTTGAACATCGTCGACATGGCCTTGCCGAAATGCACGGTATGGCGATCCGGGTCCAGCACCAGTTGCCGGGAAGCGGTGTGTTGCAACACCGGGCCTGGCTGCTCGGCGCCTTTGATCTGCCAGACGGCTCCCGGCCGCTCCACGGGATAGACTTTGCCGGCGATAGGGGCGTAAGTCGCTTTGGTTGTCAGATCCTGATACGTGCCCTCGGCAGCATCGTGAGTCAGATCCTTCAGGGCGATAGTCGGAGCTTCGAATGTCTGCAGCGAGGTGCGCAGCGGATCGGTCGGCTTTGTCTGCGCAAGGACGGGGGCGCTCAGCGTGGTTGGCTGCGGTGGTTGCGGCGCTGCCACGGCTTGAGATTCCAGACGTGACTCCAGCGCCAGTCGCCCGAGACTGATCATCTGCGCTGCGCCGGCGACAAAGGTTTCCAGCGCACGTTTCCAATGGTGATCCTGCAACGCTTCGGCCGAACCCATGAAGTCCTTGTAGCTTTGCCAGAGAGACTGCACATAGGCGAGTTTACCCGGCAGCAGGCCCCGGATCTGCTGGATGCCGGAACTGAACAGGTGCTTCGCGGCGTCCCAATCCGCCTGCGCCGATGGCAGCGAATGGCTGCTCAGCAAGTGTGGCAACAAGGCCAGATTGTCGTCGAACAACTGCAGCAGCAAGTTGCCGTTGATCGGGGTGGTGGCCAGGGTCATCTCGCTCGTCTGGCCGCTGCTCGCCTTGAACAACGCGCTGAAGATCGAACGCTGACCTTCCGGCAAGCGGCGCAGCAGTAGATCCTGCAGTGAGCCCGGCGTATTCAGCGCGGCGATCACTGCCGCCTCGTCCTCGAACTCACTGAATGCGTGCTCTCCATGGTAGGGCGCATAAAGCACCTGAGGGCCGGGTTTTTCCGCAGGGCCGATCAAGTACAGCCCCAGCGCCTTGATCGCTGAGGCTCCGGCGGTCTTGATCAGCGCCAACGGCCGGACAATCGCATCGGTCCCTTGCACGGTCGCACGAGCGACGGCATCGGGCATGTCGAGCACCTGTGAAATCAAGTCGAAGGCTTTTGTCGACAAGCGTTGTTGCAGTTGTAACTGATGGGCATGTTGCAGCAGTTGCCAGGGTAGTTGCTGGATGAAACGCAGCTTGCGTTGTTCGGCGTCGACGTCATTCGCGGACAACATTGAGGTGATTTTATTGGCAAATGTTGTCGCAACGTTCAAGGACAACAGCAGGCTTCTGACCGCTTGCTGGTCGAGTCCCGTCGGCAGCGCCCGGTCGGTGCTCGAGCTGAGGGTGAATGCAGTGTCCTGGGCAGTATGCGCATGGTTCAAGGCGAAATCGGTCAGGCTCATTGCAGACCCGATCAGGCTCAGCGCGGGAGTGACGGTGATCTGTTCGGGGTCGAGATCCTGCCTGTGCAAGCGGGTGCTCAGCAGCGTCTTTAGGGTCTGCCGGATGTAATCACGCAAGGTTGGCAGCGCGTGGAGATAATCCTCATCGTCGATGACGCTGTGACGCCACTGTTCCAGCAGCTCCAGATGCAACTGCTGCTCTTCAAGCGTGGCCATTCCCAGCCAGGCAGGCAGTGAATGCTGCTTGCCGAGTGCCTGCGCCAGAGCGGTGGCACGTTGCAGATTGGTCTCCACGACTTGCTCACTCAACGTTTTGAGAATCTGGGTTTCGCGCGGCTTTGGCCATTGGCGTCCCCGTACCTGTTCACAGCGCTGGAGAAAGTGTTCGATCGCTGATTCGGTGCGATCCTGCAGGACATTGCCGCTGATCAGCTGTAACCGTCCCAGCGTGTAGCGTTGATGGAACCTCTGGTGCTGTGGTGAAAGGTTTTCCAGCAGCACCAGGCGTTTTTGCGGATCCAGCAGCCGCTGGCTCAAAACCTGTCTGGCGTGCTCGATCGAGCGGAAGACTTCCAGGCCCAGAGCCGGGGTCCACAAGATCGCGCGTCCGGAGTGCTGCGTATCGAGGCCACCGCGTTCCGTGAGCAGGACGCAGTTGGCCAGCGGCAGCACTTCGCTCTCACCGGCGACCTGTAACGTCAATGACCAGGCATCCGGCCGAATCCCGTTGAGTGCCTTGCGGCGGCTGCGATCCGGGTGATCCGGATTGAACACGGTGTCGACCAGGGTTTGTGCATGACGGCTTAGCGTTCCGTCCAGGACTCTCAACCGTGCTTCGCCATTGATGCCAACAGACAGGGCGTGCGCCAGCTTCGCTGCGATACCTTGCAGGTAGGTACGCTGCAGCGCTGTGACGGTCAACGGCTGGGCGGCGAAGTCTGCGGCGATGGTTGGCATGATGCTGGCGAACTTGCGCACTTCGGCTGCGGCGGTGTCCGCCAGCACCCTTGAAGGCAATGGGTTGCCGGTGAGCATCGGCCGGGTGCTCCAGCGCCCGCGAGCATCCAGGGTGACAAGGCGCTCGTGGAGCATCGAGCGGATGTCCAGGGCCTTATCGAACAGTGCGCGGATATCCACGACGCCGTCGCTGTGCCGGGACAACTGCAAGGCATAGTCGATGTTCTGTCGTTGCTTGGTGATGATCAATTCGAGCAGTACGCTGAACACGTCTCCGGCGATCGATTTGCCGGAAACCTGCGGCCGGTCGAAACCGAGGAAGCGCTGGCGCTCGTCGAGACTCAGCAGACCATAGAGTTCGTCTTCGTGCCCGGGGCTGGCGAACTTGCCGAGCAGCATGGATTTTAGATCTGCGTAGTCCTTGAGCACCTGCAAGCCGTGCGTCGGGGTATACAGGCAGCTTTCGGAATGGCCGATCATCAGCGCGCCGGCCAGCTCCACGAAGTTTGCCTGGTGCTCCCATAACCGCACGGTTTCCACGGCCGCGCGAGGTGCCAGACTTTCACTGAAACCCAGCGACGTCAGCAGGCTGTCGAATTGGCGCTGATCGATGATGCCAGCCTCGCGTTTGAGCAAAAAGTCCGCCAGCGCCTGCTGCCGAATGATCTGCGCCAATACGTCGCGCCGCGAGGCCCCGTCAGCACTGGGCCCATTCCAGTAGCGCTCCATTTGCTGGTACAGCAACACCAGCAGTTTGCCTGATGCCGTGGTGACGGCTGTCTCCCAGTGTTGCTGATCACTGGCCTGGAAAGTCCGGTCGGGGTGCGAAAACTCATGGGTCTGGCCAACCGGCCATCCGGTGTGGCGATAGTGCAACAGCAGCGCATCGCCAAGCGACAGCGCTTCAAGCCCATGCCGCGAAGCGAGGTCGGTCGATGCCGGGCCGGTGGCAGTCGTGGTCGCGTACAGGTTCACGCGCGTGCGTGTCTGATCGACGCCGCGCATCGTTGGCGTCAGCAGTGCGTCGACTATGGTCTGGAGCAGACTGCCAAGTTCGGGCAGTTGCATCAATTCATCAAGCATCGCTTGCGTGTTGAGCTGCTGGCAATGCTCGATGACGGCGCGTTGATCTTCGAAGATATCGCCTTCGACGAGCTGGTAGGTCACGCTGATGCCGTGCTGTTCTGCCAGTCGTTTGCGTTGGGAAAAGGCGAGGAACGCCAGCAGTCGGTCGTCCTCGCTGGCGCTGTTCAGCTGCTGTTCCAGGTGCGCGGTCAGGGCGGTGAGGCTGGCATGTTTTTTCAGCCCGGCGAAAGGTGTGTACAACAGGATCCCGTGATCATCCGGGGTGGCACTGAGTATGAAACTGCCGGCTAGAGGCACCGCTGGCGCACCAGCGGTATTGAGCAGGATGCGCTGGGCAAGCATGGGCGGGGTCTGCTGACTGCGCAGTGCGTGGGTCGCCAGTTGCACGTGACTCAGCCATTGAAAGTCAGCAGTCGACAAGTGATGGAGATTGCCGAGTTCGCGCCACGATCCGGGGGAGTTGAGGATGGGCTGGAACAGCAGGGGAGGAATGGGAGCAGGCATCATCGGGTCTCGTTCAGGGCACCGTCCGGTGCACCGGTAAATTGAGACACGAGACTAAAGACCGGATCGATTACAGAGGTGGTACATAGTTACCGCACCAGCGGCAGCGCAATGTGCTAGCCGCGACAAGCCGGCACCACAACGGTTGACAGCACCCGTACCGGGCGTGGTTAATCGCTGGGCAAGCTGTTCGTACGCTGTTGTTCCCTCCAATAATTAGTCTGGAGCTTCAGATGTCTGCGCCACACGATTGCGTGTCTTCCCCCGTTGCGTCCACACTCTCGCTCGAAGCGCTGACGCAATTGCTTGAAAAGGTTTTCCTGCGCCACGGTACGTCGGCGTCCGTCGCCCGCACTCTGGCTGCCAACTGCGCCGGTGCCGAACGCGACGGTGCGCACAGTCATGGCGTGTTCCGTATCCCCGGATATGTTTCGACCCTCAATAGCGGTTGGGTCAATGGACAGGCTGTGCCGCAAGTCGAGGACGTAGCCTCGGGTTTCGTGCGAGTCGATGCCGGCAACGGTTTCGCCCAGCCGGCGCTGGCCGCTGCTCGTTCGTTGCTGGTGGAGAAGGCGCGCAATGCCGGGATCGCGGTGTTGGCGATTCGCAACTCGCATCACTTTGCGGCGCTGTGGCCGGACGTCGAGCCGTTTGCCGAAGAAGGGCTGGTGGCGCTAAGCGTGGTCAACAGCATGACCTGCGTGGTGCCGCATGGCGCCGATCGGCCGCTGTTCGGCACCAACCCGATTGCCTTTGCCGCGCCGCGGGCCGGTGGTGCGCCGATTGTCTTCGATCTGGCGACCAGCGCCATCGCTCACGGTGATGTGCAGATCGCGGCGCGCAAGGGCGAACGTCTGCCCGCCGGAATGGGCGTGGATGGTCTCGGTCAGGCGACGCAGGATCCGAAGGCCATTCTTGAGGGCGGCGCACTGTTGCCATTCGGCGGCCATAAAGGTTCGGCATTGTCGATGATGGTCGAGCTGCTGGCGGCGGCGTTGACCGGGGGCAATTTTTCCTTCGAGTTCGACTGGGCGAACCATCCCGGGGCCAAGACCCCGTGGACCGGGCAGTTGCTGATCGTCATCGACCCAAGCAAATCCGCCGGGCAAAGTTTTGCCGAGCGCAGCGAAGAACTGGTGCGGCAGATGCATGGGGTGGGGTTGAAGCGCTTGCCGGGTGATCGTCGGCATTTGCAGCGGGCCAGGTCGCTGGCCGAGGGGATTGTGCTGGAGGAGCAGACGCTGGCGCAGTTGCGCGAATTGGCCGGGGAATAATTGTCAGATAACCCATGTGGCGAGGGAGCAAGCTCCCTCGCCACAGGTTTTTTGTCAGACGTCGATCAACGACGACCGAGCAACAAGCCCACCACCAGACCGAAACCGGCGGAAATCGCTACGGTCTGCCATGGATGGCCGCCAATGTAGCTCTCGGTGGCCTCGACCGCCGGTTTGGTGCGCTCACGCACGCTCGAAACAGAATCCAGCGCCTGTTGCAGTTTCAGGGCGATTTGTCCGCGCAGGGTCTCGGCTTCTTCGCCCACCAGTGAGGCGCTGCTCTTGAGCAGTTTGTCGGACTCTTCGATCAAAGCCTGAAGTTCGCTGAAGGCTTGATCCTTGATTTGGTCTTCGACGGCTTGCACGCGGGATTTGCGGGCCATTGGGTGACTCCTTGCAGATGGATGAACAATGATCAATGGAGTGTGGCGCTGACTGAAAAGTTGCACTGATTTTAGGTGCGAAAGAAAAACCTGCGCGGGAGATTTCCGCTGAGCGTGTAAGATGTCGCCATTTTACGCAGCAGGTATTTCCCCATGAGTTTCAATCTGGCCGACAAATCCCTCGCCGAGCGCGCTGCGCTGGAAGACGAGAAATCCCGTCTGTTCGAACTCTGGCAGAACAATCTGGGCAAAGCCAAAGGCGAAGCCGCGCGGTTGTTCGGCGAACGCTCCAAGCGCAAGGGCAAATGGGCCGAGTGGGTGCGCGCCGAGCTGGATGGCATGTCCCCGCCGGAATTCGCCAACATGGTGCGCAGTGAGGTCAATCGACTGATGGCAGCCAACAAGTAACACCCGCCTCAGTCCGCATTGAAACATCCGACAATCGCTTCACGCACCTTGATCACCACCGGATCGATCTGCGTGCTGGTGCGCCAGCCCAGTTCGATCGGGTAACGCGGCAGCGCCAGCGGGCAGGGCAGCAGCACCAGTCCGCTGAGCTCGGCAATGGCCTGAGCGGCATGGCGGGGGATGGTTGCCACCGCGCCGCTGCCCTTGAGCAGATGCGGCAGCGCGGCAAAGTGCGTGGTCGAGGCGCAGACCCGCCGGCTCAGACCCAGCGCCGCCAGGCCTTCATCGGTGATGCCGATAAAACCGCCCGAGGACACCAGAATGTGCTCGCGGGCGACGAACTCCGGCAAATCGATGTTCTGCTGGCCGGGCGCCAGACTGCCCGGATCGACCAGACACGCATAATCCCCTTCACCCAGCACTTGACGACTGAGCAGACGCTCGGCGAACCCACCGGCGGTGATCGCCAGGTCGATGCTGCGCTCCATCAGGGCGCGGGCGACGATCTGGCTGTGGGTCTGGCGGAAGATCAGGCGTAATTTCGGCGCACGGCGGGCAATATCTTCGATCAGGCGCCGGCCATAAGCGATTTCGAAATCATCCGACAGGCCCACGGTGACTGATCGGCCGTCATAGTGGTGGGCCGCCGGATCGACCATCGCCAGGCTCTGCCGACATTTGTTCAGCGCCTCGCTGACCACCGGTTTCAGTTGATTGGCCTTGAGCGTCGGCGCCAATCCGCGACCGGTGCGCACGAACAATTGATCGCCATACACCTCGCGCAATCGACGCAAGGCAGCGCTGACCGCCGATTGCGTCACACCCAGGCGCAGCGCCGCACGGCTGGCGCTGGACTCCTCATGCAAGGCTTCGAAGACTTTCAGCAGGTTTAGGTCGACGGTTGCGATATTCATTTGGCTCATATCATTCAGCAGTGAATCGGTGTTTATTCATGATCCCGCGCCGCCGCAGAATCGGCAACACTTGAACCCGATGGAGTGACCGCAATGCCCAAATCAATCGTCGCCGCCCTGCAGATCGGCGCCTTGCCCGGTGGCAAGGGTGAAACCCTGGAACAGATCCTCAGTTGGGAAGACGCGATCAGCGAGTCCGGCGCGGCACTGGTGGTGATGCCAGAAGCGTTGCTCGGTGGCTATCCGAAAGGTGAGGGCTTCGGCACGCAGTTGGGCTATCGCTTGCCCGAGGGGCGTGAGGCCTACGCCCGCTACTTCGCCAACGCCATTGACGTGCCGGGGGCAGAAACCGAGGCGCTGGCCGGTTTGTCGGCGCGCACCGGGGCCAATCTGGTGATCGGCGTGATCGAGCGTGCCGGCAGCACGTTGTATTGCACGGCGCTGTACTTCGATCCGCAGGCGGGGCTGGTGGCCAAGCATCGCAAGCTGATGCCGACCGGCACCGAACGGCTGATCTGGGGCAAGGGCGATGGCTCGACGCTGCCGGTGCTCGACACACAGGTCGGCAAACTTGGTGCGGTGGTGTGCTGGGAAAACATGATGCCGCTGCTGCGCACGGCGATGTACGCCAAGGGCATTGAAGTCTGGTGCGCGCCGACCGTGGACGAGCGCGAGATGTGGCAGGTCAGCATGCGTCACATCGCCCACGAGGGCCGTTGCTTTGTGGTCAGTGCCTGTCAGGTGCAGGCTTCGCCGAACGAGTTAGGTGTGGAAATTGCTAACTGGCCGGCGGATCGACCGCTGATTGCCGGCGGCAGTGTGATTGTCGGGCCGATGGGCGATGTGCTGGCCGGGCCGCTACGTGGGGAGGCCGGGTTGCTGACGGCTGAGATCGATACTGATGAGCTGGTGCGGGCGCGGTACGACTATGACGTGGTCGGCCACTATGCGCGGCCGGATGTGTTTGAGCTGAGTGTCGATGAGCGGGCCAAACCGGGGGTGCGCTTCACCGCATAACCTCAGGACTGACACATAACCTGTAGGAGTGAGCCTGCTCGCGATGGCGTCTGATCAGCCAACCCCTTTATTGACTGACGTGACGCTATCGCGAGCAGGCTCACTCCTACAGGAGACTTGTGTGTTTAGTGGGTTACCACGTCGCAGCAGTGGCCTTCGGCAAACTCAGCTTGCCGCTGTCGACAAATCGCATGGTGCCGAACACGCCGCCCGCGAGTTTGCCGCGCAGCACGTAAGGCAGGTTGTCGAGGGTTTGAGTCTGGCTCAAACCCAGAGTCTGGCGCAGTACCGAGAACGCGGACACGCTGACCGGCACGCTGACCACGGTTTCCGAAAAACGCGGGATCGAGCCGACCTGATCGCTGACGCCCGAGGCCAGTGGACGGCCATTGACCTCCAGATCCAGAGCGATGCCGTTGTAATCGATGGCCGTTTCATTGGGGTTCTGCACCCGCAACTTGATCGCGAAACGCACTTCCAGATCCTGGCTCGGCAACGGTTCGAGGCCGACCACGTTGATGTTCACCGGATCGCGGTTGGGAAACAGCGCGCAGGCGCTCAGGGACAACAGCAGCAGGGACAGGATGACGGCGTGGACGCGGCGCATAAACAGTCTCTCAACGAAAAAGGGCTGAACCGTTGCCGGCTCAGCCCTTTTTTCATGGCGCAGCGTCAGCGGTTCAACTGTGCGACCGCCGCTGCCGTTGCAGGTTCAGCTTTGGCCGGCAGATCGGGGTTTTCCATGACCTGCAGAATCGACGCTTCCGGATCGAAATCGTCTTCTTCCAGCTCAATGAACTCTTCCGGCAGGAAGATATTCAGCACGATAGCGCACAACGCACCGACGGTGATCGGCGATTCGAAGATGTTACGCAGCGCTTGCGGCAACTCGCGCAGCACTTCCGGCACAGCGGCGATGCCCAGGCCCATGCCCAGGGAGATCGCCACGATCAGCATGTTGCGCCGATGCAGGCCGGCCTCGGCGAGGATTTTGATCCCGGCCACGGCCACGGTGCCGAACATCACCAGTTCAGCGCCGCCGAGTACCGGTTTAGGCATCAGTTGCAGCACCGCGCCGATCATCGGGAACAGCCCCAGCAGCACCAGCAGGCCGGCGATGAAGAACGCCACGTAGCGGCTGGCCACGCCAGTCAACTGGATCACGCCGTTGTTCTGCGCGAACGTGACCATCGGCATGCTGTTGAACACCGCTGCCATCGCCGAGTTGAGGCCATCGGCGAGCAGACCGGATTTGATTCGGCGGATGTACAGCGGGCCCTTGACCGGTTGCCGCGAGATCATCGAGTTGGCGGTCAGGTCACCGGCCGCTTCCAGCGGCGAAACCAGGAAGATCACCGCCACCGGCACGAACGCCACCCAGTCGAAATTGAAGCCGTACTTGAACGGCACCGGCACGCTGACCAGCGGCACTTCGGGCATCGAGGCGAAATCCACCGTGCCCATCAGCCAGGCGACCACGTAGCCGAGGGTCAGGCCGATGACGATCGCGCCCAGGCGCAGAAACGGCACGTCGACACGGTTCAGCAAAACGATAGTGCCGATCACCAACGCCGCCAGAAACACATGGCTGGCGGCGCCCAGATCGGGCGCGCCGAAGCCGCCGGCAATGTCGGTCATCGCCACTTTGATCAGCGACAGGCCCATCAGGGTGATGATGGTGCCCGTGACCACCGGGGTGATCAGCATCCGCAGTTTGCCGATGAACTGGCTCAGCACCACTTCGATGAACGCGGCGAAAAAGCACACGCCGAAAATCGTCGAGAGGATTTCATCGGTACCGCCGCCCCGGGCCTTGACCATGAACCCGGCGCTGAGAATCACGCTGATAAAGGAAAAACTGGTGCCTTGCAGGCACAGCAGACCGGAACCGACCGGGCCGAAACGCTTGGCTTGAACGAACGTACCCAAGCCCGAGACGAACAGCGCCATGCTGATCAGGTACGGAATTTCACTTTGCAGACCGAGGGCGCCGCCCATGATCAGGGTCGGGGTGATGATGCCGACGAAGCTCGCCAGCACGTGTTGCAGCGCGGCGAAGACGGTGGCGGTGAGGTGTGGACGGTCGTTGAGGCCGTAGATCAGATCGTTGTTGCGCGGGACTTTTTCAGAGGCGGTCATGGTGTTTTGCGCGCCGCGAGGCGGGGCCGGGTCAGAAAATGGAGGCGCAGGATGCCGGAAGAGGACGGCGAGGGCAACGAGCAAAAATTGCCTGAAAGGTCAGGTTTTATTGGGTGTGAAAAGGATTTCCCCTTAAATCAAAAGATCGCAGCCTGCGGCAGCTCCTACATTTTGCATTCCTGTAGGAGCTGCCGCAGGCTGCGATCTTTTGATCTTTAAACAAAGGCTGCGAGCAAATCCTCTTCAAACGCCTTCTGCGCATCCCCCGGCACCTGCGCGCGATGCCGGGCCAGATGAAACGCCACTTCGAAACTCAACTCCCCAGGCCGCAACGCGCGCAGCAAGCCCTTGTCCTCCCAGACCCGCGCGTAGTGATCCGGCAGATAATCCACATGCTTGCCGGAAAGAATGAAGGCGAGGGTGCCCTCGACCTGCTCCGAACGCGCAGAAAAGCGCTTGTCCGGGAACGGCTCGCCCGTGCGCATGAATCGATACGGATGATCCACCCGGTCGCAGGCCTGCAACGCCGCGTCATCTGGCGCATCGACGCTGAACAGCGGATGCCCCTGCGCGCAATACAAATGCTGGGTTTCCCGGAACAGTTCGCGGTAATCGAACGCGCTCTGCACCTGGGAGAAATAACCGATCGCCAGATCCAGCCGCTGTTGCAGCAACAGGCGCTCCATCTCGCCGGGCATCGCGCTGATCAACTCGATACGCACCGACTCATCGCGCTCGCGAAAGCGCCTGATCGCATCCGCCACACGCAGTAGCACCGACTGATCAACCGCCTCTGATAAGCCCAGCCGCACTTCACCGATCAACCGTCCGGCAACGCCGTTGGATTGATGCCGGAACGTCTCGATGGACTGGAACAGTGCGCGAATCGCGATCAACAGTTGCTCACCCTTGGGCGTCACCCTGAAACCGCCCTTGCCCCGGCTGCACAGGCGATAGCCGAGACGGGTTTCGAGTTTGGCCATTTGCTGGCTGATACTCGACTGGCTCAGGCCCAGTTCACCCTGCGCCGCGCTGAAGCCGCCACATTCCACGACCCGCAAAAACAGGCGCAGCAACTGCAAGTCGACGTCGTGAAGCTGACCGAGCATTAAATTACTCCGGGATAAAGTCAGGTTAACAAACTTGATATTTCTGCAATGTATCCGACGGCGCATCCTGCCACCACTTCCTCCGGTCAGGTGTTCGTCATGGCTCCCGTGTCCAAGCTGTGTTTCCCCGCGCTGTTGCTGTCCGTGGCCCTCAATACCCAGGCCGGGGACAAAACCCTCAATTTCTACAGCTGGGCCGATTACGTGCCGGCGCAAACCCTGCAGCGCTTCGAGCAGGAGACCGGTATTCATGTGCGCTACGACACCTTCGATACTTCCGAGGTGCTGGAAACCAAACTGCTGACCGGTGGCAGCGGTTATGACGTGGTGGTGCCGTCGTCCAGCGTGCTGGCCCGAGGACTGGCGGCGGGTGCGCTGAAGGAAATCTCCCACGAAGGCCTCAAGGGCTACGCCAATCTTGATCCCGACCTGCTGGAGAAACTCGCCGGCGTCGATCCCGGCAATCGCTACGCCGTGCCTTATACCTGGGGCACGCTCGGGTTGGGGCTGAACGTCGAGGCGGTGAAAAAGCGCTTGCCGGACGTGCCGCTGAACAGCCTCGATCTGCTGTTCAAGCCCGAGTACGCGAGCAAACTCAAGGACTGCGGGATTGCCGTGCTCGATTCGCCGCAGGAAGTCATTGGTCTGGCGCTGCACTACCTCGGTAAAGATCCCTACAGCACCGACAAGAGTGATCTGGCCGCCGCCGAAACCTTGTTGCAGAAACTCCAGCCGTCGGTGTTGTACGTCGCCACCGGCCGGCAGATCAACGATCTGGCCAATGGCAGTGTCTGTCTGGCGCTGACCTACAACGGCGACGTGAGCATGGCCGCCGATCAGGCGCACAAGGCCAACAAAGCCTACGAAGTCGCCTATCGGATTCCGCGCGAAGGCACGTTGATCTGGCAGGACAATCTGGCCATTCCCAAGGACGCGCCAAACCCGCAAGCGGCGCGGGCGTTCATCGAATTCATGCTGCGCCCCGAGTCGGTGGCCGAGCTGACCAATACGCTGTTTTTCGCCACTGCCAATCAGGCCGCGACGCCGCTGGTGGACGAAGCCGTGCGCAATGATCCGGACATTTATCCGCCCGCCGAAATGCGCGAGCGCTTGTACGCCGACCGCAGCATGAGCCTCAAGGACATGCGTCAGCGCACGCGTCTGTGGACCACTTTCCGTAGCCATCAATAACAAAGGGAGCACACCGATGGACGTGCCGATGCTCAACGACCAAGCCCTGACCCGCGACAGCCTGTACGGCACCTGTGCGGAAAGCACCTACGCCGGGATCACCAGTTTCATGCGTCGCCGCTACAGCCGTGATCTGCGCGGCGTCGACGTGGCGGTCAGCGGGGTTCCGTTCGACACCGCCACTAGCAACCGCCCGGGCGCACGCTTCGGGCCACGGGGGATTCGCGCCGCGTCCACCGGGATCGCCTGGGAACGCCACTGGCCGTGGACGTTCGACCCATTCGATCATCTGGCGGTGATCGACTACGGCGATTGCGACTTCGATTACGGGTCGCCGCACACCGTTCCGGAAAGCATCGAGGCCCACGCCGAGCGCATTCTTGATGCCGGCAGCGCGATGCTGACGTTTGGCGGCGATCACTTCATTACCTATCCGCTGCTCAAGGCCCATGCGCGTAAACACGGCGCGCTGTCGCTGATCCACTTCGATGCGCACAGCGACACCTGGCCGGACGAGGGCGGCAAACGTGTCGATCACGGCACCATGTTCTGGCACGCGGCCAGGGAAGGGCTGGTGGATCCGGCGCGCTCGGTGCAGATCGGGTTGCGCACCACCAATGACGACCATCAGGGCTTTGCCGTGCTTGATGCCCGCCAGGTGCATCGGCGTGGCTGCGAGGCGATTGTCGAGGCGATTCGCGCACGGGTCGGTGATCACCCGGTTTACCTGACGTTTGATATCGACTGCCTCGATCCGGCCTTTGCCCCGGGCACCGGCACTCCGGTGTGTGGCGGGCTGAGCACGGTGCAGGCGCTGGAAATCCTCGGCGGTTTGCGCGGGATCAATCTGGTGGGCATGGACGTGGTGGAAGTGGCGCCGGCCTATGACCATGCGGACGTGACGTCGCTGGCAGCGGCCACCTTGGCGATGGAAATGCTCTGCCTGTACGCCGCGCGACACAAAGTCGACCTTTAAAACACCGCAAAGCCAATGTGGGAGTGGGCTTGCTCACGAAAGCGGTGTGTATTCAACGATGATGTTGGCTGCCCCGACACCTTCGCGAGCAAGCCCGCTCCCACAAAAGGGCACCTGTTTTTCAGGGACATCGTGGCATACTGCCGCGCATGACTTTCGACTCTCCTTTAAGCGCCTGGCAACACGCGATCGAGCACAAGGGGTTCATCCAGGATGAAGCCCAGGAGCATGCGGTCTGGGCTCTGCAAAAATGCCATGAAGCCTTGCACACCGGTGCCCGTTCGGTCACTGGCGTGTATTTGTGGGGCCCGGTCGGGCGCGGCAAGACCTGGTTGATGGATCAGTTTTATCAGAGCCTGCGGGTGCCGGCCCGACGGCAGCACTTTCATCACTTCATGGGCTGGGTGCACCAGCGCTCGTTCCAGTTGACCGGCATCGCCGACCCGCTGCGAGCGCTGGCCAAAGAGTTGGCGGCGGAAGTACGGGTGTTGTGCTTCGACGAACTGTTCGTCAACGACATCGGCGATGCGATCATTCTCGGGCGGCTGTTTCAGGTGATGTTCGACGAAGGCGTGGTGGTGGTCTGCACCTCCAACCTGCCGCCGGATGAGCTGTACGCCGACGGCTTCAACCGTGATCGTTTTGTCCCGGCGATTGCCGCGATCAAGGCGCATATGCAAGTGGTGGCGGTGAACGGTGCCGAGGATCATCGCCTGCATCCGGGCGCGGGTCAGCAGCGCTATTTTGTCGCTGCGCCGGGACAGGGCAGTGCTCTGGAGCAGGTCTTCCAGTCACTCAACGCCGGGCAGCCCGCCAGCGCCGAGCCGGTGCCCGTCGGCCATCGTGTGCTGAACGTGGTGCAAGCCAGTGCGACGGTGCTCTGGTGCCGCTATGCCGATCTCTGCGAGCAACCATTTGCCGCGATGGATTTCATCGCACTGTGCGACAACTATCGGTCTATTCTGTTGAGCGACGTGCCGAACCTCAGCGCGCAGAAACGCGAAGGGCGCATCGCTCGCGGCACCGAGGACGGCTCGGCGCAGGTGGTGGCCGGTGACCGTGAGTTGCCGCAACTGTCGGTGCACGACGACGGCGTGCGTCGCTTCATTGCCTTGGTCGACGAGTGTTACGACCGTAAGGTGCCGCTGTACATTGAGGCCCAGGTACCGATGGAGGCGCTGTACACCGAGGGTTATCTGGAATTCCCGTTCCGGCGCACCCTCAGCCGGTTGCAGGAGATGCAGCTGCAGCGTTTTGCCGAATCCTGAGCGAAGAGGGCGCGAGCATGAGTCAACCGTTGTCGCATCATTTACTGACCATGGCCTACCAGAACGCGTGGGCCAATTATCGCCTCGGCAAAGCCTGGAATCAGCTCGACGCCACTGAGCTGGCGGCGCCGCGAACGAGCTTCTTTCCGAGTATCCGCCTCACCCTCAATCACATCCTGACGTGCGACTGGTTCTACGTTGATGCACTGGAACGCGAGTTGCGCGGTGACGAACCGCATCCTGATTGCTATGTGTTTTTCAACCATGACGAGCCGTTTACCGAGGCCGCAGCGCTGCGTGAAGAGCAGGCGCACGTCGATCGTCGACTGATCGCTTATTGCGAACAACTGCGCGATGCCGATCTGGGGCGGATCGTCACCATCGCCCGGGAAACGCCGCAGCATGACAGTCGCTTGCGTATGCTGTCGCACCTGTTCGAGCACCAGATTCATCATCGTGGGCAGGTGCACGCGATGCTCAGCGCGACCACGGTGAAACCGCCGCAACTGGATGAGTTCTTCTGCGCCGGCGAGAGCGGGTTGCGTGCTCAGGATTTTGCCGAGTTGGGCTGGACGGAAGAGCTGATCTGGGGGCGCTGAAGCCTGGAAATCAAAAGATCCGGTTGTGGCCCGCAACATCCTCGCGGTAAGGTCGAACAGCCTTTCAGGTGCGCACTTTGCACGCCGGGGCCATGATCGGGGATGGAAATGGATTCCGCAGAAATTCTTGTGCTGCAAGCCAGTTACACCAATCCACTGCACGCCGAAGCCATCGGCATCGTGCTCAATCATTACGCAGAAGATCCCATGGGTGGCGGCCATTCGCTTGACCCGGAACTGCTGCGTCGCCTGCCTGAAGAGCTGGCCCGCAGGCCTCACGCGTTCAGTGTGCTGGCGTTCGTCGGTGGCGAGCCGGCAGGGCTGGTGAACTGCTTTGAAGGTTTCTCGACGTTTGCCTGCAAGCCGCTGGTCAATGTCCATGACGTGGCGGTCGTGAGCAAATTTCGCGGCCTCGGCTTGAGCCAGAAAATGCTGCGCAAGGTCGAGGAAATCTGCCGTCAGCGCGGTTGCTGCAAGATCACCCTGGAAGTGCTCGAAGGCAACGAGGTGGCACAGAACTCCTACCGCAAGTTCGGCTTCGCCCCCGGCATGTTCGACCCGGAACATGGCCGCATGCTGTTCTGGATCAAGGATCTGCAGGCATAAAAAAAGGCGCCCCAAACAGGGCGCCCAACTGTCGTCTCCGAGGCCAGAGCGGAGCCATCGGAGGTCCATCGGTTGCTCGGTGAATCAGTCGCGATAAGACTCGGTGACTTGCGCGGTCTGATCGTTCGGAACCTTCAGTTCCGCTGCTTTGCTATCGGTCGGCTGTTCGCTTGGCGCGTGGTGGACCGGGAAGTTGTCGTAGTAATGCCGCATGCGTTCGGCGCCGCCCTCGGCAAAGGCGCTGGCGGAACCGAGGGCGAGTAGCCCGGCAAGAATGGCGGTGGTGGTTTTCATGGTGCCTCCTACTGAAAAACGTGGGAGCTGTTCGTCCATGAAGCAGATCTCGGGGCACAGTGTCCCGGCGGGGAATTAACTCGGGGTTAACAGCGGTGGTGAGGGGCTCTGACGGTATGCCCTTGGAAGAGTGGGGCCGCTTTGCGACCCGTCGGGGATGAATCCCCTCACCACAGGGGGGTGTTTGAACCGGTGCGCTCAGAGCTTCCAGTCCAGGCTCAAGGTCACCGTGCGCGGATCGCCCCAGTACACGCCGTTGTAGAAGCCGACGTTGTCGTAATACTTCTTGTCGAACAGGTTATCGACGTTCAGCGACGCCGACAGATGCTTGTCGAACTCATAGCGCGACATCAGCTTGACCACGGTGTAGGCCTCCTGGTTGATCCGCGCCGGTTCAGTGATGATCCGGCCGTTGGCGCCGCGCCCGACCGGGCGGTTAGCCGCGCCATAGACGTCGCTCTGCCAGTTCACCGCGCCACCTACGGTCAATGCGTGCCAGTTGCCCGGCAGGCGATAGGCCGTGGACAGCCGCAGCATGTTCAGTGGTTGAGCGGTGTTGCTGCGCTGTTTTTCGCCGTCGACGGAGTGGGTGTAGGTGTAGCCGGCGGTCATGTTCCAGCCGCTGAGAATTTCCCCGGACACTTCGGCCTCGAAGCCATTGACCTTGTTACCCTTGCCGCCGGACTTGAAAAACTCCTCGCCGCTCACCGGGTCCGGGGGTACCGAGTTGTCACGCTCGGCGACGTTGTCCTGTTTGCTCCAGAACACTGCCGTCGCCAGGTTCAGGCGTTCGTCGAGCAGGCTGCCTTTGAGCCCGACTTCGTAGTTGCTGCCGATCACCGGGTCGAGGTAATTGCGGTTGCTGTCGCGCTTACTCTGCGGTTTGAAAATGTCGGTGTAGCTGGCGTAAACCGTGTACTCCGGCGTCAGGTCGTAAAGCAGGCCGGCGTAGGGTGTCCAGATATCATTCTGGCGTTGATGGGTGGCATCGGTGCTGGTCAGTTTTTGCTGCGCATCATAGTAGTAATCGGTGCTGGTCAGTTTTTGCTGCGCATCATAGTAGTAATCGGTGCTGGATTCGTCCCAGCTGCCATAGCGGCTGCCGAGTACTGCATGCAGCTCATCAGTCAGGCTCAGACGTGTCGCGAGATAACCGGCTTTCTGCCGGGTGAGGCCTCGCGCGCCCGGCAGGCTGGTGACAGTGTCGGCGAATTTGCCGATGTCACCCATGTATTTCCAGTCGCGGATCTTGCCGTAGTCGGCGGCTTGGGGGCTGTTGAAGGCGTAGGGCGAAGTCGAGCGGTTTTCCGCCTCGCCGTAGCCGAACATCATCTCGTGTTCGCGGCCGAACAGCTGGTACGGCCCTGACAGGTTGAAGTCGTACACGCTCATTTTCTGCGTGCCGAGCATGTGCCCCATGTAGGCCGTCATGCCGCTGCGGTCGGCCTCGGGGAAACCGGAGCCGCCGTAATAGACCTTGCCGTCGGTATCACTTTCGCGGTGGGTGTAGGCGGCCTTCAGCTTCCAGCCATTACCCAATTGCTGGTCCAGGGTAACGAACGCGGTCTTGTCCTTCAGCGGCCAGGAACTCCAGGATGTCGCCATGTTCGTCGACCGCCCGAGGCCGGCCTTGCTGCCGTCAGCGTTCCAGTACGGCACGGTGCCCCAGGAGGTGCCCTGAACCTGCTTGTCCTGATAGTCGTAGCCGACGGCAAGAACGGTGGAGTCGGTCAGGTCAGCTTCGAGAATGCCGTAGCCGACCTCGCGTTGCAGCGCGTATTTGTCACGGAACGACTGGCTGTCGCGATAGGCCAGCACCGTGCGCCCGCGCAGCCGACCATCGAAGGCCAGCGGCCCGCCGACATCGACATAGCTGTAGTAGTTGTCGTAGCTGCCGCCACTGACCCCGGCCAGTGCCTGCCACTGGGCAGTCGGGCGCTTGCGCACCATGTTGATCGTCGCTGAAGGATCACCCGCGCCGGTGGTCAGGCCGGTGGCGCCGCGTACCACTTCGATGCGGTCGTAGATGATGGTGTCCGAGTCTGACTTCATGCGCCCGAAGGTGTTGAGCATTCCGTCGATCTGGAAATTGTTGATCGGGTAACCCCGCGCCGAATAGCTGACCCGATCCGAGTCGTTGTGTTGCACGACGATGCCGGTGGTCTGGCGCATGGCTTCGGATAAGGTACCGAGCTTGAAATCATCCATCTGCTGGCGCGTGACTACGGACACCGATTGCGGGGTTTCCTTGATCGACAGGTTCATTCGCGTCGCGGTGCTCATCGCGCCAGTGGTGTAGGAATCAGTGTTTTCAGTGTTAACGCCGAGGCCTTCGGCGCTGACGCTGGTGGCGTCCAGTTCCAGCGCCTGGGCGGCGGATTGTGGCGCTGTTTCAGGATCGGTTTCAGCCAGCAGATCGGGACTCAACGCCATGCTGAACAAGCCGACAGTCAGGGTCATGGAACGGGTAATGGGCGCGAACATCGCAGCCGACTCCTTGTCTTCGAGGGAAAAAATCCATTGGTTCAAAGACGAGACGCAGCACGACGATTTAGTAACAAACAAGAAATATTATTATTTGGAGATATTTCCCGACTTCGCCGAGACGGGCGAAAAGCTGCTCACGGCGCTTGCCCAATAGACGGCGGCGGGTATGCTGTTGGCCTGCCGAGGAGATAGCAATGGCCTACGATTTTGACCTTTATGTGATTGGTGCCGGTTCCGGTGGTGTACGTGCAGCGCGTTTTGCCGCCGGTTTCGGCGCGAAAGTGGCGGTGGCCGAGAGCCGTTACCTGGGCGGCACCTGCGTCAACGTCGGCTGCGTGCCGAAGAAACTGCTGGTGTACGGCGCGCATTTCGCCGAAGACTTCGAACAGTCGTCCGGTTTCGGCTGGAGCCTGGGCGAAGCGAATTTCGACTGGGCGACCCTGATCGCCAACAAGGACCGCGAGATCAATCGCCTCAACGGCATTTATCGCAACCTGCTGGTCAACAGCGGCGTGACCCTGCACGAAGCCCACGCGAAGATCGTCAGCCCGCACGAGGTCGAGGTCAACGGTGAGCGCTTCACCGCGAAAAACATTCTGATTGCCACGGGTGGCTGGCCGCAGATTCCGGAAATCCCGGGGCACGAACACGCGATCAGTTCCAATCAGGCGTTTTTCCTCAAAGAGCTGCCGAAGCGGGTACTGGTGGTCGGTGGTGGTTACATCGCGGTCGAGTTCGCCGGGATTTTCCATGGCTTGGGCGCGAACACCACGTTGCTGTATCGCGGTGATCTGTTCCTGCGTGGTTTCGATGGCTCGGTGCGCAAGCATCTGCAGGAAGAGCTGACCAAGCGCGGTATGGATCTGCAATTCAACGCCGACATCGCGCGCATCGACAAACAGCCTGACGGCAGCCTGAAAGCGACCCTCAAGGATGGCCGCGTGCTGGAAGCCGATTGCGTGTTCTACGCCACGGGCCGGCGTCCGATGCTGGACAACCTTGGGCTGGAAAACACCGATGTGCAGCTCACCGACAAAGGTTTCATCAAGGTTGACGAGCAATACCAGACCAGCGAGCCGTCGATTCTGGCGCTGGGTGATGTGATCGGTCGGGTGCAACTGACGCCAGTGGCACTGGCCGAAGGCATGGCGGTGGCGCGGCGCTTGTTCAAGCCTGAGCAATACCGTCCGGTGGATTACAAGATGATCCCGACCGCCGTGTTCAGTCTGCCGAACATCGGTACTGTCGGCTTGACCGAAGAAGAGGCGCGGGAAGCGGGGCATGAAGTGGTTATTTACGAGAGCCGCTTCCGCCCGATGAAGCTGACGCTGACCGAGTGTCAGGAGAAAACCCTGATGAAATTGGTGGTCGACGGCAAGACCGACAAAGTCCTCGGTTGCCACATGGTCGGCCCGGACGCGGGGGAGATTGTCCAAGGCTTGGCGATCGCGCTGAAGGCTGGCGCGACCAAGCGTGACTTCGACGACACGATCGGGGTGCACCCGACGGCCGCCGAAGAGTTCGTCACCATGCGTACGCCGGTCGGCGCTTAAGCGTCCTTCGCTTTGGCTGTGTCTGGCGCTGCCGCAACGGTAGCCGCCAGACGCAAGCTGTCCTCGAGGCTGGCCTGAGTCTTGGTCAGTTCCTTTTCCAGTGACTGATTGAGCTGCCGCTGTTCGTCGGCATCCTGTTTCAGCGTCTGACTTTCCAGCAGGGCCACGCGCAGGCGTTCCTGGAGGAGGGTGCGTTCGTTGTCGACGCGAGTGGCTTGCTCCAGCAACTGATCCTGACGCTGGTTGCTGTGCTTGAGCTGATCCTGCATCAGGCTCAGCTCGCGCTGGGTGCCACGGTTTTCCGTGAGCAGGCGTTCGTTGTCGCGATGCAACTGAGTGATCTCGTCCTGACGCACCAGTGCACTTTGTTGCGCCTGGCGCAATTCCATCTGCAACTGCTGCAGCTGTCCTTCGTGACGGGCCTGCTCCTGCTCGCGCTGCTCTTTAGTGGCGTTGCGGTAGTGCTCCAGAGCATCACGGGCGTGCAGATGTTTCTCTTCCAGCGAGCGGATCTGCTCGTCCTTGTCCTGCAGGCGCAATTCGAAATCAGCCAGCGCCTGATTGAGTCCGGCGTTGCGGGTTTGCTCGGTCTGCAGCATCGAGCGGGTTTCTTTTAGCGCTTCGGATTCCTTGGCCAGCGCCGCGCCTTGAATGTCGTGCTGTTGTTCCAGTTGCTCAAGTGCCTGGCGCACCTGCTTGAGTTCCGCTTCCAGGGTTTCGCGCTGCTCTTCGAACTGCTCGCGCGCTAGTTCGATCGGCTCTTGCGCCTGTTCTTTCAGGCGCTGGGCGAGACGCGAGACCAGTGCGGTCAGTTCGTCATTGATCGGTTCCGCGGACGCTTCGACCGGTTGGCTGCCGTCATCCAGCTCTTTCAGATAGCGATGGATCGTGGTTTTCGAACCGGTGTTGCCCAGTTCGATGCGTACTGCATCGATGCTGGGGTGTTCGCCTCGGGCCAGAATCGCTGAGCGCGCGATCTGCACCACTGCTTTGTTAACGCCACCACGGGCCATTTTAACTCCTACCATTACGTACTGTGGTACATGCCACCAAAGTACGCAGTGTACCACGCTGAAAATAAAGTTAAATGCTTGATTAATCACAGGCGGGATATACTGGTATTACCCAATGTCAGATCCCTGAATCGGTTTTTTCATCCAGCAATCAGTACGCCTGCGAGAACACTGCCCATGAGCGAGATCGATCGCTACCTGCAAGCCGCCACCCGTGACAACACCCGCCGCAGTTATCGTTCTGCGATCGAGCATTTCGAAGTGAAGTGGGGCGGCTTCCTGCCAGCGACCGCCGACAGCGTGGCGCGGTATCTGGTCGAGCATGCCGGGGTGCTGTCGATCAACACACTGAAACTGCGGCTGTCAGCGCTGGCCCAGTGGCACAACAGTCAGGGTTTTGCCGATCCGACCAAGGCGCCGGTGGTGCGCAAAGTGTTCAAAGGCATTCGCGCACTGCATCCGGCGCAGGAAAAACAGGCCGAACCGTTGCAATTGCACGATCTGCAGCAAGTGGTCGACTGGCTGGAGCAGGAAGCCAGTAGCGCCAGGCAGAATCAGGATCGTCCGCAGTTGCTCAAGGCCTATCGCGATCGGGCGCTGATTCTGCTGGGCTTCTGGCGGGGCTTCCGCAGTGACGAGTTGTGCCGTCTGCAGATCGAGCACGTGCAGGCGCACGCCGGCAGCGGCATCACCCTCTACCTGCCGCGCAGCAAGGGCGACCGCGACAACCTCGGGCAGACGTATCAGGCGCCGGCGCTGCTCAAGCTGTGCCCGGTGCAGGCTTATATCGACTGGATCACCGAGGCAGCGCTGGTGCGCGGCCCGGTGTTTCGCGGCGTTGACCGCTGGGGCCATCTGAGCGAGGAGGGCTTGCACGCCAACAGCATCATTCCGCTGTTGCGTCAGGCGCTGGAACGCGCCGGCATCCCAGCCGAGCGCTACACCAGCCATTCCCTGCGCCGCGGCTTTGCCACGTGGGCGCATCAAAGCGGCTGGGATCTGAAATCGCTGATGAGTTACGTCGGCTGGAAGGATATGAAGTCAGCCATGCGCTATGTTGAAGCCAGCCCCTTTCACGGGATGGCCCGGATTACGGATAAACCGGCTTCGTCGTAGATATGGTTTTCTTCTATTAATACAGTCCGCTAATAGCGAAAACAAATCAGCAGCATCAGGTTTGCCAATGAGCCATCCGTCGAGTGAGTGGGTAGGATTCACCCATCGAATTCACAACCCTGACGGAGAGTCATCAATGCCTATCATCAACAGCCAAGTAAAACCGTTCAAAGCTACCGCATTCAAAAACGGCGACTTCGTACAAGTCTCGGACGCTGACCTGAAAGGCAAATGGTCCGTAGTGTTCTTCTACCCAGCCGACTTCACCTTCGTGTGCCCAACCGAGCTGGAAGACCTGGCCGACAACTACGCTGCGTTCCAGAAACTGGGCGTGGAAATCTACAGCGTTTCGACCGACACCCACTTTGCTCACGCTGCCTGGCACAACACCTCGCCAGCCATCGGCAAAATCGAATACACCATGATCGGCGACCCGACCCACGTCATCTCCCGCAACTTCGACGTGCTGATCGAAGAAGCTGGCCTGGCTGACCGTGGCACCTTCGTGATCAACCCTGAAGGCCAGATCAAAATCGTTGAACTGAACGATGGCGGCGTTGGCCGTGACGCTTCCGAGCTGCTGCGCAAGATCAAGGCTGCTCAGTACGTTGCTGCTCACCCAGGCGAAGTTTGCCCGGCCAAATGGAAAGAAGGCGAGGCCACTCTGGCTCCGTCCCTGGACCTGGTCGGCAAGATCTGAGTCTGTGAGACACGCAACACAGGGCGGGACTCCGCACCTACTTCAGTAAGCTGCACCGCCCATTGAAAAAGCCCGGGCGAGATTCGCTCGGGCTTTTTTTCGCCTCGAATAAAGACACAGGAGATCGCCCGTATGTTGGACGCCAATCTTAAAGCCCAGTTGAAATCGTACCTGGAACGGGTTACCCAGCCGATCGAGATCGTTGCTTCCCTCGACGACGGTGCGAAATCCCGGGAAATGCTTGACCTGCTGAAAGACGTTGCCAGTCTTTCGAGCCAAATTACTCTGATCGACAGCGGCACCGATGCCCGCAAGCCGTCGTTCTCGATCAATCGCCCGGGTGCCGACATCAGCCTGCGTTTCGCCGGCATCCCGATGGGCCATGAATTCACCTCGCTGGTGCTGGCCCTGTTGCAAGTCGGCGGCCACCCATCGAAAGCCAGTGCCGAAGTGATCGAACAGATCCGCTCGCTCAAGGGTGAGTTCAGTTTCGAAACCTACTTCTCGCTGTCGTGCCAGAACTGCCCGGACGTGGTCCAGGCGCTGAACCTGATGGCTGTGTTGAACCCGAACATCCGTCACGTCGCCATCGACGGCGCGTTGTTCCAGGACGAAGTCAACGATCGCAAGATCATGGCCGTGCCGAGCATCTACCTCAACGGTGAGAACTTCGGCCAGGGCCGTATGGGCCTGGAAGAAATCCTCGCCAAACTCGACACTGGCGCCATCGAGCGTCAGGCCGAGAAAATCAGCGCCAAACAAGCCTTTGATGTGCTCGTAGTTGGCGGTGGCCCGGCCGGTGCGTCGGCCGCTATCTATGCTGCCCGTAAAGGCATTCGCACCGGTGTTGCGGCTGAGCGCTTCGGCGGTCAGGTGCTGGACACCATGGCCATCGAGAACTTCATTTCCGTGCAGGAAACCGAAGGCCCGAAACTGGCCACGGCGCTGGAAGAACACGTCAAGCAGTACGACGTCGACATCATGAACCTGCAACGCGCCGACAAGCTGATTCCCGGCAAAAACGGCGAGCTGCACGAAGTCCGCTTCGCCAGTGGCGCGACCCTGAAAGCCAAGAGCGTGATCCTGGCGACTGGCGCACGCTGGCGTGAAATGAACGTGCCGGGTGAGCAGGAATACCGTAACAAGGGCGTGGCGTACTGCCCGCACTGCGACGGCCCGCTGTTCAAAGGCAAGCGCGTGGCGGTGATCGGCGGTGGTAACTCCGGCGTTGAAGCGGCCATCGACCTGGCCGGTATCGTTGCCCACGTGACGCTGCTGGAGTTCGACGTGCAACTGCGTGCCGACGCGGTGTTGCAACGCAAACTGCACAGCCTGCCAAACGTCACCGTGATCACCAGTGCGCAAACCACTGAAGTCACTGGCAACGGCGAGAAGGTCAACGGCCTGCGTTACAAGGATCGCAATACTGACGAACTGCGCAGCGTCGAGCTGGAAGGGATTTTCGTACAGATCGGTCTGCTGCCGAACACCGACTGGCTCAAAGGCACCCTCGAGCTGTCGCCGCGTGGTGAAATCATCGTCGACAACCGTGGCGAGACGTCGATCCCGGGGATCTTCGCGGCCGGCGACGTGACCACTGTGCCGTACAAGCAGATCGTGATTGCGGTGGGCGAGGGTGCCAAGGCTTCCCTCAGTGCGTTCGATCACTTGATCCGTACTTCGGCGCCGGCGTAAAACGGCAGTCGCTGAAACGAAAAAACCCATGAGCGATCATGGGTTTTTTTATGCCTGCCACAATCCAATTGTAGGAGTGAGCCTGCTCGCGATGGCGGCTGCACATTCAAAACATCATGGCCTGACACACCGCTATCGCGAGCAGGCTCACTCCTACAGGAGAAATTTGCAGTCAGTTACAGCGGCGCAGGCTGGATGATTTCAACCCAGTAGCCATCCGGGTCCTTGATGAACGCCAGGCTTTTCATACGGCCATCAGTCAGGCGCTTCTGGAAATCACAGCCCAGCTCTTCAAAACGTGCGCACGCGGCAACGATGTCTGGCACCGAGATGCAAATGTGGCCGAAACCGCGTGGGTCGGTGTTGCCATTGTGATAGGCGAAGTCGGCGTCGTTTTCGGTGCCGTGGTTGTGGGTCAGTTCCAGAATGCCGGGGATCGACTTCATCCATTCGGTGCGGGCGGCGGCGTCGGCCGGGATCTGCGCCTTGTCGACCAGCGCGAGGAAGTACAGGCTGAATTCGGCTTCCGGGAAATCACGCTTTTCAACCAGCGAGAAGCCCAGTACGCGGGTGTAGAAGTCCAGCGACTTGGTGATGTCCTTCACACGCAGCATGGTGTGGTTGAAGACGAAGTTGCGGGTTGCGCTGTCTGGAGTGGCGGTGACGCCGGGGAAAGTGTTCAGTTCGTGCAGGCTCATAGGCCCTCCGTAACAATGGGGCGAGTGAATGGGCGCAATGATACGCATGCGGGGCGGCATCGCCAAACCGAATGCGCGGCTTGCTCTGTGGGCGGCCGGGCCTCAGACTTTGCAGCTCAATCTGCGAGTGCCTCTGGTAATGATCCGACCGTTCAAAGCGCTGTTCGTTTGCCTTTTCTCATCGCTGCTTGCCGGTCCGGCGCTGGCGGATCAGCCCAGTATCACCTGGCCTGCAGGCTGGGAAGTAGAGGCGCTGCCTGATCAAGCCCCTCAGGTTTCGCGCCAGCGCGCGGTGAAAAACGATGCTGACGGCAATCAGGTGATGGTGATGGAGTTGACCATGAGCCAGGTTGAGGCAGGCCATCAGGTCAATGTGCAGGGTGTCCTGCTGGAAATGCGCAAATCTATTCAGAAAGACTTCTTCCAGGGTGGCTATCAAAGCGTTTGCAACAAGATACATCCGGCAAAACTCGCCGTTCTGGATGCACTGGAGACCACCTGCACGATCACCGAAAACGGCCGTCATGTGTTGTCGCAAACATTGGTTGCTGCGGTCGCGACGGATAAGGCTTATGTACTTTCTTACGCGGGTCAGGCTGAGGTTTATAAGGCGAGCGCCGAGGAAATAGTCGCAGTGAGAAACAGCTTGAAACTTTAAGCGTCTGTTTGCACCGCTACGGGTTTAGATACCCGAAGGAATTAAGCACAAAGTTTAGCGGTCGTTGCGGTTGCAACATCCCGGCGCAAAATGTTTAGCCTCACGGCTTGTGGGTGTTAAAGCAGATTGATAACTAGCGTGGCGGAAATCGTTGCTTTTGTTAGATATTGTCGAAAAAAAGCCCTGCATAGAGCAGGGCTTGTTTGTTGACGCAAGATTAACCGCGTAACCAGGAATCAACGGTGGCAGCACCGTACTGTTCTTTCCAGGCTTTCAGGCCGCGGTGATTGCCGCCCTTGGTTTCGATCAGTTCACCGGTGTGCGGGTTCTGATAGACCTTGACCACGCGAGCGCGGCGGGTTTTCGGTGCGGCAGACACTTGCAGGCCGGACTTGGACGGGTTCGGATCGAGGATGGCGATGATGTCTTTCAGGCCTTTGCCGTAGGTTTTCATCAGCCCCTGGAGCTTTTCTTCGAATTCGATTTCTTTCTTGAGCCCGGCATCGTTCTTCAGCGATTCCAACTGCTTGAGCTGTTCCTGAAGGGCCTTTTCAGCTGCACGAAATTCAGCGAGTCTGGACAATATCTTTACTCCAATAGTGTGTTTGGCTGATACCAACCGCAAACAAAGCTATAAGCCAAGAGCCTTGAAGCGACTCGGTGATAATGGCTCACCTGCCAATCTTGCACAGGCTGAAAAAATTGTAGTAGTTAATGCGCCAAGAGTAAATCCTGATCTTGTCGTCATGTAACAACAGTGGTGTTTTGTATCAATTTGGTGCGCCCGGTCGCAACGCCGGGCTTAATTTATTTTTAGTTAATGGTGACTTAATGCATCGATGAAGTCGGCGCCAGGCATGGGTTTTCCGAACAGATAGCCCTGCAGGAAGTTGACGTGGTGTGCGGTCAGATAGTCAGCCTGAGCCTGAGTTTCTACACCTTCGGCAACAATACCCAAATCGAGCTTGGCCGACAGTTCGATAATCGTGTCCAGAATATGCCGCGACAGCGCATCAATGCCGATCATCGCGACGAAACTCTGGTCGATCTTGAGAAAATCGACATTGAATGTTCGCAGGTAGCCCAGACTTGAATGGCCGGTACCGAAATCGTCGATGGCGATCATCACCCCCAGCGCGTGCAACTGCTCGAACAATAGGTGCGTGACATCGGTTGGCTCAATCAGCTCGCGCTCGGTCAGCTCCAGCACCAGGTTGATACTGCCGGGGGCAAAAGCAGCGAGAAACCCGCGACAGTCTTCGACCAGTTGCAGATCCTGGCAATGGCTGGCGGTGATGTTGATGCCGATGTGGAACGGTTTGTCGAACTCCGCCGACAACGGGCCGAGCAGGGCGGCTGTCTGCTGCATCAGCGAACGAGTCATGGGCACGATCAGGCCTGAATGTTCGGCAAACGGAATGAACAGATCCGGACGCACCAGACCCTCCTTGGGGTGATTCCAGCGCATCAGCACTTCAGCGCCGGACCACTTCCGGCTGTCGCCATGCACCACCGGCTGGAAGTAGGGAATGAATTCGCCAGCCTCCAGCGCGCGCAGCATCTCATGGCTGGGCGAAGTGGCGCGCCGTTGCAGGACGTGGGCGATAGCGCCCGCGATCACCCCGAAAAATATCAGCAGACTGAACAGCGGCGGGTATTCGCCGGCCATGTAGCGCCACGTTTGCCCCTGCGGAAAGCCTGCACTGACACTGAAGGCATAGCGCGAAGACGCGAGCATACTCTGCGCCACCGGTAACGGCGGCAGGGCGCCTTGATGCACCTTGCCATCGACGGACAGCCAGTTATCGCCGACCTGCAACAACAGCAGCGTCTGCCGGCCGATCAGGCGCAGGATGTTGCTCAGGTGATAACCATCGAGGGTGGTCAGCGCGCCACCGCGACCTTCGCTGAGGCGATACACCAACAGCGCGGTGTTGGGCGTGACGGGGTTGCCATTCATCAACCACAGTTTGCCCTGCGTATAGTCGCCCGGATTCACGGCCTCCTTGAACTCCCCGAACAGCGAGCTGCAATAGAGGTTGTTGTCCCACACCAGATTGGTCGAGCGCACAAAAGGTCGACGGGTCACCTGCTCACGCAAGGCCAGTTTCACGCTATCGCAGGGCTGGCCGGCCAATGGCAACAATTCACTGGCGGCCTGGGCGGTGTTGTCGAGCATCAGTTCAAACTGGCGCAACGCCTCCTCGGCAGTATTTTGTGTGCTCTGTTGCAAGGCGCGTCCGGCTTGCAGATACAGAATCCCGCCGCCTAGCAGGACGGGCAAAACACCACAAAGCAGGCTCACAAAAATGCGTACGCTGCGTTTGCGGCGGGGTCTGACGGTCAAGGGCATTGGCGCATCCTGTCGCGATGGGGTGGAACTCTCGAATGCAGGCCTGGCAACGGCGCACCGGTGAAAAACAGCGAAGTCAGAAGGGATGATAGATGGCCGTTGGCGCTTGTGCCGCTCACGGCTGGTTGATCTGCGTGGCGAGTTCGATAAATGCCCGCGTGGCGGGCGAAGCCTGACGCTGATCGAGGACTGCGAGGCCGATCAGGCGTTGTACCGCCGGCAACAGCGGTTTCTTCAGGTAACGCGGCGCTGGATCGTCCGGCAATGAGCCCTCGGCGACAACGGTGATGGCATCGCCCCGGCTGACGACGTCCAGCGTACTGAGCAATTGCGAGCAACGATAGCGAATGTTCGGTTGCAGGCGCGCAGCAGTGAACAGACGTGAAACCAGTTCCGATGACCCGGCCTCGGTCAGCACAAAGGGGTCGACACACAAATCCTGAAGGCTCAGCGCCGCACGTGCGGCCAATGGGTGATCGAGCGGGAGCAGGGCAACCATCTGGTCTTCGACCAGAGCAAAAGTGTCGAAGCGTTCCTCGGGCAACACCACAAAACCGACGTCGATTCGCCGCTCTTCCAGCCACTGCAGCACCTGCCGATCCGGCCCCTCATCAATGTGCACTTCGATACCCGGATGCACTTCGCGATAGCGCTGCAGAATCTTCGGCAGCAACTTGATTGATGACGTCGGGCCGAACGAGCCTATGCGCAACGTGCCGGTTTTCATGCCCCGTGCATCGGCCGCTTCCTGGCGCAACGTGTTGGCCAGACCGAGCATGGCCCGTGCGCGTTGGAGCAACTGCTCGCCGATATCGGTGAGTTCCACCTGCGACTGGTGCCGCCGCAACAACTCCACGCCCAACTCCTGCTCGAGTGATTTCATCGCGTGGGATATCGCCGACTGCGAAATCCCCAGACGATGGGCAGCGAGGGTAAATCCGCGCAGTTCGGCGACCAGCGAGAAGATCTCCAATTGTGTGAGGGTCATGAGTGTTTGCTCATTTTACGATGAGAGGGCATGAGGGAAATGATACGCCATCCTTCAACTTCTTTCGTTTGGAACGTCATGCGCAACCTTGAGCAAACCCACATAACGGCCTCCGACCGGCCGGTTTACCTGACGCTGGCAGCGGTGACCATGATTTGGGGCGGGACCTTTGTCGCCGGGCGTTTTCTGGCGGGCAGCCTCAGCCCGCTGTTCGCCGCCAGCCTGCGCTTCCTGCTCGCCAGCGTGGCGTTGCTGGGGTTTCTGTGGATAGCGCGTATCCCGTTGGCGCGACCGACGTCCCGGCAATGGCTGCAACTGACTTTGCTGGGGTTCTTCGGGATTTTCTTCTACAACCTGTGCTTCTTTTATGGCCTGCAGTACATCAACGCTTCACGGGCTTCATTGATTGTCGCGTTGAATCCAGCCGTGATCGGTCTGGCCTCGTGGCTGTTGTTCAAGGAGCGCCTGGGTCGGGTGAAAGTCGCCGGTATCGCGATTTGCATCGCCGGCGCCAGTCTGGTGATCGTCAGCCGCAATCCTCAATTGCTCGCCGCGAAACCCGATGCATGGATCGGTGATCTGTTGATTTTTGGCTGCGTGTTGAGCTGGGGCGTTTACTCGCTGTTTTCCCGGGGGCTGAACCAATCCATTGGCCCGCTGCAGACCGTGACGTTTTCCGTGTTGATCGGCACCGGGATGCTGTGGGCGCTGGCAACGCTGCGTGGCGAGGTCAGCGGGGCGGCCTTGATCAACCTCGGCACGCCACAGTGGCTGAGCCTGATTTACCTTGGCGTACTCGGCTCGGCGCTGGCCTACATCGGTTACTACGACGGCATCCGCAAAATTGGCGCGACCCGATCCGGCGTGTTCATTGCCCTGAATCCGCTGACCGCGGTGGTGCTCGGCGCGCTGCTGCTCGGCGAGCAACTGACGTTGAGCATGTGCCTGGGCGGCGGGTTGGTGCTGGTGGGGATTTTCCTGTGCAACAAACCCCTTGCACCGATGCGAAAAAGGCGGATTTTATAGAGAGGGCAGACAACCCTATTTACGCTGTGTAGAATCGGGTTACGCATACAATAATAAACGTCTTCTGGCAGCAGAAGCCTCGCCCGCAAGAGCCTTGGGTCGACAATGAAGATATTCGGGTTTCAACTGATCTACGGTGACTTCCTCGCCCGCAGTGTGCGAGGCATCTCCTGCGCACCTCCCGCCGGTCTCAGCATTACTGACAAATAACTCTGGTTAATTGATAAGAATGATGAGGCGTCACCATGACCGATTTATACGAAAACCCAATGGGCCTGATGGGCTTTGAATTCATCGAGTTCGCATCGCCGACTCCTGGCACCCTGGAGCCGATCTTCGAGATCATGGGCTTCACCAAAGTCGCGACCCACCGCTCCAAGAACGTGCACCTGTACCGTCAGGGCGCGATCAACCTGATCCTCAACAACGAACCACACAGCGTCGCCTCGTACTTCGCGGCCGAGCATGGCCCGTCGGTGTGCGGCATGGCGTTCCGCGTCAAGGATTCGCAAAAGGCGTACAACCGTGCCCTGGAACTCGGCGCTCAGCCGATCCACATCGAAACCGGTCCGATGGAACTGAACCTGCCGGCGATCAAAGGCATCGGCGGTGCGCCGCTGTACCTGATCGACCGTTTCGGCGAAGGCAGCTCGATTTATGACATCGACTTCGTGTTCATCGAAGGTGTTGACCGCAACCCGGTCGGTGCCGGCCTGAAAATCATCGACCACCTGACCCACAACGTGTACCGCGGCCGCATGGCCTACTGGGCCAACTTCTACGAGAAGCTGTTCAACTTCCGCGAGATCCGCTACTTCGACATCAAGGGCGAATACACCGGCCTGACCTCGAAAGCGATGACCGCACCGGACGGCATGATCCGCATCCCGCTGAACGAAGAGTCGTCCAAGGGCGCCGGGCAGATCGAAGAGTTCCTGATGCAGTTCAACGGCGAGGGCATCCAGCACGTGGCGTTCCTCACCGACGACCTGATCAAGACCTGGGATCAGTTGAAGAAGATCGGCATGCGCTTCATGACCGCGCCGCCGGACACCTACTACGAAATGCTCGAAGGCCGTCTGCCGAATCACGGCGAGCCGGTTGATCAACTGCAATCGCGCGGCATCCTGCTCGACGGCTCGTCGAACCCGGACGACAAGCGCCTGTTGCTGCAGATTTTTTCGGAAACCCTGATGGGCCCGGTGTTCTTCGAATTCATCCAGCGTAAAGGCGATGATGGTTTCGGCGAGGGCAACTTCAAGGCCTTGTTCGAATCGATCGAGCGTGATCAGGTGCGTCGTGGTGTGCTCGCAACCGAGTAATCCTCCACCAGAATGAAAAAATCCCGGCTTGCAGTCATGCACAGCCGGGATTTTTTTTGCATTAGCAAAACTGTGGGAGCGGGCTTGCTCGCGAATTCGGTCTTTCGTTCAAGGTCTTTGTTGACTGAACTGACGCTTTCGCGAGCAAGCACCCTCCCACGGTAGTTTTGTGTTGCTTTTAAGACCTGCGTTGTCGCATCAGGTGTTTGAAGCCTTCGAAGATCAGCACCACAACGGCGAGCCAGATCGGAATGTAGGTCAGCCACTCGCCGGCCTTGATGCTTTCACCGAGCAACAGCGCCACGCCGAGCAGCAACACCGGCTCGACGTAACTGAGCAAACCAAACAGGCTGAACGGCAGCAAGCGGCTGGCAATGATGTACACCACCAGCGCCGAAGCACTGATCAGACCGAGCAGCGGAATCAGCCAGAGCAAGCCCGGATACTGATCGAACACGGTGAAACCTTGCTCACCACCGCGCACGAACCAGTACGCCACCGGCAGCATCAAGGTCATGTCGACCCACAGACCGCCGAGGTTGTCGGTCTTCAGGCGTTTGCGCAGGACGAAATACAGCGGGTAACCGACCACGACCACCAGGGTCGCCCAGGAAAATCCGCCGACCCGATACAGCTCGTTCGCCACGCCGAGAACGGCAAAGAACACTGCGATTTTCTGCAGGTACGACAAGCTGTCGCCGTACACAATGCGCCCGGTCAGTACCATCGCCAGCGGCAACAGGAAATAACCCAGCGACACATCGAGGCTGTAGCCGTTGAGCGGCGCCCACATGAACAGCCACAACTGCACGCCGAGCAAACCCGACGAAACAATCAGACCGCCAATCAGCTTTGGATAGCCCGCCACCTTGCGCAGCAACTCCAGCACCCGCCGCCATTCACCCGACACCAGCATGAACACGGTCATGCACGGCACGGTGAGCAGCATCCGCCAGCCAAAGATTTCCACGCCGCTCAACGGAGTGAGCAGCGAGGTGTAGTAATACATGACGGCAAACAGCACCGAAGCTGAAACCGATAGAGCGATACCTTTAGACAAACTGTCCTCGCGGATGGGTGATCAAACAGGGCGCGCAGGATACGTGGTTTTTGTGCTGAATATTGGCCGAGTGATCAATATTTCCCACATCCTGAAGATAAGCACAAAACCTGTGGGAGCGAGCCTGCTCGCGAAAGCGGTGTGCCAGACAACGCAGATGTTGAATGTGCCGGCCTCTTCGCGAGCAGGCTCGCTCCCACAATGGATTTGTGTTGCCCTCGTAATCTGCTGACGCCGCTGATGCCCGGCTTGTGAGGCTTTCAGGCCTGACGCGGTTTACGGCCCGACACAAAATGACTCACATCGTTGAACCCCGGCGTCGACGCATGCCCCGGCGTCACCAGTGAGTCGATAAACGCTTCATCCTCCGCCGTGATCTTCACCGCCTGCGCCTTGGTGTACGCGTCCCACTGCTGTTCGGTACGCGGCCCGACAATCGCCGAGGTCACCGCACTGTTGTTCAGCACCCAGGCAATCGCGAACTCGACAATCCCGACCCCACGGCCTTGGGTGTACTGCTGAATCTGCTGGGCGATGCGCAGCGATTCCACGCGCCATTCGGTTTCCAGAATGCGCTTGTCCTGACGCCCGGCGCGGCTGTTGGCGTCGGGAGTGACGTCGGGTGCGTACTTGCCGCTGAGCACGCCGCGGGCCAGCGGGCTGTAAGGCACCACGCCGAGGCCATAGGTTTGCGCGGCGCTGATCTGCTCGGTCTCGGCCTGGCGGTTGACGATGTTGTACAGCGGCTGGCTGATCACCGGGCGGTCGATACCGAGCTTGTCAGCGATGCGAATCACCTCGGCGATACGCCAGCCGCGATAGTTCGACAGGCCCCAGTAGCGAATTTTGCCTTGGCGAATCAGGTCGCCAATTGCCGATACGCTGACTTCCAGCGGCGTGTTGTGGTCTTCGCGGTGCAGGTAATAGATGTCGAGATAGTCGGTGCCGAGGCGCGTCAGGCTGGCCTCCAGACCATTGAAGATGTGCTTGCGGCTCAAGCCGCTGCGGTTCGGCAGGCCGTCCACCGGGCCGAAACCGACCTTGGTCGCCAGCACCCATTCATGCCTATGGCGGGCAATCGCCTCGCCGACGATTTCTTCCGAGCGGCCGTTGGTATAGACGTCGGCGGTGTCGATGAAATTGATGCCCTGATCCCAGGCCTTGTCGATGATGCGCAGCGAGTCTTCAGCGCTGGTCTGCTCGCCAAACATCATCGTGCCTAGGGTGAGGGTGGACACCTGCAACCCCGAGTGCCCCAGTGTGCGATAGCTCATGCCGAAATCCTTTTATCGGGTGGGAAAACTCCAATCAAATACCAGAAGCGTCCGACGCAGCAAAGTGAATTATCGGCTCAGTGCTGCGCAACGTGCCTGCAAAAACGCCTGCAACACGCGAACGCGCTCGGACACCTGTACCCGGTGCGGGCAGAGCAGATTGAACGGCACGCTCTCACCTTGCCAGTCATCGAACAGCGTCAACAGGCGTCCACCGCGGACGTCTTCGGCGACGTCCAGCCAGGCCTTGTAGGCGATGCCATGCCCGGCCAGGGCCCAGCGCCGTGCGACTTCGCCGTCATCGCTGAAGTAGTCGCCGTGGACTTCCACTTCCAGCATTTCGTCCTCGCGACTGAAACGCCAGGTGTTGTAAGGCCGACCATTGCGCAGATAGAGCAGGGCGCTGTGTTCGTGCAATTCGCCGGGATGTTGCGGGGTGCCATGGCGGGCCAGATAGTCCGGACTGGCGCAGGCAACGCGGCGATGCGCCGGCAGAATCGGTATCGCCACCAATGTCGAATCACTGGGCACGCCGAAGCGCAGCGCAACATCCACGGTTTCGCGGAACAGGTCGGCGTGCCGATCGTTGAGCAGCAATTGCAGTTGAATATTCGGGTGTTCGCGCTTGAAGTCGTCCAGCCACGGCAACAACACGTTGCGCCCGAAGTCCGACGGCGCCGCCAGTTGCAGCACACCGCTGAGGCCTTCGCCGTGTTGCCTGAGCGCTTGTTCACCTTCGGCCAGTGCGCCGAGGGCAATGCGTACGCTGTCGAGATAACGCCGACCTTCTTCGGTCAGGCGCATGCTGCGCGTAGAGCGCGCGAGCAGGCGGATTCCGAGGCGGGTTTCCAGCCTCTTCAGTGCAATGCTGGCAGCGGCCGGCGTCAGTTCCAGCGCGCGGGCAGCGGCGGAGATACTGCCGGAGTCGGCTACGCGGACGAAGATCTCCAGATCGAGAATCGAGCTCATTGGTAAAAATCCTTTAAAAAACTGTGCGTTTTTGCGGGATTTTTCCGTGATTGGCAAGAACTGACGCGGCAATCAATGAGCAAAAAAAGATCGCAGCCTGCGGCAGCTCCTACACGGAAATACGTGTTTCCCTGTAGGAGCTGCCGCAGGCTGCGATCTTTTGATCTGCAAGCGTAATTACGCGCGCAGCGTCCGCGTCATGCGCAATGCCAGCAAACTCCCGCCAACAATCACACCCGCCAGCAGATACAACGCCGCATCGGTCGAACCGGTGCTGTCCTTGACCCAACCCACCAGGTACGGGCTGAGGAAACCGGCCATCTGCCCCATCGAGTTGATCAACGCCAGACCACCGGCCGCAGCGCCCGCGCTCAACAGCGCAGTCGGCACTGGCCAGAACATCGGCAGGCCGGTCAGCGCGCCCATGGTGGCAATGGTCAGGCCGAGAATGGCGATGGCCGGGTTGGCGGCGAAGTTCACCGCGATCAGCAGACCGAGCGCGCCCATCAGCATCGGTACGACCAAGTGCCAGCGACGCTCTTTGCGCAAGTCCGCCGAACGCCCCACCAGCAGCATGAACACCGCCGCCAGCAGATAGGGGATCGCACTCAGCCAGCCGATCACCAGGTTGTCGCTGAAACCGAGGTTCTTGATGATCGACGGCAGCCAGAAGTTGATCGCGTACACGCCGCTCTGGATGCAGAAGTAGATCAGGCCGAAAGCCCAGATCGCCGGGTTCTTGAACACCGCGAGCAGCGAGTCCGAGGTGGTTTTCGGTTTGTTCGCCAGGTCTTCGGCCTGATCCGCCTCAAGCACCGCGCGCTCGTGCGGGCTCAGCCACTTGGCATTGGCGAAGCTGTCGCTGAGCAGGAAATAGGCGAGGGCGCCGAGGATTACGGTCGGGATGCCTTGCAGCAGGAACATCCACTGCCAGCCGGCCAGTCCGCCTTGCCCGGCGGCGAAGTGATTGAGGATCCAGCCGGAGAACGGGCTGCCAAGCAGGCCCGAGACCGGAATTGCCGACATGAACAGCGCCATGATCCGTCCACGGCGGAACGTCGGGAACCACTGCGAGAGGTACAGCACCACACCCGGGAAGAACCCGGCTTCGGCGGCCCCGGTGAACAGGCGCAGGGTGTAGAACTGGGTCGGGGTGGTGACGAACAACAGACAGGTCGACAGCGTGCCCCAGGTGATCATCATCAGCGCGATCCAGCGGCGCGGGCCGAATCGGGTCAGCGCCAGGTTGCTCGGCACGCCGCACAGCACGTAGCCGATGAAGAAGATCCCGGCACCGAGGCCGTATACGGTTTCACTGAACTTCAATGCGTCGAGCATCTGCAGTTTGGCGAAGCCAACGTTGACCCGATCGAGGTAGTTGAACAGGTAGCAGATGAAGATGAAGGGGATCAAACGCAGGGTGATGCGTTTGTAGACGGCGTTTTTACCGTCGTCGATGGTCTGGGTAGCTGCGGCGCTCTGCGACATAGCGGCTCTCTCTTTATTATGATTTTTTGCGATGCACAGGTTAACGTTGATCGCCCCGAGAGTCTCGGCCACCTGTGGCCGGATTGTCTTTGTGCCTGAGCACAGGGTTTGCCGCCAGACCCTGTGCGGGTGAACAACCGTCCGCCGCCGCTGCTTAAGGATTTTGCCGATCATGTTCGAACTCGATCACGACCTCGCTCAGGATATCGTCGACCGGGCCATGGCCATTTTGCCCTATAACGTCAATGTCATGGACAGCCAGGGCCTGATCCTTGGCAGTGGCGAGCCGGAGCGTATCAACACCCGTCACGAAGGCGCGCAACTGGTGCTGGCCAACGGGCGGGTGGTGGAGATCGACGCGCAAACCGCGGTGCATTTGAAGGGCGTGCAGCCGGGGATCAACCTGCCGCTGCTGCTCGATCAACGCCTGATCGGCGTGCTTGGCATTACCGGCGAACCGGAGCAACTGCGCACCTACGCCGAACTGGTGCGCATGACCGCGGAAATGCTCGTCGGCCAGCGCAATCAACAGGCCGAGCAGCAATGGCGGCGTCAGCGTTGCGACGACCTGCTGGCGTTGCTGTTGAGCGAAGCCGGGGATTCGCCGCGACTGGTCGATGAGGCGCAGCAACTGGGGCTCAAGCCGCAATTGACTCGGGTGCCGTATCTGTTCGAACTGGGTCTGGAGCATGGGCCGGGGCAGACCGTCGAGGCGCTGAGCGCGTGGTTGACCTCGCGCTATCCGGACAGCTGGTGCGTCAGTTCGGCTAAGTCGTCGCTGCTGTGGTGCCGACCCGCAAGTCAAACGGTTGAGCATGATCGCCTGCTGGAAAAGTTCGATGGCCTCGGCTGGAACATTCTGCGCATCGCTGTGGGTGGGCAGGCGGATGGGCTGGCCGGGTTACGCCGCTGTTATCGGCGGGTTGGCGATCTGCTGGCTTATGGCCGGGAAGTGCTGCCGCAATTGCGACTGCTGACGCTCAATCGCTATCGCTTGCCGGTGATGCTCTGGCGCCATCGCAACGATGATGCGCTGGATGAGTTGCTCAAACCGTTGCGCAAGGTCATCGCCAAGGACGGCAACGGCCAGTTGCTCGCAACCCTGCGCAGCTGGTGTGAACACGACGGGCAGAGTCAGGCCTGCGCCGATGCGCTGGGCATCCATCGCAACAGTCTGCGTTATCGGATGGAGCGGATTGCTGAGTTGAGCGGGGTTGATCCGCTGAAACTCGACGGGATGCTGGCGCTATATCTCGGGGTGCAATTGCTGCCGCAGATTGATCCGGGCTGATCGGATGTTTTCACCGACGCCTTCGCGAGCAAGCCCGCTCCCACATTTGAAATGCATTCCCCTGTGGGAGCGAGCCTGCTCGCGAAAGCGTCGGTACATTCGACACAGGCTTTTGTAGAAATGAACAATAAACGCCCACCGCGCTTGTGCAGCGGACCGGCGTCAATGCGCAGGCCGACTGGCAGCATGAGGTGCATTGGAACTGGAGAATTCGCATGAAGATCGTCATCGCCCCCGATTCGTTCAAGGACAGCCTGAGTGCCCAAGGCGTTGCCGAAGCCATTGCGCTGGGGCTGGCGCAGGTCTGGCCGCACGCAACACTGGTCAAATGCCCGATGGCCGACGGCGGCGAGGGCACGGTGGAATCGATTCTTGCCGCTTGCGAGGGCGAACTGCGCCGCACCCGAGTACGCGGGCCGCTGGGTGCGCCGGTCGACGCCGCGTGGGGCTGGTTGCCACACAATCACACCGCGATCATCGAAATGGCCGAGGCCAGTGGTTTGCAATTAGTGCCTACGGGGCAACGCGATGCCTGCATCACCAGCACCTTCGGCACCGGCGAACTGATTCGCGCCGCGCTGGATGCCGGCGCGCAACGGGTGATTCTGGCGATTGGCGGCAGCGCCACCAACGACGGCGGCGCCGGCGCGATGCAGGCGCTCGGGGTGAAATTGCTCGATGCGCAGGGTCAGCCATTGGTGCCGGGCGGCTTGGCACTGACGCAACTGGCGCGGCTGGATTTGAGTGAGCTTGATCCGCGTCTGGCCCACGTGCGCTTCGACATCGCCGCCGACGTCAACAATCCGCTGTGCGGCCCGCACGGCGCCTCGGCGATTTTCGGCCCGCAAAAGGGCGCGTCGCCGGCACAAGTGCAGCAACTGGATCAGGCGCTGGGGCATTTCGCCGAGCTCTGCGCGCAAGCGTTGGGCAAGGACGTTCGCGATGAGCCGGGCAGTGGTGCGGCGGGGGGATTGGGTTTTGCGGCCAAGGCGTTTCTTGGCGCGCAATTTCAGGCCGGCGTGGAAGTGGTGGCCGAGTTGGTGGGGCTGGCCGAAGCGGTCAACGGCGCCGATCTGGTGATCACGGGAGAAGGGCGGTTCGACGCGCAAACCCTGCGCGGCAAGACCCCGTTCGGCGTGGCGCGGATTGCCAAACAGCACGGCGTGCCGGTGATCGTCATCGCCGGCACCTTGGGTGAGGGTTATCAGGAACTCTACGGGCACGGCATCGACGCCGCATTCGCCGTCACCAGCGGCCCGATGACCTTGGAGCAAGCCTGCGCCGAAGCTCCACGCTTGTTGCGCGAACGGGCGACTGACATTGCCCGCGTCTCGCAGATGGCTAAACTCAATAACTGACTGCGTGAAGATGTTGAGGAGAGGGGATAAATCCCCTCTCCACAGGGGGTTGGTGTCAGGGTGTTTCAGTGGTGAAACACCTTGAAAAATATTTTCGCTTTTACACGAAATCTTCCTAAAGCCCCGCCGATACAGAGATCAGGCGCACACAGATTCCCTCGAACAGTGACGCCACACTGAACCCGTCCCAAGGTCCAGTGATGACGGCAAGGACGCTCGCAGTTACCTCTATCCGAGAGTCCAACCATGTCCTTGCGTAACCTGAATATCGCGCCCCGTGCCTTCCTCGGTTTTGCCTTTATCGCCTTGCTGGTGATTGTCCTTGGTGTGTTCGCCGTCAACCGCATGTCGACCATCCGCCAGGCTTCCATCGACATGGATACCAACCAACTGCCCAGCGTCACCTACCTTGGCGTGGTCACGGAAAACGTTCTGCGCCTGCGGATTCTGTCGTTCCGGATTCTGGTCAACCGCGACCCGGCAGGTCTGCAAGAAGCGCAAACGCGCATCGGCGTGCTGGTGGACAAGGTGCGCAGTGCTCAGGCCAGTTACGCCGCGTTGCCGGCAGAGAGCGAAGAGCGTGCGTTGTATCAGACGTTCGCGACCACGCTCGACAACTACCTGCAAGCGCAAAACCAGATGATGGAGCTGTCGCGTCAGGACAAGGTCGACGAGATGCGCACCTTGATCAACACGCGGATCAAGGACGGCACCGACCAGATGGGCGAGCAGCTCAACAAGCTGATCGCAATCAACGCGGCGGGGGCGAAAGTCGCCTCCAATCAGGCCGGTGAACATTACGACAGCGCCATTACCGGCATCATCGTTGTTGCCGTGGTCGCCGCGCTCGCCACGGTACTGCTGGCCCTGTTGCTGACTCGCAGCATCGTCACCCCATTGAACCGTGCGGTACAGGCTGCGCAAACCATCGCCGGCGGCAACTTGACCCAGTCCATCGAAGTCGATGGCAAGGACGAAGCCACCCAACTGCTGCAAGCCCTGTCCACGATGCAGATCAACCTGCGCAAAACCATCGAACAGATCGCCGGTTCCGCGACTCAGTTGGGCGCGGCTGCCGAAGAGCTGAGCGCGGTCACCGAAGAGGCTTCCCGTGGCCTGCAACAGCAGAACAACGAGATCGAACAAGCCGCCACCGCCGTCAACGAAATGACCGCCGCTGTGGAAGAAGTCGCACGCAACGCGGTCTCGACCTCCGAAGCCTCGAACCAGTCGACCCAGGCCGCTCGCGAAGGTCGCGATCAAGTGGTGAAAACCGTCGACGCGATCCAGACCATGACCCATGACGTGCAGAGCACTGCGCAAATGATCGAAGGCCTCGCCGCGCAGGGGCGCGACATCGGCAAGGTGCTGGATGTGATCCGCGCCATCGCCGAACAGACCAACCTGCTGGCCCTCAACGCGGCGATCGAAGCAGCGCGTGCCGGTGAGGCCGGACGCGGTTTTGCGGTGGTAGCGGACGAAGTACGCGCCTTGGCCCATCGCACTGCGCAATCGACTCAGGAAATCGAAAAAATGGTCGCTGGCATCCAGAACGGTACCGGCGAAGCGGTGTCGTCGATGCAGCAAAGCAACCAGCGCACCCAGACCACTCTGGAAATGGCCCGCGCTGCGGGTGTGGCGCTGGAGCAAATCACCCAGTCGATCCACCAGATCAACGAGCGCAACCTGGTGATCGCCAGCGCCTCGGAAGAACAGGCGCAGGTCTCCCGTGAAGTTGATCGCAACCTGGTCAACATCCGTGATCTGGCCACGCAGTCCGCCGCCGGCGCGAATCAAACCAGCGCCGCGACCCATGAACTGTCGCGTCTGGCGGTGGATTTGAATGCGATGGTGGCGCGCTTTGTGATTTGAGAAATACGCAGTTGCCTGAAGTGGGCCGAACCAGATGAGTGTTCGGCCCACCTCGAAGAGTCAGCGCTTCAAGACAGGTCCACGTTGACTTGCTTAAACGAAGATAGTTGCCCAAGGTTTCCTGCACGATCGCGCAGCCTGTAAAACGCGAACATGGTGCCGGAGCCTATCCCACGGATAGTCGCGCCACTCAGTTTGATAACGGTAGATGAAGTTGCGTCACGCACCGTTTCAATGATGACCGGCTTCGACGCAAGTGAGCCAAAGTGAAATTCGATACTGTCGCAGGCTAGCTGCTGCATATAGATGCCAATGGTTACCAGAACTTCATCATTGTGGGTGGCGAGATACTGCTGTGTGATCCCCTCACTGTCGATTTCTGGTGGAAATTGCGGAGGCTCTCCCGGATTGCCGAAGTTGGGAGCCGTTAGATCAACCGTAATCGGCGTGCTCCTTGCCGGCGCTGTATTCCCGCCAATATTGACGATATATGAAACCTCGTGCTCGCCTTCCTGTGCCAGGTAGGTCTCAGGGATATGGGCCGCAAATGGGAAAAGCGCCGGGTCGATGGGTGTCGTAAAAGGATAGTCCGCCACCGGTTTCTCATTTAACAACAGCGTCAACAGTACTTGCACTGGCACTGGTTCAGGAGGTGAACACTGCCAGTCTGGAATCAACACCTTTAGTGGCGATACCAATGCACTCAATGGCAACAGGTTAACCTGACTGCCAGGGAAATTGGGCAGCGCATCGGGGATTTCCGGTGCGTCCAATAAGAGGATTTTTTCATTCAGATTCGTCATCGTTTCAACGCTCCGTCGTTTCGATTAGAGGGGGCCGCAGTTGTTTCCTCATGTTGATTAAGCGAGCGTTTGTGAAGTGGGTCTACTGTCAACTCTGACAGGTAGTCAGTCGACCGCTAATCGACCACAGTACGAAGTTCTTCTTTAAATTCATCCAAAGGACAAAGCGGCTGGCGCGGTTTGTGATTTGACCTAGGGTGAAGGCTGGAAACCGCGCAATCAGGAGACGTACATGCGCTATTCAGCCTTGACCCAACGCATCGCCGGGGAGGGAGCCGCTGCCTGGCAGATTCATGACCGAGCGCTGGAGTTGCGCGCCGAGGGGGTCGATATCCTGCTGCTGAGTGTAGGGGATCCGGATTTCGACACGCCGTTGCCGATCATCCACGGCGCCATCGACAGTCTGCTGGCCGGCGATACGCATTATTCCGAAGTGCGTGGCCGCTTGGCGCTACGCAAATTGATCGCCGCCCGCCACCAGCGGCGCAGCGGCCAGATGGTGGATGCCGAGCACGTGATCGTGCTGCCCGGCGCGCAATGCGCGGTGTATTCGGTGGCCCAATGTCTGTTGGATCCGGGTGACGAAGTGATCGTCGCCGAGCCGATGTACGTGACCTACGAGGGTGTGTTCGGCGCGTGCGGCGCGACGGTGGTGCCGGTGCCGGTCAGGCCGGAAAATGGCTTTCGCGTTGACCCCGCCGATGTCGCTGCGCGGATCACGCCGAAGACCCGCGCGATGTTGCTCAACAGTCCCAACAATCCTTCCGGCGCGAGCCTGTCGCTGCTGATCTGGCAAGAGTTGGCGGCGCTGTGCGTGCGCCACGATTTGTGGCTGATCAGTGATGAGGTCTACAGCGATCTGCTCTACGAGGGCGAACACATCAGCCCGGCGAGCCTGCCGGGCATGGCCGAACGCACGGCAACCATCAACAGCCTGTCGAAATCCCATGCCATGACCGGTTGGCGCATTGGCTGGTCGATCGGGCCGAAGGTGCTGGCCGAGCATCTGGTGAACCTGTCGTTGAGCATGCTTTTCGGCCTGCCGGATTTTGTGCAGAAAGCAGCGGAGGTCGCGTTGGCAAGCGATCTGCCGGAGGTGACGCAGATGCGCGAGGAATATCGGTTGCGCCGCGATCTGGTGTGCGAGCGCTTGCGTGGTTGCCCGGGGTTGCAACCGATCCGGCCTGATGGCGGGATGTTCGTGATGGTCGATGTGCGCCAGACCGGGTTTGGCGCGCAGGGGTTTGCCGAGCGCTTGCTGGAAGGTTATGGGGTCTCTGTGCTGGCTGGCGAAGCGTTCGGGCCGAGTGCGGCGGGGCATATTCGTATCGGGCTGGTGCTGGATCGGGTGCAGCTGGCAGATGCCTGTGCGCGGATTGCGTTGTGTGCGGTGCAGCTGTTGCAGGCGCGTAGTGCCTGACAGTGTTGTGTTGCCTGAACTGGCCTCTTCGCGAGCAAGCCCGCTCCCACAGTGGATGGGTGTGTACATAATGTTATCTGTACACACCGAACCCTGTGGGAGCGGGCTTGCTCGCGAATGCAATCCGCCATTCAGCGCATTTTTCAGCCCTGCCAAGCCGCCGGATTCACTAGATTCACCGGCTTCTCCCCAGCCAAAGCCGCCAGCAGATTGTCCACCGCACACCTGGCCATCGCCTCCCGCGTCTCATGCGTCGCCGAACCCATGTGCGGCGTTGCCACCACATTATTCAGCTGCAACAACGGCGAGTCATGATTCAGCGGTTCACGCTCGAACACATCCAGCCCCGCCGCGCGAATCCGTTGATGGCGCAGCGCGTCGATCATTGCCGCTTCATCCACCACTTTGCCGCGCGAGATATTGATGAAGATGCTCTCGGGGCGCATCAGCGCAAACTGCTCGGCGCCAATCAGGCCTTCGGTCTGCGCAGTCAGCGGCAGGGTCAGGCAGATGAAATCGGCCTCTTGCAGCAGCGCTTCCAGGCTGCGGTACTGCGCCGCAAAACGTTCCTCAACCGCCGGTTTGCGCGACTGGCTGTGATAAAGCACCGGCATGCCAAAACCGAAATGCCCGCGCTGCGCGAGCGCTTCGCCGATGCGGCCCATGCCGATGATGCCCAGGGTCTTGCCGTGTACATCGGTGCCGAAATGCGCCGGGCCGATGTTGCGATGCCACTGGCCGCTGCGCACCATGTTCGCCAGCTCGACCACGCGCCGGGCGGTGGCGAGGATCAGGGCGAAACCGGTGTCGGCGGTGGTTTCGGTGAGCACGTCCGGGGTGTTGCTGAGGAGGATCTTGCGCTGAGTCAGGTAGTCGATGTCATAGTTGTCGACACCCACCGAGACGCTGGCAATCGCCTCAAGTTGTGGCGCCAGATCGAGCAGCGCGGCGTCGAGTTTCAGGCTGGCGCCGAGCAAACCGTGGGCGCCGGGCAGGGCGTCGCGCAGTTTCATCAAGCCGTCAGCGTCGAGGCTTTCGATCAGCGTCACTTCACACTGTTGCTGCAGACGCGACATCAGCGCCGGCGAGAGTTTCTTGTACAGCACGACTTGCTTTTTCATGAGCAAAAATCTCTTCAGGAATGCGCCGGCACGGGACGCGTGATTACGGCTTTGGCCACGACGCGATCACTGGCGCCAGGCTTGAGAAAAATCGTCAGCACCACCGACAGCAGCAACGCGCCGCTCATCAGCAAGTACGAAGCACCGGGCGAACCGGTGGAGCTGTTCAGATAGCCGACCAGATACGAGCCGCCGAACGAGCCCAGCGCGCCCATGCTGTTGATCAGCGCCATCGCGCCGCCGGCAACGTTGGCCGGAAGGATCTCCGGAACGATGGCGAAGAACGGCCCGTAAGGCGCGTACATGCAGGCGCCGGCGATCACCAGCAGCGTGTACGACCACCAGAAATGTTCCGCGCCCAGGGCGTAGGAGCCGTAGAACGCAATGGAGGCGATCAGCAGTGGCGGCCAGACGAAGCGTTTGCGCTTCTGCAGTTTGTCCGAGCCCCACGACACCGCGAGCATGCCGATCACCGCCGCCAGATACGGCAGCGCCGACAGCCAGCCGGCCTCGATCATGTCCATTTGTGCGCCGGCCTTGAGGATCGACGGCAACCACAGCACAAAGCCGTAGACGCCGATGCTCCAGCAGAAAAACTGCAGCGCCAGAATGATCACCTTCGGCGAGCGGAATGCTTCGGCGTAGTTCTTCACCGCTTTGATCCCGACCTGTTCGGCGGCGAGAGCGCTTTCCAGGTCGTGCTTTTCCTGTTCGCTCAGCCACTTGGCCTGAGCAGGACGATCATCGGCCAGTTTCCACCAGATAAACGCCCAGAGCACCGCCGGCAAACCTTCGATGATGAACATCCAGCGCCAGCTGAAGTGCTGCACCAGATAGCCCGAAACCACCGACATCCACAGCATCGTTACCGGGTTGCCGAGGATCAGAAAGGTGTTGGCCCGCGAGCGTTCGGCGCGAGTGAACCAGTGGCACAGGTAGACCAGCATCGCTGGCATCACGGCCGCTTCGACCACGCCGAGCATGAAGCGAATCACGATCAGCCAGTAGGCGTTGGACACGACGCCAGTCAGGGTGGCGAGGCCGCCCCAGAAAATCAGGCTGAAGAAGATCAGCTTTTTCACGCTGTGCTTTTGCGCGTAGATCGCACCCGGCACCTGGAAGAAAAAGTAGCCGAGGAAGAACAGCGCACCGAGCAATGAAGACAGGCCCGGGGTGATCATCAGGTCGGCGGCCATACCGGACGCGGCGGCGAAGCCGTAGTTGGCGCGATCCAGATACGCCAGGCTGTAGGTGATGAACACGATGGGCATGATGTACCACCAGCGGCGGGCGGCGAGGGTTGCGGTTTTCATGGTGTTGCTCCTGAGCTTGTTGTTTTTGTCGCAGCAGGTTCAATTAATGGGTTGTCTGAGCGGGCCTCATCGCGAGCAGGCTCACTCCTACAAGGGTTATGTGTTTGCCGCTGCAGCTGTGACTGGCGGAGATCCAATGTAGGAGTGAGCCTGCTCGCGATCAGCGGCCTCGAATTCAGCGATAAGCTCGGATCGGGTCGGCAAACCCTCCATGTCCCCGCGACTCTGCACCGCCCGACTGCCAATCCAGTTCGCGCGTTGCACCGCCTCGGCAAAACTCTGATGCTCCAGCAGGGCACTGATCATGCCGACCGCAAAGCCATCACCCGCACCCACGGTGTCGACCACGTTGGCCACCGGCACCCCGGCGACAAAACCCTGATCCAGATGCGTGCGGTAATAGGCACCTTGCGGCCCAAGCTTGATCGCCACGGCTTCGGCGCCCTGATCGAGATAAAACGCCGCGATGTCCGCCGGGTCTTCGAAGCCGGTCAGCAAGCGACCTTCGCTCAAGCCCGGCAAGACCCAATGGGCGAGGGCGGCGAGGCGGTTGATCTCGCGGATCATCTCTTGCTCAGAGGCCCACAGACTTGGGCGCAGATTGGGGTCGAACGACACGCTGCGCCCGGCATGACGCATGCGTGTCATCAGCTCGAACGACATTTCCCGGGCGCTCGCTGACAGCGCCGGTGGAATCCCGGTGGCGTGCAGGTGGCGGGCACTGAGCAAAGTGTCGCTGATCGACTGCACGGACAGATGACTGGCCGCCGAGCCACGGCGGAAATACTCGACCTGCGGGTCGCTGCCGTCGTCGTTACGGGATTTGAACTGGAAACCGGTCGGGTGCTGGTGATCGACCGCGACGTGACTGCAATCCAGACCTTCCTTGATCAAGGTCTCGACCACGAAACGTCCGAGGGAATCGGCGCCGACCCGGCTCAGCCACGCCACATTGAAACCGAGCCGCGACAGGCCGATCGCCACATTGCTGTCGGCGCCGGCAATGCGTTTGTGAAAATGCTCGACTGCAGCCAGATCACCGGTCTGCTCGGCGACCAGCATCGCCATTGTTTCGCCGAACGACAGAATATCGATGTCAGACATGGGCAGGCTCCAGGCGCGATTGACCAAGGCGGGCGAGGGCGGCGACGTGTTCCGTGGTCAACGCCACCAGATCATCGCCCTGCAACGGGTATTCGGCGGCACGCATAACGCCTTGGGCCATGTGCCGCAGCAGTTGTTCCCACAAATGCAGGTCGCTGACGGCGGGCGGCACCGCCACCAATTTGCCGTCGGCGCGGCGGGCCACGGCTTTGCAGTGCACGTAGCCGACGTGGCGTCCGAGCAGGCGTGCGGCGTTGGCGGCGGACTGGTCTTGCCACTGCCAGTTGCCGATATCGAAGGTCATCTTGATCGGCAAATCATGCTGCTCCACCGCCGCGAAAAAACGCTGGAACGGCTCGATGCGGCCGCCCTGCAAGGTCTGGTCGTTTTCCACCAGCAACTGCACCGGGCTGTTGCCCAGCAGTTGTTTCAGCACTTGCAGATCACAGTTGTCGGTGAAGTAACCGAGCGAGACTTTCAGCCATTTCGAGCCGAATGCCTCTGCGTGTTGCAGGGCGTTGATCAGCTCGGGATTGGGCCGCGCCTGACCGGCGAGCCACAGTTCGCTCGGCGACGAATAGATGCTTTGCAGTCCCTGCGCCCGAGTGGCGGCTTGCAGTTGCTCGGGCACTTCGCGAGTCAGCAACTCTTCGCGCCACTCGATGCGATCAGCGCCAGCGGCGGCCAGCACATCGATGAAGAAGTCCTGCCCGCGTTGGCGCACAAGCTCGGCGCCGTAACTGGACAGGCTGATGGAAACGGCAGGTTTATTCATTGTTATCTACCTCTGAAACCGGTTTCATTCTTGTTCAAAAAAATCTGATTGATCTTCGTCGGGCGTTCGGGCGCCATCGCGAGCAGGCTCACTCCTACATTTGGAATGCGCTCCCCCTGTAGGAGTGAGCCTGCTCGCGATGGCGCCATAACAGTCACCGCAAAGATCCTCGGGTAGACCCGCGCTCAACCAGCACCGGCGCAAAATCCACTCTGCGCGCTATCTCGACATCCCCCCGCAAACGCTTGAGCAAACACTCAAACGCCCGCGCGCCAATCTCGGCTGTGGGCTGGGCGAGGGCGGTAATCCCGCTGCCGACCAACGGGTACCAATCCAGATCATCCAGGGCAATCAGCCCGACATCCTCGAACAATCGGCAACCGATTTCGCGCAAGGCCAGGGTGCAGGCCAACGCTGCCACGCCATTGGCGCAGAACAGCGCTTTCGGCCCATTCGCCGGTTGTTTCAAAAAGTGCTGAAGTTGAGTGGCGAGTTCTGCGCCGGTTTCCAGCACCGCCCCGGTCAGACCGGAACGCTGGGCCATCTGCTGCTGAAAACTGCTGACCCGCTCGATCCGCGAACTGGTGCCGTCAAACGGCTCAGTCACCAGCAACACATCGCGATAGCCGCGCTGCTCAAGGTGCGTCAGGGCCATCTCGACCGCCTGCGGATTGTTCAGCCCGACCATGTCGCTGTCGAGGCCATCGACCTTGCGGTCCACCAGCACCAAGGGCATTTCCCGGTGCAACTCGTGGAGTTCGTCACGGTGATGGCCAAGGGTGTTCACGATCAGCCCCTCGATGTTGTACGAGCGCAACAGCGCCAGATGCTGGCGCTCCTGCTCGTCGTCGCGGTCGGTGTTGCACACCACCAGGCTGTAGCCGTGCGCACGGCAGGCGGTTTCCACCCCGTGCATCACGGCAATCGAATAAGGGTTGCGGATATCGGCCACCAGCATGCCGATCAGGCGCGTGCGCCCGCGTTTCAGACCACGGGCCATCTGGTTCGGGCGATAACCCAGCTCACTGATCGCCTGCTCGATACGCAAGGCGATGGCATCGGAGAGCAGGGCGCGGTCGTCGCCGATGAAGCGCGAGACGCTGGCCTTGGATACGCCGGCGCGTTCGGCAACATCAAGCATGGTCACGCGGCTGCGCTGGGCGGCGGAGAAGTCGTTCACGGTCTGAAACCTATTATTGGATTTATTCGTTTCATGCGCCTCGATGGCGCTGAAACCGGTTTCAGGAAACACCAGAAGCTGACACTCCGTCAAGTGAATGCGCGTGGTACTTCAACTTGGCGCCGACGGGCGGTGCTCAGCGTTATTGAAGTATCTGCGCAATGCTCAGCCAAACAGGCCGGCAGCAATATTGATCGAAAAGCCCAGAATCGCGGTGTTGAACACAAAACCGATCAATGATTGCGCCAGGACGATCTTGCGAATATCGCGGGTAGCCACGCCGACATCGGCAGTCTGCACCGCCACGCCGATGGTGAAGGAGAAATACAGGAAGTCCCAGTAATTGGGCGTGGTCAGACCTTCAGCGAAACGCAGGGCCGGTTCCTTGCCGTCCCAGGTGTAAAACAGGCGCGCGTAGTGCACACAGAAGATCACCCCGATCACCAGCCAGGAACCTACGACGGTGACGGCGGTGAACGCGTAATGCAGAAGTTTGTGATGGGTATCCAGATCCTTGGTGCCGGCCAGTTCCAGGGTGATGGCGGCCAGGCTTGCCAATGCTGCGATACACACCACGAACAGCACCAGTCCGGCATTCTCGTCTTCGACGACGGCGATGCGTTTGACGTCCGGTGCCTTGGCTCGGGTGGCGAGCCAGAACATCAGGATCAGGTAAGTCCAGACGCCGGCGTTCCAGCCGATGAGGATTTTGCTGACGACGGAGTCGGCAGGGACCAGCAGGCCGGTGGCAAGGCCGACCAAAGCGGCGGCAGACAGGCGAGGGTGGGTGCGGGCGAGAAAGCGCATGGGGACTCGATGGGCCAGGATGTTTTTACACCTTAGCCCAGCGACGTCTCGGATGACCACTGACTTGACTGTTCGAATGACCTTGTGGGAGCGGGCTTGCTCGCGAAAGCGCTGTGTCAGCCAGATGAATACTGACTGACACGACGCCTTCGCGAGCAAGCCCGCTCCCACAGGGATCAGTGGTGTTTGGTAAAGCGTTGTACGAGCTTCATGACCACCACGAAGAACAACGGCACGAAGATCACGGCCAATGTCGCCGTAATCATCCCGCCGATCACTCCGGTGCCGATCGCCTGCTGGCTTGCCGAACTGGCGCCAGTGGCGATGGCCAACGGCACCACGCCGAGGATGAACGCCAGCGAAGTCATGACGATCGGGCGCAGACGCAGGCGCGCGGCTTGCAACGTCGCGTCGATCAGGTCGTGACCTTCGTCGTACAGGCTCTTGGCGAACTCGATGATCAGGATCGCGTTCTTCGCCGACAGACCAATGATGGTAATCAGCCCGACCTTGAAGAACACATCGTTGGGCATGCCGCGCAAGGTCACCGCCAGTACTGCGCCGAGCACACCCAGCGGCACCACCAGCAGCACCGAAGTCGGAATCGACCAGCTCTCGTACAACGCCGCCAGGCACAGGAACACGATCAGCAACGACAGACCGAGCAGGATCGGCGCCTGACTGCCGGACAAACTTTCCTGCAACGACAGCCCGGTCCACTCCTGACCCAGACCTTTCGGCCCCTGAGCGACCAAGCGTTCAATCTCCGCCATCGCTTCACCGGTACTGTGCCCCGGCGACGGTTCGCCGGAAATCGCAATCGCCGGATAACCGTTGTAACGGGTCAGTTGCGCCGGGCCTTGCGTCCATTTGGCCTGAACGAACGCCGACAGCGGCACCATGCGCCCGGCGTTGTTGCGCACGTGCATTTTCAGCAGATCATCAACCTGACTGCGCTGATCGCCTTCGGCCTGGACCACCACCCGCTGCATGCGCCCCTGATTGGGGAAGTCGTTGATGTAGGAAGAACCCACGGCGGTGGACAGCACGTTGCCGATATCAGCAAACGACACGCCCAGCGCATTGGCCTGCTTGCGGTCTACCTCCAGTTGCACCTGCGGCGCTTCGGCCAGCGCGCTTTCGCGAACGTTCATCAGCACCGGGCTTTTTTCCGCGGCGGCGAGCAGTTCGCTGCGCGCCTGCATCAATGTCGCGTGACCGAGACCGCCGCGATCCTGCAGACGGAATTCGAAGCCGCTCGACGTGCCGAGGCCGTCAACCGGCGGCGGCAACACAGCGAACGCGATGGCATCCTTGATCTGGCTCAGGGCGATATTGGCGCGATCGGCAATCGACGTAGCCGAATCGTCGCTGCCGCGCTCCGACCAGTCCTTGAGGGTGGTAAACGCCAGCGCCGCATTCTGCCCGCTGCCGGAGAAGCTGAAGCCGAGAATCACCGTGCTGTCGCCAACCCCCGGTTCACTGGCGTTGTGCGCTTCGATCTGCTCGACCACCTGCACCGTACGGTTCTTGCTTGCACCCGGCGGCAGCTGGATATCGGTGATGGTGTACCCCTGATCCTCAACCGGCAGGAACGAGGAGGGCAGACGCGCAAAGCACAGGCCCATGCCGATCAGCAGCACGCCGTAGATCAGCAGATAACGCCCGCTGCGCTTCAGCGCGTAGCCGACCCAGCCTTGATAGCGATCGGTCAGTTGCTCGAAGCGGCGGTTGAACCAGCCGAAGAATCCGCTTTTCTCGTGGTGCTCGCCCTTGGCAATTGGCTTGAGCAGCGTGGCGCACAGTGCAGGCGTCAGCGTCAGGGCCAGAAACGCCGAGAACAGGATCGAGGTCGCCATCGACAGCGAGAACTGCCGGTAAATCACGCCCACCGAACCCTGCATGAACGCCATCGGGATGAATACCGCCACCAGCACCAGGGTAATGCCGATGATCGCCCCGGTAATCTGCTTCATCGCCTTGCGCGTCGCTTCTTTCGGCGACAGGCCTTCAGTGGCCATGATCCGCTCGACGTTTTCCACCACGACAATAGCATCGTCCACCAGAATGCCGATCGCCAGGACCATGCCGAACATGGTCAGCACGTTGATCGAGAAACCCAGCGCGAGCATGGTGGCGAAGGTGCCCATCAGGGCCACTGGCACCACCAGCGTTGGAATCAGCGTGTAGCGGATGTTCTGCAGGAACAGGAACATCACCGCAAACACCAGCAGCATCGCTTCGCCCAAGGTGTAAACCACTTTGGTGATCGAGACTTTGACGAACGGCGAGGTGTCGTACGGAATCTTGTATTCGACGCCCGCGGGGAAGTAGCGCGACAGCTCGTCCATCTTCGCCCGGATCAAAGTGGCGGTCGCCAAGGCATTGGCCCCCGGGGCCAGTTGCACGCCGACGGCGGTGGACGGCTTGCCGTTCAGGCGCGTGCCGAACTGGTATTCCTGACTGCCGACTTCGACCCGTGCCACATCGCCGATGCGCACGGTGGAGCCGTCAGGATTGGCCTTGAGCACGATGTCGGCGAACTCTTCCGGCGTCGACAACTGCCCCTTGACCAGAATGGTCGCGGTGATTTCCTGCGAGGACGGATTGGGCAAGTCGCCAATACTACCCGCCGACACCTGGGCGTTCTGCGCGACGATGGCGGCGTTGACGTCAGCCGGGGTCAGGTTGAAACCGATCAGCTTCTGCGGATCGATCCAGATCCGCATCGCCCGCTCGGCACCATATAACTGCGCCTTGCCGACGCCGTCGATGCGTTTGATCTCGTTCATCACGTTGCGCGCCAGATAATCACTGAGCGCCACGTCATCGAGCTTGCCGTCGCTGGAGGTCAGGGTGATCAGCAGCAGGAAACCGGCAGAGACTTTCTCCACCTGCAGGCCTTGCTGATTGACTGCCTGCGGCAGGCGCGACTCGACCACTTTGAGGCGGTTCTGCACATCCACCTGCGCCAGCTCCGGGTTAGTGCCCGGCTGGAAGGTGGCCTTGATCGTCGCGCTGCCGAGGCTGCTCTGCGATTCGAAGTACAGCAGGTGATCGGCGCCGTTGAGCTCTTCTTCGATCAGGCTGACCACGCTTTCATCGACGGTCTGCGCCGAGGCGCCAGGGTACACCGCGTAGATTTCGATCTGTGGCGGCGCGACATCGGGGTACTGCGCCACCGGCAATTGCGGAATGGCCAGCGCACCGGCCAACAGGATGAACAGGGCGACAACCCAGGCGAACACCGGGCGATCGATAAAGAACTGCGGCATATGAAAGCGTCCTGCTTACTGACCAGAGGTCTGGGCAAGTGGAAGAGGGGTGTCGTCGATCTGCACTTTTTCGCCTGGACGGGCGTGTTGCAGGCCTTCGATGACAATGCGGTCGCCGGGCTTGAGGCCGCCGGTGACGATCCAGCGGTCGTTCTGCACCGCGCCCAGTTGCACCGGCTGCTGGGCGACGCGCATCTGCTCGTCGACGGTCAGCACCTGGGCGATACCCGCGCTGTCACGCTGCACCGCACGTTGCGGCACGGTGATGCCGTTCTGTACGGTGGCTTGTTGCAGACGTACACGGATGAAGCTGCCCGGCAGCAGGTCGAGATCGGGATTGGGGAACTCGCTGCGCAGAATGATCTGGCCGGTGCCCGGATCGACGCTGATGTCGCTGAACAGCAATTTGCCCGGCAACGGATAAAGGCTGCCGTCATCCTGAATCAGCGTGGTCTTGACCTGATCCTGACCGACTGCCTGCAACTGCCCGGAACGGAAAGCGCGACGCAGCTCATTGAGCTCACGGGTCGACTGGGTGAGGTCGGCGTAGATCGGGTTGAGCTGCTGGATCAGCGCCAGCGGCGTGGTTTCATTCTGCCCGACCAGTGCGCCTTCGGTGACCAGAGCACGACCGACACGCCCGGAAATCGGCGCGGTGACGGTGGCGTAGCCGAGGTTCAGCTTCGCCCGTTCTACCGCAGCTTTATTGGCTGCCACGTCGGCGGCGGTTTGCCGGGCATTGGCGCGGGCGTTGTCGTAATCCTGAGCGCTGATGGCCTTGTCATCGATCAACTGTGCGTAGCGTTGTTCCTGCAACCTGGCCTGGAAGGCATTGGCCTCGGCCTTGCGCAGCGCGGCTTCGGCGCTGTCCAGGTCAGCCTTGAACGGCGCCGGGTCGATGCGAAACAGCACGTCACCCTTTTTCACGTCGCTGCCTTCACGGAAGGTCCGTTGCAGCACCACGCCGGCCACCCGGGCGCGCACTTCGGCGATGCGTGGCGCGGCGATCCGCCCGCTCAGTTCGCTGCTGATCGACAGGGGGCGGGCCTCGATGGTCTCGATGCGCACGGTGGCTGGCGGCGCTTCTTCTTCGGCCTTCGAGGACGAATCACAGGCGCTCAGCAACAGCGCAGCGGCGATCAGGCCGAGCCCGGCCAGAAGATTTTTTGACATGTACCACCCCCAATATTGAAGCCCGCATCCTAAGGCCAGACGCCGAGGGTAGCGGTGAAGCTTTGTAGGCGCTGTGTGAAATTGTGTAAGGGTTTTACTCAGGGACGGGCGAGGGCGTATATCCTTTACGCCTTGAAATTTATTGCGACAGATAAACCGCCATCGCGAGCAGGCTCACTCCTACATTGGAACTGTGCCAGACACGAACCTTGTAGGAGTGAGCCTGCTCGCGATGAGGCCCAAACAGTCGCCACTGCATTTTCCTGGAACACCCCATGCCCAACATCCTCCTGGTCGAAGACGACACCGCCCTCGCCGAACTGATTTCCAGCTACCTGGAGCGCAACGGCTATTCCGTCAGCGTGATTGGCCGTGGTGACCACGTGCGCGAGCGGGCACGGATCAATCCGCCGGATCTGGTGATCCTCGACCTGATGCTGCCGGGCCTCGACGGCCTGCAAGTCTGCCGCTTGCTGCGCGCCGATTCGGCAACCCTGCCGATCCTGATGCTGACCGCCCGCGACGACAGCCACGATCAGGTGCTGGGCCTGGAAATGGGCGCCGACGATTACGTCACCAAACCCTGCGAGCCCCGGGTTTTGCTGGCCCGGGTGCGTACTTTGCTGCGGCGCAGCAGCCTCGGTGAACCGCTGACGGTCAATGACCGCATCGTCATGGGCAATCTGTGCATCGACTTGTCCGAGCGCACCGTGACCTGGCGCGAGCAACCGGTGGAGCTGTCCAGCGGCGAATACAATTTGCTGGTGGTGCTGGCCCGACACGCCGGGGAAGTGCTGAGCCGCGATCAAATCCTGCAACGCCTGCGCGGCATCGAGTTCAACGGCACCGACCGTTCGGTAGACGTGGCGATTTCCAAGCTGCGGCGCAAGTTCGACGACCACGCCGGCGAGGCGCGCAAGATCAAGACGGTATGGGGCAAGGGCTACCTGTTCAGCCGCTCCGAGTGGGAATGCTGAGCTGATGTTCAGAATCCTGTTTCGCCTGTATCTGGTGACGATCGTCTCCTACAGCGCGGCGATCTATCTGGTGCCGGATCTGGTGATCATGGCGTTCCGCGAGCGCTTCATCACCTACAACCTCGACTACTCGCGCGGCCTGCAATCGCTGATCACCCGGCAGTTTCACGCGGTGCCGCAGGATCAGTGGCCGGCACTGGCGCAGTCGATGGACAAGGACTTCCAGCCGCTGCACATCGCTCTCGCACGTATCGACGACGCCGGGTTCACCGCCGCAGAGCAGGTGCGTTTGCGCGCAGGGGAAAACGTGGTGCGCATTGGCGATTGGGGATGGCGCACCTTGGCGGTCACGCCGCTGAACGATGACGTCGCCGTGCAAATGGTGGTACCCCCGGATCCGCTGGACGTCAATCTGTTGTACTGGAGCATCAACGTGCTGATCGGTGCGAGCATGCTCGCCTGCCTGCTGCTGTGGATTCGTCCGCACTGGCGCGATCTGGAGCGCCTCAAGGGCACTGCCGAACGCTTCGGCAAGGGCCACCTGAACGAGCGCACGCAGATCCCCGCCAGTTCCAACATCGGCAGCCTGGCCAACGTGTTCGACACCATGGCCGGCGATATCGAAAATCTGCTCAACCAGCAGCGCGACCTGCTGAATGCGGTGTCCCACGAATTGCGCACGCCGCTGACCCGTCTGGACTTTGGTCTGGCCCTGGCGCTGTCCGATGATTTGCCGGCGACCAGTCGCGAGCGCCTGCAAGGACTGGTCGCGCACATTCGGGAACTGGATGAGCTGGTGCTGGAACTGCTGTCCTACAGCCGCCTGCAGAACCCGGCGCAGTTGCCGGAACAGGTCGAGGTTTCGCTGGATGAGTTCATCGACAGCATTCTGGGCAGTGTCGATGAAGAACTGGACTCGCCGGACATCGTCATCGATGTGCTGCTGCACGGTCAGCTCGAACGTTTCACGCTGGATCCGCGCCTGACCGCCCGAGCGATCCAGAACCTGCTGCGCAATGCCATGCGCTATTGCGAAAAACGCATTCAGATTGGCGTGCAGGTCAGCCCCGATGGTTGCGAGATCTGGGTCGACGACGATGGCATTGGCATCCCGGATGATGAGCGTGAGCGGATTTTCGAACCGTTTTATCGACTTGATCGCAGTCGTGATCGGGCTACCGGCGGCTTTGGTCTGGGCCTGGCCATCAGCCGTCGGGCGCTGGAGGCGCAGGGCGGGACCTTGACGGTTGAAAGTTCGCCGCTGGGTGGGGCGCGGTTCAGGTTGTGGTTGCCTGACATGACTTGACCCGAAACCCGTGGGAGCGGGCTTGCTCGCGAAGGCGGAGTGTCAGTCGACATAAATTAATCTGACACACCTTTCGCGAGCAAGCCCGCTCCCACAGGGGTTTTGTGTTGGTCAGATCAGTTGGTTCGACTGAATCAAGCCAACCCCAGCCGTCTGCATCCGCTCCATCGCCGCTGCCAGTGACCCATCCCTGTCAATGGCACGACAGGCATCCAGCACCACGAACGCGTTGAACCCCGCCGCCCGTGCATCCAGCGCAGAAAACATCACGCAGAAATCCAGCGCCAGACCGACCATGTACACCGTGTCGATACCGCGCTCCTTCAGATAACCGGCCAGACCGGTGGTGGTGCGCCGGTCCGCTTCGAGAAACGCCGAATAGCTGTCGATGTCCGGATTACAGCCCTTGCGGATGATCAGTTGCGCGTGCGGCAGGTTCAGCTCGGGGTGAAACTCGGCGCCGGCAGTGCCTTGCACACAATGCTCCGGCCAGAGTACCTGCTCGCCGTAGGGCAACTGAATTACCTCGTAAGGCTGGTATCCGGGGTGGCTTGAGGCAAAGGACGCGTGGCCGCTCGGGTGCCAGTCCTGGGCAATCACCACCTGTTTGAACAGGCCACCGAGGCGATTGATCAGCGGCACGATCTGATCGCCTTCGGGCACGGCCAACTGGCCGCCGGGGATGAAGTCGTTCTGCACGTCAATGACCAGCAGGGCGGTGCGGGGTGAAATCTGCATCGGGGCTTCCTCCTTGGATAATCACCCGCTCAGCATAGTGGAGCGGCACTCACGCGCCCAGCTTGTCGACCAGGTGTTTTGCCAGGTCTTCCAGCGCCGGCGCCGGGTTGTGCCCGATCAACATCCACGCATGCTCACCTTCGGTCCAGTACACCACGTTCATTTCGTGGCGCCGTTCGTGCGCCAAAGGCTGGCTGCCACTGTTGGAGCGAGTCACGCACAAGGCCAGCGGCCCGTGTTTCGCATCGAGATAGGTCAGTTGCGCAATCGGCACACCGTCGTACTCGAGCATTTGTGCACGCTTGAGTTCGGCGCCCGGCAACTTCACCAGTGCCGGCGACAGACTCAGCCCCAAGCGTGCATCTACCGCACGCAGTTGCGATCGCTGGCTGGCTTCGTCACTGGGCAGGTGATCGAGGGTTTGCGGCACATACAGTGCCATGTAGTCGCCCACCAGGGCGCGCCAGTTATGCGTTTGCTGCGTTTGCCAGGCGAGAAACAGGCGATCGGCCAACACGCCGCCCGCCAGCAGACTCGCGGCGGCCGCACCGATGAACCAGCGTCTGCTCAGGCCTGGCTGCTGAGGGGCGGGGATGGCATCGAGGCGCGCCTGCAAACGTTCCAGCGGTGCCTGTTGCGCCAGTTCGTCATAGGCATCCTTGTACGGCAGGCTGCTGCGTTCGAACCATTGCACGCGCAGGCTGAGCAACGGGTCGTCGGCAATCGCGCTGTCGAGCTGGCTGCGATACGCGGGGTCCAGCTCGTCATCGAGGTAGGCCACCAGTTGTTCGTCGGAGGGCCTGTTCATGGGTGGTCACCTCCGGTGGTTTTCGGCACGGCTTGCAGGGGCGGATATTCAGCCAGTTTCAGTCGCGCGGTGGCCAGACGGCTCATCACCGTGCCGATCGGCACTTGCAGGATCTCGGCGACTTCGCGGTAGGACAGGCCTTCGACATAGGCCAGGTACACGGTTTCGCGTTGGGTCTCCGGCAACGCATCGACCCGGCGGATCACCTGCGCCGCCATCACATGAGTCTGCGCGGCGTATTCGCCATCGAAGGCCAGTTGCCCGTCGGCATCGACCTGACCGGCGCCCTGACGCACCCGGCGGGCGCGCACTTCGTTGAGCCAGATTGAATGCAAGATGCTCAGCAGCCAGCGATCCATGCGCGTGCCGGCCACATATTGGCCGACACGTTCCAGCGCCCGCACACACGTGGCCTGCACCAGATCCTCGGCCACGTGACGATTGCGCGACAGCAGCAGGCCGTAGCGCCACAGCCGCGCCAGATGCTGTCCGAGTTCCGCTCTGAATGCCTGATCGCTGACGATGATGGCGTTCCTTTATCTATGTCAGGTTTTCGATGAATCGTTGATGGCTTCAGCCAGGTCCTGGTATTCCTCGCAGGCGGTGCCGCAAATCGATTTGATCTGCTGCAATTGCTCCTGCGCCAGGTCGACGCGGCCTTTGATCACATAGGCTTCGCCGAGGTATTCACGCACTTGCGCGTACTGCGGATCGAGTTTCACCGATTGCAGGTAATAGCCGATGCCTTCATCGGTACGCCCCAGTTTTCGCGTGGCGTAACCGCGATAGTTGAGGGCTTTGGCGGTGTTCGGTTGTTGCAGGGTGTCGAGCAGGGCCAGGGCCTCTTCGTAGCGACCGTCCTTGGCCAATCGGTAGGCATAGTCGGTGCGATCGACATCCCGTACGGCGCTGCTGGTCTGCAGCACACATTTCTGTGATTTGCTGTCCCAGACCTGGCCTTTGGGGCAGTTGGGCTTCTGCACGGGCGCGCTTTCATCACCGTTGGCAAACGCCATCGATGCGGACAACACGGTGACCAGCAGCAACGGGGCGGCGAACATAACGGAACGGATAGTCATGGGCAAGGCTCCACAGAGGGTTATGTTTCACTTTGAACACCACAGCCCGGCATTTTATTCATTGCTTTGTCAGGCTCTGTTCAAGGTACGCGCAAATCGCGGCGTTATGCTCGGCTACGCCTGCCGTCCATCCAGCGCTTTGCCATGCCCCGGCGCTGACACACGAGGAACTGCCATGAAAGATCAGGTCCATCACTCCGCTGCTGCCGGCTACAAGACTGCCGCTGACACCTACATCAAGGGCCGCCCGGACTACCCGCCGCAGGTCAGCCAGTGGCTGACCCAGACGTTGGGTCTGGACAGTCACAAGACCGTCATCGATCTGGGCGCCGGCACCGGCAAGTTCACCGGACGGCTGGCGGCCACCGACGCGCAGGTGATCGCCGTGGAACCGGTGGCGCAGATGCTGGAAAAACTTTCCGCTGCCTGGCCGCAGGTGTTGGCGGTGAGCGGTACCGCGACCGATCTGCCACTGCCTGACGCGTCGGTGGATGCAGTGGTCTGCGCGCAGGCGTTCCATTGGTTCGCCACCCCGGAAGCCCTGACGGAAATCGCCCGCGTGCTCAAGCCTGGCGGCAAGCTTGGCCTTATCTGGAACCTGCGCGATACACAGGTCAGCTGGGTGCCGAAACTCGACGCTATCGTGAATGCGCTGGAGGGGGACACGCCGCGTTACTACACCGGCCAATGGCGTCAGGCGTTTCCGCATCCGGCGTTCGGGCGGTTGCAGTTGCAGCAGTTTCATCACGGACACACCGGCTCGCCGGAAGACGTGATTTTCAATCGGGTGCGCTCCACGAGCTTTATTGCCGCATTGCCGCAGACGCAGCGCGACAAGGTTGATGAGCAGATTCGCGCGCTGATTGCCTCGGAGCCGGCGTTGCGTGGGCGGCATGTGCTGACGGTGCCTTATGAGACGGCGGCTTATGTGGCGGTGAAGGTCTGTTAGATCGGCGGTGCAGCCCTTCGCGAGCAGGCTCGCTCCCACGAGGATCGGTGGTGAATGCAGAAACTGCGTTCACTGAATATCAATGTGGGAGCGAGCCTGCTCGCGAAGAGGCCAGCCCTGACACTGCATCTCTCGAAGCAGTCCCGCATTTGGCCGAACCGCCATCGTGATGCCTTGGTATAGTTCGGGCCTCATTTTCAGCCCGGTAAAGGATCACTGCCATGACTCAATACACCGCCTTCAGCGTCGAACTGGCCGACAACATCGCGCATGTGCAGATCAATCGTCCGGAAAAGATCAACTCGATGAATGCTGCGTTCTGGAGCGAGATCGTCGAGATTTTCCAGTGGATCGATGACACCGATGAAGTGCGGGTGGTGGTGCTCAGCGGTAACGGTAAACATTTTTCCTCCGGCATCGACCTGATGATGCTCGCCGGCGTCGCCAACGAACTGGGCAAGGACGTCGGCCGTAACGCACGCCTGCTGCGGCGCAAGATTCTCACCCTGCAAGCCTCGTTCAACGCCGTCGACAACTGTCGCAAACCGGTACTGGCGGCGATTCAGGGCTACTGCCTCGGCGGTGCGATCGACCTGATCGCCGCCTGCGACATGCGCTACGCCGCCGAAGACGCGCAATTCTCGATCAAGGAAATCGATATCGGCATGGCCGCCGATGTTGGCACTTTGCAACGGTTGCCACGGATCATCGGGGACGGCATGCTGCGTGAACTGGCTTACACCGGGCGCACTTTCGGCGCAGATGAAGCGCGCAGCATCGGTCTGGTCAATCGCGTTTACGCTGACAAGGAGCTGCTGCTCGAAGGCGTGATGGACATTGCTCGCGAGATCGCCGGCAAATCGCCAATCGCGGTCACCGGCACCAAGGAAATGATCAGCTACATGCGCGACCATCGCATCGACGACGGCCTCGAATACGTTGCCACCTGGAACGCCGCCATGTTGCAATCCACCGACTTGCGCGTGGCCATGGCCGCCCATATGAGTAAACAGAAACCCGAATTTCTGGATTGAGAAACCATGACAGCTCGCTGGACCACTGCAGTACTGGACACCGATCAACCCGGCGGCTGGGCCGTGGCGCGCAGCCCCGAAGGCTTTCTGTTCGATGACAACGGCGCGCTGTTCCCGCGGGAATGGCTCAAGCGTCAGGAGTTGTCGATTCTCACCGAACACGGCATCGGCCATCTCGATGGCGAGCCGGTGTATCTGCTGGAATTGCACAGCTCCAGCGAGGTGCCGGGCTGCAACTGGAAAGGTCTGCGGGCGTTCATGCTCGATGGCGATCACACCGTCTATAAGGTGCTGGGCTATGCCGCGCAGATCGGCACCTGGGCGCGTGAACATCGCTTCTGCGGCAACTGTGGGCAGGCGATGACGCAGGTGCCGCGCGAGCGAGCGATGTATTGCCAGCCGTGCGACCTGCGCAGTTACCCGCGGATTTCGCCGAGCATGATCGTGCTGGTGACCCGTGGCGACGAGATCCTGCTGGCGCGCTCACCGCGTTTCGTCACCGGGGTCTACAGCACGCTGGCCGGGTTCGCCGAGCCGGGCGAGTCGGCGGAGGACTGTCTGATTCGCGAGGTGCGCGAGGAGGTCAGCATCGAAGTGAAGAACATCCAGTACATGGGCAGCCAGTGCTGGCCGTTCCCGCATTCGATGATGCTCGGCTTCCATGCCGAATACGCCGGGGGCGAGATCGTCTGCCAGGAAGACGAGATCGAAGACGCCCAATGGTTCAACGTGCACGATCTGCCGCCGTTGCCGGCGTCAAAATCGATTGCCCGTTATCTGATCGACGTCTACGTGGCCCGCCGCTTAGGCCACGCTGAACCAGTGTTGCCAGGCTAGGCGCACGGTCAAACCCAATACCACGGTGATGAACACCGGACGAATGAACTTGGCGCCGCCGCTGATCGCGGTGCGCGCCCCGAAGAACGCGCCGACCATCACCGACAGGCCCATGCTCAGGCCGATGATCCAGTCCACTTGCCCGGAAAACACGAACACCGACAGCGCCGCGATGTTGCTGACGAAGTTCATGCTGCGCGCCACCCCGCTGGCCTTGACCAGGTCGATCGGGTAGAGCAGCAGGCTGCTGACGGTCCAGAACGCACCCGTGCCGGGGCCGGCCACGCCGTCGTAGAAACCGAGGCTGAAGCCTTGGGTCGATTGCCATTTCTTCTTGATCGGCGCGTCGCTGTCCAGCGGCGCTTTGGGCGTGCCGCCGAACAACAGATACAGGCCACAGGCGAAGACGATCACCGGCAGCATCTTGTTCAGCCATTCCGCCGGCAGATAATGGGCGACGATGGCACCGGTCAGCGCCCCGACCAGGGTGCCGACGATCGCGTGCATCCACTGCCGGGGGTGGAACAGTTTGCGTCGGTAGAAGGTGAAACTGGCGGTGGCCGAGCCGAACGTCGAACTCAGTTTGTTGGTGCCCAGCACCAGGTGCGGTGGCAGGCCGGCAGTGAGCAGCGCCGGGGTGGTCAACAGACCGCCGCCGCCGGCAATGGCGTCGATGAAACCGGCAATGAAAGCGACAAGGGCCAGAACGGCCAGGGTGGTGAGGTCAACGCTGAGTTCGAAAGGCATGGAATCGGCTTATTCGGCAGGGCGCAGAAGGGCTGCGGGGAAGGCGGTCATGTTACCTGTATCCAACTGTTGCGGCGACCCGTCTGACGCCTTCGCGAGCAGGCTCGCTCCCACATTTTGAAACGCATTCCACCCTGTGGGAGCGAGCCTGCTCGCGAAGACATTCTTCATGCCGCCACCAATCCAACTGTTGCCCACACAACAACCCGGCAACAAATCTCCCTTCCACAAAACATCAACTCCACCCCGAAACCCAACAAAACCAGGCATTCCTAGCCTGGCACGCTTGCTGCTCTGTCCCATTGACCTTCCCAATGTCCCGAGGACACGCCAATGAGCAAGCAAGCCGTGAAATTCGCCTACTGGGTGCCGAACGTCAGTGGCGGCCTGGTGGTCAGCAAGATCGAGCAGCGCACCGACTGGGGCATCGACTACAACCGCAAACTCGCGCAACTCGCCGAAGCGGCCGGGTTCGAGTACGCCCTGACGCAGATCCGCTTTACCGCCGGTTACGGTGCCGAGTTCCAGCATGAGTCGGTGGCGTTCAGTCATGCGCTGCTGGCGGCTACCACCAGGCTCAAAGTCATCGCGGCGATTCTGCCGGGGCCATGGCAGCCGGCGCTGGCAGCCAAGCAACTGGCGACCATCGATCAACTCACCAACGGCCGGATTGCGGTGAACATCGTCAGCGGTTGGTTCAAGGGCGAATTCCAGGCCATCGGCGAACATTGGCTGGAACACGACGAGCGCTATCGGCGCTCGGAGGAATTCATTCGTTCGTTGCGCGGGATCTGGAGCCAGGATAACTTCAGCTTTCGCGGCGACTTCTACCGCTTCGACCATTACACCCTCAAACCGAAACCGCTGGGCCGCCCGGAAATCTTTCAGGGCGGCAGTTCCCGTGCGGCACGAGACATGGCGGCGCGGGTCTCGGACTGGTATTTCACCAACGGCAACAGTGTCGAAGGGATCAAGGCGCAGGTCGATGACATCCGGGCCAAAGCGGCAGCCAACAATCATTCGGTGAAGATCGGCGTCAACGCCTTCGTGATTGCTCGCGACACTGAAGAAGAAGCGCGCGCGGTACTGGCGCAGATCATCGACCAGGCTGACCCGGAAGCGGTTAACGCCTTTGGTGACGCAGCGAAGCAAGCGGGCAGGGCGTCGCCGGAAGGTGAGGGCAACTGGGCGAAATCGACGTTCGAGGATCTGGTGCAATACAACGATGGCTTCAAGACCAACCTGATCGGCACGCCACAGCAGATTGCCGAGCGGATTGTGGCGCTGAAAGCGGTGGGGGTGGATCTGGTGTTGGCGGGGTTTCTGCACTTTCAGGAGGAGGTGGAGTATTTCGGCAAACGTGTGTTGCCGTTGGTGCGCGAGCTGGAGGCTGAAAGGACTGCCGCAGTAGCCTGACCCCAACAAATCTCCTGTAGGAGTGAGCCTGCTCGCGATTGCGTATGAACAGTCGATATTCAGGCTGACTGACACACCGCTATCGCGAGCAGGCTCACTCCTACAATTGGAACTATGTGAACTTAGAGGCCCAGGTCAGAAAGCCCCGGATGATCATCCGGACGCCGACCCAGCGGCCAATGGAACTTGCGCTCGCTTTCCTTGATCGGCATGTCGTTGATGCAGGCATAGCGCTGGAACATCAGCCCGTGCTCATCGAACTCCCAGTTTTCATTGCCGTAGGAACGAAACCAGTTGCCCGAATCGTCGCGCCATTCATAGGCATAGCGCACGGCAATCCGCGTGTCCGAATACGCCCAAAGTTCCTTGATCAAGCGGTAATCAAGTTCCTTGGCCCATTTGCGGGTCAGGAAGGCCTTGGCTTCCTCTCGGTTGTTGGCGAACTCGGCGCGGTTGCGCCATTTTGTGTCGAGGGTGTAGGCCAACGACACCTTCTCGGGATCGCGAGAGTTCCAGCCATCCTCGGCCAGACGTACTTTTTCGATAGCCGATTCACGGTTGAACGGCGGTAAAGGCGGACGCACTTGGGCAGCAGTCGACATTTTCAGTCTCCCGATCTAATTAACGATTAAACAACGGTTGAGGCTTATTTAAGGCGTTACAGGTCCAATAACTTACGCGCCATGCATTGCGCATTATCAGCGGCACTGTGATCACCCATCACAAGCGCTACGGTAATGGCGCCGTCAATCAGGATCAGCAATTGTCTGGCCAGACGTTGCGGATCTTCGACGCCATGTTCGGTACACAGCTCGCACAGGTAGTCGAGCAGCTTCTGTTTGTGGTCTTTGGCGACCTGGCGCACCGGGTCTTCAGGATCACCGGTCTCGCCACTGGTATTGATGAAGGCACAGCCACGGAAACCTTCCGAAGCGAACCAGCTTTTGAGCACGGTAAACAGGTTGAGCAGGCGGTCGGCCGGGGTTTCGGCTTGATCGACAGCACTTCTGTACCAATGCATCCAGCGCACATCGCGGCGTTGCAGGGCAGCGACGGTCAGCTCCTCCTTGTTGGCGAAGTAGCGGTAGATGCTTTTTCTGGAGACGCCGGCGGTTTTCACCAGAAGATCCATGCCGGTGGCCGCGATGCCACTTTTGTAGATCAACTTTTCGGTGACGTCCAGAATGATGTCGCGGGTCGAGGTGTCAGTGATTTCGTTCATGCGGCTAACAGTAGAACGATCGTTCTCCTTGGTCAAGCGGTTATTTTTTTGTGTCTGCCATACCGCTTTCGCGAGCAGGCTCGCTCCCACATTTGAAATGCGATCCATTGTGGGAGCGAGCCTGCTCGCGAAGGGGGCATTACAGACAGTAACAAGACCCGAACCGGTTGATGGTGTAAGCTCTCGGGTTCTTCGGATTCGACCCATTGCGAGCCCTATGCCGTTGCTTTTCAAACGCTCTTTGCTGCCCAAACTGCGCAGCTTTCCGCTGACTGCCGAGGCCGTGACCATTCTGTCCGGCGCCGCCGAGTTCCGTCGTTGCCTGCTGGAGAAAATCGCCGAGGCGACCCGGCGCATCTACATCGTTGCGCTGTATCTGCAGCACGACGAGGCCGGTCAGGAAATCCTCGATGCCTTGCACGCCGCCAAGCTCAAGCGCCCGGAGCTGGAGATCGTCGTGGTGGTTGACTGGCTGCGCGCCCAGCGCGGGCTGATCGGCGCCGGCAAACAGCCGGGCAACTCGGCGTGGTATCAGGAAATGACCCGCACCCATCAGAGCGAAGTGCCGGTCTACGGCGTACCGGTGCAGACCCGCGAACTGTTCGGCGTCCTGCATCTGAAAGGCTTCGTGATCGACGATTGCGTGGTTTACAGCGGTGCGAGCCTGAACAACGTCTACCTGCACAAGTTCGACAAGTACCGTTTCGACCGCTACCACGTGCTGCACAGCCGCGAACTGGCGGATTCAATGCATCACCTGGTCAAGCACGGCCTGATCGAATCCAAAGCTGTGCATCGCCTCGACCTGCCCAACCTGCCGACTACCCGCAGCTTGCGCAACGACATCGGCGACCTGCGCAGCCGTCTCAAATATGCGGCGTACGACACCAGCGCCGGCAGCACCGCGCATACCGGCCTGTCGGTAAGTCCGCTGCTGGGCGTGGGCAAGAACAATCCGTTGAACCGGGTGATTGTCGAGCTGATCGCCAGTGCGCAACAGCAGCTGACCATCTGTACGCCGTACTTCAATCTGCCGCTGCCGATCATCCGCGAGATCAATCGCGCGCTGGCCCGTGGGGTGAAGATCGACATCGTGGTCGGCGACAAGACCGCCAACGATTTCTACATTCCGCCGAGCGAGCCGTTCAAGGTGATTGCGGCGTTGCCGTATCTGTACGAAATCAGCCTGCGGCGTTTTGCCCAGCGCCATCAGCGCAACATCGACAGCGGCCAGTTGAACCTGCACCTGTGGCGTGACGGCGACAACAGCTATCACCTCAAGGGCATGTGGGTCGACCAGCGCTATACGCTGCTGACCGGCAACAACCTCAATCCGCGGGCGTTCCGCCTCGACCTGGAAAACGCGCTGCTGATCGATGATCCGCAAGGCGAGTGGCTTGAGCCACGGGCGAAGGAGCAGCAAGAGATTTTCCGCAACACCACGCGGATTGCCAGCTTCCAGAACCTGGAGACCTTGCCGGAGTACCCGGCGGGGGTGGCGAAGTTTCTCAAGCGCGTGAGTCGGGTGCGGATCGAGCGGTTGCTCTACCGGATTTTGTAAACTTTCAGATTATTCGGTGCGGTTAAAACCGCTATCGCGAGCAGGCTCACTCCTACAGGGGAATGCATTCCAACTGTAGGAGTGAGCCTGCTCGCGATGGGGCACTTAAGGCCTCTACATCAATCAGTTCAGACCCAGCTTGCCACGCAACGTGGACAGGTCTTCCGCCAAGGTATTGACCGGGCCAACCAGCGCCTTGCGATCGTTGTCCTTCACCTTGTCATAAGTCTCGAAACCACCGTCCTTGGTCGTGTACTTGGCGAGGATCTTGTCCACGGTGGCGAAGTTCTTGTCGACTTTGGCGACGAACGCCTTGTCCTGTTTTTCGATCTGCGGACGGAACAGGTCGACGATTTTCTTCGCGCCGTCGATGTTGCCCTGGAAGTCATACAGGTCGGTGTGGCTGTAACGGTCTTCTTCACCGGAGATCTTGGTCGCGGCAACCTCTTCCAGCAGAGCAGCAGCACCACCGACGACTTTCTCCGGCGGGAAGGTCAGGCCGGCAACGCGGGTTTGCAGGTCTTTCACATCGCTGTCGAGCTTGTCCGCCAGAGCGGTCAGGCCTTCAGTGGTTTTCTCCGAGAACAGTGAATATTCAATGCGGTGAAAACCGGTGAAATCTTCAGCCTTCACGCCTTTTTCGTGGTCGTCGACGCGCGAGTCGATGGACGCATCAAGGTCACTGAACAGCTCGGCAATCGGCTCGATCGACTCGTAGTAGACGCGGGTCGGCGCGTAGAGCTTTTGCGCAGTGGCCAGATCGCCTTTCTTCACCGCATCGGTGAATTGTTTGGTGTGGCTGCCCAGTTCATCCAGTTGCTCGGTGACGTAGATCTTGTAGTCCGACACCGGGCCGACCAGATCCAGTGGCGCCGTCGCGGCGAACGCCGACAGCGGGGTGTTGAGCAAACCGAGGGTCAGCAGTAACGCGAGTGGCGACTTTTTCATGGAGCGGCTCCGAGGTTTTTTATGGTTAGGCAGCTGTTTTGGGTTGGGTGGCGTTGAGCAGCGAGCGACCGATGAAATCCTTGTCGCCGGTGACACCCGGAAGGGTGAAGAAGTAACCGCCGCCGACCGGTTTGAGGTATTCCTCAAGCGGCTCGCCGTTGAGCCGGGTCTGCACGGTGATGAAGCCTTTTTCCAGATCGGCCTGGTAGCAGATGAACAGCAGGCCCATGTCGAGCTGGCCGTTCTTGTTCACGCCGTTGGAGTAGTTGAACGGCCGGCGCAGGATCAGATTGGCCTGGCTCGCGGCGGTGCGCGGGTTGGCCAGGCGAATGTGTGCGTCGAGCTTGGTCAGTTTGCCTTCCGGGTCTTTGCTGTAATCCGGGACTTCGGTTTCATGGTTGGCGCCCATCGGCGCACCCGTGGTCTTGACCCTGCCGATGATGCTTTCCTGTTCCTGCAACGGCGTACGATCCCAGCGCTCGACAAAATTGCGGATGATCCGCACCGCTTGATAGCTGCCGTGGGCCGCCCACGCCGGCTCATCGCTGCCCGGTTGCACCCAGACAATCTTGTCCATGGCCTTGGCATCGTTTGAATCGGGGTTGGCCGAGCCGTCGCGGAAACCGAGAAAGTTACGCGCCGATTGCGCCGGCACCCCCGGTTTGGCCGGAGCTTGCGGCGGCACGCTGCCTTCCTGTTTCCAGCGCACCAGCAGCAGGTCCGGCAGGTTCTTGACGATGTCGCGCAGGGCGTGAATGTTGGTGTCGGCGGTGTTCGAGCAGAATTGCAGGCTCAGATCGCCGTGGCAGCAATCGGCCTCCAGTGCATCATTGGGGAAGCCGACCATGCGTTGCAGGCGCTTCGGTTTGGCGGCGGCCAGGCCGAAGCGCTCGTCGAACAGCGACTCGCCCACCGAGACGGTGATGGTCAGGTTGTCCGGAGTCACCACCGGGCCGAGGATGCCGGAATCCGGTGGCGGCAGTTTCGGGTCGATCTGCGCCACCGGGCCGCCCTTCATCAGGAACGCGATGCGCTCGTTGAGGGTACGGAACAGCCGCTCAAGGTCTTCGCGATCGCTAGCCAGTACGTCGAACGACACGAACATGCCGGACGCCGGACGCGGGGTGACGATCCCGGTCTGGTGCACGCCGTGGAAATCGTGGCGGTCTTCGGTCTTGTCGCTGCTCGGCGCTTCGGTGACTTGCGCCGGGGCCGCAGCCATCGCCGGACAGCTCAGGGCCGAACCGGCCAGGGCGACGCCGGCGACACCCATGCCCATCAGCAGGCGGCGACGTTGCAGGTCGAGGTTTTGCAATTCTTTCATCGGTATTCGTCTTCTGCTTACAGGCCGGAAAGGCCGAGGGCGGGATCGATGCCATCCAGAGCGTCAGCCAGGGCCTGAGCCTTGTCGGCGATCTGTTTGCGTTGTTCGCCACTGACCGTGTCGTAAGTGGCGTAGCCGTCCTTGACCTTGAAGCTGTTCAGTACGCTGTCGAAATCGCTCAGCGCCGCGTCGATTTTCGGCAGCAGATCCGGCGCTGACTTGGTCAGCATCGGCCGCAGCAGCTCGACGACTTTGTGCGCGGTTTCCAGGTTGCTGGCGAAGCCGTTGAGGTCGGCGTGGCTGTAGCGTGCCTCTTCACCGCTGGCGGCGCGCACGTCGGCCAGGGTGTTGAGGTTGCGCACCACGATGCTCACCAGTTGCTCCGGTGGCAGCGATTGGGCCAGCAGTTGCTGTTTTAGGGTGGTGACGTCGGCCAGCAGACGCTCGGCAACCGGGTTCAAGCCATCGAGGCTGCGTTGCTGGAACAGCGCGTATTCGATGCGGTGGAAACCGACGAAGGCCGGATCCTGTTCGCGTTTTTCGAAGTAATCGGCGCGGGCATTGATGCTGTTGTCCAGTTCGGCCAGCCGTTGCGCGGCAGGTGCCAGACGCTGGTAAGCGGCACGTGCCGGCAGGTACAGCGCTTGCGCCTGGGCCAGGTCGCCACCGGCAATCGCCTGATTCAGCGCGGTCACGGCTTTGATCAGCGCGCTGCCCTGCGTCGCCAGATACACGCGAAACTCCGACAGCGGCCCGACGAAAGCAACCATCGACGGCTTGGCCTTGGCGGCAGCATCGGAAGCCGCAGTCGGCGTTACGTGCAGTACGCCACGTGGATTGCTCAGCAGACCGCAAGTGATCGCATAGTCGCCGGGTTGCAGGTTGGCGTTGATCACCTGGCTCAGGCCCGGCGCGATGTTTTCGCGCTCTTCGATCACCAGCACGCCGTCGAGGATTTCCCACTCCACCGCGCGGTCGGAGCGGTTGACGATGCGGAAACTGGCGCGGCCGGCGGGAACCGTCAGCTCATTCGGATCACAGCTGTGCGCGTTGATGTTGACCACGACTTCATCATGGTTGTGCTGACGCTTGGCCGCGGCCATTTTCGAGGCGTAGTAGAACAAGCCGCCGGCGGCGATCATCACGACCACCGAACCGGCCACCGCCCAGCGCAAGGCGCGGGGAGGGGAGGCCTGAGGAGTATTAGGCTTTGACATGGAGGTCCTTATTGGCTGGAAACGGAAGACGATTTGCCGGCGGCGTCAGCGCTCGAGGCCGGCGCGGCGGGGTAGAAAAACATCACCAGCGCCAGCACCAGATAGATCAGGTACGCACCGAGAGTGCTGACGGTCGGCGCATCCTGATACCCGAACATGCCGGCCAGCACCGAACCCAGCGGGCCGTCCATCGGCAGCGTCGCGCTGAAGTCGAACAGCACGGTTTGCAGGTGATTCCACACGCCGGCTTCATGCAGGGCTTGCACCGAATTGGCGAGGATCCCGGCGGCGACCACCAGAATGAACAACCCGGTCCACTTGAAGAACGCCGAGAGGTTCAGGCGCATGCTGCCGCTGTAGATCAGGAAGCCGACAACAATCGCCAGCACCAGGCCGAGCAGGGCACCGATCGGCGCGCCCGGGCCTTCGCTCTGCTGGAACACGGCGAGCAGGAAGAACACGGTTTCCAGGCCTTCGCGAGCCACGGCGAAGAACACCATGGCGATCAGCGCGATCACCTGATGCTTTGACGAGGTCAGGGCGTGATCGAGCGAGGCTTGCAGCGAATGCTTGATTGAGCGCGCAACCTTGCGCATCCAGAACACCATCGAGCTGAGAATACCCACCGCGACGAATCCGACAATGCCTTCGAACAACTCCTGCTGTTTCTGTGGGAATTCGGCGCTGACCAGCTCCAGACCGCCGCCGACCAGCAGCGCCAGCGCGGCGGCGAGGAAGACGCCGATCCACACTGCCGGCATCCACTGGCCACGACCGGTCTGTTGCAGGTAGCTGGCGATGATGCCAACGATCAGCGCGGCTTCAATGCCTTCGCGCAGCATGATCAGAAAGGGAACGAGCATTCGGTGTCCACTAAGTCATTCGAAGAAGTTACAAGTTGTAACATAATGACAACCATTCTCACATGACAATGATTGACATAAACCTGAACGCAAGCTGAACAACCTGTTTTTTGCCACGCACAAATCCCTGTGGGAGCGGGCTTGCTCGCGAAGGCGGCGCGTCAGTCGATAAGGATGTTGCTGACACATCGCCTTCGCGAGCAAGCCCGCTCCCACAGGGGATTCGTGCTGAATTCGCATCCTGCGTTAAGATGCCACTCACCCGAAAACAACAAGGTCTGCCTCGCTCCATGTCGGAAAAAGACACCATCGCCGTGCAACTGGTGCGTGAAGCGCTGCTGCAAAGTTGTGCCCCGGGCGTGGCCACGGATGAAGTCTTGAACAAGGTCGGGATTGCTCCGGCGCTGCTGCACAGCGAGCAAGGTCGGGTGCCTGCCTCGCAATACGCCAGACTCTGGCGCTTGCTGGCCCGGCGCGGCGATGACGAGTTCTTCGGCATGGATCCGCGTCGGCTAAAGTCCGGCAGCCTTGAGTTCCTTTGCCGCAGCGCCATGGCGCAACCGACGCTGGCCGCCGGCCTGGGCATGGGCCTGAATTTCCTCTCCTTGATGCTGGAAAAAATGCCCGCGCAATTGGCGCATCAGCAGAGCCTGGCGGAAATCGTCCTGCTCGAAGACGATCCCGAGCCGCGTCGGGCGTTTACCTATTTCACCTACTGGATGATCGTCCACGGCGTGGCCTGTTGGCTGGCGGGGCGGCGGATTCCGATTCTGGCGATCGAACTGCGCTGCGCCGAGCCGGACTTCTGCGACGACTACCGGGTGATGTTCTCGGAAAACCTGCGCTTCGAGCGTCCGCGTACGCGGATGATCTTTGCTGCTGACTGCCTCGACCTGCCGATCAAGCGTACGGCCGAAGAACTGAAACGCTTTCTGGCCCATGCGCCGGCGAACATTCTCGTCAAGTACCGCGACCCGGAAAGCCTCGCCAGCCGGATCAAACAGGACCTGCGGCAGCTACCCGCCGAACAGTGGCCGGAGACCGAGGCGCTGGCGCAACAGCTGTGCATGTCCGCCTCGACCCTGCGCCGGCGTTTGTCCGAGGAAGGGCAGACCTATCAGGGCCTCAAGGACAGCGTGCGCAAGGAGTTGGCGATCACCTGGCTGGCGGAGCCGTCGATCAGCTTCGTCGAGATCGCCACACGGCTGGGGTTTGCCGATGCGAGTTCGTTCTACAAGGCGTTTCGCAAGTGGTCGGGGTCCAATCCGGGGCATTACCGCACGCTGATCCTCAACGAAGCGGTCTGATCCGGACTGTTTGTAGCCTGATCAGGCCTCTTCGGGAGCAAGCCCCCTCCCACATTTGAAATGCATTTTTCCTGGTATTTGCAGCCTGCCTGGCTTACCCAGGTGGCCTTCCATTTGAAATGCATTCCTTCTGTGATTGCAGCCTCCCTTGCTTTTGTGGCTGATCCCTCATTGTGAAATGCAATTCCCTGTGGGAGGGGGCTTGCTCCCGAAGGCGTCAGTCCAGCCTGTACATCTCTCGAACCTTGGCCAAACCAGTCAGCCACTTTGATGGCTTTGACCATTGCCGCCTCAGCGCCGCAGCGCGACTATCCCTGTGTTGTTTACGGTTCCCAGCCTAATAAAAACACCGAGGGATTCTGGCAATGCGCGATTACTTGTCTGCCACTGAACAGTTCAACTATCAGCACACCGTGGACGCTGCGCTCAGCGGCACGCTGGAGGCGCTCAACGCCTGCGTCGAATGTTGCGACCGCCACGCCTTGCCGGGGCGCATTGCGTTGTTCTGGGAGGGCCGCGACGGCGCGAGTGCCACGTACACCTTCAGCGAGCTGCAAGACCAAGCCGCGCGTTTCGCCAATTTCCTTCTCGAACAAGGCGTGCAAAAGGGCGACAAGGTCGCCGGTCTGCTGCCACGCAACATCGAATTGCTCATCACCGTGTTCGCCACCTGGCGCATTGGTGCGGTGTATCAGCCGCTGTTCACCGCGTTCGGCCCCAAGGCCATCGAACATCGCCTGAACAGCTCCGGCGCCAAAGTAGTGGTCACCGACGCGGTCAACCGGCCGAAACTCGCTGAAGTCAGCGAATGCCCGACCATCGTCACCGTCGGCGGCGCCAAGGGCCAGGGCATCGTCCGTGGCGATTTCAGTTTCTGGGCCGAGCTGGCCAACTATTCCAATCTCTGCGAGCCGGTGCTGCTGAGCGGCGAAGACCCGTTCCTGCTGATGTTCACCTCGGGCACCACCGGCCCGTCGAAAGCGCTGTCGGTGCCGCTCAAGGCGATCGTCGCGTTCCAGAGCTACACCCGCGACGCGGTGGATCTGCGTCCCGAAGATTCGTTCTGGAACGTCGCCGATCCGGGCTGGGCCTACGGCATCTATTTCGGCGTCACCGGGCCGATGGCGATGGGGCATCCGATCACCTTTTACGATGGCCCGTTCACCCTCGAAAGCACCTGCCGGGTGATCAACAAATACGCCATCACCAACCTAACCGGTTCGCCAACCGCGTATCGTCTGTTGATTGCCGGCGGCAACGAGTTCGCCAAGTCGATCAAGGGCAAGCTGCGCATCGTCAGCAGCGCTGGCGAGCCGCTCAACCCGGAAGTGATCCGCTGGTTCGCCGACAATCTCGGCGTAGTCATTCACGACCATTACGGCCAGACCGAACTGGGCATGGTCCTGTGCAACCACCACGGTCTGCAGCACCCGATCCACCTCGGCGCCGCTGGTTTCGCCTCGCCGGGCCATCGCATCGTGGTGCTCGACGAGCACTACAACGAACTCGGTGTCGGCCAGCCGGGCATTCTCGCCATCGACCGCACCCAGTCGCCGATGTGCTGGTTCGGCGGCTACGAGGGCGTGCCGACCAAAGCCTTCGTCGGCGATTATTACCTCAGCGGCGATACCGTGGAGTGGAACCCGGACGGCAGCATCAGCTTCGTCGGGCGTAGTGATGACGTGATCACCACTTCCGGATATCGCGTCGGCCCGTTCGACGTCGAAAGCGCGCTGATCGAACACCCGGCGGTGGTCGAAGCCGCCGTGGTCGGCAAGCCGGATCCGGAGCGCACCGAACTGGTCAAGGCCTTCGTCGTGCTCAACCCGCAATACCGCGCCGAACCGGCGCTGGCCGAAGAGTTGCGGCAACACGTGCGCAAACGCTTGGCCGCGCATTCGTACCCGCGGGAAATCGAATTTGTCAGCGAATTGCCGAAAACCCCAAGCGGCAAATTGCAGCGCTTTATCTTGCGCAACCAGGAAATCGCCAAGGCTCAAGAGGCCGCGGCGCACAACGTTTCAGCTTGAATCAGGAAGTCAGTCATGCAGATCGAGAACAAGGTTTTTATCGTCACCGGCGGCGCCTCCGGCCTGGGCGCGGCCAGCGCTGAGTTGCTGGTCAGCGCCGGCGCCAAAGTGATGCTGGTGGACATGAACGCCGAAGCGGTAGCCGCTCAGGCCCAGCGCCTTGGCGCGCAAAGTGTGGTGGCCGATATCAGCAATGAAGCCGCTGCCGAAGCTGCGGTGCAGGCGACGCTCAAAGCCTTTGGCAGCCTCAACGGTCTGGTCAACTGCGCCGGCATCGTCCGTGGCGAGAAGATTCTCGGCAAGAACGGCCCGCATGCGCTGTCGAGTTTTGCCCAGGTGATCAACGTCAACCTGATCGGCAGCTTCAACATGCTGCGTCTGGCCGCGGCGGCCATCGCCGAGAGCGAGGCGAATGCCGATGGCGAGCGCGGGGTAATCATCAACACCGCTTCGGTCGCTGCGTTCGACGGCCAGATCGGCCAGGCCGCGTATTCCGCCTCCAAAGGCGCGATCGCCAGCCTGACCCTGCCGGCCGCCCGCGAACTGGCGCGCTTCGGCATCCGCGTGATGACCATCGCCCCGGGCATTTTCGAAACCCCGATGATGGCCGGCATGACCCCGGAAGTGCGCGAGTCGCTGGCCGCTGGCGTGCCGTTCCCGCCGCGTCTTGGCAAACCTGCCGAGTACGCCGCGCTGGTTCGGCATATCATCGAAAACAGCATGCTCAACGGTGAGGTGATCCGTCTCGACGGCGCCTTGCGCATGGCCGCCAAGTAAGGAGGATTTGTCATGACTATTGCCAACGATCCGATTGTTATCGTCAGCGCCGTCCGCACCCCGATGGGCGGTTTTCAGGGCGAACTGAAAAGCCTCACCGCGCCGCAACTCGGTGCTGCTGCGATCAAGGCCGCGGTTGAGCGCGCCGGGGTTGCCAGCGATGCGGTCGACGAAGTGTTGTTCGGTTGCGTATTGCCGGCCGGCCTCGGTCAGGCGCCGGCGCGGCAGGCAGCTTTGGGTGCCGGGCTGGATAAGTCGACGCGCTGCACCACGGTCAATAAGATGTGCGGCTCGGGCATGGAGACCACCATTCTCGCCCACGACATGCTGCTGGCCGGCAGCGCCGACGTGGTGATCGCCGGCGGCATGGAAAGCATGTCCAACTCGCCATACCTGCTCGACCGTGCTCGCGCCGGTTACCGCATGGGCCATGGCCGGGTGCTCGATTCGATGTTCCTCGACGGCCTCGAAGACGCCTACGACAAGGGCCGTCTGATGGGCACCTTCGCCGAAGACTGCGCCGAAACCAACGACTTCAGCCGCGAAGCCCAGGATGCGTTTGCCATCGCTTCGACCACTCGGGCCCAACAGGCGATCAAGGACGGCAGCTTCAAGGCCGAGATCGTGCCGCTGACCGTGACCGTCGGCAAAGAACAGGTGCTGATCTGCAACGACGAGCAGCCGCCGAAAGCCAAACTGGACAAAGTCGCCTCGCTGAAACCGGCGTTCCGCGAAGGCGGCACTGTAACGGCGGCCAACTCTAGCTCGATCTCCGACGGTGCGGCGGCACTGGTGCTGATGCGCCAGTCGCAAGCGCAGAAACTCGGGCTTAAACCGCTGGCGGTGATTCATGGTCACGCGGCATTTGCCGACACGCCGGGCCTGTTCCCGGTGGCACCGATTGGCGCGATCAAGAAGCTGGTGAAGAAGACCGGTTGGGCGTTGAACGAGGTCGATCTGTTCGAAATCAACGAAGCGTTCGCCGTGGTGGCGATGGCGGCGATGACCCACCTGGAAATTCCCCACGACAAGCTCAACGTGCACGGCGGCGCCTGCGCGCTGGGCCATCCGATCGGGGCCTCGGGCGCGCGGATTCTGGTGACCTTGCTCTCGGCCCTGCGCCAGAAAAACCTGAAACGCGGGATCGCGGCGATCTGCATCGGCGGCGGTGAAGCCACGGCGATGGCCGTGGAATGCGTTTATTGAAACAAACGCCAATCCGTGTGGGAGCGAGCCTGCTCGCGAAGGCGTCGTGTCAGTCAATGTTTGCTTAACTGACACACCGCTTTCGCGAGCAGGCTCGCTCCCACAGGGGTTCTGTGTGGTAACCCGGATTTAAGGATTCACCATGATTCCCAACGAAGACCAAACCCAGATCCGCGACATGGCCCGGCAGTTCGCCGAGGAACGGCTGAAACCGTTCGCCGCCGAGTGGGATCGCGAGCATCGTTTCCCCAAGGAAGCCATCGGCGAGATGGCCGAACTGGGCTTCTTCGGCATGCTCGTGCCGGAGCAGTGGGGCGGCTGTGACACCGGCTACCTGGCGTACGCCATGGCCCTGGAAGAAATCGCCGCCGGCGACGGCGCCTGCTCGACCATCATGAGCGTGCACAACTCGGTGGGCTGCGTGCCGATTCTCAAGTTCGGCAACGACGACCAGCGCGAACGCTTCCTCAAACCGTTGGCCAGCGGCGCCATGCTCGGCGCCTTCGCCTTGACCGAACCGCAGGCCGGTTCCGACGCCAGCAGCCTGAAAACCCGCGCACGGTTGGAAGGTGAGCACTACGTGCTGAACGGCTGCAAACAGTTCATCACTTCCGGGCAGAACGCCGGGATCGTGATTGTATTTGCGGTGACCGATCCGAGTGCCGGCAAGCGCGGCATCACGGCGTTCATCGTGCCCACCGATTCGCCCGGCTACAAAGTCGCACGGGTCGAAGACAAGCTCGGCCAGCACGCGTCGGACACCTGCCAGATTCTGTTTGAAGACGTCAAAGTGCCGGTCGCCAATCGCTTGGGTGAGGAGGGCGAAGGCTACAAAATCGCCCTGGCCAACCTCGAAGGCGGGCGGGTCGGCATCGCCTCGCAAGCGGTGGGCATGGCCCGCGCTGCGTTCGAAGCGGCCCGCGACTATGCACGTGAGCGCGACACTTTCGGAAAACCGATCATCGAGCACCAGGCGGTGGCCTTCCGTCTCGCCGACATGGCCACGCAGATCGCCGTCGCCCGGCAGATGGTGCATTACGCCGCGGCCCTGCGTGACAGCGGTCAGCCGGCGCTGGTCGAGGCTTCGATGGCGAAACTGTTCGCCTCGGAAATGGCCGAGAAGGTTTGCTCGATGGCGTTGCAGACGCTGGGCGGTTACGGTTATCTCAACGACTTCCCGCTGGAACGCATCTACCGCGACGTGCGCGTCTGCCAGATTTACGAAGGCACCAGCGACATTCAGCGCATGGTTATTTCGCGCAATCTCTGACAAGGAATCTTGCCCATGACTTACGAAACGATTCTGCTGGAAAACCACGGCCGCGTCGGCCTGATCACTCTCAACCGGCCGCAGGCGCTGAATGCCCTGAACGCGCAACTGGTCAGCGAAGTGAACCATGCCCTCGATGGTCTGGAAGCGGATGCGAACATCGGTTGCATCGTCATCACCGGTTCGAAGAAAGCCTTCGCCGCCGGCGCCGACATCAAGGAAATGGCCGAACTGACCTACCCGCAGATCTACATGGATGATCTGTTCAGCGACAGCGACCGTGTGGCCAACCGCCGTAAGCCGATCATTGCTGCGGTCAACGGCTTTGCCCTCGGTGGCGGCTGCGAACTGGCGCTGATGTGCGACTTCATCCTGGCCGGTGACAACGCCAAATTCGGTCAGCCGGAAATCAACCTCGGCGTGCTCCCGGGCATGGGCGGCACCCAGCGCCTGACCCGCGCCGTGGGCAAAGCCAAGGCCATGGAAATGTGCCTCAGCGGGCGGATGATCGATGCGGTGGAAGCCGAACGCTGCGGCATCGTTGCGCGGATCGTGCCGAGTGATGAGCTGCTCGACGAGGCGCTGAAAGTCGCCGCGGTGATCGCCAGTAAATCGCTACCGATTGCGATGATGGTCAAGGAAAGCGTCAACCGTGCCTTTGAGGTCAACCTGACCGAAGGCGTGCGCTTCGAGCGCCGGGTGTTCCATGCGGCGTTTGCCACGCAGGATCAGAAGGAAGGCATGGCGGCGTTTGTGGCCAAGCGTGCGCCGGAATTTCAGGGCAAATAATGCGCTGAGCTGACTGACGCCTTCGCGAGCAAGCCCGCTCCCACACTGGATCTGCGTCGTACACAAATCCAGTGTGGGAGCGGGCTTGCTCGCGAAGCTTTTGAGGCAACATCAATAGATCGCAGCCTTCGGCAGCTCCTACACAGTTTTCCTGTAGGAGCTGCCGAAGGCTGCGATCTTTTGCTTTTACAGTTGGTAGTTCTTCAGCTCCCGCGCAATCACCATCCGCTGAATCTCGCTCGATCCCTCGTAGATCTGGGTAATCCGCGCATCGCGGTAGTACTTCTCGACCGGATAGTCCTCCAGATACCCATACCCGCCATGAATCTGAATCGCCGAGGAGCAGACCTTTTCGGCCATTTCCGAGGCGAACAGTTTGGCCTGTGAGGCCTCCGACAGGCACGGTTTGCCCGCCGTGCGCAGGCGCGCCGCGTGCAGGATCATCAAGCGCGCCGCGTTGATTTGCATGTGCATGTCGGCCAGCAGGTTGGCGATGCTCTGGTGTTCGTTGATCGGCTTGCCGAACTGGATGCGATCGCGGGAATACACCAGCGCCGCTTCAAACGCGGCCCGGGCGATGCCCAAGGCTTGCGCGGCGATGCCGATGCGGCCGCCTTCGAGGTTGGACAGGGCAATCGCCAGACCCTTGCCGCGCTCGCCGAGCAGATTGGCCTCGGGAATGCTGCAGTTGTTCAGGGTCACCGCGCAGGTGTCGGAGGCGCGGATGCCCATTTTGTGTTCGGTGCGATCGACGATGAAACCCGCAGTATCGGTGGGCACCAGGAACGCGGAAATGCCTTTCTTGCCCAGATCCGGATCGGTCACCGCAAACACGATCGCCAGTTTCGCCCGTTTGCCATTGCTGACGAATTGCTTGGCGCCGTTGATCACCCACTGGCCGTCGCGCAGTTCGGCGCGGGTGCGCAGGTTGTGCGCTTCGGAGCCGGCCTGCGGTTCGGTGAGGCAGAAGCAGCCAATCGTCTGGCCACTGGCGAGATCCGCCAGCCAGGTCTTTTTCTGTTCTTCGCTGCCGTAATTCAATACCGGCCCGCAGCCCACCGAGTTGTGGATGCTCATGAACGCACCGGTGGCGCCGTCGCCGGCAGAAATCTCTTCCACCGCCAGCGCATAGGCCACGTAATCGACATAAGTGCCGCCCCATTCCTCGGGCACCACCATGCCGAGCAAACCGAGTTCGCCCATCTTCGCCACCAGCGCGTCGTCGATCCAGCCGGCCTTTTCCCAGGCTTGCGCATGCGGTGCGATTTCGCCACGGGCGAAGTCCCGGGCCATGTCGCGGATCATCACTTGTTCTTCAGTCAGTTCGAGATCGTGCATGGCTCAGCTCCCGCTCTCAGTAAAACCGTGGAAGAAACTCGCGACATGCCCGGCGTCCAGCGCAGCAAGGGTCGGCGGGTTCCAGCGTGGTGTCTTGTCTTTGTCGATCAGCAGGGCGCGCACGCCCTCGATCAGGTCGCCGCGTTCGAACCACTGGCGATCCAGATGCAGTTCGAGGGCGAAACAGTGTTCCAGGCTCAGGTGCCGACCGCGACGGAGCATTTCCAGGGTCACGGCCATCGCCAGTGGCGAGCGGGTCTCCAGCAGGTCAGCGGTGGTGGTCGCCCACTCATGGCTGTCGGCGACGGTGACCGCGCGCAGTTGCTCGACGATGCTCGGCACGTCCGGCAGGGCGAAGAAGTGGTCGATGGCCGGGCGCAGTTTCTCCAGCGGTGCATCGGCCAGGGTTTGCACGCCGTTTTTCGCCAGCAGGCCCTGCAGATCCTTGAGCGGCGTGTCGCGCCATTCCAGGTGATCGAGTTGTTCGTCGAGGCTCGACAGTTTGCTGCTGTCGACAAACCAGTCCGCGAGCCCGCAGTACAACGCATCGGCCGCACGAATCTGCACGCCGCTGACGCCCAGATAGATCCCCAGTTCACCGGGAATCCGCGAGAGGAAATAGCTGCCGCCGACATCGGGGAAATAACCGATCGCCACTTCCGGCATCGCCAGCCGACTCTTTTCGGTGACCACCCGCAAATCCGCACCTTGCACCAGGCCCATGCCGCCGCCGAGGACGAAACCGTCCATCAAGGCCAGCACCGGTTTGCGGTAATGATGAAGCGTCAGGTCGAGGGCGTATTCCTCGACGAAGAAATCTTCGTGCAGCGTGTCGCTGCTTTTGAAGCTGTCGTACAGCGAACGAATGTCGCCACCGGCGCAGAACGCCTTTTCACCGGCACCGCGCAGCACCACGGCGTGCACGCTGGCGTCAGTCGCCCAGGCATCGAGTTGCTGCTGCAACTGACGAACCATGTCGAGGGTGATGGCGTTGAGACCGGCGGGGCGGTTGAGGGTCAGGTGACCGATGTGATTGCGAACCTCGGCCAGCACTTCGTCTGGCGTGGCATCCATGGACGGCGTCCGCGGGGATGAAGCCTGAGCAGTCATCACTAACTCCCTGCTTTTATTGTCTTTATTCGAGAAGCTCGCGCGCGAGCGTTGACGGATCGTAACAGTGCAAATTTGCCGTGTACAACCGGGATATGTGCAGGGGGAGTTTGCGTTTTTGCCTTAAGAAAAAATCGCTATCTGCGGGTGTAGGAGCTGCCGAAGGCTGCGATCTTTTGATCTTGAAAGATCGCAGCCTCGTTGCACTCGACAGCTCCTACAGGGAGCGTGGGATGTCAGGAGAAGACTTCGCCGATGCTGCGGCGTTTGGCGTGCAGTTCGCTGGCGTGGATCAGTTGTTCGAGGTCTTCGGGAGTGACGTCGATGAACGCTTCCATGTCGGCCAGTGCCAGTTTCAAATCCTCAGCGGTAATTGCCTGGCTATCGACCGGTGCCAGTGCCGGTGCTGGCTCGGCCGGGCGCTTGGGGTAGCGGATGCGCGTCAGGTTGTTGTAGGCCAGCGCGCTGAGCAGCATGCACGCGGCGGCGAGCATCACCGGTTCCATGGCTTTCCAGTCCATGGCGATGGTGGCCGGATCGGCCAGCACCAGCGTCAGCGCCAAGGCGCCGGCCGGTGGATGCAGGCAACGCAGCCAACACATCAGGATCAGTGCCATGCCCGCCGCCAGGCAGGCGCTGCCGAGGGTTCGGCCGAGGACGTGGGCCACCAGCAGCGCGACCACGCTGGCGCACAGGTAGCCGCCGATGATCGACCAGGGTTGCGCGAGGGCGCCCGATGAGACGGCAAACAGCAACACCGCTGAAGCGCCCAACGGCCCGATCAGGTGATACGCGACCTCAATGCCGAACACCTGACTGCACACCCAGACGCTGAACAAAGTGCCCAGCGCCATGCCGATCGCGGCGCGGCTCCATTCGGTGGGGCGGGTGTTGATGGCGGCGGGCAACCAGCGAGCGAGCATGTGAATCGGGTCCTTGCAGTAAATTCGGGGCAAAAAAAAGGACTTGTCCGTTTCGGAAAGTCCTCGAAGCGTTCCAACTATTGGGGGAGGAACGCGCACAGTGTGCCGTGCAAAGTCGATGCTGACAAATTCATATAAATGCTGCTTCAGTGCATTATTTTTGAGTTGTCGCCACGCGGCGTCCGCTGACAAAACACAAATACCCACCCAGCCCCGCCAGAGCGCTCAAGGCGTAGAACATGCTCGGCGCCGGCGTGTGCATCAGCAGAAACCCGCACATCACCGGACTCAGCGCACCGCCCAGTGCCGCGAGATTCTGTGCGCCGTAGTAACTGCCGCGCAGCTCTTCGGGAGCGAGGGTGTCGACGAAGAGGAAATCCGCCGGGTAAATGATCATCTCGCCGAGGGTGAAGATGAACATCGCCACGCACCAGCCGACCAGACTGTCGGCCAGGCTAAAGCCGATCAGGCCGACGATGAACAACGTGGTGCCGCCGGCAATCCAGAACCGCAGGTGCTCACGCTTGAGGAAGCGCCCGATCTGGTATTGCAGCAGGATCACCGTGATCGCGTTGCAGGCGAGCAGGGCGGCCATGGTGTCGAGGGTCTGCTCCTGCGTGTGGGTCACCAGCAGATACTGCGACAGGTACAGGGTGAAGCGCCCGTGAACCAGGGTGCTGAGCAAGCAACCGAGGGTGAACAGGATCATCGTGCGGTCGTTTTTCAGAATGATCAGGGTGTTCAGGAAACTCTGCGGGGGGCTAGCCTGCGACTCCGGACTGGCCTCGCGGGACACGCCCAGCAGCAGAAAAACGCTGCCAGCGGCAATCAGCCCCGCGACGATAAACGGCGCTGAAGGCTGAACCCCGGCAATCACCACGCCGATCATCGGGCCGACGGCGTAGCCAATATTGGTCAGCGTGTAGTTCAGCGAAAACGCCTTGACCCGCTGGCCGACCGGCAGGTTTTCACTGAGCATCGCTTTGGAACAGATCAGGAACAGCGCCGACGCCGTTTCACTGATGATCAGCACCAGCGTGACCAGGTACAGATTCTGCGCGAAGGTCAGCAGCATCAGGCCGACACCGCTGGAAAGCATGGTCAGGATCAATAGTTGGCGCTTGTCGAGTCGATCGATGATGTAGCCGCCGTACAGCGACAACAGCGTGGCACTGAACACGGCGATGCCCAACAGCAGACCGACGTCCTGCGGGTTGAGGCCCAGTTTGTTGCTGAGAAACAAGGTCAGCAGCGGGCTGATCAGGGCACGGCTGATGACGATGCTCAGCGAGGTGATCATCAGTCGGCGGATCAGGCGGGAGTAGGTGGCCACGGCAGTGCAAATGTCCTTATTTTTATGATGAGAAACCTTGTGGGAGCGAGCCTGCTCGCGAATACCGAGTGTCAGGCGCCAACCCAGTTGACTGACAGGACGCTATCGCGAGCAGGCTCGCTCCTACAAGGGATTTGTCCTGTCAGGGCAATATCAGGTGCATGGCGCAGCGTCGCTCGGCGGCAAAACCATGCTCGACTTCTTTCTGCAAAGCGTCGAGCAAATGCGCTGCGTGCTCACCGGGTTCGACTTCCACAAACCCCATCCGCTGATAAAACGGCGCATTCCACGGCACGTCGCGAAACGTGGTCAGGGTCACCGCGCGCAATTGCTCATGGCGGGCATGTTCGATCGCAGTCAACACCAGTCGACGACCCACGCCTTGCCCCTGAAATGCCAGGCTGACCGACAGTTCTTCAATGTGCAGTTGGTTGTCGAAATCCAGCGCGCGGATAAACCCTGCGAGTTGCGCCGAGGTGTTTTCGGCGACCCAGACGTAGGCATTGTCGATGGCTTGGCGGTGTTGCGCGGCGCTTGCCACGTCGGTGTCGGCAAGCCAGGCGAGGGTAGGATCTGTGCGAAACAGCTCGGCGGCCGAGCGTTCGATGGCGGGGAGGGCGGCGGCATCATTCTGCCGCGCCCGGCGTACAACAAAACTCATGGTAAACAGTCCCTGTAGAAGCTGCCGCAGGCTGCGATCTTTTTCCTGAAAGCGCAAAAGATCGCAGCCTCAATCAGTTCCTACAAGGGCTTCAGATACAACAGCACGTAATCGTTCTTGTCGAAACGCCCGGTCAGCACCGGTTGCAGGCTGGCCAGCGGGGTGCCTTGCAGCGATTGCAGGTCCTTGCTGTCCATCATCAGCCAGACCGGGGCTTTGAGGGCTTCGAGTTGCTGCACCGTTTCGGTGAACTGCGGTTGCAGGTCCTGCTCGACGTTGACCATGAACTTGATCGCCTTGGCGTCTTTGCCCATGCCGTGCAGCACCAGCGGGGCCGGGTTCTGCTGCACCTGCGCGAAGGCAGCACGACTGAACGCCTGCGTATCGTACAGACGTCGCTCCACCGGTTCGAACACCGCGGCATACACCGTCCACAAGGCTAACACCGAGCACAGCGCCAACACTTCGGCCCGCCAGCGCGGGATCATCAGACGCGCCAACGCGAGCAATTGCAGAACGCCGAGTACGATCAGCACCAGAGTGATGCCGTCGAGTTGCTCGGGAAAGCGGCGTTTGGCAACCAGCAGGGCCACCATCAACAGTCCCGGCGTCACCAGCCAGATACCTTGAATCACCCCACGCAATACGCCGAACACTCGTCCGTGCAGCACCTGAAACGGGTACGCGGCGATGATCGCCGCCATCGGCAACATCGGCAGCAGGTAACGCGCCTTCTTCGCCTGTGGAATCGACAAGCCGACCATGACGATCAGCCCGGCGGCGGCGCAATATTGCACCAGACGCAAGGCCGGCCCGCGCTGATGCGGCTTGCTCAGCCAGGTCGCGGCCAACGCCAGAATCGCCAGCGGATACGCCAGTGCGTAGTTACCGATGGAGCTGGTGAAGTAATACAGCGAACCACTGACGCCCTCACTGCCGTCCATGCGCCCCATGAACTGCATACGAATCACGTCTTGCAGGAAGGCTTCGCCACCGCTGAGTTTCGCCAGCCACAACAGCAGGCTGACACACGCTGCGAGTAACACAGAAGCGATCACGCCGAACACGAAGAGGCGTTTCCACTCACGGTTGAGCAGGTAGTAACTGCAGAGCATGCCGGTCGGTACCACCAGGCCGATAGGCCCGCGAATCCCGAAGCCCAGCAACAACAGGACAAAGATCAGCGGCCAGCGCCGGCGCGAGCCGAAGTGGTCGTGCGCATAGCCCAGATAAAACACCGACAGCGCCACGGCGGCGAGCATCAGGTCTTGCGACACCGCGCGCACTTCGGTGACGAAGGTGCTGGTGAGCATCAACAGCGCGATGCTGATCAGGGCCCAGCGTTGCGAATGCACCGCCAGCAACCGATACATCAACGTCACGATCACCCCGCCGGCAATCGCGCTCGGCAGCCATGCCGTGAGGGTGTTGACCGCGCCAAAGGGCAACGACAACAACCAGATGAACAGCGTCGAGAGCGCCGAATAGTCGGCGTACGGCTCACCGTAAGTGGTCGGGAATACCGTTGGCCCGTGCCGGAGCATCTCCTGGGCAAACAGTACGAAACGTGAATCGAAGCCAATGGGCGCCTGTCTGTAAACCCCGGCGATGAACAGCAACAGTGCCAGCAGCCCTGCGATCAGGGACTGCCGGCGGATGACAGGCGACAACGTGATCAAGCGACGTCCGCTTTGTCAGACCATTGCTGCAGCGGCATCGGCAGTTTGCGCGAGTCGCCACGGCCGATCGGGAAGTACTTGAAGCCGTTGCGCGCCAGACGCTCGGCGTCGTACAGGTTGCGGCCGTCGAAGATCACCGGGGCTTTCAGGCGTTGCTCGATCAGGTCGAAGTCCGGCGCCTTGAACTGCTGCCATTCGGTGCAGATGATCAGCGCATCGGAACCCGCCAGCACCGATTCCGGGGTGCCCATCAGCATCAGTTTTTCTTCGTTCGGGTACAGATGCTGGGTTTCCTGCATGGCTTCCGGGTCGAACGCGCGCACGCTGGCGCCGGCGGCGAACAGCGAATCGAGCAGCACGCGGCTCGGTGCGTCGCGCATGTCGTCGGTGTTTGGCTTGAACGCCAGGCCCCACAGGGCAAAGGTCTTGCCGCGCAGGTCACCCTTGTAGAACGCGTTGATACGGTCGAACAGCTTGTGCTTCTGCCGCTCGTTGATCGCCTCGACCGCTTGCAGCAGGTCACTGGAGCAGTGTGCCTGCTCGGCGCTGTGGATCAGCGCGCGCATGTCTTTCGGGAAGCACGAGCCACCATAACCGCAGCCCGGGTAGATGAAGTGGTAACCGATGCGCGTGTCGGCACCGATGCCCTGACGGACCGACTCGATGTCGGCGCCCAGGTGTTCGGCCAGTTCGGCAATCTGGTTGATGAAGCTGATCTTGGTCGCCAGCATGCAGTTGGCAGCGTATTTGGTCAGCTCGGCGCTACGCAGGTCCATGAACATGATGCGGTCATGGTTGCGGTTGAATGGCGAGTACAGGTCGCGCATCACATCTTGCACTTCGTCACCTTCACAGCCGATGACGATGCGGTCCGGACGACGGCAGTCGGACACCGCCGAACCTTCCTTGAGGAATTCCGGGTTGGAGACGATATCGAACTGCAGCTCACGACCGGCCTTGTCCAGCGCGGCCTGAATGTGCGCACGCAGGGTGTCGCCGGTGCCGACCGGTACGGTGGATTTCTCCACCAGGATCAGCGGCTGCTCACGATGGCGCGCCACGGCGTCACCCACCGACAGCACGTATTTCAGATCGGCCGAGCCGTCTTCGCTGGACGGTGTACCCACGGCGATGAACGCCACGCGACCGTGTTGTACGGCGAGCTTTTCATCCGAGGTGAAATGCAGGCGGCCGGAGTCCAGGCCTTCGCGCACCAGGCTCGACAGGCCCGGTTCGAAGATGCTGACGTGACCCTGGCGCAGCAGTTCGACTTTCTTCTGATCGATGTCCATGCACACGACGTCGTGACCGACTTCGGCCAACACGGCGGCCTGTACCAGGCCGACATAACCGCTACCAAATACTGTGATTTTCATGGAGCACTCCTGAATTCGGGCGCACGAGACGGACGAGTGTTAATAGTGATGACCCCGAGCATGACCATTGCCACGCCCAGCGATTTAGTGAAACTGAACGATTCGTTGAACAGCGGCAGACTGGCCGCCAGCAGGTACACCAGCGCGTAGCTGATGCTCAATAGTGAATAAGCCCGGCCCAACGGCAGATCGCGCAATGCCGCGAGCCAGCAGAGCATCGACAGGGCGTAGGCGAAAATCGCCGCCACCACCACGGCCATTGCCGACAGATCGACACTGCCGGCGCTCAGCGCCGTCAGCCATTGTTCCGGTTGTGGCAGGCGCGTCATGCTCCAGCGCATGCCCAGTTGGGCGCCACTGACCAGCATTACGCTGCCCAGAGCAAAACCGATTCCACGAGCCTGGTTCATGACTGTTGCCCCAGCAAAACCACGCCGCCGATCACCAGCGCCACGCCCAGCCAATGCTGGCGGTCGATGGGCTCGCGAAAGACGAAGCGGGCAATCAGGGTGATCAGCACGAAGTTGAGGCTGAGCATCGGGTAAGCGATGCCCACTTCAAGACGTTGCAGCACCAGCAGCCAGACCAGCAGCCCGCTGCCGAGTGAAAACAGCGCCAGCCACAACCACGGCGAACGCAGTTTGTCGGCCCAGGACGAATCAACGCCGCGCCAGCTCTCCACGGCGAATTTCTGCGCGACTTGCCCCAGGCAGGTCAACAGACACGCCGTCAGTAACAGCAACCAGCTCATGACGGATCCTTGGGCAACACCATGATCACCAGATTGCCCGATTCGTAACGGGTGCCGTCCTTGGGCAGCAGGTCCAGCTCTTCGAGCTCGTCCTGACCCTTGACACGCATCAGCACGCCGACCGAGCCGCTGCGGCGCGCTTCACGTACCCATTGTTGAACGTTGTCCTTGGTGAGTCGGCGCTCGGCGCCTTCCGGGTAGGACAGACCGTATTTGAGTTCGCCGACCGTGTTGTACAGCGCGACCGCTGGTTGTTTCATGCGCCAGGCCAGCGCTGCCGCCGCACCCAGATCATTGCTCAGCAGGTGCGTGGCGCCGGACAGTTCGGTGACATGGTGGCGGATGAACTGATCCGGGGTTTTGTTGGCCACCACCGATTTGGGCAACGCCGCCGGCAGGATTCCCACCAGCAACAGACTGCCCAACGCCGGCGCCGCCCAGCACTGCAACGGCAGGAACGCTTGCGCCAGGTTGGCGATGATCCAGCCGATCAGGGCGATGAACACCAGCACCAGGCTGTGCAGTTCGTGGTCGTACACCGGTTTGTTCAATTGCAAGTAAACCAGTGCGATCAGCGTGACCACACCCAGCAACAGGTTCAACAGGCCGTTGATCCCCAGTGCCCGACCTTGTTCCAGACGCAGGCGATCAGCCAGCGCATTGCCCAGCAGCAGTGCCAATGGCAACAGGCACGGCAGAATGTAGGTCGGCAGCTTGCCGTTGCTCAGGCTGAAAAAGCCCAGCGGCAGCCACAGCCACAACAGCAGGAAAACCATGTTCGGCTGGGCCCGGGTTTGCCAGGCTTGCTTGAACGCGGTCGGCAACAGGCCAACCCACGGCAGACTGAACGCCACCAGCAGCGGCAGGTAGAACCACCACGGTGCATCGTGCTGCGCATCGTCACCGGCAAAGCGCCGGATGTGTTCGTGCCAGAAGAAGAACCGCCAGTAATCCGGTTCTTGTGCGTGCACCGCCAGCGCCCACGGCAAGCTGACGATGATCGCGATGGCGATCGCCACCGGACCGAACACCAGCAGTTCGCGCCAGCGTTTTTGCCAAAGCATCCACGGCAACGCGATCAGTACCGGCAGCAACCAGGCGAGAAAGCCCTTGGTCATGAAGCCCATGCCGCAGGCCAGCCCCAGTAGTGCCCACGCGCCCAGCCGTTGCCCGGTGCTGCGGCTGTCGAGCGCAAACCACAGCGCCACCAGACTCAGGTTGACCCAGAAGGTGAATTGCGGATCGAGGTTGGCGTACCCGGCCTGACCGGCGACGACGGTGAAGCTCATATAGAGCAGGGCGCAGACGAAGCTCTTGCGCGGATCGTTCCATAACCTGCGCGCGACCAGGTAGGCCAGCAGCACACTCAAAGCCGTGCTGAGGGCCGACGCGAAGCGCACGCCGAACAGGTTCTGTCCGAACAATTCCTGGCCGATGGCGATCATCCAGTAGCCGGCAATCGGTTTCTCGAAATACCGCAGCCCCATGAAATGCGGCGACACCCAATTGCCACTGAGCAGCATGTCCTGGCTGATCTGTGCGTAACGGGTTTCGTCGGGGATCCACAGGCCATGGGTGCTCAATGGCAACAGATAGGCCAGCAGACAGAGGCCGACCAACAGCGGCAGTGCCCAGCGTCTGGTCATGCGCCTTGCACTCCCAGCCAGCCTTCACGGCCTTCGAGCACACCGCGTTGCACGCGGCCCACGGGCAGGGTGTTGAAAAACTCGGGCAACAAGTCGCCCAAGGGTTTGAAGTCAATGTTGCGCTGGCGTGCATCGGCCAGCAACTGACGAAAATCCTGAGCCATCAGAATCCCTTCTACTTCGGCATGAATGGTGTAGACGTTGAATGCTTGCGCCTGGAACCGGTCGAGGATGAAGGCGTTGAAGTCCTTGGCTGCCACGTGCGGGCCGACGACTTCGTCGAAGGTCGGCAGGTCCACCGGAATCTGCGGAGTTCCCAGCGAGCCGTCCGCCAGCAGCGGACGGAACAGGCTCTGCCCGCGGCAATCGCTGTTATAGCGAAAGCCGAAGGTCTGCTTGGCCTCGATCACGCGCTCGTCCGCACGCCAACCGGCGGCGGCCGAACACTGGATCTTTTCGCCGAGGATGTCGCTCAAGGTGTCGACGCCGCGCCGGATCTGTTCGATCAGTTGCGCGTCGCTCCAGCGCCCGGCGTTGGCCTGCCAGCCATGGTGATCCCAGGCGTGCAGGCCGACTTCGTGACCGGCGTCCCGGGCCTGACGCATCAGGTGCCCGAGATCACGGCCAATCGGTTTGCCGGGCCAGGCAGTGCCGGCCAGCAAAATGTCCCAGCCGTAGAGGCCGGCAGCGTTGGAGCGCAGCATTTTCCAGAGGAACTGCGGGCGGATCAGGCGCCACAGATGCCGACCCATGTTGTCCGGGCCGACACTGAAGAAAAACGTTGCCTTGACCTGCGCCTCGTCGAGCATCTCCAGCAGCCGCGGCACACCTTCTCGGGTGCCACGGTAGGTGTCGACATCGATACGAAGACCTGCCTGCATTACTTCTTGTCCGCGATTTCGAGCATGGCTTCACGCAGGAAGAAGTCCAGGGTGTTGCCGATGGTCTCGCGCATTTCCACGGTCGGCTCCCAGTTCAGCAGGCGCTTGGCGTTGGCGATGCTTGGCTTGCGGTGTTCCACGTCCTGGTAACCGGCACCGTAGAACGCCTTGCTTTCCACGTCGCGGAAACCGGCGAACGGCGGGAAGTTGTGACGCAGCGGGTGCGCTTCGAACTGACGCAGCAGCTCTTCGCCCAACTGACGGATGCTGGCTTCGTTGTCCGGGTTGCCGATGTTGATGATCTGGCCGTTGCAGACATCGTTGTCGTTGTCGATGATCCGCGCCAGGGCTTCAACGCCGTCAGCGATGTCAGTGAAGCAACGCTTCTGCTCGCCACCGTCGAACAGACGGATCGGCGTGCCTTCCACCAGGTTGAGGATCAGTTGGGTGATGGCGCGGGAGCTGCCGATACGGGCCGAATCCAGACGGTCCAGACGCGGGCCCATCCAGTTGAATGGACGGAACAGGGTGAAATTCAGGCCCTTGGCGCCGTAAGCCCAGATCACGCGGTCCAGCAGTTGTTTGGAGACCGAGTAGATCCAGCGCTGCTTGTTGATCGGGCCAACGATCAGGTTCGAGCTGTCTTCGTCGAAGTTCTTGTCCTGGCACATGCCATAGACTTCGGAGGTCGACGGGAAGATCACGCGCTTGTTGTACTTGACGCAGTAGCGAACCAGTTTCAGGTTCTCTTCGAAGTCCAGTTCGAATACGCGCAGTGGGTTGCGGGTGTATTCGATCGGGGTGGCGATGGCCACCAGCGGCAGGACCACGTCGCACTTCTTGATGTGGTACTCGATCCACTCGGAGTGAATGCTGATGTCGCCTTCGACGAAGTGGAAGTTCGGGTGGCTGCGCAGACGGTCGATGGCGTCGGAGCCGATGTCCAGACCGTAGACTTCGTAGCGGTCGTCACGCAGCAGGCGCTCGGACAGGTGGTTACCGATGAAGCCGTTGACACCGAGGATCAGCACACGAGTGCGACGTGGCGCACGACCGGATTCGGCGCCGCGCAGCAACGAGCCATCGACCAGACCCAGTTCGTTGGCCAGTTGCGGGCCGCTGAGGTACAGACCGTTGTCGTTGCGCTGACCGGCGTTGATCACCAGCGAGTCTTGACCGCAGGCAATGCGCAGCGGATCGACGCTGATCACGCGACCTGGCGCCTGGCCTTCGTTGCCCTTGACGACCTCGGCGCTCCAGACAATCAGTTTGTGTTCGCCCACGGCGCAGAACGCGCCCGGGTAAGGACGGGTGACGGCGCGCACCAGGTTGAACAGTTCTTCGGCCGGTTTGGCCCAGACCAGTTTGCCGTCCGCCGGGGTGCGACGACCGAACACGGTGGCTTTCGATTCGTCCTGTGGGGTTTCAGTGATCTTGCCTTGCAGCATGTTCGGCAGGGTGTCGCGCAGCAGATCGCTGGCGGCGGTGCGCAGTTTGGCGTGCAGGGTCAGGCCGGTGTCGCTGCGCTCGATGGCAACGCGCTGCTGGGCAACGATGGCGCCGGCATCAGCGCGCTTGACCATGCGGTGCAGGGTCACGCCGGTTTCGGTTTCGCCGTTGACCAGCACCCAGTTCGCCGGAGCGCGGCCGCGATAGCGTGGCAGCAGCGAACCGTGCAGGTTGAACGCGCCTTTTTTGGCCAGGGCCAGCAGTGGTTCGCTCAGCAGATTGCGGTAGTAGAAGGAGAAAATGTACTCCGGGTCCAGCTTGGCGATGCGCTCGATCCACAGCGGGTGGTTGGCGTCTTCCGGGGCGTGCACCGGGATGCCTTTGTTGGCGCACAGCTGTGCAACCGAGGCATAGAACGCGTTTTCTTTCGGATCATCGGCGTGAGTGAACACTGCTGCAATGTCATAGCCGCTGTTGAGCAGGGCTTCAATGCCGGCGCAGCCAATATCGTGGTAGGCGAAGACAACAGTTTTTGCACTCATGAGAGAACCTGATCGGAAGTGGAAGAAGTAGCGGTAGAAGAAAGACCATCAACGGTGACGGCAGGGGCCGGAGCGGCCGGCTGGCTGCGCAACACCTTTTCGATGAAGAAACGCGGACGGGCGCGCACATCGCTGTACATGCGGCCGAGGTATTCACCCAGCAGCCCCATGCCGATGAACTGACCACCGGTGAACACAAACAGTACGGCGAACAGCACGAACATGCCGTCACCGGCCCAACCGGCACCGAAGGCCAGACGCAAGACAATCAACGCAATCGCGAACAGCACGCCCAAGCCGGCCATGGCGAAGCCGACGATGCTCAGCAGACGCAGCGGGGTGGTGGTCATGCAGGTGACCAGATCGAACATCAGGTTGATCAGGCGCATCGGGCTGTACTTCGAGTCGCCGTGTTCACGCTCGGCGTGGGCCACGACGATTTCGGTGGTGTGACGGGCGAAGCTGTTGGCCAGGATCGGGATGAACGTGCTGCGTTCGCGGCAGGCGAGCATTGCGTCGATGATCGTGCGGCGGTAGGCGCGCAGCATGCAGCCGTAGTCGCTCATGGCGACGCCGGTGGAGCGCTGCACGGCAAGGTTGATCAGCTTCGACGGATAGCGACGCAGCGCCGAATCCTGACGATTGCCGCGCACGGTGCCGACCACGTCGTAACCTTTTTCGGCTTCGGCCACCAGCCGGGGGATTTCCTCCGGCGGGTTCTGCAGGTCGGCGTCGAGGGTGATCACCACGTCGCCCTTGCACTGTTCGAAACCGGCCATGATCGCCGCGTGCTGACCATAGTTGCGGTTGAGAATGACCGCCACGAACGGGCTGTTTTCACGCCCGGCGGCTTCTTCGAGCATGTTCGCCGATTCGTCGCGGCTGCCGTCGTCGACCAGCACGATTTCGAAATCGTGATTCAGTTGGCGGCAGGCCGCCTCGGTACGACGCAGCAGTTCGGGCAGACTTTCCTGTTCGTTGTAGACCGGGATGACGATCGACACGCTACGGATTGGATAAGGTTTCACAGGCGTTTTTCCATGATGTGTGCGATGGCACCGACCACCCGGTCAAGGTCTTGACCGGTCATGTCGGGGAACAGCGGAATCGAGCACAGCCGCGCCGAGTTCCATTCGGTGTTGGGCAGGTAGAGGTCGGGGTCACGCTGGCGATACCAGGTGTGCAGGTGGGTGGCGATGAAATGGATACCGGTGCCGATGCCCTGATCCTGCAACGCCTTCATGAAGGCTTCGCGATCCATGCCGCAACGCTCGCTGTCGATGCGCAGGATGAACAGGTGCCAGGCGTGTTGCTGGGCATAGGCGGGCAGGGCCAGCGGTTGCACCGGCAGGCCTTCGAACTTTTGCAGGTAGCTGGTGGCCAGCTCGGTGCGCCGGGCGTTGATTTCGTCCAGACGTTGCAGCTGCACCAGGGCAATCGCGGCGTTGATGTCGGCCAGGTTGTACTTGAAGCCCGGTTCCATCACTTGCGCCTGCGGCTTGCGGCCACCGGTCAGACGGTCATAGGCGTCAACGCCCAGGCCGTGGAATTTGAGCATGCGCACGCGGCTGGCGAGCGCTTCGTCGTCGGTGACGAACATCGCGCCTTCGGCACAGGTCATATTCTTGATCGCATGGAACGAGAAGATCGCCGTGCCTTGCGAACCGACGTGGCGCCCCTTGTAGCGGGTGCCGGCGGCGTGGGCGGCGTCTTCGATGACCGGGATGCCGTGCTTGTCGGCCAGGGCATACAGCGGATCAAGATCGAACGCAGCGCCGGCGTAGTGCACCGGAATGATTGCCTTGGTTCGCGGGGTGATGGCCACTTCGATGCGCGCAGCGTCGGTCATCAGCGTGTCGCGGTCGACATCGACAAACACCGGTTTGGCGCCTAGCAGGGAGATCATGTTCGCGGTCGAAACCCAGGTCTGCGACGGGGTGATGACTTCGTCGCCCGGGCCGATGCCCAGGGCCAACAGGGTGATGTGCATGCCGCCGGTGGCCGAAGACAAGGCCACCGCGTGCTTGCAACCCACGTACTGCGCAAATTGCTCTTCGAGTGCCTGGTTTTTCGGCCCCGTGGTGATCCAGCCTGAGCGCAACACCTGCTCGACAGCGGCAATTTCCTCGTCGCCAATACTTGGGCGGGAGAAGGGGAGAAACGCCTGACTCATGGGCACCTCATTACAAAAAAATAAAGGATGGATTCACGCGATTATTGGATCCAGCCTCAGCGTAGACACAGAAAAGCGCTATTGCATCAATAAGTTGGCGAAAAAAGCATGACGTCGGGGATTGATTGACTTTTCACGATTTGCCCGGCAGGTTGGGCATAGCCACTACCGTACCTATGGGAATTAAGGTTATGCCGGTTTTTGTGAAAGGAACATGAAAAACCGGTTGGCGAATCGTTTATCTGTCACTTATACAGCCGCTGTTCAGGCTTCTGCCGTCGATCGCAGTTTTTTGTCGGACAGTGCCGCTCAAGTACCTTCTTTACTTCAAGTACATTGCATTTGTTAGTTGTTGTAGTGCTGTACATTTTTTACTCAAGGTTTAACGTTTGATTGATTTAGTTGCTGCAACCCCCGACGCTCCAAAAACCAACCCGATGAGCCTGTACCTCGCGCGTTTGGCGCCCTCCAGCCAATTGACCATGCGTTACGTGCTGCAAGATGCGGCCGATCGCCTGGGCTTTGAAGACATGAATGTCGAAGAGATTCCCTGGCATGCCTTGCAACCGGAAGATGTTGTAGCGCTCGTCGCTGCATTACGCGCAGACAACTACGCACCGAACACTTCTTCGTTGTATGTGAATGCGGTGCGCGGGGTGATGAACGAGGCCTGGCGCATGAGTCTGATCAGCCAGGAACATCTTCTGAAGATGCGTTCGGTCAAGGGCATCGCCGGCACGCGGCTGTCTCAGGGGCGCAATCTCAAGCGCACGCTGATTCACGAATTGATGGAAGTCTGCGCCGCGGACCCGCGCCCGCAGGGCCTGCGTGATGCAGCGATCATCGCGTTGCTGTACGGCACCGGCATGCGCAAGTCGGAGTCGGTGGACCTGGATCTGAATCAGGTCGATTTCAGCGAGCGCAGCCTGTGCGTCACCGCCAAGGGCAACAAACAGTTGATCAAATACGCACCGGCATGGGCCTTCAGCAAGCTCGACGCGTGGCTCGAACTGCGCCGTTCACAACTCAAGGAAGGCGAGAGCGACGATGCCTTCCTGTTCAACCGCATTCGCCGTGGCAGCCACATCACCCGCGAGCGGATCACCAAGCATGCGATCTACTACATCGCTCGCCAGCGCGGCACGCAGGTCGGGGTGAAGATCATGCCCCACGATTTCCGTCGCTCGTTCATCACTCGGGTGATCGAGGAGCACGACCTGTCGATCGCGCAGAAACTGGCGCATCACAGCAACATCCAGACCACCGCCAACTACGATGTGCGCGATGACAACGAGCGGCGGCGGGCGGTGGATCGCTTCGATCTCTGATCAGTTCAGGCCAAACACATGCGCCGCACCGAGTACCGACAGCTGCACCGCGCTGCCGGCGGGCGGCGCGTGCATGCCGGAGCTGCGCACCAGAATCGAACGGGCCGGATCCTGAGTCGCGGATGAGCTCAGTTCAACCGTCAGGGTGCAGGTGTTGCCGGCAAAGTCACGGTCGGTGACCAGCGCATGGCAGCCTTGACTGTCAGATGCCCCTTCGGCGATCTGCAATTGCTCGGGGCGCAGCATGATCTGCGCGGCGCCGCTGAAGCCGTTGCTGTTCACCGCCACCTGACCCAGATCGCAATGCGCCCAACCCGCCTCGATTCGCGCGGGCAGGACCACCGCTTCGCCGAGAAAGTGCGCGGTCTGTTCATCCTGCGGATAGCGGTAGAGATCCATCGGATGCCCGGACTGCACCAGCCGGCCGCTGCGCATCACCGCCAATTGATCGGCAAACGACAACGCTTCGCTCTGATCGTGAGTCACCAGAATGGTGGTGACGCCGGCGTCTTCGAGCAGGCGCGCGACCATTTTGCGCATGGCACTGCGCAAACCGGTGTCGAGGGCGGAGAACGGCTCGTCCAGCAGCATCAGCCGTGGCTGTTGCGCCAGTGCACGGGCCAGCGAGACCCGCTGTTGCTGGCCACCGGACAATTCGTGGGGCCAACGGTTGGCCATGTTGGCGTCGAGGGCGACGCTGTCCATCAACTCAAGGATGCGCTGGGTGCGGGCCGCACCGGTCAGGGCCAGGCCGAAACCGATGTTCGCCGCCACCGTCATGTGCGGGAACAACGCGCCGTCCTGCGGGACGTAGCCGATCTGCCGTTGATAGGCCGGCACTGCGTGGCTGCGGTCGACCAGCGTCTGGCCGTTGAGCGTAATGCTGCCGCTGTCGGGAAACTCGAAGCCGGCGATCATCCGCAACAGCGTGGTCTTGCCGGAACCGGAGGGGCCGACGATCACCGTGCGGCTGCCGGTCGGCACGTTGAGGCTGACGTCGTCGAGCGCCTTCTGCGCGCCGAAGGTTTTACTGAGGTTGAGCAGTTCGAGAGCGTTCATCGGCCAGCGGTACGCCTGGATTGGTGATAGAGAATGGCCGTCAGCGGCAGTGAAAGCAGGATCATCAAGAACGCGTAGGGCGCGGCGGCGGCGTAATCGATTTCGCTGGTCATCGCCCAGAAACCGGTAGCGAGGGTCCGCGTGCCGTTGGGCGCCAGCAGCAGGGTTGCGGTCAGTTCATTGGTGATTGCCAGGAACACCAGTGCCGCACCTGCCGCCGCGCCGGGAGCTGCCAGGCGTACGGTGATCAGCCACAATGCGCGTATCGGCGAGCGGCCAAGGCTTTGCGCGATGTTTTCCAGCTCGACCGGGGCCTGTGCGAAACCGGCGCGCAGGCTGACCAGCGCCCGGGGCAGGAACATCAGCAGGTAAGCCAGCAGCACGGTGATGGTGGTCTGGTAGATCGGCCGGGCGAAATGAATGGTCACGGTGACCAACGCCAAAGCAACGACAATGCCGGGCAGTGAACTGGTGATGTAATTGCAGCCTTCCAGCAAGCGCTGCAGTTTGCCCGGCGAGCGGATCGACAGCCACGCGATGGGGATCGCCGCGACACTGGTCAGCAATGCGCCGGCCACTCCGTAAGACAAGGTTTGCAGCAGCGCCGGCAGCAACTCGTCACCTTGCCAGACCTGCACACCACCGGCCACCAGCCAGCGGCCCAGCGTGAGCAACGGCACACCGAGGGCCAGCAGGCAGGTCAGGGTTTGCAACAGTAACGCCAGAGTTGTCGCGCCACGCCCCAGTTGCACGCTGCGCTGGTCCCGGGCGCTGCCGGAACCGACTCGCGCATAGCGGGCGTTGCCACGGGCGGCAGATTCGGCGGTGAGCATCGCCAGACAGCACAGCGCCAGAACGCCAGCGAGCATGTTGGCCGCCGGGCCGTTAAACGTCGATTTGAACTGATCGAAGATCGCCGTGGTGAAGGTGTCGAAACGGATCATCGCGTACAAGCCGTACTCGGCCAGCAAATGCAGACCGACCAACAACGCGCCACCGCAGATTGCCAGGCGCAATTGCGGCAACACCACCCGAAAGAACACCGCCCACGGCTTGAGTCCCAAGGATTGCGCGACGTCTTCAATCGCCGGATCGAGACGGCGCAAGGTCGCGGCAATCGGCAAATACAGAAACGGGAAATAGGCGATCACCGACACCAGCACACCGGCCGGCAGACCGTGGATCGACGGAATCAGGCTGACCCACGCATAACTGTGGACGAACGCCGGCACGGCCAGCGGAGCCACCGCCAGCACTGACCACAAGCGGCGGCCGGGCAGATTGCTGCGTTCGGTCAGCCAGGCCAGGGTGGTTCCGAGCAGGATGCACAGTGGCAGGGTGATCAGCACCAGCAGCACGGTGTTGATCAGCAATTCGCCGACCCGCGGGCGAAAGATCAGAGCTTCGATGGTCGCCCAGCCGGTGTACCACGCAACGCCGATGACGAACGCGATCGGCAGCAGGGACAACAAAGACACCAGCACCGCCGAGCTCACCACCCACGAACTGCCACGCCCGGCCAGCGTGCGGGGCGGGTGAATGAGGCTGGCGGCGGCCGTCGCAACGGCCGGTGCAGGCAAGGTTTCGGGCATCACTTAGAGCAATCCGGCCTGGGTCATCAGCTCGACGGCTTTTTTGCTGTCGAGGGTCGACGCATCGACTTTCGGCGCGTCGAGGGTTTTCAGCGGAGTCAGCTTCGGATTGGACGGCGCGTCTTTACCCACGGCGTATTCGAAGGAGGTGCCGGTTTCGAGAATTTCCTGACCTTCCTTGCTGGTGATGTATTTGACGAACTTCTGCGCTTCATCCTGATGTTTGCTCGAGGCCAGCACGCCGGCGCCGGAGGTACTGACGAACGCGCCCGGATCCTGATGTTTGAAGTAGTACAGCTTGGTGTTTTTGCTGTTTTCGCCGGTCTTGGACTGATCGACGAAGCTGTAATAGTGGTAGATCACACCGCTGTCGATCTGTCCGGCGTTCACCGCTTTGAGCACCGCACTGTTGCCGCGATAGATCGTGGCGTTGGTCTTCATGCCCTTGAGCCATTCCAGCGTGGCAGCTTCGCCTTTCTGTTGCAGGACGGCGGCGACGATCGCCTGGAAGTCCGCGCCAGCCGGGGAGGCGGCCCAACGGCCTTTCCAGGCCGGGGTGGCGAGGTCGAGCAGGGATTTGGGCAGGTCTTTTTCAGTCAACTTGCTTGGGTTGTAGACGAACACGGTGGAACGGGCGGCGATGCCGACCCAATTGCCGTGGGCCGGACTGTAGGCGGAATCGACTTGCTCAAGGGTTGTCGGCGCCAATGGGGCGAACAGTTTGGCGTTGTCCACCAGCACCATCGCCGGCGAGTTTTCGGTGAGGAATACGTCTGCCGGCGAGGCGGCGCCTTCCTGCACGAGTTGGTTGCCCATCTCGGTGTCATCGCCGTTGCGAATGGTCACCGGAATGCCGGTTTCCTCGGTGAAGCCGGCCACCCAGGCCTTGGTCAGCGTTTCATGCTGCGCGTTGTAGACCACCAGACCCACCGAATCGGCGGCAAAAGCCTGCCCGGTGCCGAGCAACGCAGTGGCCAGCAATGCGCGCTTGAAGAAGGATGGAAAGCGTGGATTCATTCGGGCAGCTCCTGTTTTCAGACGTTATGAGCAAACCCTCGCAGGAAACAATGCGAACGATTTGCAAGTGTCGAGTCGCGGCAATGTAGGGTGGCAAATGAGAAAAAAACGTCAAAGAAGCCGTTAATACTTGTCATTGCCATTCAAATTTACCGCGACTCTCTCCTTTTGTCTTAACGTCATTGCTCAGGAGTGGGGGATGTAAGCCACGCTCTGGTCTGCACGCCCGTGGAATACCTGTTCGCCACGGGTCGGGGTGGTGGTGATGACCTGATGATCAGCCTTCAGCGCATCCAGTGGCACGGCGTCACCGGAACGGTATTGCGCCACGAAAATCGTGCGTTGCGGATCCCAGTGTTCGCCGCTGGTGCGTTGCAGCCAGGCGATCAGCGTCGCGGTGTCGCCATTGTGCGGGAATTCCTCGATCGTTTCCGGCACGTAGTAGAACGGTGCACCACCGGTTTGCAGGTACATCGGTACTTTGTTGTCGACCTCGATCATGACCATGCGCCATTGATTCAATGGTGCCTGCTGACTGGCCTGTTCGCGAACCTGCTCGCCGAAGCGGATGACACCGCCGCCGCTGTTGGTCCACGGGTAAAGCACACCCAGTACCGCAGCGAGCAACACAGTAGTGACAGCGAAGCCGATCTTCAGCCCACGGCCTTCGCTGTTGCGGGCGGCCATGCGCCGGGTCACCCACCAGGCACCCAGCAATTGCGCGAAGGGCACCAGCGGCAACACGTAATAGCTGCGGCGACTGCCACTGGCGGTGAAGAACAGCATCAGCAGCGCGAGCCCTTGAATCAGCCAGCGGGTATCCGGTTCGATGTGCTTCCAGTTGCGCGCGGCAACCCATAAGGCGATCAACCAGCACGGCGCCCATGGCAGGGTGTAAACCGGCAGGTAGATCAAGTAGGTGTAAATCGGCCCGAATTGATCGAACGGCTGGAAAAACCGCACGACGTTTTCACGCAGCACCAGACCGAGGCCGCTTTGTTCGTAGTTGGGCGCACCGTAGAGGTGAGACAACAGGAACGGCGCCATGTAAAACGCCCCGGCGATCAATATCGCGCTGAACAGTCGCAGGTTCAGGTGGCGTTTCCAGCGGTGTTCGCTGAGCAGGTGCGGCAGCAGCACCAGCCCCGGCAGGATGAAACCGATCAGGCCCTTGAACAGCGACGTCAGCGACAACAAACCGAAGAACACCACGTAACGCCAGAAGCGGGTGTCATCCGGGCCGCGCCAATACCACCAGACGGCCGCCAGCACGCCGCAGACGGTGAGAATGTCGGCGGTGGCGACTCGCGCCCAGAACACGAAATACAAGGTGGTCGCCAGCATCCAGCCGGCGATCAGCCCGGTGCCTTTGCGAAACAGTTGCTCGCCAAGCAGATACACCAGCCACACGCTGAACCACGCGGAAATCACCGAAGACAGACGCAACGACCAGTGCCCCAGTCCGCCGGTGAACCAGGAGGTCGCGGTGATCAGCCAGTACGACAGCAGCGGTTTGTCGTAATAAGGACTGCCTTTGAGATAGGGATCGAAATAGTCGCCGCTTTGCAGCATCTGCAAGGCGATGTTGGCCCAGCGGGTTTCCGGCCCCCACAGCTCGCGACTGCCCAGGCCGAGCAGTAACAACAGGGCAGTCGCGGCCAGCAGAAGCAGCAACGCGCCCCGATCTTTTTTGTCTGCGGTCATGGTTTGCTCTGGGCAAAGATGAAGATTTCCAGGTTGCCGCGCCGGAAGTGCTGACCATCGATCGGCAACAGCTCCAGTTGCTGCTCGTCAGAGGTGCTGTTGACGCGCATCACCACGCCCACCGAGCCTTTTTTGCGCGCTTCGGTCATCCATTCGCCTACGCCGTCGAGGCTGACCTTGCGTGACGCCATGGCCGGGTCATCGAGGCCGTACTTGAGTTCGCCAACGGTGTTGAACAGGTCGACTTGCGGACGACGCAAACGCCAGGACAGTGCCGACGCAGCGCCCAGGTCATTACTCAGCAACGAGCTGGTTTCGCTCAGTTGCTGCTGATGTTCGGCAATGAACTGATCCGGCATCTTGCTGTTGACGATGGTCGCCGGCATCGCGGCCGGCAGCAATGCGACGAGCAGGCCGATGCCCAGCGCCGGCATCGCCCACAGCGTCAGCGGGCGCAAGGCTTGCAGCGAACCGGCAATCAGCCAGCCGAGCAGCACGATATAGCCCAGCGACAGGCTGAACATTTCGGTGTGTTCGTAAATTTCACGGGTCGCTTGCAGATAGATCAGCGCGACCAGTGCGGCAACGGCCAGCATCACGTTGACCACACCGTTGATGCGCAAGACACGGCCGTTCTGGCGTTCGAGCCAGCCCATCAGCGTGTGGCCCATCAACAGGGCCAGAGGCAGCAGGCACGGCATGATGTAAGTCGGCAGTTTGCCGCTGCTCGCGCTGAAAAACGCCAGCGGCAGCAGGAACCACAAGGCGAGGAAGGCGATTTTCGGATCACGCTTTTCGCGCCAGGTACGCAGCAGCGTCGAAGGCAACAGCAGTGCCCACGGCAAGGTGGACGCAAACAGCAGCGGCAGGTAGAACCACCATGGTCGTGCGTGCTGTGCGTCTTCACCGGCGGCGAAGCGGCGGATGTGTTCGTGCCAGAAGAAGAACCGCCAGAAATCCGGTTCACGCGCGTGCACGGCCAGTGCCCATGGCACGCTGACCAGCGCGGCCACCGCCACGGCAACCAGTCCATAACGCACCAGTTCACCGAAGCGCCGCTGCCAGATCATGTAGGGCAGGGCGATCAGCACCGGCAGCATCAAGGCGAGGAAACCTTTGGTCATCAGGCCCATGCCGCAGGCAAATCCCAACAAAGCCCAGCCGCCCAGCCGCGCGCGCGGGGTGTTGCTGTCGATGGCAAACCAGATCGCCACCAGGCTGAGGTTGACCCACAAGGTGAATTGCGGATCGAGGTTGGCATAGCCGGCTTGCCCTGCGATCAGGCCGAAGCTCATATAAAGGAGGGCGCACGCGGCGCTGATTCGCGGGTTGTTCCACAGGCGCCGGGCCAGCAGGTAGGCCAGCCACACACTAACCCCGGAGCTGAGTGCCGAGGCGATGCGCACGCCGAACAGGTTTTCACCGAAAATCGCCTGGCCGATGGCGATCATCCAGTAGCCGGCGATCGGTTTTTCGAAGTAGCGAATGCCCATGAAGTGCGGCGCCACCCAGTTGCCGCTCTGCAGCATTTCCTGGCTGATCTGCCCATAGCGGGTTTCATCGGGAATCCACAGACCGTGGGTCATCAGCGGCAGCAGATAAAACACCACGAATGCCAGCACCAGCCCGGGGATCGCAAAACGCTCGATCAGGGTGCGCTGGTGGAGGCGCGGCAAATTCAACGCCGCATGGTGCAGCGGTTTGTTCTCAGACGTCATGACTGGACCTTGGTGCAGTACAAAGTGTGCGTTTCAGTGACGGCCCGGCAATTTCCGTTGCAGGTGCGGCACTGGGTTGAATGAATGCAGAGGCGAGCACGGCCGATGGGCGTGTCCTGCATTCAGAGAACGGGTCTGCTTCCAGCGTTAAGTTCTCCTCGAGAAGACAAGCTTTAAAATTATTTTTTTCCAGTTCGGGAAAGTAAAAAACATTTCTTATTACAAATTTCATACACGCCGATACCCTGTGCCAGAGCATTGGCCGAGCCGTTTGTTCTCGACTAAGTTTGATGATTACTTGGCCAGTCGTTGCCAGCCTTCGGGATTCATGATGCCAATTACTTCAAGTTTTCCTTGCGCATCTATCCGGGCTAAAACAGTGCTGCCATATTCGGCGGCGACCGCGCGCGGGTAACCGGTCTGCCGTTCGAAATCGGCGATGCAGCCGCTGTGGGTTACCAGAATCATGTTCTGTCCCGGGGTCTTGTGCGCCACCAATTCATTGCGCATCGTCGGGCCACAGGTTTCCAGCCATTCCGCCGCCACGGCATCGTGGCCGAGCATGTAATGCGCAGTCTGCAGGGTGCGCGTCAACGGGCTGCTGAAGAACTGGGTCTTTTCCAGGCCCAGTTGCGTAAAGCCACGGCCTACCTGGGCTGCAGCAATGCTGCCAGCCTGGGTGATACCGTCTGCCGGCCCCAGACAGGGATTGGTCGAGCGGTCGCAACGTTCGGTATGTCGCACCAGTGCGACGACCTCACCGGCCTGCCAGGCCTTCACCCATCCCTGGGTAGCCGACGCACTCGCATAGCGCAGGTTGGCGGGCGAACGTTGCATCCAGACGAAGCCACAAATCAGTGTAATCAACAGCAAACCGACAGCAATGATTGCCCAGGTGCGCGGACGAGACAGATCCCATCGCCTGGACGCTGATTGTACGTGTACTAATTCAACCACGACGTTGCCCCTTGTCATTCCCGAGTTCCACTCAGTACACGCGCAGTGCAACGTAAGCTCCAGGAGGTTAGTTACTTTACGGTGGTCTACTTGAATGGCTGCTGAACACTACGTTCAGAGTCGTGGCGGAGCAGTGAAGAACATGTGAAAAATTTGCGAGGTCCGGCGTGTGTTAACTAAAACGGCTATTTGATAAATAAACTCAAATACCCGTTTTGTTTGTTTTAAACACTTAACAACAACGCCGGGCAAGGCGAAGCTGCGAATATTGGTCAACGTCGTCGCGCCGCCCCTTGCAGCCCTGACATCAGCACTGGAGTCATTGAACCGGATGGACCTCAAGCAAAGCCTCGCCAATCGGATTGTGATTGTGTTCGCCTTGATGAGTGCGGTGGTGGCCGGTGTCTTCGCGATGGGCATTGTGGCTACCGTGCATGTCGTCGAGCACAAGTTGACCATGACCGCCCTCAGCGGTGGACTGCGCCGGTTGTTGGCGATGGACGACATCAACCAGTGGCGCCACGAGCCGGAAAAGAGCGAACTGTTTTTTTTCGAGAACGGCCCGGGGCCCATGGCACTGACGCCGCAATTGGCAGCACTGCCCCAGGGGTTTCAGGAGATCACCTTCAACGGTGACGATTTCTACGCGATGGTCGAGGCAGTCGGCGGACGCAAGTATGTGCTGCTGCGCAATCAGGAAAGCTTCGAGCAGCGTGAACACCTGCTGTTCGTGGTGGTGATAGTCGGGTTCATCCTCAGTGTCATGCTGGCGGTCGCGCTCGGCAGGTTGTTGGCGCGGCAGGTCATGGCGCCGGTGATTCGCCTGGCGGGGCAGGTGCGGCATCGTGATCAATTGATCGCGCTGGCGCCGGCCCTGCATCCGGATTACGCCGATGATGAAGTAGGGGAGTTGGCCCTGTCTTTTGACCAGACACTCGGCCGGTTACGCGAAACCCTGAACCGCGAAAAACTCTTCACCAGTGATGTCAGTCATGAACTGCGCACACCGTTGATGATTCTGGCCAGCTCCTGCGAGCTGTTGCTGGCCAACCCTTCGCTGGATCCGCGTTCCACCCAGCAGGTCACACGCATTGCCCGGGCCAGCGCTGAAATGCGCCAACTGGTCGAAACCTTCTTGATGCTGGCACGCAAGCCGGAAGAGCTTGGCACCGAATCGACCTGCACACTCAAATCGATCGCCGATGCCCAGGTGGAAATCTGGGGGCGACTCATTCGTGAAAAGGGCCTGGAATTCATCTACGAGCCACAACTGGCGGGCGCCACGCGTTATGACCTGACGTTCTTGCAGTCGGTCATGGGCAATCTGCTGCGCAACGCCTGGCACTACACCGATCAGGGCTTTGTCCGCTTGACCCTGCTCAGGGACAGCTTCGTGGTCGAGGACAGCGGCATCGGTATTCCGGAAGAGAAACGCCACGCGATGTTCCAGCCATTCGTGCGCGGTGACGAGCAGCGCGGTGAAGGCCTTGGGCTGGGATTGTCACTGGTGCAGCGGATCTGCAGCCATCAGCGCTGGCAGGTTCAGTTGGTGACTCGAGAACCGAACGGCTGCCGTTTCACCGTCACGCTGTCGGCGGCTCAGGAGGCCGACGGGCAGGCGCGAGAATTACCCGCCGCTTGATTGATCAATGCAGCCAGGCGTTTGACGTTGTTCTGTTGCGCGGCCACCAGTTCGTCGATGCTCGGGCCGGACGGAGTTTGCAAGGTTGAATGGCAGGTCAGCAGAGCATTGTCCGCCGCACCGCTGGGACGCAGGCGCCATTTGACGTCGATCAGTCCGTACTGGCCGGGGATCGAGTCGAAACGCTGCACATCGATGCGCACCGAGACGTTGCCGCCACTGCCGGTATTGCTCAGTTGATCGTTCAAGGCACTGCGCAGCTCATCCGCCAGACTCGCCCCCCACCACTGGGTTTCCAGAATCGCCAGGCCATTGTTACCCTGACGGATGACGATTTGCGGGCGGTCAACTTGCGGCGGCACGCTGATCCCCTCGATCGGAATCTGCGCGCCGGCACGGGACGGCGGCAGTTGCACCGGGGTCAGGGTGTGAAAGTTGATCGGCTCGCTGCGGCAGGCGCCCAAAAGCAGGAACGCAGCGAGCACGGTGATCTTCAGCGGTAAAGCCATGGGATAGCTCCTGTGCTCAATTGCGCGGCGGTCCTTTCAGATCCAGCGGCGCCGCGTTGTCGGGACGACCGCGAATCAGCGATTCCGGATGGCGACCGAGATAATCCGACAGCTCACGCAGCGAACGCGACATGCGCCCGAGTTCGTCGAGGGTCTCGGTGAGTTTCTCGCGCTGTGGCGAATCTTCGGCCAGGGTCGAGCTGGCGGACTGCAAGGTCTTGCTGACGTCGGCCAGGGTGGTCTGCACGCTCGGCAGGGTTTTCGCATTGAACTGGGTCAGGCCTTTGCGCAGCTCGACGAGGTTGCTGTCGAGGTTGCCGGCAATCCGTTCGACCGGCAGTTTGTTGAGCTTGTCGACCACGGCTTCGAGTTTTTCCTGCAACTGTTCGAGGCTGCCGGGCACGGTTGGCAAGACCACCGGCCGGGCCGTCGCGTCGAACGCAACTTTCTCGGCTTTCGGGAAGAAATCCAGCGCGATGTACAACTGCCCGGTCAGCAGGTTGCCGCTGCGGGCCTGGGCGCGCAGACCGTTGTCGACGAAGGTGCCGAGCAAACGAATGCCGGCGGCTTCGTCGTCGGGATCGTGCTTGAATTCGGTGAGCATTTTTTTGTAGGCCTGACCGAGGCGCTGCGGGTAAATGACGATGCCGACGTTCAGCGGGAAGCTGCGTTTTTTAGCGTCGAAATCGAGATTGATGCCGACCACCCGGCCGATCTCCATGCCGAGAAATTCTACCGGCGCATCGACCTTGAGCCCGCGCAAGGACTGCTCGAAACGCAGCACCATGTATTGCGCCTTGCCGTTGGGCGGGGCGAGGGCGGCCTGCTGATCGGCGAACAGTTCGAAATCCTTGTCGTCGGCGGCGGCAACGTCGTTGGGGCTGTAATCCGGGGCGCGGAAGGCAATGCCGCCGACCAGCATGGTCGATAGCGATTCGGTTTTCACCGCAAAGCCGTTGGCGCCGACATTGATGTCGATACCGCTGGCGTTCCAGAACCGGGTGTTTTCGGTGACGAACGCGTCGTTCGGCGAATGGATGAACACCTCTATGTCCACGCCTTTGCCCTCGGGATTGAGGGTGTAAGTAACCACCTGACCGACCGGAATCTTGCGGTAGTAAACCGGCGAACCAATGTCCAGCGAGCCGAGATCCGGCGCGTGCAGCATGAAGCGCTTGCCTGGTTCGCCGTAGGTGATCGGCGGTGGATTTTCCAGGCCCTTGAAGTGTTTGGCGCGGCTGTCGGACTGGCCGATGTCGGCGCCGATGTAGTCGCCGGAGAGCAGGGTGTCGATGCCCGACACACCACCAGCGCCGATGCGCGGGCGCACGACCCAGAAGTGTGAGTCTTCGCGGGTAAAGGTTTCGGCCTGCTTGGCCAGTTTGATCGTGGCGTCGACGCTCTTCTGATCGCCGCTCAACTCGACGTCAGTCACCTGACCGATCACCACATTGCGGTATTTGACCTCGGTCTTGTTGGCGGTCAGGCCACTGCCGGTCTTGAAGTTGACGACGATGGTCGGGCCTTCCTGCATCAGGTTGTGCACCACCAGCGAAATACCGACCAGCACCGCGACGATCGGCACGATCCACACCAGTGAAATACTGAAGCGACGCGTCTTGATCGGCGCTTGGCCCGGTGCTCGTGGCTCATCGGCGGCTGACGACTTCATCCATGTCCTCCTCGGTTTGGTGGATGCTGAGCGTCAGGAACGCAAAAGCACTTCATCAATATAGAAGTGCTTGGCGATAGAGCAAATAAGGTTACGTATAGGAGCTGCCGAAGGCTGCGATGTTTTGATCTTGGTTTTTAAGGTCAAAAGATCGCAGCCTTCGGCAGCTCCTACAGGGGCGAGCGTTAGCCGAGGATTTCACGCAGGCGATACCAGAACATGCCCAGTGCCAGCAGCGGCGAACGCAGGGCCGGGCCGCCGGGGAAGGTCATGTGCGGCACCGCGCTGAACACATCCATGCCCTGACTGTGGCCGGCGTGAATCGCTTCGCCCAGCAGCTTGGCGCACCAGTGCGTGACGTTGAGGCCGTGCCCGGAGTAACCCTGAGCGTAGAACACGTTCGGCTGCTGCTTGAGCCGGCCGACCTGCGGGAAACGGTTGGCGGTGATGCCGATCTTGCCACCCCATTGATAGTCGATGCGCACGTCCGCCAGTTGCGGGAAGACCTTGAGCATCTTCGGGCGCATATAGGCGGCGATGTCCGCCGGATCGCGCCCGGAATAATGACAGGCGCCGCCGAACAGCAGGCGTCGATCCGCCGAGAGCCGGTAGTAATCGAGGCCGACTTTCTGGTCGCACAACGCGAGGTTGTGCGGGATCAAATGCGCGGCGCGCGCCTCGGACAGCGGCTCGGTGGCGATGATGTAACTGCCGGCGGGCAGGACCTTGCCGCTGAGTTGCTGTTCGAGTTCATCCAGATGCGCGTTGCAACCGAGCACCAGACTGCCGGCGCGAACGCTGCCGGTGGCGCAGCGCACTTCAACGGTTTCGCCATGAATGATCTGCAGCACCGGGCTTTGCTCGAAGATTCGCACACCGAGGGACGCCGCCAGACGCGCTTCGCCTTGCACCAGATCCAGCGGGTGCAGATGGCCGGAGCCCATGTCGATCAGACCACCCGCGTAGATGTCGGCGTTGACCACTTGTTGACGGATCAGCTCCGGGCCGACCAGACGGGTCTGGTGTTGATAACCGAGTTCGTCGAGGCTGACCTGTTCGTCCTTGAACGCTGCGAATTGCGCCGGAGTGTTGGCCAGCTCGCAGAAGCCCCAACGCAGGTCGCACTCGATGGCGTTCTCGGTGATGCGCTGGCGCACCAGTTCCACCGAGTCGATCCCGGCGCGCTGCAAGTAACGCACGCCGTCATTGCCGACATAGCGGGCAAAGCCTTCGACCTCGTGACCGATGCCGCGAATCAACTGACCGCCGTTGCGCCCGCTGGCGCCCCAGCCAATGCGTCGGGCTTCAATCAACACCACCGACAGCCCGCGCTGCGCCAGTTCAATCGCGGTGTTGACCCCGGTGAAGCCGCCGCCGATCACGCAGACATCGGCGGTGAGATCACCGTCGAGTGTCGGCCAGGGCGTACTGGCCCGGGCCGAAGCCGCGTAATAGGAGCGGGCGTGTTCTTGCGTGTACTGATTCATTTGTTCGACTTCACTTTGCTCCAGGACCGGGTCATCAGACGCATGATCGACTGGGGCGGGGTAGAGGAGATGTAGAGCTTGTCCAGCACCGCCTGCGACGGGTAGACCTCGGGATTGTTCACCAGCGCCTGATCCATGTACTGCTTGGCGGCCGGGTTCGGGTTGGCGTAACCGACCGAAGCGCTGACCTTGGCGATCACTTGCGGATCGAGCAGGTAATTGATGAAGGCGTGGGCTTCCTTGGTGTTGCTGGCGTCGGCCGGGATCGCCAGCAGGTCGAACCACAGGTTGGCGCCTTCCTTCGGAATCGCGTAAGCGATATTCACCCCGTTCTTGGCTTCCTTGGCGCGGTTGGCCGCCTGGAATACGTCGCCGGAGTAACCGAAGGCTACGCAGATATCGCCATTGGCCAGATCGGAAACGTATTTCGAGGAGTGGAAATAGGTGATGTACGGGCGAATGCTCAGCAGTTTCGCTTCGGCCTTTTTATAGTCTTCCGGGTTTTCGCTGCGTGGGTCCATGCCCATGTAGTTGAGGATCGCCGGGAACACTTCGTCCGCCGAGTCCATCATCGACACGCCGCACTGGGTGAGTTTCTTCAGGTTTTCCGGCTCGAACAGCACCGCCCAGGAATCGATGTGATCGATGCCGAGCACAGCCTTGACCTTGTCGACGTTGTAGCCGATGCCGTTGGTGCCCCACAGGTACGGCACCGAGTGCTGATTGCCCGGGTCGTTCTTTTCGAGCAATTCGAGCAATTTCGGATCGAGATTTTTCCAGTTCGGCAACTGCTCGCGATCGAGTTTGAGGAACGCCCCGGCCTTCACCTGACGCGCGAGGAAGTGGTTGGACGGCACCACCACGTCGTAGCCGGTACGGCCGGCGAGCAGCTTGCCCTCCAGGGTTTCATTGGAGTCGAAAACGTCGTAGATCACCTTGATCCCGGTCTTGGCCTGGAAGTCGGCGAGGGTGGTTTCACCGATGTAGTCGGTCCAGTTGTAGACGCTGACCTGTGGCTGGGCCAGGGCTGCGGTGCTGCACAACAGCGCCAGTGCGGCGGGAACCATGGATTTCAATAGACGCATATCGACACCTCTTCGAATTTTTTGGATTTTTCAGGTGGTTAGCTAATTCCTGTGGGAGGGGGCTTGCTCCCGAAGAGGCCGGTACATTCAACATTTTCTGTGACTGACAGACCGCTTTCGGGAGCAAGCCCCCTCCCACAAAAGCCCATCCCACAGAGGTGAAGGGGCTTTGTGAGATGGATCAGACGCTCAGCAGCAGGAACTCGCGCTCCCAGGAGCTGATCACGCGCTTGAAGTTTTCATGCTCGGCGCGTTTGACCGCGACGTAGCCGCGTACGAACTTGTTGCCCAGATAACGCGCAACTGTGTCGCACTCTTCCATTTGCGTCAGCGCGTCTTCGATGGTGATCGGCAGGCGCAGGTTGCGGCGTTCGTAGGCGCGGCCTTCGACGGCGGCACTCGGTTCGATGCCTTCGACCATGCCGATGTAGCCACACAGCAGGCTCGCGGCGATCGCCAGATACGGGTTGGCATCGGCGCCCGGCAGGCGGTTTTCCACGCGCATGGCTTCCGGCCCGGAGGTCGGTACTCGCAGGCCGACGGTGCGGTTTTCTTCGCCCCACTCGACGTTGACCGGCGCCGAAGTGTCCGGCAGGAAGCGGCGGAACGAGTTCACGTTCGGCGCGAACATCGGCAGCACTTTCGGGATGTACTTCTGCAGGCCGCCGATGTGATGGCGGAACAGCTCGCTCATTGTGCCGTCGGCATTGGCGAAGATCGGCTTGCCGGTGGCGATCTCCACGACGCTCTGGTGCAGGTGCATGGCGCTGCCGGGTTCGTCACCAATCGGCTTGGCCATGAACGTGGCAGTGACGTTGTGCTTGAGCGCCGCTTCGCGCAGGGTGCGTTTGAACACGGTGATCTGGTCGGCCAGATCCAGTGCGTCGCCGTGACGGAAGTTGATTTCCATCTGCGCCGGGCCGTCTTCATGGATCAGCGTGTCCAGATCCAGGCCTTGCAGCTCGCACCAGTCGTAGACGTCTTCGAACAGCGGATCGAATTCGTTGGCGGCATCGATCGAGAACGATTGCCGACCGCTTTCGGCACGGCCCGAACGCCCCAGCGGCGCCTTGAGTGGCAGGTCCGGGTCTTCGCAGCGCTGGGTCAGGTAGAACTCCATTTCCGGCGCCACGATCGGCTTCCAGCCCTTGTCGGTGTACAGCTGCAGGACTTTTTTCAGCACGTTGCGCGGCGACAGTTCGATCGGGTTGCCGAACTTGTCGAAGGTGTCGTGGATGACGATGGCGGTCGGCTCGATCGCCCATGGAATCACATACACGGCGTCGCTCACCGGTTTGCAGACCATGTCGATGTCGGCCGGGTCGAGCAGGCCGTAGTAGATGTCGTCGTCGACAAAATCCCCGGTTACCGTTTGCAGCAGCACACTTTCCGGCAGGCGCATGCCTCGCTCATGCAGGAACTTGTTGGTCGGTGCGATCTTGCCGCGGGCGATGCCGGTCAGGTCGCTGACCACACATTCAACTTCGGTAATCTTGTGATCTTTCAGCCACGTGAACAGCTGATCGAAAGGGGCATTCATAAAGACCTCGTTATTGGTTTTATAGACGCCGGGGAGGGCGGGTTTCATCTTCCGCCCCTTCCCCTGTGGCGCGTTGACGACTATCTTGGGCGTGCCTTGCCGTTCCATCTATCCACTTTAAGCAGCACCAAAGCGCACCAAAAGAGTGCGCAAGGTCTCCCATGACAACGTGTAATCCGCTTCAGGTTCAGGCTTTCAATACCGCTGATGTCAGCGAACAGATCCGCGCCACGCCGGGTTGGGTCCAGCATTACCAGCAAATGTCTCCCGGACATTTCGCCGGGCAGATCCGCTATCTGGACCTGGAAGGTGTGCAGGTCTACGAAGAACAGATGAACACCCGCGTCGAGCAAACGTTCAGCGCACCATCGGGTGCCTTGGCCTTCTGTTTCGATCGCAGCGACAACGCGCTGTATCTGCTCAACGAAGACAGCCGCAACATCTGGATCACCCCGGAGAACTACCAGGAAATCGCCGTGGTGTTCGGCCCGAAATTCGTCCGTCAGCACGGTCTGGATGTGGCGAGACTCGAAGGATTGTTCATGGCGCCGCTTAACTGCGGGCAGAACGCCTTGTTCAGTCGCTGGTTAAGCTCAACTCTCACGAAGTTGTCGCAAGCTGTTGATCCGTTTGATAAAGATTCACTGACTCAGCAGTTACTCGAAGACTGCCTGTTCATCCTCGACAACGCACACACCCGTCTTGATCGCGGCGGATTACAGCGGCGTAGCGAAGAACGGATGATCATGAAGCGGGTAGGGGAGTGGGCGGCAGATTCGCCGGAAGACACCGTCAATCTGCTCGAACTGTCGAAGGTCGCAGGGGTGCCGTTGCGGCAATTACAGCAGGCGTTCAAAGCCTATACCGGTATGACCCCGAGCCACTGGCTGCGCCTGCGCCGGCTTAACAGTGCACACCGCGAATTGCTCAATCGCCGGCCCACGGAAACCACCGTGGCTGAGGTGGCGATGCGCTGGTCGTTCTGGCATCTGGGGCGGTTTTCCAGCAGTTATCGGGCGCTGTTCAAAGAGCTGCCGAGCGAGACGCTGAAACGCTAGAGATTGCCGTCACGGACAAAAAGATCTTTGTGTCCCAAGCGAAGTTAAATAGAATCAGTCTCATTTGAATCTAACTTCGCGCAGGGTCTCTTGAGATGATTGAAGCCGCCACGCCATCTGAGCAGAGCCTGCACGCGCTGTACCGCGATCACCGAGGCTGGCTGGAAACCTGGCTGCGTCGACGCATGGGCAACGCCTGGGATGCGGCGGATCTGAGCCAGGACACCTTCATGCGCGTGCTGTGCAGTTCGCAACCGATTGCCGACATGCGTGAGCCTCGTGCCTATCTGCTGACCGTGGGCAAGCGTCTACTGAGCAACTTCTACACCCGCCGCAGTCTGGAAAAAGCCTACCTCGAAGCCCTCGCGCAGCTCCCGGAGGAGTGCGTGCCATCGCCCGAGCAGCGTTGGCTGCTGCTGGAAACCCTGCAAGCACTGGACGAGTTGCTTGATGGTTTACCGCGAGCAGTGCGCCGGGCGTTTTTGTGGAGTCAGCTTGAAGGCTTGGGTTACCGCGAAATCGCCGAGCGCTTGCAGGTGTCCGAACGCACCGTCAAACGTTACATGGCGCAGGCCTACGAGCATTGTCTGCTGGTGGAGCTTTGATGCGCGTAGCCCCCAGTGATGAAGCCCGCGAAGTCGCCCGCGCCGCCGCGCAATGGCTGGCGTTGATGGAGTCCGGCGAAGCGGGCGCTGACGATCATGCGCAATTGCAGGCCTGGCGCAACAGCGATAGCCGGCATGAACACGCGTGGCAGAAAATCCAGCGCTTGCGCGAACGGTTTTCCGCTCTGCCTTCTGCGTTAGCCATGGCTACGCTGGATCGTCCGGATCCTGCGCGTCGGGCCGCGCTGAAACGCGCGCTCGGCATCGCGGCACTGGTGCCGGCGGCCTGGCTGCTCAGTCGGCAACTGCCGCTGGACGTCTGGCGCGCTGATTTGCAGACGGGCACCGGTGAACGCAAAAAATTGCCGCTCGCCGATGGCAGTTCGTTGCAGCTCAATACCGACAGCGCCGTCAATATGGATCTTGCTGCCGGTCAGCTCACGCTGGTGCGGGGAGAGATGGCCCTTGATGTACCAGGCAACTCAGCGCTGATCATCAATGTGCCGTACGGGCGAATCATCGTCAGTCACAGTGAGATTTGCGTGCGTCTCAATGAGCGTGACTGCAATGTGTCGGTGGTCAGTGGCTCGGTGCAGTTGCAACCGTCAAACGGGCCGGCGCTGATCCTCGATCAGGGCCAGCAGATCAGGCTGCAGGCTTCTGGCGCGGGTGCTGTCCGGGCGTTTGATGTCTCGATGCCGAGCTGGCGCGACGGTGTACTGATGGCGCAGAACCAGCCGCTGGGGGATTTTCTGCGCGAATTGAGCCGTTACCGCCCTGGCGTGCTGCGCTGGGATCCGGAGCTGGAGGCGCTGCGCATCACCGGCAGTTTTCGCCTGGATAACACCGATCAAGTGCTCTCGCTATTGGCGGCCAGCCTGCCGATCGACGTGCAGAAACGCACGCGCTTTTGGGTCTCTCTCGTTCCGCGAAAATTGTCCCAGTCCAAAAAAACAGTCTGAGATCTGTCCCTTTTTTTCGCCTCGCTGGTCATTCCAGGCAAGTGAACCAAATCGAGAGCTTTTTCCTATGCCTGCAGTATTTCCAGGTCGTTTGCGTCCGTTGTTGCAGTTGAGCCTTTTGTTGAGCCTGAGTGCCAGCCCCCTGTTGATCCCCAGCAGTTGGGCGGAAAGCGCCGACCGCCGCGCTTATCAGGTGCCTGCCGGCAGCCTGGGTGCGGCGCTGACCCGTTTTGCCGGACTGGCCGGGGTCAATCTGTCGGTAGATCCGGCCTTGGTCAGCGGGCGCAACAGCAATGGTCTGTCGGGTGAGTTTGGCGTGGAGGAGGGCTTTACCCGGTTGTTGCTGGGGTCCGGTCTACAGCTGCAACCGGCGGGCGACCGCGCTTACACAGTCATTCCTGCGCCGGACGGCGGCAGTCTGGAACTGGCACCTACTTCGATCCTTGGATCGACGGGTAGCACGGATTCCGAGGTCTTTGCCGGTGGCCAGGTGGCGCGCCGAGGCTCGCAAGGACTGCTGGGTTCCAAGGATTTCATGGAGACCCCGTTCAGCATGACCACCTACACCAGCGAAACGGTGAAAAACCAGCAGGCCCGCACTCTGGGAGATCTGATCGCCAACGACCCTTCGGTACGTGCGACCAACCCGGCAGGCGGCCGTTATGAGCAATTCACCATCCGCGGTTTCAGCCTATTCAACAGCGATGTTTCCTACAACGGGCTCTACGGGGTTCTGCCCACTTACACGATCGACATGGAAATGGCCGAGCGCGTCGACATCCTCAAGGGCCCGAGCCAACTGATCAACGGGATTTCGCCGCGGGGCAGTGTAGGAGGGGGGATCAACGTGGTGCCCAAGCGCGCCGGCGATCAGCCGAATACATCGCTGACGGCCAGTTACGCCTCGAACAATCAGCTCGGCGGCGCCGTCGACATCGGCCGTCGCTTTGGTGAGGACAACCAGTTCGGCCTGCGTTTCAACGGCGTCAAACAATCGGGTGACACTGAATGGGATCACCAGAGCGTCGATCGCGACATGGCAGTGCTGGGCCTGGATTTTCGCGGTGAGCGCCTGCGGCTTTCCACCGATATCGGTCACACCGAGCGCGATACCGATGCACCGCAAGAACGTGTGCAGGTCGGTGCAAACGCGAAAGTTCCGGATGCTGATGATGTGCGCGACAACTACGCGCAACCCTGGAGCCAGGCGCGAACCAAAGATACGTTTGGCACGCTCAATGGCGAGTTCGACGTCAGCGATTCGGTCATGTTGTATGGCGGCGTCGGCGCCCGTAACAGTAACCACGATTTCCTTCGGCATGCGGTGTCGGTGACCAACGACGCCGGCGACTTCAGCGTTCAACCGCGGGACTTCACTCGTGACGAAAATGTCCGGACTGCCACGGCGGGTGTGCGCAACTGGTTCCATACCGGTTCAGTCAGCCACGAGGTCAATCTGGCGGCCAGCTACTTCTACATGGATTTCGAAAATGGCGGCGCGCGGTATGCAGCAGGGCGCAGCAATCTGTATGACCCGGTGGAAACCGCAAAGCCGCGCACGCCAACACGCTACGACGCCAGGGTCTACACGGAAAACCGCTTCAGCGGCGTCGCACTGTCCGATACGCTGGGGTTCTTCGATGATCGCCTGTTGCTGACCCTGGGCGCCCGCTGGCAAAGGGTTCAAGTCGACGACTGGAGCGATGATGTGAAGGGCGACACAGCCTATGACGAAGAAAAACTCTCGCCATCGGGCGGCATTCTGTTCAAGGCGACGGACAAGCTCTCGCTCTACGCCAACTACATGGAAGGCCTCAGCCAAGGGAAAATTGCGCCATCGACGTCGATCAACGAGGATGAAATCTTCCCGCCTTTTATCAGCCGACAAGTCGAAGTCGGGGCCAAATATGACGCGGGTTCGTATGCGCTTACAGCGTCTGTGTTCCGGATCAAACAGCCTGCTTATGAAACCAACGCCTCGACACGAGTCTTCGGCCCGAACGGCAAACGACAAAACGATGGTGTGGAATTGAGTGTGTTCGGCGAACCGTTCAAAGGGTTTCGATTGCTCGGCGGCGTGATGTACATCGACAGCGAACTGACCCAGACCACCAATGGAACCTTTGACGGTAACCGCGCGCCCGCGACACCCAAATACAACGTCAATCTCGGCGCAGAGTGGGATGTACCCAATATGCAGGGGCTGACGCTGACAGGCCGTGGAATCTATTCGAGTTCGCAGTATCTGGATCAGTCCAACCAGAAGGAAATCGACTCATGGGAGCGATTCGACGTGGGGACGCGTTACGCCTTTAAACTGGACGACAAGACCATCACCGTACGCGCCAATGTCGAAAACGTATTGGATAAACGCTACTGGAGTTCGGCAGGCGCATCAGATGACAGCGAACCCGGTTTGACGCTTTCGACGCCGAGGACTTATCTGCTATCAGCAACGGTGGATTTCTGATTTGCTTTGTTAAACAAGTGCGCGCTTAAAAGGAGGGTAAAATCTTCGAAATTCAGCGATCTTCTGTTAACTACACTAAATAGCCGTTTAGTAGAGCTATCGTAAAATACGCCGCCATCCACCGGAGCAGAGCATGTCTCAACGCACAGTAAACGCACAGGCCTTGATTCAGGCGCTAGATCTGCAATCTCACGTGGAAGGCGGTTACTTTCGCAGAACCTATCAGGCCGATCATAGAGAGATGCTCGATACCGTCGGTGGCCCACGGTACCTGATGACATCGATTTACTACCTGTTGACCGAGCAATCACCAGTGGGCCAGTTTCATTTCAATCATTCCGACATTGTGCATTTTTTCCATCTGGGCGATCCCATCGAGTACAGCATGATCCATGCTGACGGCTCGCTGGAAACGCTGGTAATGGGCAACGACATTCTGGCGGGACAGCATCTGCAAATGCACGTGCTTGGCGGAATCTGGAAAGCTTCGCGACTGCTCGAGGGAGAACATGGATTTGGCTTGATCAGCGAGGCCGTGTCGCCGGGATTTGATTTTGCGGATATGGAGATGGGTGATCGACGCAAACTGATTGCGCAATTTCCACAGCACCGGATGCTGATTGAAAAACTGACGCGGGATGCTGATTGAAGGTCCGCCAATTGCAGGCAAGGCTAAGGTTTTGAAAAGAGGACTCAGGGTAAAACTCTGGATTGAAATCTGGCGTGCAACCGGGCTAACCCTGAAACATCTTGTTACGTGTAATGTATATTATGTTAAACCAAGTATTACGCTACGCGCCTTCCTGCACCAACATCTGTCTCCACTCCAACATCACTCCAGCACCCTATAAATCTCAGAAACCACCTGCATCGTAGCGTCTTCGATTGTTCCCTCATTACGGCACAGAACCCAGCCGTGCTCCTTTACCGCTTGCTCGAACATCTCCGTACACGCCATATGCTCTGCGTACTTCTGGATCACAGTGCCGCCCAATCCTCGCGATCTTGTCGCAGCCCTTGCCCATGAAATGTCCGGATTGGTGACAACGCCAACATGCAGGTCAGGCACTCGCACGTCTCGATCCAGGTTCAACTGGAGAATCTCGGCAAACGGGATGGTTCGGCGAAACGCTGCATCAGACGGATACCAGCGATCAATCAGGATAATGCTGTCCAGCGGCTGCTCCGTCAGCACGTTTCGGGAAATCCAGCGCCGACTATCAGCCAGGCGCTGGCACACAGCCCATTCCAGATCCCGGGAAGGATTTCTGACAAGCGAGTTGATCAGGGCCATGGTTTCACCCCGGAAAGGATCGCTTTTTCTCTCGCAGAGCCGGATGACTTTCTTGTTGCCGGCCCTCAGTGCCGTCGTAACGGCCTCCAACAGCGTGGTTTTGCCGGTGCCTTTGGGGCCATCCAGAGAAACAAACAGCGGACGATTCATTGTTCACATAACGATGGATTTATGGAGGGTCACTCTAACCGCATTCCTGGCATTTCTGGCATTCCAGTGGCTGAATTGTCATTTCCAATGGCATGGCCCTGCCCTCACCCTACTTCACCGCCCTCCGCAGCTTATTGCTGGAGAAATGACTGGAGACTGTTGTGGCCGTCCACGATCAGTCCTCTAACGAGCGCCTCATAGTGTTCGGCAGTATTGAGATCTTGCAGATCGAAGCTTGCCGACCAACGGATGAACGTCTTTGACTGTCCAGTCAGCGAGGCTAATTGAACAGTAGCTACATAGTTGTCCAACGGTAACGGAGCCTCCTCGAAGCGATAAGACAGCATCGTATTGCGATCATCGACCGACAAAAGACGCTCCCTGACCACAGCACCATCGACCAATATGAGTTTGCGAATACAGCCAACCAATCCATCGGGCTGGTTGTCCTCGATGCTGCTTTCCAAAATGGAGGGATGCCATTTACCAATCTCACCAAACCTCTTCAACACGCTCCAGACGTGCGCTATATCGCTGTCCAGGACAGCGGAGAACTCAACCATCGACATCGTGTACACCCTCAAAATCAACTGTTTTCGAACCTGACCTCTGCGCACGTCAGAGGTGGATGAAATCCGGTCCCGGTATGGATCAACCGGGATCGGAAGACGCTCAACCTTCGAACTGGTGATAAACCTTGGCAATGACCTTCCAGGCCCCGTCGATTTTGATCAGGGTCAGGTAATCGTTGTAATCAGCGCCGATTGCATCCTGTTCCATATCGACACGAACCACGGCGGTGGTTGGCGTGATCGCCAGTACGTCGAGTCGGGTGATGATGTTCGGGGCATCGCCGTTCTTCTCTACGAAATCAAACAGATTCCTGATCGGGCCGCCCAGCAGTTCACCATTGGTGAATCCGTACATCACAGCGTCTTTATGGAACGCCTGCGCAACACTCTGTGCACTGCCCACACGCAGCCCTTCAACATACTGATTGGCAATGGCGATGACAGCGTTGTACTCAGCGGTGGGTACTGCCTTGATGTTTTTCGACATGGGTCTCTCCTTCCAGTAAGGGCGAGGCGCGACGCACCTCGCCAATTGCATTCAACGGCTCAGGCGCTTGGGTGGGTGTGGTAGATCTTGCTGACAATCGTCCACTGACCTTCAACCTTCAGCAGGTTGAAGAAGTCGGTGAAACGGAATCCTGAAACATTGTCGGTATCGACCCGGGCGCTGGCTGCCGTGCCTACGATGTCGATGCGAACGATCGCCGCTTGCGCTTCCGGAGACGGGCGGAACGCGTTATCGATGACGTCGTACAGGTTCTGGATCGCACCGCCGACGAGCTTGCCGTCGTCGACCCCGAACATGGTGGCCTGCTGGCTGAATGCGGGCTTCATCAAGGCGCTGTCAGCTTTGGCACCACCTTCGTTGTACTGGCTGAGCACGTCGACGATTGCGTTGTATTCCTGAACATAAGTTGAGGTGGACATGAGGTATTCCTGAGTTAGTAAATGGCTGAAGAAAGCAAGGAAGGTTTACGGACGAGGCTCGGTAAACAGTCACCAATCCTGGCGCGTCGGCGAGATGATCAAGTCGTTGACGGTGACGTTTTCCGGTTGGTTGAGCGCGTAAATCACGGCACCCGCGATGTCGTCGGGGGCGATGGCAATTCGGTTGAGCGCTTGGGCAGCCTTGCGCCCTTCAGGATCACTGACCTTGTCGGCCCAGCCGGTATTGATGACACCCGGGCTGACCGTGTTGACGCGGATGCCGTGCTGCACACCGAGCTCCTTGCGCATGGACTCGGTCATGGCCTGAACGAAAAATTTTGTTGCGCTGTAAACACCGGCCGCCGGTCCGACCTGATGACCGGCAACAGAGTCCATATTGAGAATCTGCCCGGACTTGCGCTCCAGCATGAAAGGCAGCACCGCCGCCGTAGTGTTGAGGTAGCCTTTGATATTCACGTCGATCATCTTTTCCCAGTCCTGTACCGCCAGGTCGACCCAGTTGGAAAAAAGCATCAGCCCGGCGTTGTTCACCAGAATGTCTACGGCGCCGTAGGTCTCATGCGCAAATTGCGCGAGCGCTTGGGTCTGATGCGCCTGAGTCACGTCGGTGGTAAAAGCGACCACTTCGTTACCGCCCGCCCGCAACTCGGCGACAAAGCTTTCCAGACCCTGTTCATCCAGTGCAGCGGCCACTACGCGCACGCCTTGGGCGACAAGCGCGCGGGTGGTGGCGGCGCCGATGCCGGAAGACGCGCCGGTAACGATCGCTACTTTGTTATGCAGATAATTCATGCTCATTACCTCTTATCGATAAATGCCGTCGTTCAGGCGTTCGCGGTTGGCCAGTCGATGTAACCCTTGGCACCGCCGCCGTAGTAACTCTCGCGTGGCGCGATGGTGAGCTCGATCCCGCGACGCAAACGCTCCACGAGGTCGGGGTTGGCAATGAACAAACGACCAAACGCCACCGCATCGATCCGCCCCTGCGCACGACGCTCTAGCGCCATCGGCAGGTCGTAGTTGTTATTGCCAATGAATGGCCCTTCGAACTGCGCACTCAGCGCGTCCAGATCCACGCCTTCCGGGACCGTGCGGGAGGTCGCCGTGGCGCCTTCGACAAAATGCAGATAAGCCAGATTGAATTGATTGAGCTGCTGAATCAGGTAACCGTAAGTCGCCATGACATTGCTGTCGGGAGGTGTATTTCCGGCATCGGGTGTAACTGGCGAGAGGCGAATACCGACCCGATCGCTACCCCAGATCGAAATCACGGCTGCGGTGACTTCCAGCGTCAGTCGAGCCCGGTTCTCGATGGAGCCGCCATATGGGTCAGTGCGTTGATTGGTGGAGTCGCGCAGGAACTGGTCAAGCAGATAACTGTTGGCGGAATGCACTTCCACACCATCGAAACCGGCTCGCCGGGCATTTTCTGCGGCCAGCTTGTACTGCTCGATGATTCCAGGGATCTCCGAGGTTTCCAGTGCGCGAGGCATCGACACCTCGACAAAGCCTTTCTCGGTATAAGTGCTGCCTTCGGCCTTGATCGCCGAAGGCGCTACTGGCGCTTCTCCGTTGGGTTGTAGCTCGACACTCGAAAAGCGCCCTACGTGCCACAACTGACTGACGATTTTGCCGCCCGCCGCGTGCACCGCGTCAGTGACTTTTTTCCAGCCAGCTACCTGTGCCTCCGACCAGATACCCGGGGTCATGGCGTAACCCCGCCCCTGGGGAGAAATATTGGTCGCTTCGGCGATGATCAAGCCTGCACTGGCGCGCTGGGCGTAGTAAGTCGCGTGCATTTCATTCGGTACGCCGTCTTCGGCCATTCGGCTGCGTGTCACAGGTGCCATGACAATTCGGTTAGCCAATTGGAGTGCGCCCATTTGCATGGGCGAAAAAAGGTCGGTATCAAACGTGTTAGCCGTCATAAAATCCTCGACTGAATAGACCGGTCGTCTAGTGGAAGGTTAAAAAAATACGCCCCTCTGTCAGCAGGCGTTTGCTGGTGATAGTGCTGTTTCAAAAGCTGCCATCGTGTTCACGACTGTTACCGGCAGCGTTGCACCTGGTCACACAGGTGGTCGTCTGTATGACCCGTTCGTGAGGGCTCTAGCGCGACTTTCTCCCACTTGCTGATAACCAGCGGCGCAATCGCATTGCCCAGTACATTGAGCGTGGTGGTGCCGCTGTCGATAATCCTGAAAATGCCGGCGATCAATGCCACACCTTCCAACGGAAGACCGGCAGAGGCCAAGGTGGCTGACAAGATCACGATTGCAAACCCAGGCACACCTGCGGCGCCCTTCGAGGTCAGTACCATCGTCACGACCAACAGAATCTGCTGTGACAGAGACAGGTCTATCCCATAGAGTTGCGCCACAAAAATGGTCGCCACACCGAGAAAAATCGATGCGCCATCGAGATTGAACGCATACCCCACCGGCACCACAAAACTGACGATCCGACGCGGTACACCGTAGCTTTCCAGTTTGGTCATCAGTTGCGGCATAACGGCGGCTGAGGCGGCACTGGAAAACGCCAGAATCAACTCATTACGGAAGTAGCGGATCAACTTGAAGATGTTTTCGCCAATCAAATAACAAATGCCACCCAGTACCACTAAAGCGAACACCATCAGCGCCAGATACACCACCCCAATCAACTTGAGCAGCGGCAGCAGCGAGGCAAAACCAAACGTCGCGACGGTCGCGCCGATCATGCCAAACACCCCTATCGGCGCGTAGGCCATCACAATGGAAACCACCTTGAACATAGCATCGGAAAGGCTCTGCACGACCGCAATAAATGGCGCGCTTTGGTCTTTGGGCAAAGCATTCAACGCCAGCCCCAACAGCACAGCGAAGAACAGTACCGACAGCAACTTCGCTTCTGACATTGCCACTATCACGTTGTCTGGAACGATGTTCTGCAAAATCACCAGCGCCCCTTTGGACGGCTCAAGCGTGATCGATGCAGCGCCATGCGAAAGGCCTGAAATATCGGTTCCTCGTCCTGGTTCGAAGAGGTTGGCAAAACACAGGCCTATGACGATGGCCAGCGCGGTAATCGCAAAGAAGTAGCCGAGCGACTTCACCCCCATACGGCCGAACGATTTGCTGTCACCGCCGCCCGCGATCCCCAAAATCATGCAACAGAACACGATCGGAACAACCACCATCTTCATCATCTTGATAAAGATGTCACCGAGCGGTTTGAGGATCTCCGCACTCACCCATGTCTGATAGTGCGGATGCGTATTGAAGTACCAACCTGCAAGCACGCCAAGCAATAGCCCGGCAACGATTTGCCACACCAAGGGAATACGTTTCATGTCTAGCCTTCTTGTTGGAATGAAAGGTCTGCGTCTATTCGCAGTTGCTAGAGTCATGAGCTTCCAGCTCACTTGAGATCGAATGGCACAAACGGGTTGTGCCATGCGTGTTCCTATTTAGCGAAGAGCTGGCTCATATCCTTGAACGCCTTGAACTCAAGAGCGTTGCCGCACGGGTCAAAGAGAAACATGGTGGCCTGCTCGCCTACCTGGCCTTTGAACCGAATGTACGGTTCGATCACAAACTCGGTACCAAAGGACTTCAAGCGTTCGGCCAGCGCCTCCCATTGTTCCCAACCCAAAATGATGCCGAAGTGCGGAACAGGAACATCGTGTCCGTCGACCGGGTTGCTGTGAACGCTCTCTTGTGAGGCTGTTTTCGGATGTTCGTGGATCACCAGTTGGTGACCATAAAAATCGAAATCGACCCATTGCGTGCTGGAGCGCCCTTCTTCAAGACCAAAGACCTCACCGTAGAAGGTGCGCGCCGCAGCCAGGTCATAAACAGGGATCGCGAGGTGAAATGGCGAGAGGCTCATCAGAACTCCAAATATTTTTTGTTGGTTAGCGAACATTTCCACCGTCATCGGCTCTCTGGATTCAGCCGGTGCCGGGGATGGAAAACATCCTAGGACGGAAAACCAAACATAAAAATCAATATATATTTCTCAGAAACACAATTAATATTTGTGAATGATCAAAGAACTGAAAACACTCATTGCGGTGGCGCGGGAAGGCACATTCGCCGCTGCCGGGAACAAGATCGGCCTGACCCAGGCCGCTGTCAGCGCGCAGATTCAGCGCCTGGAAACCGAACTCGGTTTTGAGATTTTCGACAGGAAAGGACGTTCGGCCCATCTGAACAAAATGGGTCACCAGATACTTCTGCAGGCGCAGGAGTTACTCAGGCTATACGACAATCTGGGTTCCACTGCGCAGGGCCAACCTACCAACATACTCATCAACATCGGTGCGATCGCATCCGTGCAACGTTCCTATTTGCCCGATGCGCTGGCGAAGTTTCACCAGCAGTGTCCGCAATGCCGTACACGTGTCATTCCAGGGCTTTCAATGGAGATGGTGAACCTCGTAGACGCCGGCGAAATCGACATGGCTGTCATCATTCGACCGCCCTTCTCTCTTCAAAGTGACCTGCGCTGGACGACGCTGGCGCGAGAGCCCTACCGACTGATCGTGCCACGCGAGCTGGAGGGAAATGACTGGTCGGAACTGCTGTCCAGCCAGCCATTCATTCGCTATGACCGATCATCTTTCGGCGGCCGGCAGGTTGATCGTTTCCTGCGACAGATGCATTTCACCTTGCAGGAAGTTTGCGAACTGGATGAACTGGAGGCCATCATCAAACTGGTAGAAAAAGGTGTAGGCATAGCGCTGGTGCCACAGACAGAGCCCCATCAGGAATGGCCCGCAGGTGTACGAGCGATCGATTTGGGACAACACACCTTTCACCGGGATATCGGGCTGGTACATCGATCTCGACAGAGTTTCACCGAGCCTGTGCGAATTTTGGCTCAGCTTATAAGTGATCAGGCAGCTGAATGTCTTTCGCTTGAGAAGCGTTAAAGCCCGTCCATTTCACTCTCGTCGCAGAAGAGTATGGGGAGCAATGCCGAAGGTCTTGCGAAAAGCGTGGCTGAAATGAGAGAAGTCCGAGAAGCCGAAATCCAGCGCCGCCTGGGAAATGCTACGGACTTGACCACGCTCGATCGCGTCGCGGCTGGCGAACAACCGTGCCTTCCAGATTTCCGCGACCGGCGATTTCTGATGGCGGGCGAAAGCGCGCGTCACTGTGCGCGTGGAGACATGGTGAGCTTGAGCAATGCGCTCGAGTGAAAGATCCGCCTCGGTCAAATACTGGTGGATGTAATTCATGATTCGGCCATACAGGTCCAGCTCGTCATGTGTCTGCTTTAAATCCTGAAGCTCCAGGCTGACCACCAAGAGGTCGAGCAACGTGCTGGAATAACGACTGGACAGGCCTGGTTTTTGGAAGCCTGAAGCCATGCTTGCGGCCTGGCGCAACATTTCGCGTAACGGAATTACCCCTGGACGACGATCATCCAGAACCATGGCGGTGCACTCCGCTATGCCGGGCAGCCGCTGGCTGAGCAATTGCCGCGGAATGCGCACAAGGTGGTTATCGGTACCACCGAAGCTGAATCTGAAGGGCTGGGATGCGTCATAAAGGAACAGATCGTCCGCTGCCAGCTTCGTCCGCCGGTCAGCCTGCTCCAGTTCGCCATAACCGCTGCGGGTAAAGCCCAACCACAAATCGTCATTCGGGTCGCTGCGCAGGTGCTGGGCGGTCCGCTCCCAATAATGCAAGGGTGCGGACAACGTGCAGATGTCCAATGCCCCCATGCCATGCACCTCCAGCGCCCCGTCGAAATCGCTCTGCGCCAGCAGTTTGCTGTCGGCGTCCAGGCAATGGTGACACACCACCTCCTTCCAGTAATCGAACCGTTGGGGCGCCGTGACGGCAAGCGTTGAATACTGACATGTCTGGCTCATTGCATGGACCTCGCGGCGGCGGTTCAACAAAAAAGCGTGGTAACGTTTTTTGCGAGCTCAGCAATTATCAGGCCATCTGCTCAGTCTCACGTCCAGCGCTTAGCCGCGCCGCGAGATCGCCCTCCGCACACTTGGCAGACAGTGCCTCCCCAGCACTTCCCCTGCAACTTTCCTGAGCATTTCGTCCCTTGTTTCACAAGCCCCGCACCATCACTGCGCATCGATGAGCTGGCCATTTACGGCTGTCCTTTTTAACCAAACGGTTGTCCATTCGAGCCAAGCACATCCCATCTCCCCTCGATAATTTTCACTCCATGCCGTGTCCCTCCCGACACCAATGACGAGGTGCCTCATGCAACGACGAGAACAGCAGCGACTGTCCGATTCGTCCTGGTTTTTACAGCGCTGGGACATGGCACCCGAAGAGTTCGCCAGTTACCTGGTGCAACTCGGGACCTTGGCGCTGCAACGCCGATGGCGTGGTCCTGATCGCAAAACAACAACATCCACTGGCCTGTAGAACAGCGAACCGTCCGTTTGAGACGGGAATAAAGGAGCCCCCATGGAATCTGCAATCGATAAACATCTGAAATGTCCGCGGACTTTGTCGCGTCGCGTCCACGACGAATACCAGCCACCCTTCCCCATGTTTGTGGGACGGGCTGACGAAAACGTGAAGCAAGTCGTGATGGCTTACCTCGGGGTGCAATTTCGCGAAGAACAACGCGCCGCCGCCCTGCAGGCCATACGCTACATTGACGCCAGCTTCGCCCTCGCCGATGGCCCCGGGCATTACGACCTGACCTACCACCTCGACAATCAGGGGTATGGAAACTTCATCGCCGTGGGCTACTGGCGTGATCCCGTCGCCTATCACCGTTGGCTGCTTTCACCGCCGGTGGCGAATTGGTGGGGCGACGATGCGCGCCTGAGCGAGGGGCTGGGATATTTCCGCGAAGTCATGGCCCCGCGCGCCGAGCAGTTCGAAACGCTGTATGCCTTCAAAGACGATTTGCCAGGCGTCGGTGCGGTCATGGACGGCATCAGCGGCGAGATTGAAGAGCACGGCTACTGGGGCTCGGCGCGCGACCGCTTTGCCATCTCCCAGACCGACTGGATGCAGCCGACCAGTGAGCTGCAAGTCATTTCAGGCGATCCGGCCAAGGGCGGCAGGGTCGTCGTACGTGGCCACGACAACCTGACGCTGATCCGCTCCGGACAAGACTGGGTCGAAGCTGGCGAGGAAGAACGCGCGCTCTATTTCAACGAGATGCTGCCGCCCCTGCAAGACGGCATGAACTTCCTGCGTGACGAGGGACAGGCGCTGGGCTGCTATAGCAACCGTTTCGTACGCAATATCGACCTCGATGGCAATCTCCTCGACATCGCCTATGACATCGGTCACTGGCGATCGCTCGACAAGCTGGAGCGCTGGGCAGAATCCCACCCCACTCACCTGCGCATTTTCACCACGTTCTTCCGCGTGATCGGCGGTCTTTCGAAGCTGCGGCTGTATCACGAGGTCTCGGTGGCGGATGGTAGCCAGCAACTGTTCGAGTACATCAACTGCCACCCGCAGACCGGGATGATGCGCGACGCACACGTGTCGCCCGCCTGACTCCATCGCTGACTCCACTTTTAGCCCTGCGCGTTGCCTGACTGGCGATAGCGGGGCTCTTTTTGCCCGAAAAAAGGATCTTCGATCATGAAACGGTTCCGCTACCTGGCGCTTGCAGCCCTGCTCCCCAGTCTTTCCTCCCACGCGCTCGAGGTCGATCCTGGCGACTACGAGCCGCTCCCCGTGGGCGCGACCATCGGCGTGGTCTACTACCAGCATGCCAGCACCGACAAAGCCTATTCCAACGGGCACAAGACCAGCTCCGATTTCAACCTGACATCCGACGTCGGCATTTTGCGTCTGCTGCACGTCTACCAGTTGAGCGAGCGGCTGACCATCGAACCGCAATTCCTGTTGCCCTTCGGCCATGTGTCAGGCGGTGGTGATGCGTCTGCGCTGGGCGACGCCAGCGGCATCGGCGACCTCATTCTTACTGCGCCACTCAAGTACCGTCTCAACGACGCCAACGACACTCTCGGCGCGACCGCTTACCTGTACGTGCCAACTGGCAACTACGACAAGGACGACGCGCTCAACCTTGGCGAGAACCGTTGGAAATTCGATCTGCAAGCCGCTTACGTCAAGCACTTCACAGAAAAGTGGGCCATCGACCTCGTGGGTGACGCCATCTGGTACGGGGACAACAACGACTACGGCGCCAGCTCTGCCCGTCGCGAGCAGGACGTTTCCTATGGCGCCCAGTTGATGGGGCGCTACATGCCCGACGAGACAACGGCGCTGGCGATCGGCTTCGGCCACAGTTGGGGTGGGGAAAACCAGGTCGATGGTGTCAACCAGGATGACAGGATGGAAACCACTAACGTCCGCGTTACGGCCAGAAAGTTTCTGACCGCCAGGGACCAATTCCAGGTGCAACTTGGACGCGACCTTGCGGTGGAGAACGGCCCCAAAGAGGACTTTCGCATGAACCTGCGCTACGTCAGGGTTTTCTAGCCCCCTCCTCCGCGCAGCCCGTATCCAGCGTGCCAACCGGCTCATGAGATGCCCCTGATCTTAAACGGAGTAACCCGACAATGACCGACCAGCAACCCACCGCAGAACAACAACCTTCCCTCTACACCCGTCTTGGCGGCTATGACGCGATTTATCAGTTCGCAGGCGCCGTGTTGAGAAAAACCATGGGCCACCCCGCCATCGGCCACATCTGGGCCCATATGTCGGAATCGACGTTCCAGAAGGAACACATCAATTTTGTCGACTTCCTTTCCGAGCACTGGGGTGGCAGCGCCAAATACAGGGGCCGAGACATGGTCACCGCGCATCGCGGGATGGGGCTGACCGAGGTGCACTGGCAAGCGGTGCTCGATTGTCTGGAGGCCTGCTACGACGACTACGGCCTGGCCCCGGACCTGCGCAAGGAGGTCAATGACTTCCTCATCAAGTTCAAACCGGCGGTGATCGGCAGCCCCTCCTATCGGGATGTGGTACTCGCGCACCCGGAAATGGACCCGGCCAAAGGCATGAAGAGCGTCGGGGTTGTCTGGCCGAAACCCGGGAAGTCGTCCCGAAAACCGACCACGGCCGAATCCGAAGACTGACACGCTCGGCAAAAACCGGCGCCACCGCAATACGGCGTCCCGCTCAACCAAGTGAATGTCCTCCTCAACCAAGCGCCGCTCAATGTGCGCAGATAGCTTGATACCAGCCCGGTCGCGACATCGCCAATCGTGCGCACCGTAACCGGGCTTCTCCGAGACGACGTTTGAACAGACATTGCCAACCCAGCAGGTTGGCACAGGACACAGGACACCCCATGGCCATCATCCGCCCGACGCTCGAACAAGTGCAGGATCTCGCCAGCCGCCTGCACATACAGTTGACTCCCGAGCAAGCCAGCGAATACCTGGCGCTCATGCAATCCAGTTTTGATGCCTACGATCTCGTCGATGAGTTGCCAGACTTCATCCCCCCGGTGTGCTACGAGCGCAGTGCCGGTTACCGCCCTTCAAGTACGGACAATCCGCTGAACGCCTGGTACTACAGAACCGAGGTGATGGGCGCCAGTTCGGGCAAGCTTGCCGGCAAGACGGTTGCGCTCAAGGACAATATCTCTCTGGCCGGTGTCCCGATGATGAACGGTGCCTCGCCACTGGAAGGATTCGTACCGTCGTTTGATGCCACTGTGGTGACACGTCTGCTCGACGCTGGCGCCACCATCCTCGGCAAAGCCACTTGTGAACATTACTGCCTCTCCGGTGGTAGCCATACCTCAGACCCAGCCCCTGTGCACAATCCTTATCGCCATGGATTCACCACCGGCGGCTCGTCTTCCGGCAGCGCAGCGCTGGTGGCGTCGGGTGAAGTCGACCTGGCTGTCGGTGGCGACCAGGGCGGCTCCATCCGCATTCCGGCAGCCTGGTGCGGCATTTACGGAATGAAACCCACCTTCGGTCTGGTGCCCTATACCGGCGTCATGGCGATCGAGGCAACTTTCGATCATGTCGGCCCGATGACGAGCAACGTCCGCGATAACGCTTTGATGCTTGAAGTGATGGCCGGTGCCGATGGCCTCGACCCGCGCCAGAGCGCGCCCGAGGTCGATGCCTATAGCGATTATCTGGAACGAGGCGTGAGCGGGCTGCGGATCGGAATTCTCCAGGAAGGTTTCCAGCTCGCTAATCAGGACCCGCGTATCGCAGAAAAGGTCCGCAGCGCTATCGCTCGGCTCGAGGCGTTGGGCGCTCGGGTCGAGGAGGCCTCGGTTCCCGAACACAACCTGGCGGGGGCATTGTGGAGCCCTATCGGCTGTGAAGGCCTGACCATGCAAATGATGCACGGCAACGGCGCGGGCTTTAACTGGAAAGGGCTTTACGACGTGGGCCTGCTGGACAAACAGGCCGGTTGGCGCGATCAGGCCGAAGCACTGTCACCGTCACTCAAGCTGTGCATGTTCGTGGGTCAGTTCGGTCTGGAGCGCTACCACGGTCGCTACTACGCCAAGGCCCAGAACATTGCACGCTTTGCCCGGGCCGCCTATGACCGGGCGCTGAATACCTATGACCTGCTCGTCATGCCGACCGTGCCGATCACCGCCCAGCCACTCCCTGAACCGGGCTCTTCCATCACCGAAACCGTCACGCGTGCGTTGGAGATGCTGGGCAATACCGCCGCTCAGGACATTACCGGGCACCCCGCCATGTCGATCCCTTGCGGCCTGGTGGACGGACTGCCTGTGGGGCTGATGCTTGTCGGAAAACATTATGCCGAAGGCACCCTCTATCAAGCGGCAGCGGCATTCGAGGCCTCTGTCGATTGGCGGACGTTGTAAACCGGCGCATCGCACTGAACGTGAGTAGCAAATTCAGAGGGGTCAATACATGAGCCATACGCACGAACATCATCACGATCACGATCACACCGAGCCCCCCGAGGCCATCGCCCTGCGTGTCAAGGCGCTCGAATCCCTGCTGATCGAAAAGGGTCTGGTCGACCCGACCGCCATGGATGCACTGGTGGACACTTACCAGCACAAGGTCGGCCCGCGCAACGGCGCTCAGGTGGTCGCCAAGGCCTGGTTCGATCCCGATTACAAAAAACGGCTGCTGGAAGATGCCACCGCGGCGATTGCCGAATTGGGTTTTTCCGGCGTGCAGGGCGAAGACATGGTGGTGGTGGAGAACACCGCGGCCGTGCACAACGTGACGGTCTGCACGCTGTGCTCCTGTTACCCCTGGCCGACGTTGGGCCTGCCCCCCGCCTGGTACAAATCCGCGCCCTATCGCTCACGGATAGTCATCGATCCGCGCGGCGTACTGGCCGAATTCGGTTTGCTTGTTCCCGATGACAAGGAAGTGCGGGTCTGGGACAGCAGTGCCGAGTTGCGCTACCTGGTACTGCCGGAACGTCCGGCGGGCACAGACGGCTGGAGCGAGGAACGCCTGATCGAGCTGGTGACGCGTGACGCCATGATCGGTACCGGCCTGGCCAAGACACCGGGCGACGCAGCCTGACCCTGCGAAGGAGAAAACCATGAACGGTGTACACGACTTAGGCGGTATGCACGGGTTCGGCCCGGTGCTCACCGAAGACAACGAACCGGTGTTCCATCACGACTGGGAACGCAGGATCTTTCCGCTGTTTGCCTCGCTCTTCGTCGGCGGCTACTTCAATGTCGACGAATTCCGCCATTGCATCGAACGCATGCAACCGGCGGAATACTTGCAGTCGAGTTACTACGAACACTGGCTGCACGCCTTCGAGACCCTGCTGCTGGAAAAAGGCGTGATCAGCGCTGGCGAACTGCAGGGCGCGGTCAAACCGACCTCGCCGACGCAGCAGCCAACGGTGCTCACACCAGACATCGTCGAGGCGGTGACTCTTGGCGGCGCTTCATCCAGGGCGAAGGAGCCTGTCGCCGGCCGTTTCCGGGTCGGTGACCGAGTGCGGACGAAAAATTTCAATCCAACCACCCACACCCGACTGCCACGCTACGCGCGCGGCAAGGTCGGGACCATCGAGATTTCGCACGGTGCGTTTGCCACCCCGGACACCATGGCCCACGGTCTGGGCGAACAACCGCAACAGGTCTATGCCGTGCGCTTCAGTGCGACAGAACTGTGGGGCGTGGCGCGACCGGACAGTGTCTGCATTGATCTGTGGGACAACTATCTGGAGGCCGTATGAACGCCAGCAAGCTTCACATCCCGCCCATCACCGGGCTATCTCTCGACAATGAAGGCCCAGTGTTCGACCAACCCTGGCAGGCCCAGGCCTTTTCCCTGCTGCTACACCTGCACCAAACCGGTCTATTTCCCTGGAAGGACTGGGTGCAGACATTCAGCGATGAGATCAAGGCAAGCCCGGCGCAGCCCGGAGAAAGCATCAACGACGCTTACTACCGGCAGTGGATTGCGGCCATGGAAAGGATGGTTACCGCGCTCGGTTTGACCGCTTTCGAAGACATCACCCGGCGCACCGAGGAATGGCAGCAAGCCTACGTGAACACGCCCCATGGACAACCGGTCACGCTGCTTAATGCGAGTTGCCCACCGCCCCACGGACACGAGCACGAACACCTGCCACGGCGCGAGCCGGTAGCGATCAGCCGAGCCGCAAACTGAGACCGCAGTCATCCGTTTTTTACTGTCGAGGCCGCGAAGCGGCCAAGGAGCAATCGTCATGCATATCGAACCTGATCTGGTGGAAGCCGGAAAACTCTGGCTGAGCTATGTCACTGCCGCAGGTGTCGGCGCCTACACCGTCAAACTCGCTGCGCAAGCCATCGGTGAGCGTGGGGTCTTTTCGCTGCTGGCTCGGACTGTCACTGCCACGGCCCTGGTCTTCAGCTTCTTCGAGCTGCTGCCGCACTATCCGGTCGGTGTTTCCGAGGTGCATCTCATCCTGGGGTCAACGCTGTTTCTGCTGCTTGGCGCCGCACCTGCTGCGGCGGGTCTCGCCCTGGGGCTGCTGATTCAGGGCCTGTTCTTCGCGCCATTCGACCTGCCGCAATATGGCATGAACGTCACCACGCTACTGGTACCGCTGTGCGCAGTCGCTGCCCTGGCCAAACGCATCATTGCGCCCGACACGCCGTATGTGGAACTGAGCTACAGACAAGCGCTGGGGCTGTCGACCGCCTTTCAGGCAGGCATTGTCGCCTGGGTGGCGTTCTGGGCTTTCTACGGAAAAGGCTTCACAGCCGAAAACGCCCTGTCAGTTCTGTCCTTTGGCAGTGCCTACATGACCGTAATCACCCTCGAACCGCTGCTGGACCTGGCCGTACTGGCCGCGGCCAAGGCCAGCCATCGTCTGCGGGGTAGTTCGCTGCTCGAACGCCGTCTGTACCAGGCCGCCTGAGTCGACGCACTCCAGTCCAGATCGGCCTGCCCCGAGCATTCGAAGAGCGTAATGCTCGGGGTATCAACCGCAAGAACCGCCCCGCGACTGCCGTAGCAGCCGCGAACGCTGAAGATGGCTTCCTATGGCTTACTGATCTTGAACCAGATGGAGTACATCGCCGGCAGGAACACCAGCGTCACGATGGTTCCGACGAACGTGCCGCCGATCAGTGTGTAAGCCAGCGTGCCCCAGAACACCGAGTGCGTCAGTGGAATGAACGCGAGGATGGCGGCCAGCGCAGTCAGCAGTACCGGGCGAGCACGCTGTACCGTGGCTTCGATCACGGCGTGAAACGGATCAAGCCCTTCTTGCGCGTTGTGATGGATTTGTCCGATCAGGATCAGTGTATTGCGCATCAGAATCCCCGACAGGGCGATCAACCCGACCAAGGCGTTGATACCGAACGGCTGCTGGAAGAGCAGCAGTGTCGGCACCACACCAATCAGCCCGAGTGGCGAGGTGAGGAACACCATGATCATTGCCGATACCGAGCGCACCTGCAGAATGATGATCAGCAGTGTGACGGCGATCATGATCGGCAGCAGTGGCAAGATCGCTTGGCCGGCCTTGCCCGACTCCTCGATCGCCCCCGATTGCTCGATACGATAACCCTCCGGGAGCGTGTCGATGACCGGCTGCAGCGCCTTCGTGATAACACTTGAAACGTCCGGAGGCTGCAAGCCTTCGGCAATGTCGCCCCGTACAGTAATGGTCGGCGTGCGGTCACGACGCCGCAGGACGGGATCCTCCATGCGCACATCCACTGTCCCCACTTGCGACAGCGGAATCCGCTGGCCCGCCGTGCCTACCAGCGTAAAGCCTTGAATTTTTGCAGGGTCGAGCCGGATGTCCCCCGCCGCTCGCCCGGTCACTTGTACCGAACGGATGTCCTCACGAACGGCCGTGATCGGTACCCCGGCAAGCAGAAACTGCAACTGCTGCGCGACCGCACTGGAGGTCAGCCCCACCGCCTGCAAGCGGTCCTGATCCAGGGTGAAATGCAGCGCGGGTGTCAGCGGTCCCCAGTCACTATTGACGGTTCGCATCAAGGGGCTCGCCTGCATCACCGTCTGCACCTGAGCGGCAATCTCACGCAATGTCGAGGGATCGGGCCCCATCACCCGGTAAGCGACAGGAAACGGTGAATACGGACCAAACACCAACTGCGTCACCCTGACCCGCGCTTCTGGAGCCAGCCCTTCGGCGACGGCCTCGCGCAGACGGAGCTTGAGGACTTCCCGTGCCTCCTGACTCTGCGTCAACACCACAATCTTCGCGAAAGACGGATCAGGCAGTTCCGGCGCCATGGCCAGGTAGAAACGCGGCGCACCCTGTCCGATATAGGCCGTGACGATTTTTGCTTCAGGCTGCTTTTGCAGCCAAGCCTCGACTTTGGCGGTGGTGATACTCGTCTGCTCGATGGAGGTTCCATAGGGCATTTGCACTTCAATCAACACTTCGGGACGGTCCGAGGTGGGGAAGAACTGCTTCTTGACCAGGCTCATGCCGACAACGGCCAGGACAAACGTCGCGATCACAGTACCGGCGACCAGCCATTTGCGGGCAATGACGCGCGTCAAGATCCGGCGGAAGCGGTTGTAATTGGGCGTGTTGTAAATGGCCGCGTGACCACCTTCGACCTGTTTGATGTCCGGCAACAGCTTCACGCCCAGATAGGGGGTAAAGGCCACCGCAACCACCCATGAGGCAATCAGGGCAATGCCTACGATCCAGAACATGTTGCTGGTGTACTCGCCAGCGGTCGATTGCGCGAAGCCGTTAGGCAGAAAGCCGATAGCGGTCACCAGCGTGCCGGAAAGCATCGGTGCGGCAGTGTGACTCCAGGCATACGCGGACGCTTTGATGCGGTCGTAGCCCTCCTCCATTTTCACCACCATCATCTCGATCGCAATGATGGCGTCGTCCACCAGCAGTCCAAGCGCCAGGATCAGCGACCCCAAGGTGATCCGGTCAAAGTTCTTGCCCGTTGCCGCCATCACCACAAACACCACGGCGAGCGTCAGTGGCACCGCTGCGGCCACGACAATACCGACGTGCCAGCCCATGCTGAGAAAGCACACCAGCATCACCACCAGCAAGGCGACGAAGAACTTGATCATGAACTCGTCGACGGCTGAACTGATATTCACCGACTGATCGGTGACCTTGCTGAGTGTCATGCCCAGTGGCATGCCTTCGTTGATCCGGGTGGTCTCCACGTCCAGTGCCTTGCCCAGGTCCAGGCCGTTCCAGCCCTCGCGCATCACCACACCCAATAACAGCGCTTCCTCACCATTGTTACGCACAAGGAAGGTGGCCGGATCTTCGTAACCCCGCTCGACCGTCGCAACGTCCGAGAGCTTCAAGGTACGTCCCTGAATCGCCAGCGGTGTGTCACGAATCTTCTGCAATTTGTCGAAGGCGCCGTCGAGACGCAGGAAGACTTCTGGCCCCTTGGTTTCAATCGAGCCGGCCGGCGTCAGCACGTTCTGATTGTTCAGCGCGGCAAAAATATCCTGCGGGGTCACCCCCAGCGTGGCCAGCCGATCATGGGAGAAAGAGACAAAGATGCGCTCGCTCTGCTCACCTATGATGTTGACCTTTTTCACGCCTGGCACATGCAACAGGCGCTGGCGCAGCGATTCGGCATCACGTACCAGCAGGCGCTGCGGCTCGCCTTTGGCTTTCAAGGCAAACAACGCAAAGGTCACATCTGCAAACTCATCGTTGACCATCGGGCCAATCACGCCGGCCGGTAGCTTGATCGACTCATCGTCGAGTTTTTTGCGCGCCTGGTAGAACTCCTCCTGCACTTGGGAGGGCGGTGTACGATCAAGCAGTGTCACCACGGTGAAGGCCAGACCCGGACGAGTGTAGGTTTCCGTACGGTCGTACCATTTCAACTCCTGCAGGCGTTTTTCCAGCGGCTCGGCGACCTGGTCCTGCATTTCCTGCGCGGTCGCGCCCGGCCACGCCGTGATGACCGTCAGCTGCTTGACCGTAAACGGCGGGTCCTCCGCGCGCCCGAGCTGGAAAAACGCGAGGATCCCGGCAACACCGATCAGGAAGATCAGGAACACCGTGATCGAACGCTCGCGAACGGCGAGCGCCGAAAGATTGAAACGCCCCTGGCTCATGGACGGCTCCCGGCAACCTGGACGTCAGCCTGTTGAGCCAGTCTTACCTCCTCACCCTCGCGCAGAAGATGTGCGCCTAAAGCGACAACTTGCTCACCGACCTTGAGTTCACCGTCGACACGCGCAATGTCATCGCTCACGCCCAATATCTGCACAGGCCGCCAGTTCACCTTGGTCGGGTTGCCAGCAATCACCCAGAGGCCGGGGCCTTTGCCTGGGTCATAAACCGCCGCCAGCGGCACTTGCAACACCTGTGCATTTGCGCGGCTGCCAGCGATCTGCAGCGTAACGGTCGAACCCAACGGCGCATTGGCCAGCGCGCCCTCCAGCACATACCGCGCCTCAAAGGTGCGCGTCATGCGATCGGCCGAATCAGACAGCAGCCGCAGCCTGGCTGTCACGGCACCCGAGGTGTTGCCATAAAGTGTGGCCTGCGCGGTTGAACCTGCCGCCGGACGTAGCGTCTCGGGCAGGTGCACGATGGCTTCGCGCTGCCCTGCCCGCGCCAGTCGAACCACGGCTTGCCCGGGGCTCACCACTTGTCCTGGCTCGGCCAGCGTCTCCACCACCACGCCATCGGAATCAGCAAGCAACACCGCATAACCGGACGCATTGCGAGCGACATCAGCCTGCGCTTGCGCCGCGCTCAACTGAGCTTTGGCGGTATCTGCGGCGGCTTTGATCTGATCGTAGGCCGAGGCCGAGATGGCGCCGGCGGCGACCAGATCGCGATACCGGGCCTCGTCATCCGCGGTCTGTATGGCTCGCGCCCGGGCGGCCATGACCGACTCTTGCTGCGCCCGCGCCTGCAGCCCGAGATCAATCGGGTCGAGACGCATCAGTGGCTGACCTCGTTTGACCGTCTGGCCTGTGTCAACCAGGCGCTCGAGTATTTTGCCCGAGACCCGAAAACCAAGGTCAGCCTCGACGCGGGCGATCACGACCCCCGTGAAAGAACGTGAAGTATCTGATGCGGCCTGAACCGCAGCGGACCTCACCACCGGGGCATGCGTACGGGGATCGTCAACGACGGATGAGTCGCCACACGCCGTCAGGACGAGCGGCAACAGACAAACGGCAATCGGTACAGCTAGAGGCCGGCGCATAGGTTCCGTTACTCAAGAATAGGACATGGTCGGCATTTTCAGCGCGGTGACTATTAATGTCAATGGTCACTCATTTTAAGTGGATGGCGCACATAGACAAGATATCGTTGACCTCAATGTCGTGACCATCATTTAATATGGTCACTTATCATCTTCGTCGCAGGTACCTCAATGTCTCCTGTTCGCCCTGTCACGCTTTTGGTGACCGCCAGTCTGATGGCAGGCTGCGCGGTCGGTCCCGACTATCAACAGCCTGCCCTCGCGCTTCCCGATCGTTACCTGAGTCAGCCAGCAGCCGAACAGACGCCGGCAACGGCGCCGGCCCGGCTGGTCAACTGGTGGGAGAGTTTTAACGATCCCGTGTTGACCGGTTTCGTCACCCAGGCGCTGGAACAGAACCTCGATCTGGCACAAGCAGCGGCGCGGGTCACACAGGCACGGGCAGGATTGGGGGCCGCCAATGCCGCTCTGTTGCCCTCCGGGAGCATTGATGGCCAGGCCGCACGCGCCTATCAATCCGTCGAAACGCCGCTCGGCCAGGTGTTGAACTCAACGCCTGGCTATGATCGCTACGGAAGTTCCTACGAGCTCAACCTCAATGCCGGCTGGGAGATTGATGTCTTTGGCGGGTTGAGACGCGAGCGCGAAGCCGCACTCGCCGAATACCAGGCCTCCGAGGCGGGCGCGACCGCCACACGCCTGGCCATTGCAGCGCAGACGGCCGATATCTACATCACCCTCCGTGGGTTGCAGGCGCGACTGGAGATTGCCAACCGCCAAGTCGAAACCCAGCAGGGACTGCTGGAGAAAGTCCGCCTGCTCTACGGCAAGGGCCTCGCTGCCCGCTATCAGGTTCAACAGACTGAGGGCGCGCTGGCGCAAGTCCAGGCGAGCGTGCCAGTGCTGCAGACCGGCCTGGATGCCGCAATGAATGCGCTGGACGTGATGCTCGGCACCCCGCCGGGGACTCACCGCACGCAACTGACCGGTACGGCGAGCATTCCTGTTGTGCCGCCGATAAACGCCTCGGGAACGCCGGCCGATCTGCTGCGTCGCCGGCCGGATCTGATCGTCGCCGAGCGCCGCCTGGCAGCCTCCAATGCACGCATCGGCGTGGCGATTGCCGAGTACTACCCGAAACTTTCGCTCAGCGCATTGCTCGGTAGCGCCACGGCTGTTTCCGGCGGCAACCTGTTCACCGGCGGCGCCAGTCAGTCAGCGGCGGTCCTTGGGTTGCGCTGGAGACTTTTTGACGTAGGCCGGATAAACGCGCAGATCGATCAGGCCAAAGGACAGGAAGCCGAAGCGCTGGCCGCTTATCGTCAGTCGGTGTTACGCGCCACTGAGGATGTCGAGAATGCCTTCTCCGCCCTGGTGAACCGAAACCTTCAGGCCACCACGCTCGCGGGAGGCGAGGCTTCTCTGACCCAGGCTCGCCAATCGTCTTTTATTGCCTATGGAAAAGGCACCGCGAGCCTGATTGATGTGCTCCACGCCGACGAAACATTGCTCCAGGCTTCCGATGCCCGTGCGCAAGCGCGGACAGAATCGGCGCGGGCTGCGGTTGCGGCATTCAAAGCGCTCGGCGGCGGCTGGCAAGTTCCCGAAACCCTGCCTGTTGCGTCGCGATGAAGTTCGCCAGCTTTGCAAAGAATTTGGCTCGACAGTACGCAGCAAAAGGTCGATCGCGGTTTTGACGTGGGCCACGCCACGGCGTTTTCATCAGAACCTGATGGCCAAAGTCATGGGGGGTTGATCTATAAAAAAGGGCCAACCTCTCTGCGAGAATCGGCCCGATCAACATGCCCTTGCGTGTGTGGGGTCGGGAGGCAGCACGCACTCCCGGCCCCACATTGTGAGTACAGTCCTCAGCTAAAAACGGTAGCTGACAGACGTACCGAGCCCGCTCGCACTGTTCTTGTACCTGGCGCTGTAGGCACCTCTGGATGGCGAGCTGTCGTTGACCTTCACGCTCTCCTCCCAGAGATAGGAGTAAGCGAAGTCGATGGTGACATTTTCCACCGGCGTCCAGCCTGCACCGAAGCTGATAACCTTTCGATCGCCCGTAGGAATACGGGGGCCGCGATTGGTATTGTTGGCGGGTGATTGATCTACCGAAAACCCGCTACGCAACACCCACTGGCTATTCAATTGATAAGCGGCACCGATGGCGTGTGCCCACGTGTCATGCCAGTTCTGCTCTTCGCTGATCGTCCCTAATTGACCGCTCAGCAACGGCGGCAGGCCGCTGTTTTCGATGGTCAGCTCCTTGAAGCGACTCCAGCGCGTCCAGGTGCTACCGACATAGAGCGTCCAGTCGTTATTGAATTGATGCGTGGCCGAAAAATCCACCGACTCCGGCGTATCCACATCCAGCGATGCGTCATAACTGCGGCCGCTGACGCCCAGCACGCTGAAGATGCCATCAGTGACCTTGGTTTTCGCATCCAGGTGGTAACTGACTTTGGAGTGATAAGTCAGCCCCAGGCGGGTCTGATCTGTCGCCTGCACCAGCACACCGGCGTTGAAGCCCAGCGCGGTGTCATCACCCGTGCTTTTGAGCTTGCCGTCATTGCGCCCCGGGGTTAATGGATTGGGCACCATGCCCGATATCTCTCCACCGATACGGTTGATGGTCGGACCGAAACCGATCGAGACTTTTTCGTTAAAAGCGTAACTGATGGTCGGTTGGAAAGTCAGCGTGGTGACTTCGCTCTTGTTGGCGTAATAGCGTCCGGCAAACCCACTGCCGTAGTCGGTGATCAACCCGAAGGGTACATAAAACCCGACGCCGAATGCCCAGTGCTCATCGATGGGTTTGACGTAATAGCCCATCGGTACGGTGGTCGTGGGCACCATGTCGCCGTCTTCCTTGCCACCGAACGTACTGCGAGTCCGGCTGATATCGGACTTGGCGAACAATGTCGCCGCCCCCACGCTGACCTGCTCTTGTTTAAGTCGCGCCATGCCCGCCGGGTTGCCGTAGATCGTACTGGCGTCTTCGGCCGATGAAGATCGCCCGGCAAACCCGGACCCCATCCCGCTGATGCTTTGTTCGTTGAGTGCAAAGCCACCGGCCAGCACATTGGAAGACGCAAGCACGACGGCCAGGCCCACGGGGCTCTTGAGCATTATTCTTTTCATTGTTGGGACTCTATGGAGATCACTGGAATAGAACATCGAACTACATCGAAGCCATATTATCCATGTGACCAATTCAGTCAATGGTCACGAAGAGCGAAATGTTGCGCCCTCCCGGCACTCATTGGCCGGGAACGGAAAACGTCATGTGGGGGATGTGGTTTTGACTCGAATCGACTGACAGATTTGACCAGCGACAGTCAGGGCATGAGGCTGCGCAGGATGAGGTTGGAGGTCAGCGTGGGCGCTTGCTCGATGAAATCCAGATTGTGCTGCAACAGCAAGGGGTTGACGAAAGGTCGCAGCGCCAGATCGATCGCCTCGACAGTCTCGTCCAGTGGAGTCTTGCGCTCGAACTCCCCCGCTTCTCGTCCTTGCCGCACGATGTCGACAATAAAGTCTTTGATCTGTGCTTCATACACCTGGGCACTGTGCCAACGCTCCGAGGCGGAAAACGCCGCGATGTCGTAAAGCTTGCGGTCGTTGAAGAACAGATTCACACCCGTGGCAATGACGGTTTTTACCAATCTGCGCAAACGCTCGGTCGCCGAAAGAGATTCTTCGTTAACGGCCTGTTCGACGGCTGCAACGATTTGCCCCAGACAATTGGCGCAAATGGCCTCGCCAATCGCCTGTTTCGAGTCAAAAAATTTATAGATGTACGCCTTGGAAAAACCGATGGCCTTGGCCAGGTCGGAAACCGTGGTTTTCGCGTAGCCATACTGGCTGAAGTGCTCATTGGCCGCGGCGACAATCTGGTCACGAATGTCGTGCTCGGCCGGGCCACGAGTGTTTGGCGAGGAGGCAGATATTGATAGCTGATTCATGACAGCAGCTTACTCATCCTATGGCGGGCTGACAACTTGTGACCACACAGGAATAAGGTCACAAGTCTGGCGATTTCAGATGAGGCCAGCCGTTACATCTGCTTGCCGTTACGCGCAGTGATCGCCACGGTAGTCGGCGAATCAGCCAAGGGAACAAAGCGTCGGGTTGAACCATCCAGCGCATCGATGCACCCCGCCTCGATGTCGTAGACCCATCCGTGCAGATTCATGCGCCCTTGCTCGAGCGCGAGGGCCACGGAGGGGTGCGTGCGCAGGTTCGCCAGTTGCGCGATCACATTTTCCCGAACCAGACCATCGAGCTTCGCGCGCGGTGTGTCGAATTCATGCGCCGCGTTGATCGCTTTCGCAGCGTCCGCGTGACGCAGCCAATTGGCGACCGCAGGAAGATGATCCAGACAGGTGCAGCGCGATATCGCGCCCATCGCTCCGCAGTCCGAGTGCCCGCAGATCACGATGTCCTGTACGCCGAGCACGGCGACTGCATATTCGACGGTAGCCGACACGCCACCGGGTTCGGGACCATACGACGGCACAATGTTGCCGGCGTTGCGGATCACGAATAGTTCACCGGGTTCGCGCTGTGTAAGAAGCTCAGGCACTACACGACTGTCCGAGCAAGTAACGAATAACGCCTTCGGATTTTGTGAGGTCGCGAGTTGCTTGAACAGCTCGACACGTTGCGGATATACCTCACGCTGAAAGCGCAGAAAGCCGTCGATAATGTCACGCATGAAGTTCTCCAAATCCTGATGCCGGATGCTTGCAAAAGTACTCGATATGAAAGGTCGTGGGTGTTTTCAGCGCTGCAATAGCCGCTTCGTCATCACCATCGACGTCTGCAGCGACTGCCCCGTGCGCTGCAGTTTGTTCAACAGACTGGCACCCAACCAGAGTTGGTACAGGGTTTCTGCCAGTTGCCGAGCGTCAGTCTGCGGCAAACTTTTATCCAGCTGCCCTTCTTCCAGGCACGTCGTGATGCGCGCAACGATGCGCTCGGCGCCGTCGCGCAAGGTGAGGCGCATCGACTCGGACAGGTCGGCGACTTCCGCGCTCAACTTCACCACCAGACATTCATCACCATGGCCTTCCAGGGTGCAGCGGTTCTGCCAGCCCTGCCAGTAATCCATCAGCCGCTCATAGGCACTGAGGCCGGGCAGAGTCAGGCGTCGCTCCATATCTGCCAGGTAGCCGACAAAGTAGTCTTCCAGCAACGCCTGGCCGTAGAGTTCCTTGGATTTGAAGTAGTGATAGAACGAGCCCTTGGGCACACCGGCGGTCTGCAGGATCTCGCTCAGGCCAACGCTGGTGAAGCCCTTTTCGGCCATCATGCGGTGGCCAGTGTCGAGCAGGTGTTGGCGGGTATCGTCGTAGGTCGGTTTCATGGGGCGCAAAATACCAAACATTAGACCAGTCGTATATTTCTGATGGGCAGGAGTTTGCCACAGTGATGGCCCGGAAACACGGGCGTAAAAATTTACTAGACGACCGGTCTAATATAAATCTATTCTGTGGCCGTCACTCCTTCCGAGGTGTCGCAGACGAACCCGTCGAGGACACCAGACCAATACAGGGCGCTCTATGAAAATCTTGATGGTTCTGACTTCCCACGATCAGCTTGGCAACACCGGCAAGAAAACCGGCTTCTGGCTCGAAGAGTTCGCGGCCCCCTACTACGCCTTCAAGGATGCCGGCGCGCAGATCACTCTGGTATCGCCGGCCGGCGGCCAGCCACCGCTCGATCCGAAAAGCGATGAGCCCGATGCGCAAACCGCTGAAACCGATCGCTTCCGCAAGGACCCTGCTGCTCAGCAGGCGCTGGCCAATACCGGGCGCCTGGCGGATGTCAGCGCCGAGGATTTCGATGCCGTGTTTTATCCCGGTGGCCATGGCCCACTGTGGGATCTGGCCGAAGACAAACACTCGATTGCGCTGATCGAAGCGTTCGACCGCAGCAACAAACCTCACGGTTTCGTCTGCCATGCGCCGGGCGTTCTGCGTCGCGTGGTGGCTGCCGATGGCAAGCCGTTGATTCAAGGCCGGGACGTCACCGGTTTCACCAACGCTGAAGAAGCCGCGGTAGGCCTGACCGATGTCGTGCCGTTCCTGATCGAAGACGAATTCCAGCGTCTCGGCGGCCGCTACTCCAAAGTCGCTGACTGGCAGGTTCACGTGGTGACCGATGGCCAACTGGTGACGGGGCAAAACCCTGCCAGCTCGGCAGCCGTCGCCGAAAAACTGCTGAAACTGTTGGCCTGAGCCCTCCAGCGTCCAGACACCGTGCGCATCCCGCACGGTGTTTTTTTACCGCATTACTAGTCGACTGGTCTAATAAGGCCAAAACAGGAATCACATGAAAAACAGCCCTTACTTCACCCCCGTCAAACTGGGCCTGCACACCCTGAAGAACCGCATCGTCCTGCCACCCCTCACCCGCCAGCGCAGCACACAACCGGGCAATGTCGCCAACGCATTGATGGCCGAGTATTACCAGCAACGCGCCGGCGCCGGTCTGCTGGTTACCGAAGGCACGCAGATCGAGCCTCGCGGTCAGGGCTACGCCTGGACTCCCGGCATTCACACCCCTGAGCAAATTGCCGGATGGCGCACAGTCACCGAAGCGGTGCATGCACAGGGCGGCGTGATATTCGCCCAGCTTTGGCACGTCGGCCGTGTGTCCCACACCGCGCTGCAGCCTGATGGGGCGGCACCGGTTTCAGCGTCCGCCATCGCCACCGAGCGAGTCAGCGTGTTCATCGAAACTGCGCCGGGCGCCGGCGAGCTGGTTACGCCATCCGCGCCGCGAGCACTGAGCACCGATGAAGTCCAGGAACTGGTTCAGCTCTATATACAGGCGGCGCGCAATGCGATGGACGCCGGCTTCGACGGAATCGAACTGCACTGCGCCAACGGCTATCTGGTGAACCAGTTCATTTCTGCCCACAGCAATGTGCGCACCGATCAGTACGGTGGCTCGCTGCACAACCGCCTGCGCTTTCTGCGCGAAGTGGTGTCGGGTGTCGCCGAGTGCATCGGTAAAGAGAAAGTCGGCGTACGTTTCGCGCCGCTGTTCACCACCACCGATGAAGCGCGCACCTATCTGGGCATGGTCGAAGAGGACCCACACACCACTTACATCGAAGCGATCAAGGTGCTTGAGGATGTGGGCATTGCCTACCTGTCCATCGCCGAAGCGGACTGGGACGACGCGCCCGCGATGCCGCAAATCTTCCGCCGTGCAGTGCGCGATACCTTCAGTGGCGCGATCATCTACGCCGGGCGTTACAACGCTGAATCCGGTGCGCAATTGCTTGAATCGGGCCTGGCGGATCTGGTGGCTTTCGGCCGTCCGTTCATGGCCAACCCGGACCTGCCGGCGCGCATCGCCAATGACTGGCCGCTCAATCCACTGAATCCCGCGACGGTCTACGGCGGCAATGCCGAAGGCTATGTGGATTACCCGACCTACAGCGAATAATTCCGCGAATTCGCACAGCGCTCCCACTCACCGGGAGCGCTTCCTCTTCTCCCCCGCTATACCCGCAACCTCGCGCGCTGCGCTGCGAGGTTTTCGCATCTGCACAAAAAAGATTGCCGATTGATTGTCAGGTTTATTTTTTCAGCCTATCTTGAATAAAACCTATACAAAGCACTTCTTTACGTACAACTCTTCCGCTACGGATTGGCCCCCACGCACAGCACTGCCGCGAGCACTCTGAATGAACCCACTACTAGCCAGCCATTACCGCGAAATCCTCGTCGGCGTCGGTGAGAATCCCGAGCGCGAAGGTCTGCTCGACACACCCCAACGTGCGGCCAAAGCGATGCAGTATCTGTGCAACGGCTATTCAATGAGTCTGGAAGATGTCACCAACGGTGCCCTGTTCGAATCGCAGAGCGATGAGATGGTGATCGTCAGTGACATCGAGCTCTATTCCTTGTGCGAGCACCACATGCTGCCTTTCATCGGCAAGGCACACGTGGCGTACATCCCCACCGGCAGGGTGCTGGGATTGTCGAAAGTAGCGCGCGTGGTGGACATGTTCGCCCGCCGTCTGCAGATCCAGGAAAACCTCACCCGGCAAATCGCCGAGGCGATCCAGCAGATCACCGATGCCGCCGGCGTGGCCGTGGTCATTGAAGCCAGGCACATGTGCATGATGATGCGCGGCGTCGAAAAGCAGAATTCGATCATGACCTCTTCGGTGATGCTCGGTGCCTTTCGCGACAGCTCCACGACGCGTCAGGAGTTCCTGCAATTGATCGGGCGGCGAAGTTGATTTCCGACCTTCGACAGGCGCGATAAACCTGTACACAGCAACCCCACTGTACAAGCACGATATTCCTATTTTCACCCCTATACCTGTGCACTCAGGGAGAACGGCAATGGCCCGACTTGTGCTCTTACTGGCTCTGGCACTCGGCGTTGCAAGCTGCGGCAGCGTGGATGTCAGCCACTATGCCGATCAGCAACCGACGCTGGATCTGCAACGCTTTTTCAGCAAACCCGTGAAAGCCTGGGGGATGTTTCAGAAGCGCTCCGGGGAAGTGGTCAAGCGCTTTGAGGTCAACATCGTCAGCCATCGTGAAGGCGACAACCTGATTCTCGATGAGCGCTTCCTGTACAGCGACGGCACGCGCCAACGCCGCGTCTGGACCCTGACGCCCGAGGGCCAGGGGCGCTGGCGCGGGCGTGCGGGTGATGTGGTGGGCGTCGCCACAGGTCAGGTCGCCGGAAATGCGCTGCACTGGCGGTATCGCCTGAACCTGCCGGTTGATGGCTCGACCTATGAAATGAGCATGGACGACTGGATGTACCAGATGGACGAAGACACGCTGATCAATCGCACCCGCATGTCCAAACTCGGGGTTGAAGTCGGTCAGGTGACCTTGTTCTTCCGTCGCCAGAGCGCGGGAGAAAATCAATGAACAGTGCTGAATTGATAGGCAAGGAGTGAAGCATGAATCTGCAAACCCTGACCGAACGTGCGGCCAACAGCGAAATACGTGAGCTGGAGTTGCTGTCGCTTGAAGGTGGTTTTTATCTGGCCCGCATCCGTCTGGATCACGGCCAGTTCACCTTGCTCGACGATGCAGCCAAACCGATGCATCTGCGCTCGATCACCCATCTGCGTGACCTGCTGCAGACTGTGCCGGCATTCCCCTGCGTGTTGGTGCAGCAATGCGTGCACGACGAAATGTGCGGGCGTGATAGCGGGCCCGTCGAAGAGCTGCGGATTCCGTTTTCGTTGACCACATCGCTATGAAACGGATGCTGTGAATGAACCAGAACCGTCGGTTGTGCCTGGTACTGGGCGATCAGTTGTCCTTCGACTTGGCTTCCTTGCAGACGCTCGATAGCGAGCGCGACACTGTGCTGCTGGTCGAGGTCATGGAAGAAGCCAGCCATGTGCCGCACCACCCGCAAAAAATTGCCCTGATCTTCAGTGCCATGCGCCATTTCGCCCAGGCCCTGCGAGATCAGGGCGTTCGTGTCGAATACGTGACCCTGGATGATCCGCACAATAGCGGCTCGGTGCCGGGGGAATTACGCCGCTGGCAACAGCGGTTGCAGGTCGAAGAAGTGCACGTCACCGAATGCGGGGACTGGCGCCTGGAGCAATCAATCAGGGACTGTGGCTTGCCCATCCATTGGCACGCGGATACGCGTTTTCTGTGCAGTCGCGCCGAGTTCGCCGCCTGGGCCGCCGGCAAAAAGCAGTTGCGAATGGAGTTCTTCTATCGCGAGATGCGCCGCAAGAGTCGCTTGCTGCTCAATGGCGACGGCACGCCGGTGGGTGGTGCGTGGAATTTCGATTCGGAGAATCGCAAGGCCCTGCCCAAAGGCGTGAAAGCCCCCTACCCTATCCGTTTCGGCAACGACGTCATCACTGGCGAAGTGCTGGATCTGGTGAAGGCGCGCTTCAGTCAGCATTACGGTGCACTCGACGACTTCAACTACCCGGTCACCCACGCCGACGCGCAGGCGCTGTGGGAGTATTTTCTGGATTTTGGCCTGGCAGGATTCGGCGACTATCAGGACGCCATGGCCAGTGACGAACCGTTCCTGTTTCACGCGCGCATCAGCGCTGCGCTCAACATAGGCCTGCTGGATTTGCGGCAGTTGTGCAGTGACGTCGAGTCGGCCTATTGGGCCGGCAGGATTGCCCTGAATGCTGCCGAAGGCTTCATTCGGCAACTGATCGGCTGGCGGGAATATGTGCGCGGCGTGTACTGGCTGAAAATGCCGAACTACGCACTGGGCAACGCATTCGGCAACGACCGGCCACTGCCCGAGTTCTACTGGACTGGCGCTACGCAGATGAACTGCATGCGCCAGGCCATTGGCCAGAGTCTGCAGCACGCCTACGCGCACCACATTCAGCGGCTGATGGTCACCGGCAATTTTGCCCTGCTCGCCGGCATCGCGCCGAGCCAGATCTGTGAGTGGTACCTGGCGATCTATATGGACGCCTTTGACTGGGTCGAGCTGCCCAACACGCTGGGCATGGTCATGCATGCCGATGGCGGTTACCTCGGTTCCAAACCCTATTGCGCCGGTGGCCAATACATCAATCGCATGTCCGACTACTGCCGAAGCTGCGCCTACAAGGTCAGCGAAAGTACCGCGGACAATGCCTGCCCGTTCAATGCGTTGTACTGGCATTTTCTGATGCGCCACGGCGAACAACTGCGCGGCAATCAGCGCATGGCGATGATGTACAAGAACCTCGACCGCATGCCACCAGCCAGACAGGAGGCGCTGTGGCAACGCGGGCAAAACCTGTTGGCGCGTCTGGATAACGGCGAATCGATCTGAAATGAGTGCTCGCATGCGTGAGTGGTGAAACTTAAGCACAGCGCGCCCGGTCAACGGATGATTGGCGCTCAAGTCCCCTGCGAGCGCGACGTTCACTGCTCGCGTTGTGCCTACGCGCTCTATGAAGCCAGCCCCTGAACATTCAATAAAGCAGGTCACATGGATACCCTTGAACACCTTAGTCGCGAAGCGCTTGAGTCAGAGGTAAGGCGATTGCGCGCGGCGCTTCAGTGCCCTCAGGTCGACACGCAGGACGTTGACCTCGATCGCGACATGGCGGCGCAACTGCAAGCCAGTCGGGATGCGCTCGCCCGCAGCGAGGCTCGCTTCATCACCATTCTGGAAACCATCGAATCGGCGTTCGCCATCGTCAAGGTCAAATTCGACGCTGACGATAAACCCGTCGATTACTACTTCGTCGAAGCCAACCCGGCGTTCGAACACCAATGCGGGGTCAACCTGCGCGGCAAATGGGTGACCGAGTTCGCGCCCAATCTGGAAAGCTTCTGGTTCGAAACCTACGGCCATGTGGCCAAAACCGGAGAGCCGGCGAACTTCGAAAATTACGCCAACACCTTCGAACGCTGGTTCGACGTGCGCGCGGTGCGTGTCGGCGATCCGGCCGACCGGCAGATCGCGATCCTGTTCAACGACGTCACCCAGCGGCGCGACGCCGAGGAGCGTTTGCGTGCCAGTGAAGCGCTGGCGCGGGAGAACGTCGAGCGTGTGCAACTGGCGCTCGCCGCCGGTGCGATCATCGGCACCTGGCACTGGGACCTGCTCACCGACCGTTTTGCCGTGGACGAAGCGTTCGCCCGGGTGTTTGACCTCGACCCGGCGCTGGGCCGCGAAGGGCTGAGCCTCGAACAAGTCATGGTGACCGTGCATCCCGAAGACCAGGATGGACTGACCACCGCGATCAACGAAGCCATCGGCCGTGGTGGCGCCTACTCCCACCAGTACCGTGTGCGCCGCACAGACGGCAAATATCAGTGGATCGAAGCCAACGGCCGTGTTGAGTGTGCCGATGATGGAACGCCGCTGCGCTTTCCCGGCGTGCTGATCGATGTCGAGGAGCGGCGCAATGTCGAAGCGGAGCGCGACCGCGCCATCGCCGCGTTGCGCGCGCTCAACGATACGCTGGAGCAGCGCGTGTCATCGCGCACCGCAGAGTTGATGCAGGCCGAAGAGAAGCTGCGTCAGTCGCAGAAAATGGAAGCCGTCGGCCAACTGACCGGGGGCCTGGCGCATGACTTCAACAATTTGCTGGCCGGCATTTCCGGCGCGCTGGAGTTGATGGGCGCGCGCATAAGTCAGGGCCGGCTGAACGAAGTCGACAAGTACATGGTGACCGCCCAGGGCGCGGTCAAGCGAGCCGCCGCCCTGACCCACCGTCTGCTGGCGTTTTCCAGACGCCAGACCCTCGATCCGCGGCCAACCGATGTCAACACGCTGATGACCGGCATGACCGAACTGATCCAGCGTACGGTCGGCCCCAGCATCGTCCTGGAAACCCGCGCCGCACCGGGGCTCTGGCCAACGCTGGTGGATGCCAGCCAATTGGAGAATGCCCTGCTCAACCTGTGCATCAACGCTCGCGATGCGATGCCCGATGGCGGGCGCATCACCATCGAAACGGCCAACCGTGCGCTGGACTGCGAGACGGCGCGCACCCTGGACATGCCCGAGGGCGAATACCTGTGCCTGTGCGTGACCGATACCGGTACCGGCATGACTGCCGATGTGATCGCCAAGGCCTTCGACCCTTTCTTCACCACCAAACCGCTGGGCCAGGGCACCGGGTTGGGGCTGTCGATGATCTACGGTTTCGCCAAGCAGTCCGGTGGTCAGGTGCGCGTGCATTCGCAGGTCGGCCAGGGCACCGAGATGTGCATTTACCTGCCGCGCTACCATGGCGAGCCCGTGCCGAATCAGGATCACAAGGACAACACGCCGGCAGCCTTGCCCAAATCTGGCGAGACAATTCTGGTGGTGGACGACGAGCCTACGGTGCGTGCGCTGCTGACAGACGTGCTCGGCGATCTCGGCTACACCTTGATAGAGGCCGCTGACAGTGTGGTCGGGCTGAAGATGTTGCGCTCGGACATTCACATCGACTTGCTGATCACCGACGTCGGCTTGCCGGGTGGCATGAATGGTCGGCAACTGGCCGATGCCGGCCGGGAAATCCGCCAGAACCTGAAGACCCTGTTCATCACCGGGTACGCAGAAAACGCGGTGATTGGCGCCGGTCAATTGGGCCCGGACATGCAGGTGCTGACCAAGCCGTTTGCCGTCGACACGCTGGTGGCGCGGGTCAGCGACCTGATGGCGATGAAATCCGAATGAGCGACCGTTGCGGCGCTGTAATCCCAGAGATAGTGGCTGCGGCCAAGGAGTGAAAAATGGTGACGTTTCTGATTTTTCTGATCGCGTGCGGCGCTGCGGCGACTACCGGGGTGATTTTCAAGCCCGGGCCATGGTACGAAGGGCTCAATAAACCCGGATTTACTCCACCCAACTGGGCGTTTCCGGTGGCCTGGACAATAATCTATCTATTGCTGGCCTGGGCCGGTTATCGCTTGAGTCTGATTCCTGGCAGTCAGACAGTACTGGCGCTATGGGCCGCGCAGATTGCCTTGAACACGTTGTGGACGCCGGTGTTCTTCGGCGCGCATCAGGTGGCCGCCGCCATGGTGATTCTGCTGCTGTTGTGGCTGGTGGTCGCGGTGATGGTGTTTATGGCATTGCGCCTGGATTTGATCACCGGGTTGATCCTGTTTCCGTATCTGGCCTGGTTGTGTGTGGCGGCGGCGTTGAATTTCTCGATTCTGCGCAATAACCGTGGTTGATGACGGCAGCTGTCATAACTCGCATTTTTTCTGACAAAAAGGCTCTTTTTCAGGCATTCAAAATATCTTTGCAACCCCTTGAAAGCGCAGGTCCCCGCTCAGGACGGGGATTTCGCAATGAACAACAGTTCATTACTGAATTAGTGATTTAACTAGGTAGTTACCTATCTATATAATGCACGCCTCATTTCAACGGGACATTCAACGTGAAGCAGAGTCAACGCCTCTCGGGCATATCAAAATTCATTCTGGTCGGGCTGGGGGTGATCATCGCCCTGCTCGGCCTGGCACTTGCGGCTGGCGGAGTGAAGCTGGTCAGCCTGGGAGGGTCGTGGTACTTCCTTGTGGGTGGTCTGGTGATGGCCGTTTCCGGTCTGCTGATCGCTCGCTTCAAGACGGCCGGCGCCTGGCTGTTCGCGGCGTTTCTGGTCGGGACAGCGATCTGGGCGGTGAGCGATGCCGGGCTGGTGTTCTGGCCGGTGTTCTCGCGTCTGTTCATGTTCAGCGCCGTGGGTCTGGCGGTGACGCTGGTCTATCCGCTGCTCAAGCGTGCCAACGGTGATGTTCCGGGTCGTGGCGCTTACGGCGTTGCCGCTGTCCTGGCCGTGGGACTGGCGGTGGCTGCCGGCAATATGTTCGTTGCGCACCCGACCGTCGCTGCCACCGGCACTGGCCCGGGCCTGACCCCGGTTGAGCCAGACAAGGCGCAAAAAGACTGGGCGCACTACGGTAATACCGAGGGCGGCAGCCGCTTTGCTGCGCTGGACCAGATCAACCGCAATAACGTCGACAAGCTGAAAGTGGCGTGGACCTACCACACCGGTGACGTCGCCGAGAGCGATGGCAACGGTGCCGAAGACCAGCTCACTCCGCTGCAGATCGGCAACAAAGTGTTCATCTGCACCCCGCACAACAACCTGATCGCGCTGGATGCCGACACCGGCAAAGAGCTGTGGAAGAACGCGATCAACGCCCAGTCGAAAGTCTGGCAGCGTTGCCGTGGCATGGCCTATTTCGATGCGACGAAAAGCATCGCTCAACCAAGCAATTCGAGCATCATCGAAGCCAAACCGGCGCCGGCCGCCAATTGCCAGCGCCGTCTGCTGACCAACACCATCGACGCCCGCCTGATCGCGGTCGATGCCGACACCGGCGAGTTCTGCCAGGGTTTCGGCAACAACGGTCAGGTTGACCTGAAGGCCGGTCTCGGTGACGTGCCGGACAGCTACTACCAGCTCTCCTCCGCGCCGTTGATGGCCGGTACCACTGTGGTGGTCGGCGGTCGTGTAGCCGACAACGTACAAACCGACATGCCGGGCGGCGTGATCCGTGGTTTTGACGTAATCACCGGCGCCATGCGCTGGGCCTTCGACCCGGGCAATCCGCAGGACAAAAAGGCCCCGGCCGACGGCAGCACGTATGTACGCAGCACGCCGAACAGCTGGGCGCCGATGTCCTACGATCCGGCGACTAACACCGTGTTCCTGCCGATGGGCAGCTCGTCCACTGACATCTATGGTGTCGAGCGCAGCAAACTCGATCACACCTACGGCGCCTCGATCCTCGCGCTGGACGCCACCACCGGTGATGAACGCTGGGTATTCCAGACCGTGCACAACGATCTCTGGGACTTCGACCTGCCGATGCAGCCGAGCCTGATCGACTTCACCAAGGACGGCAAAAGCGTTCCGGCGCTGGTCATCGGCACCAAGGCCGGGCAGATCTACGTGCTCGATCGTGCCACCGGCAAACCGTTGACCGAGGTTAAAGAAGTCCCGGTCAAAGCCGCGAACATCCCGAACGAACCGTACTCGCCAACCCAGCCGAAATCGGTGGGCATGCCACAGATCGGTGCCCAGCATCTGACTGAGTCGGACATGTGGGGCGCCACCCCGTACGACCAGTTGCTGTGCCGGATCGATTTCAAATCGATGCGTTACGACGGCCTGTACACCGCGCCGGGTACCGATAAATCCCTGAGCTTCCCGGGTTCGCTGGGCGGCATGAACTGGGGCAGCATCTCCACTGACCCGGTGCACGGCTTCATCTTCGTCAACGACATGCGCCTGGGTCTGTGGATTCAGATGATCCCGTCGCAGAACAAGGCGCAGGCCTCGTCCGGTGGTGAAGCGCTGAACACCGGCATGGGCGCGGTACCGCTCAAAGGCACGCCGTATGCGGTGAACAAAAACCGCTTCCTGTCGGTGGCCGGCATTCCGTGCCAGGCTCCGCCGTTCGGCACTCTGACCGCGATCGACATGAAGACCCAGAAAGTTGCCTGGCAGGTTCCGGTCGGCACCGTTGAAGACACAGGTCCGCTGGGCATCCGCATGCACCTGCCGATCAAGATCGGTCTGCCGACCCTCGGCGGCACCCTGTCGACCCAAGGTGGCCTGATCTTTATCGCCGGTACTCAAGACTTCTACCTGCGCGCCTTCAACAGCGGCAACGGTGAAGAGGTGTGGAAAGCGCGTCTGCCAGTTGGCAGTCAGGGCGGGCCGATGACCTTCGTTTCGCCGAAGACCGGCAAGCAGTACATCGTCATCACCGCCGGTGGTGCACGTCAGTCGACCGATCGCGGCGATTACGTGATGGCTTACGCCTTGCCGTAAACCGCAGCGCCCGTGCTGAACACGGGCGCTTTCTTTTTGCGCGCGGCACCTGAGGGTGCCGCGCCGCTTTCCGATATTGCTACCGCTTTGAGCAGGAAGATCTCCATGTTTGGTTTTACTCGTAACGGCTGGGTCAACGGCGTGCTGTTGGGCCTGACCTGCACCACCCTGCCCGCCTTCGCCGATACCGATTCGAACCTGTTGACCCGCAACACCCTGACCGGTGACTGGGGTGGCCTGCGCCACCAGATGGACGAAGACGGGATCAAGTTCACCGGCGATTACACCGGCGAAATGGCTTACAACGCCGACGGCGGCCTGCACCGCTCCGGTCGTTATTCGCAGAACATCAAGCTCGGCGCGCAGTTCGACCTGAGCAAGTTGTATGGCGTAGAGAACGCCGGCAAGGTTCAGCTGACCATCAACGACCGCCGCGGCAACAGCGCCTCCGAAGACCTGGTCGGCAACCGTCTGCCGATCCAGGAAAACTACGGCGGCCTCTACACCCGCCTGACGGAACTCAGCTACGAGCGCAGCCTGTTCACCCCGGCGCTCAACGTGAAGCTGGGTTACATGGCCATGGGCAACGACCTCGGCGGCCTCGACAGCGGCATTCTGTGCAACTTCATGAACGCCGGTTTCTGCGGCCATCCGCTGAACATGTCCGGCGGCAGCGGCTGGACCAATTACCCGAACGCACACCTGGGTGTGCGGGTGAAATACGACTTGTCGCCGTCCTGGCAACTGCGCGTGGCCGCGTTCAACGTCGATCCGGAAAGCAACGGCAACTCCAGCCGCGCTTGGCATCTGGGCCCGAAACACACCACCGGCACCGTGGTGCCGATCGAACTGGTTTACAAGCACGCGGGCCAATTGCCTGGCGAATACAAGCTCGGTTACTACTACGACAGCTCCGACGTGAAACGCATCGGCAGCGACAAGGAAGTCTCCGGCCGTGGCGGTCACTATCTGCTGATCGATCAGGCCGTATGGAGTTCGCCAACGTCCGAGGGCCGCAGCCTGCATGCGTTCGGCCAATACTCGGCGGCCAGCGAAGCGGCTTCGCCATTCAGCAAGTGGTACGGCACCGGTCTGGTGCTGTACAAACCGTTCGAAGGTCGCCCGCGTGACACCGTCGCTCTGGGCTATGGCCGCGCCGTGCCTAACCCGCGCAGCCGCGACGTACAGCAGGACGCCGCCATGGCCAATGGCACGCAGTTCCCGAACCTGGACAGTGGCGAGCAGTTGATCGAACTCGGCTACGGCTACCAGGCCACGCCTTGGCTGACGCTGCGCCCGAACATGCAATACATCATTGAACCGGGCGCGTTTTCCGGGCAGGACATCGACAATGCGTTGGTGTTTGGCTTGCAGGTGAAAGCTTCGCTCTGACTTCTGGCAGAACTGCAGGCAATAAAAAACCCGGCGTAATGACCGGGTTTTTTATTGCCTGAAAATTGTCGTAACCAAGAAGCTCACTCGACACCGAACCTTTACCCCCGAACCAGCGTCGGAGCTAGGGCGTTAACGCTTACCGCTCGCCACGAGGTTTCCGTTTGAAAGCAGCCATCGTCAAAAAATACCGTTTGATCATCAAGACCATGGGCTACGTGGGCTGGTCGCTGTTCTGGCTCTTGCTCTGGGACATCGCCGTCACCGTCGATTTCATGTTGTTCCTCAACGCCAAGATCAACTTGCCGCTGATGCCGCTGACGCTGCTCGGTTCGGCGCTGGTGGTGCTGATCAGTTTCCGCAACAGCAGCGCCTACAACCGTTGGTGGGAAGCGCGCACGCTGTGGGGCATGATGATCAACAGCTCGCGCAGCTTCGCCCGGCAGGTGCTGACGCTGCTGGATGATCCCGACAACGAAGTGAACCCGGTGAAGGCGACGCTGTTGCGCCGCCATGTGGCGTACGTCAATTGCCTCGCAGCGCATCTGCAAGGTCAGCCCTGCCCGGAGGAAGTCCGCGCGTTCATCCCGGCCGATGAATTCGCCCGCAGCGGCACCACCAACAACTTTGCCAACGACATACTCACCGGTTCCGCAGCGCTGCTCGCCCGGGAATACAAAGCCGGGCGCCTGGACAGCATTCGTCTGGCACGGCTGGAATCGACGATGGTCGATCTGTCCAACAGCCAGGGCGGGATGGAGCGGATCGCCAATACCCCGCTGCCCTACCCCTACGTGTATTTCCCGCGCCTGTTTATCTCGCTGTTCTGCCTGATTGTGCCGGTGGGGCTGGTGGAATCGCTGGGTTGGTTCACCCCGCTGGCCTCGACGGTGGTGGGCTTCATGCTGCTGGCCATCGAACGCATCGGTACTGACCTGCAAAGCCCGTTTCGCCATAGCGAGCACCAAATCCAGATGGAAGCACTGTGCGAAACCATCGAGAAAAACCTGCAGTCGATGCAGCGTGATTCGTTGGGGGATGCGCGCAGGGTTGAAGAAACGGCTTGAAGAACGATCTGAGGGATGCCAGGGCGTAAAGCCCTGGCGAGTCGCAGGTATTACTTGTTCTTTTTCGCCGGCTTGTCAGCCTTCTTAGCATCCTTGGCCTTTTCCGGCTTGCTATCGGCTTTTTTCGCAGACTTTTTCGGTTCGGCGTCTTTCTTCTTGTCTTTCTTGTCAGAGGACTTGGAAAGCGCCGAAGCTGCCGCTGATTTCTTTTCCGGCGAAGACTTTTTGTCTTTCAAGTCCTTGCTGGCTTTCGAAGCATCGTCTTTTTTGCTCTTCTTCTCGTCTTTAGCCACGTTGACCACCTCTCGGAATGTGCCGGTATTGGCACCGGGCCTGTGCGAATGAACACAAGCTGATCGTTAGGCGTGGGCGTTCGGGCGGGGTTCAGATTATTTAGAGTTGGAGAGCTTTTAACCAAGAGGCCAGCAATTTTTGAAGTGGATTTCAATCAGGCCGGCAAATAGCCCATGGAGGCGCAGGGGTAAACTTTGACTCGATCCACTGTTTGAAAGCTATTACAACGGCGCTGGGAAACTTGGCTGACGGCCGGACCAGGTAAACCCCACCAGCGGTGTCGAGTTGCCAGTCCGGAAGAACGTGAAGCAATTTTCCTGCAGCAATGTCATGGCGCATCAGCCATTCGCCTGCGCCGAGTATCCCTGAATCAGCGCAAGCGGCGGCAAGTAACGATTCGCTGTCGTTGGCCGTGAGGTTTCCTTTTGGCGCGACTGTTTGCAACTCGCTGCCGCGAAAAAGCCTCCATTGCGGAAAAGACGCAAGGCCACTAAAGCGAAGGCAATTGTGCTTGATCAGATCGTGTGGATGGTCGGGCATGCCATGCTTTTCTATGTAAGCGGGCGAAGCGCCGAGGATCCGGCGGTGGTCACTTAACCGTTTGGCGATCAGTCGGTTGTCTTCCAGTTCTCCGATTCGGATCGCAGCGTCGAATCCTTCGTCGATGATGTCCACCAGGCGTTCGCTATAGTCTGCGAGGATCGAAACGTGCGGATGTTCCTTGAGAAACTCCGGCAACATCGGACCAAGCCAGCGCCGTCCCATGGCTGCCGGCAGTGCAAGCCGCAACGTTCCTCGAACTTCGCTGGCACCTTGCGTCGCCTGCTGTTGCGCTTCATTCATCAGGTTGATGGCCGAGCGCAGATGCTGCTCAAGCTTGGCACCTACTGGCGTAATTCGAACCTGACGGGTTGAACGCTCGACGAGACGCACACCGAGGCGCTTTTCCATGGCGGCCAGTCGTTTCGATACGACGGTTGGGTGTCGCTGCAGGAGCCGACCTGCAGCGACAAACGAGCCTTGGGAGGCAACGGCCAGAAACGCAGCGATTTCGTCACTGTGCTGACTATTCAGAACATCAAGATTCATGGTTTTAGAATGATCGCCCCCGATGACTGCCCCGACTCCAATGCCGTATGCGCCTGCGATGCATCTTTCAGAGCGTAGCTGGCCCAAATCCTGGGCTTGATAATACCTGCGCCTATGGCGGCCAGCACATCCTGCGCCCGTTCCTGGTACTCACAGGCACTGGCGGTGTGTGCTGCCAGTGAAGGACGTGTGAGGAACAGCGAGCCTTTAGCATTGAGCGTCGACAGTTCTACAGCCGAGGGCGCACCTGACGAGGCCCCGAACGAAACCATCAGCCCGCGTGGCCGGAGACTATCCAAAGACGCCTGGAAAGACGCACGGCCAATAGGGTCGTAGACCACGTCAACCTTTCTGCCCTGGGTAAGACGGCTGACCTCAGACGCCAGGTTGTCGGCATTGAATACCAACACCTCATCACAACCGGATCTCAGCGCTTTTTCGACGCTGGCCAGTTTTGAAACCACACCAATCACGGTCGCCCCCAAGTGCTTGGCCCATGGCACCATGATTTCCCCCAATCCTCCAGCCACGCCATAGATGAGAACTGTGGTGCCCTGTGCCACTGGATAGGTGGTTTTTAACAGGTACTGCGCAGTGATGCCTTTGAACATGACAGCTGCGGCATCATCGAACGACAAGGCGTCGGGTATCTTCACCAGTCGCTCGGCTGGATAAAGTCGGGCCGAAGCATATGAGCCAATGGGCCCAGTAGCATAAGCGACCCTATCACCAACGTGCACATTGCTGACGCCCTCACCCACGGTGACGACTCGCCCGGCCCCCTCCAATCCGAGTCCGGATGGCAGCGCAACAGGCACCGCACCCTTGCGTTGAGTCACATCGAGGAAGTTGACCCCGATGGCGTCCTGTTCAATCCAGACCTCACCTGGCCCGGGCAATTGTTCGCTCAACGTTTCCAGACTCAACACATCAGGCGCGCCGAACTGATTAAAGCGGATAGCGGATACCATGGTCGTTTCCTCTAAGGTCAGAAGTCTTCCAAACAGATGCCGCTAGTGTGAGAACTGACTTACCGACGAACAAGACGGGCTGACTGCACGACATTAATGCATGATTTGCAGCAATAACATCATGGAATGGAGCGCTGCATCAGTTGCGGCGCTGTAAATACCAACGGTTCAAAACTGTCAATAGCACAGTTGTGCGACTGTTCCGCAGATAGCGCAGTGATAGGCTTTTCTGGCGTGACATTACGCGAATGCCCGATCTGTTCAGAAGGCAGGTCGGGGCCAATGTTTAAGCCCGCTGTCAGCTAACTGAAAGGATTCGAACATGAAAAAGTCCATGACTACCCTGGCCATCGCCGCGACACTCGCTCTCGCCGCAACGGTCACAAACGCTGCCGTTCATCCAACGACCATCAGTGCTCCACAGACGGTCAAGCAGGCGACCGCCTCGATTGACACGCCTTTCTCAACACAACAGAAAGCTGGAGAAATCCAGACGGCCAGCCTGGCCAGAAGTTGCTCTGATGAGCGCTATTCCTGGTGGGAATTCAGTGGCTGGGAAATAATCGCCTGCCTCGGAAGCGGTCAGTGGTAATTATTCAAACGAGTCTGGTGCGTGACTTATGTGCTGAGCACGCACCAGCGCCTGTTGTAGCCAAGCGACAGTCCTTACTCTCGGCGATTGAGCGCCCTGCCCCACAAACCCTCTGCTCTGATGCCCCCGCATGCACGCCCCGGCTTGGGGTAATCTTCAAAACATAAAGGTAGGTATGACCGGAATGAACGACAGCCGGAAATTCCAGCGGCTGCTGATCAGGTCATCCGGATGAATCGCCGAGTACTGAATTTCCCCGGAGATCCTCACCGGCAACTTGCCGAAATTGAAAATTCGCCCAGCGCCGATACCGATGGGAAACGTGACTTTGTTGCCGCCCTCGGCCTTCCAGTTGACCGTGACGTTGGGAGTCATGCCGATGCGCCATTGTTCCGGCCCGGGAATCGCCCGCTGAATGAAATACTGCACATTGGTCAGGCTGACGTCCTTGCGCTTGCTATCACCGCCAACCGACCACCAGTGCTGCGGGAACACGCCAAGGGTCCAGTCCGGGCCGAGGTACGCGGCGACGAACGCCGGGCCCAGCGAGTATTTGCCCGTACCGAGCACGTCTTCTTCGGCAGTCGGAAACATCGCGGTCGGGCCGAAGCCCCAGACCATCTTGCCACCCCCGGCAAAGCGGATCGGCTCCTTGGGCGAAAACACACCAACGTAGGCCAGGTCGCCGAAACCGCTGGTACGGTCGAACGGGTCCTGCACGACCGAGGTGAAGTCACCGCGATCGTGCAGAATCTCGTTGGGGCCCATGCCAATCAGGTTACCGGCCTTGCGGTTGACCGGGGCGCTGACGTAGCTGATCGGCAGGCGATTGATCAGGTTCCAGTCTTCACCAAGAGAGATCGGAAAAGTCGGCATGAAACTGTATTTGCCGAGCATCCGTGTGCCGTTGCTGTGCGGACCTTTGAGCGCGGTGTAATCGTACTGGTTGAACAGCAGGACAAGGTTGCCCACCGGGTTGTCCATCAGTCTGGATATCTGTTCGGTGGACGGTTCGCAGCCGGCCTTGACCACTTCTTTCAGGTCAATGTCGAAGTCCTGTTGTAGCTGGTGGCATTTTTCCGGATCGACCTTGGCCCCTGCAACTGACGGGGAACCCAGTTTCGGCAGAGGGCTGGCGGCACAGGCCAAGCCACTGAGCACCGCCCCGCAGAGTGTCAGACTTGATCGAATCCTTATCGATTGCATCGATTTGCACTCCATTTCACCAGGCGTACTGAAGGCGCAGGGTCCAATTGTTCACGTCTGGGGCGCTTCTATTGTTTGATCAGATCACTTGGTTTCCAGCTCTGGTCAAAAAACGCCTGCTTCGGCCCATACAACCGCACGATCACAAGGAAGCCTTTCTCCGGTACGGTCTTGATCCAGTTCTTGCCCTCGCCCGGCGATGTCGGGCCGAAGTAGATGTCAGTGGAGCCGTCACTGTTCTGCGCCGGTTTATCCATCTGATTGAGGGACGGGAACGGCTGGCCGTTGTCCAGGCCCGATGCCGTGAGGTTGTCGTAGGCGGTGACCGACCAGAACAACGCCGCCGGGACATTGGCCGGGAGGTTGAGCTTGTAGGTCTGGGCGCCGTCAAGGAACTTGCCCTCGGCGTCGCGGGTGGTGGCGGGATACTTGGCGCCGGCGCCGACCATGTTCATGACCATGCCCGGGCTGTCGGAATAGGCCGAGGTGAAGAACGCCACGCGCTGCTCAAGATTGGTGAAGCTGCCGCTGGACTGGAACTCGGTATTCTCTCCGGCAAAGGTGTTCACGTATTGGCGATCCTTGTAGTACAGACCACCCGGCTCTTTGTACAGCAAGTGGCTGGTCACCACCTTGCTCATCTTGAACGCGGTGCGCGCGGCGTCATCCAGCAGCTTGCGCCGCTCGGCATCCGGGGCAAAGGGCTTGCCCTTCTCGATGCCCAGGGTGTGCAGGAAGCCGCGCATGTCCATGTCCGCCGGATCGACGGCTTCGGCGTCGATGAAACGCGAGAGCATGTCGAAGTAGCGACCGTCTTCGGGGAACAGCATGTTGATCGGTGCGCCGGTGGCGTCGGGGAATTGCATCGGCAGGGCCGAGTCCTTCTTGCCCAGCGGATAAATCTTCGTACGCTCGACTTCGGCTACCGGCACGCTGAGGTCTTTCGGATCCTTGAAAAAGGTGCGCCAGAACAGGAACACGTTGTTGGTGCGCGAGCGATAGACGAATCCCTCGGTCGGCTCCGGCCCCTTGTAATCAGGCGGGAGCAGCACATAGGTGCCGCCCTTGCCCTTGTCGGGACCCGCCAGGCCAACGTCACCGCGCCAGGTTCTGCCGTCGATGGTCGGCCCGACAATCGGGCGCTGGAAGAAGTCATCGAACATGCCCTGCACACCGGGCGGTGCTTCAACCACCAACGGGCCGTACTTCGCCAGATCCAGATAGCTCATGGCGTAGACCAGGTCGGAATTTGGTGTGGTTACCAGAGTCTTGGCGTTGATGCGTTTTTTCCAGGTCGGCAGGATGTTGTAGCCCGCGCCGAACTGCTTCTCCGACGCTTCCTTCATCGACCATATGTTGATCGCCGGCAAGGCCCACAGATACGACTGCACGGCGCGCTGGAACACCAGCTCCTCGATCAGGCTGCGTGCGGTCGCTTCGGTCGGGAAGCCTTTTTCAAAAGGCTGATTGGCCAGTTCTTCATAACGCGTCGCGGCATCGGCGAGGCCGCTTAGGGAGAGGCTTACGGCCAAGGCCATCAGTGAGGTGCGCAAACGGTTCATCGGCTGTCCTTATGAACACAGTTGGAAAATCGGTTCAGTTGACCTTGACCACCGCCGGTGGCGTCCACTGGCCATTCATCGCGGCCGCTTCCGGCCAGTAGGCGCGAACATAGAGCGAGAAGTCCGCGCCCTTCGGCGCCGGGAGCCAGTTACTTTCCTTGTCGGCGCCCGGCGAATCGCTCTGCACATAGAGCGTCAGCGAGCCATCGGCGTTGGTCTTGAGCGACTTGTTCTTGGTGCCGAGGGAATAACGCCCCAACGAGTTTTCGGCGAAGAAATGCTGCTGGTTGTACAGCGTCAGCGACCAGAAACCCTTGACCGGTGGCAGCGCGCCTTTGGGGAAGGTCACGCTGTAGCGCTGCGCGCCGTTGAGTCGGACGCCGGACTCGTCCAGATCCTGATAGAAGTACTTGGTCTCGATCTGTTTGTTGACGAAGATGTTTGACCGGGCAACCGCCGTGCGCAGGAAGTAGTCGGTGCCAAACGCTGCGCCGTTATCGATGGTGCTCCAGTGATTGGGCAATTGCTTCCCGTAGTTGCGGAACTGCAACAACGGCTTGACCACGTCTGCATCAGACTTTTGCGCCTCGTCGATCATGGCTTTTTTCAGCTCGGGATCGCGCTGGGCGATTTGTGCCAGCACCGCCAATTGCGCATAGCGCGCCTCTTCTCCCGGCAGCGGTTTGGCGTCCTTGAGAATCGCCGGCAGCTCATCGAAGAACTTTTCCGGGAGCACCCAACGCGTTTCCTCGTCACCCGACGCCTCGGCAGGGAATTTCGGCGACTGGCTCCAGTCACGCTGCTTGAGTTTGCCGTCGTATTTGGACAGCGGGTACATGTCGATGCCCGACAAATAGTGTTGGATGGCCTTGCGATCTTCGGCCGTATCGTCCTGGAGCACCCGCGGAATCACGAAACCGGTATTGGTCTTTGCACGAAAGACCTGGGTGATGCCCTCAGGCACCTTGCCGTTCCAGTCCGGCCCCACCAACAGATAGAAGCCCGGTTTGGTGGCGTACATCTTTCCTAGCTCGGCGAAGCTGTCGGAGCGCAGGTCCACCACCTGATAAACCCAAAACCGGTCGCCAAAGTCCGGGACCTGCAAAACCACCGGTTCGATATCCAGCGCAATGCTGCCCGCACCGTAGACCACATCCTGGTTCGGACAAGCCACCAGGCGTTCCCCCGGTGAAATGTAGTCGGTGAGCATCGACAGATGGTTGATCGGCGCCACGGGCACGATGCCCCCCATCAACCCGGCCTGCGGCAGATCCTTGAACTTCAGGCGGCGATTATAAATATTGGCCATCGGCCAACCCCAGAAATACGCCTCCCGCGCCATCATCCGTACGTAGGTTTCGGTCACCTTCACATCGGCTTCGGGGCCGGATACCTGTACTACTGGCGAGGTCTGTGCCTGCACGGCAACCGCGCCGAGCAATACCGCGGTAGCGAACAGACCGCTGGCGAATAAAGGTGTTTTGTTCATACGGAAGGCATCCTTGCTTGGGACGGTTTCTCGGTGAATCAATCTTCTGATGGAAGATTGTTCGTTAGAAAAACCTAGCAGAGGAAATGAGATCGGCCAGAAAAGGTATGAAAAATTAAGATCCTATTTCCATTTCTGATAACTGTCCCTCAGCTCTTGGGCCGTAATCGCAAGCTGAAGGCAAGAACCTGGATAAGGATCGCAACGGAACAAAGGCATCTTGGTGATCGTTCAGCTGTATGGCCCCAGAACAGGCGTTTTTGACCAGCGCTGGAGGCCGCATGATTTGATTCGATCAATAGAGATGAAGTGTGTTGCCCCCTTATCCAAGGGGCAACGTACAAGCGTTGGTGAGTATTGTTAAGCCACCATCTCGCTTCTTTACCCGAGTACGCTGGCAAACGCCTGGGGCGTCGGGCTCTCTTCCCATTGTGCAACGCCTTGCGGCAGAACCAGCCAGGGTTGTTTGCGTCGCGTCCAGATATGCGCCACCGGCGTGAAGTGTTCCGAACCTTCCAACACGCCGCCCCGCACCACACGCATACCGGGCGCGGCGCTGGTCTCGTTGAACAGTCGGGTGTAGCACTCGCCGCAGGCATGTTGCGTGGAGGTATGCCCTTGGTGCTCGTGTACAAAGGTCGCCGTTTCGCCCTTCACCTGCACTGCCGAAGCCGGGCATAGCACGTGCAGGCCGAACGCGCTGCCACTCCAACGCTGACAGTTCAGACAATGACAGGCATACAGCGGTGGCAGTTGCTGCGCCTCGATTTCGATGCTGACCTGTCCACATAGACACTGACCGGTGAATCTCATGCGTTGACTCCTTACAATGACGCCCGGATAAGTTCGGCGCGCATGATCGCTTTTCACTCGCCCGAGCAGAAGAGCAAAAAAGGAGCAGCTGTTGGTCAAGAATGTATGAGCGGTCTTGAATGGGAAAGCCAGCAGGTGTTCCTTGCGGTGCTGCGCTCGGGCAGCCTGAGCGGTGCCTCGAAGTTGTTGGGGATTGCGCAGGCCACGGCCCGCCGACGCCTCGATCATCTTGAGCAGACACTCGGCTTGAGCCTGTTCACCCGCACGCCCTCAGGCCTGACGCCTACGAGTGGGGCGCAGCGCCTCATCGATCATGTCGAGGCCATGGATCTCGCCGCGCAAGCCTTCAACCGGGCGGCCAGCGCTGAAACGTCGGTGGACCACGGCACGGTGCGGCTGACCTGTGGCGAGTTGCTGGGAGTGGAGGTATTGCCCGCTTTACTGCGGAACTTCCATTACGACCATCCTGGACTGAAGCTCGAACTGAGCATCGGCGACGCACTGGAAGACATCGCCAGGCTGCAATCGGATATAGCCGTACGCCTGATGCGTCCGATGGAGGCCGATATCGTGGTGCGGCGGGTCGGCAGCTTGCGGATCGGCGTCCATGCCAGTGCCGAGTGCCTGGAGCGTTATGGTGAGCCCGTCAGCCTGACGTCGCTGCGCCAGCGGCCGCTGATCGGGCCAGACCGTCGCTCAGCTGACTTGCGTCGCTTGGTCGAAGCCGGGCTGTGTGAAGCCGATCAGCATTTCGCGATTGCCACAGATCACCACCTTGCGCAACTGGCTGCATTGAAAGCGGGATTGGGCTTCGGTCTTTGCCCGATACCTATCGCCATAAGTCATGGGCTGATTCACGTATTGCCAGACAGCTTCGGCTTCGAGGTCGAAGTGTGGATCGCGATGCACAGTGACTTGCGCAAAATCAAACGGATCGCCAAGGCGTTCGAAATAGTGGGTGAGGAACTGCATCATTATCTGCGCTCGAACGCCCACTGAGGGAAGTGATCCATGCCAGCACCAGTCCCTGCCCGCCCTACCGGGATAATCGCGATTTATTGGTCTCGCTCTGAATCAACCGGCGCGAACGCTTTGGCAGCGGCCACGGTATCCAGGGATTCGCGCAGCAGCTGAATTTTGCCGTCCTTGGCCACCAGGCGGCCGGCGTACATTTGCCGGTAGATGCGCCCCGTGGCAGGCACCAGGGCCTCTACGCTGTATTCGGCAAACGCCTGGTCGGGTGTGTCGATCAGAAAATGAACGTTGCGAAATTTGAAGTCCGGCACTTTACCGAGCAATGAGCCGATGAAATTCTCAATGGCGGCGGGGCCTTGCACACGGTGGGGTATGCCCAGCGACTCCAGGTAGGGCAACTCCAGCACGCCATCCTCCGCGAAAAGTGCTGCCGCCCGATGCGGCGTCTGGATGGCATCCAGGTAGTTTTGAAGTAATTCCACGGCATTTTTCATGACGACTTTCTCCGAAACGCATAAGGGATGGGCACGCTGCAGGTGCTGACCTGATCACGTTAGGAGATCCCTTTGATTTCAAAAATAGACGTTAATGAAAATCATCGTTTCATAATTGAAAGCCAACGTCTCATGACGGCCATCGCCATTCAGGCTGGCTTAGATGTTCGGCAAAAAAGTCCGACAGCGCTTTGATTTTCACTGGCCGTGTACGCGCCGAGGGGGTGACGAAATACAAACCGCCACGGGCCATGCTCCATTCCGGTAGCACCACGACCAAGCGTCCGTCTTTCAAGTACTCGCTGGCGATAAATTCCGGGAGTTCGGCGATAGCCAAGCCCTCAAGCAACACTGGCAATAACGCATCCGAGTTGGTCACTCTTAACGGGCCGCTGGGCACCACGTCTTCTTCGCTGCCGTCTTTATGGGTGAACCGCCACACTTGGCTGCGGGCCCGGTAGGCATAACTCAGGCACGTGCGGGACGCGAGTTCGCGGGGGTGGCAAGGATGGCCATAAGCGTCCAGATAAGCCGGCGAGGCGACCAGGTATTGAGTGACGGCACACAGGCGCCTTGCAACCAGCGAGGAATCCGGTAATACGGCGATGCGTAACGCCGCATCAAAGCCCTCGGCGATCAGGTCAACCGAGGCATCCGAAAGGTGCAGGTCAATCGACAGCTCGGGATACTGGCGCAGCAACTGCGGCATCAGTGGTGCCACCCAACGCAAGCCAAACGACATGGGTATCGCCAAGCGTACTTGGCCGCGGGGCTGGACCGATAAATCCTGAGCCTCGCTTTCCACCTCTTCAGCCTGCCGATAAATCTCACCCGCCTTGGCCGCCATGCTCGCGCCGAACTCGGTGAGTGCCAGTTGCCGCGAGGTGCGGTTGAACAAGCGCCCGCCCAGACGCTCCTCCAACCGTGCGACAGCTCGCGATACCGTCGGCACCGACACGCTCATGACCCGTGCCGCACCAGCGAACGAGCCCTCTTCGGCTACCTTGGCAAACATCGCCAACCCTTCGAAATCCGGAAGTCTGCTCATTTCATTTCTGCAACGATAGGTTTCAGACAATTCTATTTTGAAAGTTTTTTCCCGTCGATAAGCTTCTCCCACACCGCAACTCACTCATTCGAAATACGGGAGAAACACCATGACTGACAAACTCGAAGGCAAAATTGCATTGGTTACCGGCGGCACCTCAGGCATCGGTCTGTCCACTGCCAAACGCTTCGCTCAGGAAGGCGCTCACGTCTATATCACGGGCCGTCGTCAAGCCGAACTGGACGCCGCTGTCGCCGCGGTTGGCAACGCCACCGGCGTTCAGGTGGATTCCGCCAACCTTGATCAGTTGGACGCGTTGTATCGCCAGATTGGCGCAACCCACGGCCGAATCGATGTGCTGTTCGCCAATGCGGGTGGTGGATCGATGCTGCCACTGGGTGACATCACTGAACAGCAGTACGACGACACCTTCAATCGCAACGTAAAAGGCGTGCTGTTCACTGTGCAAAAGGCACTGCCACTGCTGGCCCAAAAAGCCTCGGTGATTCTCACCGGCTCTACGGCGGGCAGCTCGGGCACCGCCGCCTTCAGTGTTTACGCCGCGTCCAAAGCCGCCGTGCGTTCATTTGCCCGCAACTGGATTCTGGACTTGAAAGACCGCCAGGTGCGCATCAACACCATCAGCCCCGGCGCCACCCGCACGCCTGGCCTGGTTGAATTGGCCGGCCCAGATTCCGCTCAGCAGCAGGGCTTGCTCGACTACATGGCTTCGCTGATCCCCATGGGGCGTGTCGGTGAAGCTGACGAAATTGCCAGCGCCGCGTTGTTCCTGGCCTCCGATGACGCCAGTTTCGTTAACGGTATCGAGCTGTTTGTTGACGGTGGCCAGGCGCAAATCTGAGTAGTCAGCGGGCGATTGTCGCGGTCGCCCGCCACCCCACGCCTGAGTGTGTGCATTACCAACCCGGACGGCGTTCGCTGGTGCTATTGTCAGGCGCAGATTGAGCGGGTGTCACTGCCGCACAATCTTTTTACAGGGTTCTGCCAACGGCTTGCTCGTAGCAGGAAAGGAAATGCCGCCACTGCGACTCATCCCAGAAAGAATGCCGTCTGAGTTGAGGAATGTCGTGACGCGCCGCGCCCATTGCCGTAGCACGACCGCGAGATTTCTCCAGGTCAAGCAGCGCCAGTTCGAAATCGAAGTCTGTGTCGGTAATCGACGCCTTGATAAAGATGTGTTTGGAGCGCATGCAACCGTGCTGCCATTTGCCCGAGTGCATCCGCGCCAGCATTTGCGCCAAACGTTCAAGAAGTCGCAGATGTTGCTCTGTGGTCAACAGGCTTGCAGCGCCCTGGCTATACCAGGTATCCAGATCGATGAAGCCGCCCAGGTCTTTGGTAACCAAGACACCCTGCCATACGCCGTCGACTTTTCTCGCGCCATAAAATACCGGTCTTGGCGCATTCACGCCCAGCTCTTCGAGTCTTGAAAGGGCAACGCCTTCACGCAGTGCGGTGGGTCGGCCAGTGGGGTAACGGAGACTGCGGAACAAATGGCCGGTCTGGCGCTTTACAAAAAACGTCTTGTCACCTTGAACAATCAGCTGGACACCGCTGGTGCCGCTGCGGCGCACATTCGGCGGTTCCACCCACGACCCGCAAGTACCCCACCAGAAATCAAATTCATCGCCTGCCCTGCCCATTGTGCGCTCCATTTATTGTAGAAATCGTTTCGTGCGACGTTTGCATGAGGGTCGCAACAGCAGCTCAGTCTGTTGGTGGACGTTAATAGTTCCCTCGGTGTTCGAGGATTTTAGGGCCAGCTTGGGGCTTTTATGCAACCACGTGACGAAAATTGGCTATTGAGGGGTGTTTATCCCTTCAGGTGTGTCCTTTTCGCCGATAGCCGACGACATCAAACACAGATGCCAACCGCGTCGCGAGGGTCCGCCCGACTGTTTTTCGATTAACTTGAAAGCCGTTAAATTGACCCAGGTCATGATTCAATTCGATTAAGGAAAATAACCAACAACTTTCTTGATCCGCGTTTTCTTTGTGCTAAAAGTATTGCCGCCAGTGGCTCCTTACAGGGATGAGTAAGGGTTTGCTCATCCGCAGCCATTGCCCACGGATGCATACTTTCAACAAGGAAGTCATATGAAAATAGTTGGGCTGTCCGGGATTCTCCCGTCACGCATCGTCAGCAATCAAGACGTTATAAACCTGGTCGAGGAACACTCTAAAGATACGTTCCAGGAAGACTTGCCAAAAACCTTGAAGACCATCAGCAAGTTGCTTGAAAAAAGCGGCAGCGGCACGCGTCACTGGCTGGGCGCCGACGAAACGCCGATGGAACTGATGGAGACTGCATTCAACTCGGCGCTCGCTCAGGCCAACATCGACAAGACCGACCTGGATCTGTTGATCTATCCGAACGTCACGCGAGGCTTCATCGAGCCGGCCAACAGTACGTTCATCGCCAAGGCGCTGGGCCTGAGTTGCAGAAACTTCGATGTGGTCGACGCCTGCAATGGCTGGGTGACTGCCATGGATGTCATCAACAGTAAGATGCAGGCCGGCGAGATTCGCTACGCGGCGATCGTCAATATGGAATTTGGCATGTCTGCTGGCGGGCCGGTCATGCCCAAGAACTTCTCTTTGCAGTCGTCGGCGGAACTGGCTTACAAGTTTCCGAGTTTTACCATTGGCGAAGCCGTCACGGTCACCATCCTCAGTCATGAGGCCCCCGGCAACTTCAAGTTCTCGTACATCAACCGGCCGGACTTGAGTGACTTGTCGACCATCTCCCTACCGGACTGGAAACTGTTCTGTAATGAAGAGGATATTCCACGTATTTCACCGACCGGTGGGCAGTATCAATTCAATTCCTACGCGGCAGCCTTGCATGAAGATGGCCGCAATGAAGCGATAAAAGTCTTCAATCTGCAAAACATCTCTGCAGCAGATGTTCATAAAGTGTTTATTCATACCGGTTCGCCAAAGATGTGGGAGCACATTGGGCAACTGATCGGTATTGATCAAAAGCTGCACCATGTCGGGCACAAGACCGGCAACATCATTACCGCGTCCATCCCCTACGGCATCTTCGATGCGATGAGTCGGGGCGAAGCCGAGACCGGGCAATTTTGCATGGGCTGGGCTGGCAGCGGCGGGATGGTTTTCTCCGCGCTGTCGTTTACCTTGTAGGGCCTGATGCAACTTGCCGTCGTGAGGCGGCAAGTTGCTCGTCCATGATCAAACTGTTGGTCGGTACCAAAACGAAAATCGCGCTTCGATCTCTAGGCCAGCGGCGGGTAGTCGGTATAGCCCTCTTCCGAACCACTGTAAAAAGTGGAGGCATCCGCAGTAGCCAGCGGCGCATCAAGGAAGAAGCGTTCCGGCAGATCAGGGTTGCTGATGAACAGCGTGCCAAATGTGACTGCATCGGCCAGGCCGGTTTGCAGGGCCTGTTCCGCGGACTTCCGATCATAACCAACATTCAACACGAAAATTCCTGAGAACCGCTGGCGAGCCCCGGGCGCCAAGGGTTTCGCGCCTTCCGGTAGAGTCCCGGGTTCCATGAAATGCAGAATTCCAACGTTTCTACTTTCCAGCGCTTCTACCGCGTACATGTAGGTCTGCTCGAGATTGGAGTCGCCCATGTCATTGTACGGAATGCGCGGCGACAGCCTGACCGAGATACGGGCCGGTCCGAAGACTCTGATCGCGGCGTCCGTGGCTTCGAGCAAGAACCTCGCCCGCTTCGCAATGGTACCGCCATATTCGTCGGTGCGTTTGTTTGAGCCGTCCTCCAGAAACTGTGCGGGCAGATAACCATTGGCACCGTGTATCTCTACACCATCAAAGCCCGCATCTTTCGCGGCCTGTGCAGCTTTTTCGTAGTCCGCAATGGTGGACTTGATTTCATCAATAGTCAGTTCGCGTGGGGTCACCGAGGGTTTGATGCCTTCTGGCGTGAATGCTTGGCTATTGAAGGGGACTGACGATGGCGCGACCGGGAGTTCTCCTCCATGAAAATCAGGATGAGATGCTCTACCGGTGTGCCAGAGCTGGGCGAAAATGAGGCCACCGGCTTCATGAACTGCCTGAGTTACCTTCTTCCAGCCCGCAATCTGTTCAGGCGTATAGATCCCTGGGGTATTCGTCCAGCCGACGGCCTGGGCGCTGATCTGGGTGCCTTCGGTAAAAATAAGGCCCGCCGATGCGCGCGGTGCGTAATAGGTCGCAGTCAATTCGTTGGCCACCTGATCCTTGGATCGACCTCTTGTCATCGGCGCCATGAACACCCGATTTCTGAAAGTGAGCTCTTCGTTGTTCAAGGGGGTTAGAAGCTTAAAATTTCCCATACTTTCCTCAGAATAAATTTATTGAATGTCCGCCCGTGCCTAACGATTTCTCAAGCGCGGCTCGACCAAAGAAATGCTTCTGTCGGATGCTCGATTGGCTGGCTGCAAGCCGCCGGCAATAGTGGCGAACGAAGGGTTTGGTTCGGACCGCTTCCCTCAAGTGAGGACAATCGACAAGGTATCAATAATAAACCTGGCGTCAATTAGGCACCGTTCGTACACCTGGTAGGTCTGAGGATACCTACCGTCAGGAAATGGTCGGCGGCGTATGGGCTGGCGAGCCATATACAGTGGCCTCGCGCGCAAGAGCAGGACGCTCTGCGTTTATGATCGAACGGCCTGAGCAATCGATGTGAAGGTTCGGTTGAAGCAGGTATCGAGATTGATTGCCCGCGGTTGAAAGGCAAAAACCAGCGCACTGCCAACAACAAAAAGTGTTAGCAGAGTTTCATGCTTACATGATCGCGCTGGTTCGATTGAGATCTTCGGTGTTTTTCAAGCCATCGGATGACAAGTCCCGAAGCGCAGCATGGGCGGCCGACAACGCGTTCAAGTAATCCAGTGAAGCAACCTTCCCTACGTACTTGTTGGTCCGATTGCAGCGGCGTCGAACTTCTGCCGGGCAGCATCAACCTCCGGCAACTTGGCGAGCGTCCATTCATGCAGTGCTCGAAAAGGTTGTTGCAGCGTGCGGCCCAGCGGCGTGATTTGGTACTGCACCGCGACTGGCGAAAGCGAAATCACCTCGCGCGATACCAGGCCGTTGCGCTCCAGCCGGCGCAGACATTGCGTGAGCGCTTTTTGGGTGACGCCTTGCAGGCGACGACGGATCGCGTTGAAACGTTGCGGACCGTCATCAAGCACGGCTAATACCATCATCGACCATTTATCAGCGATCTGCTCGAATAAAGCCCGGCTAGGGCAGTCGGACGAGAAGCACAGCGGTTCGAGTTCAAGCATGGCGGTTTCCTTCTGTATACCTTGGCGCTCTAAGGCGCGAGATTGACGCCAAGTTTACTGGATATACCGAGCCTGAGAACGCTTTCTACCATTGTTTTGCCGGAACACTCTGACGCACATAATAATTGTCGAATTCACTGCTTTCGGTGAATTGGAAGCCATGGCGGGTATAAAAGCGATTCGAGGCACTTTCTTTCAGAGCGCCAACTTTAACAGGGAGCGCAGCCGCATCCGCCTCTTTGAAAATCTGAGTGAGAACAGCAGCCCCTACACCTGATCCTTGCGCGCTCGGTCTCACATACAAGTGGTCGAGCAAGAGTTCATTGTGGTGATGCTTGACCACTACAAAACCAACCCTCTCTCCAGATACCTCGATATAGCGTGTGTTGCGAGCGTCAAAACCGCCAAGAAACCGCTCTCGCGCACGCACCGGATCAAATCGCCCGACACGCTCCAGACTTTCGCGCATGGCCTCAATTCGAATGGCTACAAGATTGTCCAGGTCGCTTGGTTGAGCCGGGACCAAAATGACTGGGAAATATTGATTGGGTGCGACGGGCATAGGTTGTGCTCTATTTACCATCCTGGAAGGCCAGTATAGAGAGCCTGACTTGTGGGGCCCAGTTTGGCTTCACCGTCGAATTCAGGCACCCATCTCAAAAACGAACATGACCTGGTCAATCTGGGTTTTGATTGCCAGAGCCTTGCGTGACCGACAGGTCTCCAATGCGACCTCATGGTATTCACATGTCGATATCAGACACGATCATGGCGCAATCAGGCTATTGAATCTGCTGCAAGGCCGGCTAAGGTGCCGTGTCTTCCTATCAAAACAATCCCGGTCAGATCATGGGGTTGATAAGAACTGCGGCGGTTGGACGGGCTTCTCTCGGGAGTTCAGCAGGCAACGATGGTGACCGATCGTGTGCCCGTTCAATGGCTTAAATGTCGATCAGCAGAGAATAAAAATACCGATGATCAGCCCGAACTCCATGGATTCGAGTAGCCAATTGGCGCAGGGCTTCAAGCCTCGTCACGTCACAATGTTGTCCATCGCCGGGATTATCGGCGCCGGTTTGTTCGTCGGTTCAGGACACGCCATTGCCGCAGCAGGGCCGGCGGTGCTTCTCGCCTATCTGTTTTCAGGTCTGCTTGTCGTGCTGGTCATGCGCATGCTCGGCGAGATGGCGGTGGCCAACCCGGACACCGGTTCGTTCTCCACCTACGCCGACCAGGCCATCGGCCGCTGGGCCGGTTTTACCATCGGTTGGCTGTACTGGTGGTTCTGGGTGTTGGTGATTCCCATCGAGGCATTGGCGGCCGGGCATGTGCTGCACCAATGGTTTCCGCAGGTCGATGCCTGGCTGTTCGCGTTGGGATCGATCATTGCGCTGGTGGTGACCAACCTGTTCAGCGTGTCCAAGTATGGTGAGTTCGAGTTCTGGTTCGCCATGGCCAAGGTCGTGGCGATCATCGGCTTCATCGGGGTCGGTTTTGCCGTGTTGATGGGCTGGGTGCCCGACCGCGAAGTCAGCGGGTTGAGCGGCCTGATGGCCGAGCACGGCGGGTTTGCGCCCAACGGCTTGTCCGCGGTGGTCGGTGCTTTCATCACGATCATGTTCAGCTTCATCGGTACGGAAGCGGTGACCATCGCAGCCGCCGAATCGAATAACCCGGCGCAGAACATTGCCAAGGCCACCCGCTCGGTGATCTGGCGCATCGGCGTGTTCTACCTGCTGTCGATCTTCGTGGTCATCTCCGTAGTGCCCTGGAATGATCCGCTGCTGGCCTCGGTGGGCTCGTATCAGCGCGCCCTGGAAATCATGAACATTCCAAACGCCAAGTTCATGGTCGACGTTGTCGTGCTGATCGCCGTGGCCAGTTGCATGAACTCCTCGATCTACATTGCCTCGCGCATGCTGTACTCGCTGGGCCGTCGCGGCGATGCACCGAAAACGCTGAAGACCACTTCCGCGGCCGGTGTGCCACGCGCCGCCGTGATCGCCAGCACCGTGCTGGGTGCGTCGATCACCGTGTGGAGCTACTTCATGCCCGCCGGGCTGTTCGAGTTCCTGCTGGCCAGTTCCGGGGCGATTGCCCTTCTGGTGTACCTCGCCATTGCGGTGTCGCAGCTGCGCATGCGGCGGATATTGCAACAGCGCAAGGTCGAGCTGACCTTCCGCATGTGGCTGTTTCCATGGCTGACGTGGCTGGTGATCGGCTTCATCTGCACGGCGCTGGCGGTCATGATGATCACCCCGCAGCACCGCACCGAAGTCACCACCACCATTGGCCTGGCGCTGGCAATCTCCTTTATCGGCCTGATCACGTCGCGTCACCCTGCCCCGGCGGCACGCGCAACGTCGGTGGGCTAGGCGTTCACGCCAAAGCCGATATTCCCTTGGCGAAGACCAAGGGAATGACCGACGCCTGCATCTCAGACCGATTCCTGTGAGGACACGATGTCATCGACCCCCACCGTGGCCGACGGTACGACCCAATCCGTCGGGTTTCTGCTGTTGGATAAATTCACCCTCATGTCGCTGGCATCCGCCGTCGAACCACTGCGCATGGCCAATCAATTGTCGGGGCGAACGCTGTATCGCTGGCATACCTTCAGCGCCAATGGTGCGGCTGTTTGGGCCAGCGACGGGGTCCCGATCACGCCGGATGGCTCGTGGAGCAACCCCGGCGTGGCGGACACGGTGATTGTTTGCGGCGGGGTCGGCATCCAGAGCGTGATCACCCGCGAGCACACATCCTGGCTGCAAGCCCTGGCCCGGCAATCCAGACGCTTGGGCGGTGTGTGCACCGGTAGCTGGGCACTCGCCAAAGCCGGATTGCTCGATGGTTATGAGTGCAGCGTGCATTGGGAATTTCTGGCGGCCATGCAGGAAGCTTTCCCACGCGTAAACGTCAGCACCAGCCTCTTCACCCTCGACCGCAACCGCTTTACCAGTTCCGGAGGAACAGCGCCGCTGGACATGATGCTGCACCTGATCGCCCGTGATCACGGTCGAGAGTTATCCGCCGCCATCTCGGAGATGTTTGTTTACGAGCGCATCCGCAACGAGCAGGACCATCAACGCGTACCGCTCAAGCATGTGGTCGGTACGCATCAGCCCAAGCTGCAAGAAGTCGTTGCGTTGATGGAGGCCAATCTTGAGGAACCGATCGAGCTGGACAACCTCGCCGAATACGTCGATCTGTCACGCCGACAGCTGGAGCGGTTGTTTCAGAAATACCTGCAATGCACGCCGTCACGCTACTACTTGAGGTTGCGGCTGATTCGCGCGCGACAACTGCTCAAGCAAACCTCGCTGTCGATCGTAGAACTGGCGTATGTCTGCGGATTTGCCTCCACACCGCATTTCTCAAAATGCTATCGCGAGCACTTTGGGGTGCCGCCGAGCGACGAGCGCTCTGGTTCTGCAATGAGTCGTAAACGGATAACGCCGCCGTCATCGATTAACACACTGACAACGTTCGATCAGGCGAGAAACGAATCGACGTTTGCCAGTGTTCGAATGATGGCGCGTGCCGATCTGGCTTGAGCAAACCGAGGCAAATCGGCCGGGAACACCCAAGATGCCCCGGCCATGTGCCCTGCCCGTTTACGCCTGATCCAAGGCCTCCACCACGCCTTTGTCTTCTCCAAGAAACCCGCCGCTCTGATGCGCCCACAGCCGCGCATACACGCCGTTCTTCTCCAGCAACTCCGAATGGGTGCCCTGCTCGATGATGCGCCCGTCATCCATGACAATCAGCCGGTCCATCGCCGCAATCGTCGACAGTCGATGCGCGATCGCGATCACGGTCTTGCCCTGCATCATGTCATCAAGGCTTTCCTGAATCGCCACTTCGACTTCCGAGTCCAGTGCACTGGTGGCTTCGTCGAGCAGCAGGATCGGCGCGTTCTTCAGCATCACTCGGGCAATCGCCACCCGTTGGCGCTGGCCGCCGGACAGCTTGATCCCGCGTTCACCTACCAGAGTGTCGTAGCCGGTATGGCCCTGACGGTCGCTGAGTTGGCTGATGAACTCGTCAGCCTGCGCATTGGCAGCGGCGCAGCGGATCTGTGCGTCTGTAGCATCGGGCCGGCCGTAGGCGATGTTGTCGCGAATCGAACGGTGCAGCAGCGAGGTGTCCTGGGTGACCATGCCGATCGCACTGCGCAGGCTGTCCTGAGTCACGTGCGCAATGTTCTGGCCGTCGATGCGAATCTCGCCGCTGTCGACGTCATAGAAACGCAGCAGCAAGTTGATCAGCGTCGATTTGCCCGCACCGGAGCGGCCCACCAGACCGATTTTTTCACCGGGACGAATGCTCAGGCTCAGGCCATCGAGCACCTGACGCTCGCCACCGTAGTTGAACTTGACCTTGTCGAACGTCACCGCGCCGCCAGAGGTCACCAGCACGCCGGCATCTGGCGCGTCCTGAACCTTGGTACCTTGGGTCAGCGTCGCCATGCCGTCCTGGACGGTGCCGATGCTTTCGAACAGCGAGGTCATCTGCCACATGATCCAGTTCGACATGCCGTTGATCCGCAACGCCATGGCGGTAATCGCCGCCACCGCACCGGCGCCGACGTCGCCTTGGTGCCACAGCCACAGGGCATAGCCGCCCGCTGACATGATCAACCCCACCACCAAGGCCTGATTGACGATCTCGAACAGGCTGACCAGACGCATCTGGCGAAAACCGGTCTGCTTGAAATCTTCCATCGCCGCCCGCGCAAAATGTGCTTCGCGGTTGGAGTGGGAGAACAGCTTCACCGTGGTGATGTTGGTGTACGCGTCGGCGATACGCCCGGTCATCATCGAGCGCGCATTGGCCTGTTCCTGGCCAACCTTGCCCAGGCGCGGCACGAAGTACCACATGGCCAGACCGAACAGCACGACCCAAGCAAGAAACGGCAACATCAGCTTCAGCGCAAAACCGCCAGCCAGGGCAATGATCGCGATGAAGTACACGCCAATCCCCGGCAAGATCTCGATCATGGTGAACAGCACGTCGCGTACAGCGAGCGCGGTCTGCATGACCTTGGTCGTGACCCGGCCGGAGAACTCGTCGGAGAAAAACGAAAGGCTCTGCCGCAGCATCAGCCGATGGAAATCCCAGCGCAGGCGCAGCGGCAGGTTAATCGCCAGAATCTGGTGCTGGACCATGGTGCGCAACGCCACCAGCCCGACACTCAAGACCATGACGATACCCATACCCCACAACACGCGGCTCTCCTGCACCGCCGCTTCGCCGCCGGCCTGCCACGTCGAGAGCAGATCGACGACCTGGCCGAGGAAGGAAAACAGCCACGCTTCATAGATCGACACAGCAGCGCTGAGCAACGCCAATGCCAGAATGTAGCCGCGAGCGCCGCGAGTGCAGGCCCAGAGAAATTTAGCCAGACCGTTGGGTGGCGGTGGCACCTCGTCAGGCGGGAAAGGGTCGAGTCTTCGTTCAAACACACGAAGCATGATGTTCTCCTGAACGTTCAAGTCAGGGAGATTCTGCCACCGATTGGATCCCGGGAGGTCTTTGTGAAAAAGTGTGTGCTCCCGACCTGACGAGTGCCTGCCGTCTCTACCAGACTGCGATATGCGAATCCGCCCGCGGCTCAGTCCCGCCACACAGTACGCCCGTCACTGGATCACGCAGAATGATTTGTCCGCGTCCGTAATCCGTCAGGTCACTGGCGATCTGCACCTCATGCCCGCGACGCGCCAACGCGTTGGCCAGATCCCTTGAAGCGCCCTGCTCGATGCCCACCTTCATCCCGCCAAGCCACTGCCAGCGCGGCGCGTCCAGTGCCGACTGCGGGTTCAAGCCGAAATCCACCAGGTTCATCACCATCTGCACATGGCCCTGCGGCTGCATGTAGCCGCCCATCACACCGAACGGGCCCAACGCCTGACCGTCCTTGGTGAGGAAGCCGGGAATGATCGTGTGAAAGGTCTTTTTCCCCGGCGCCAACGCGTTGGCATGCTCGGGATCCAGGCTGAATTCCTGGCCGCGGTTCTGCAGGGCGATACCGCTGTCCGGCAGCACCACGCCTGAGCCGAAACCGTGGTAATTGCTCTGGATGAACGAAACCATATTGCCCTGCCCATCCGCCGTGGCCAGATACACCGTGCCGCTGGCGTGAGGATCACCCGGCTTCGGCGGCTGCGCCTGTTCGCCGATCTGTGCACGGCGACGGGCGCTGTACTCGTCGCTCAACAAATCGGTCACGGCCACGCGCATGTGCAGCGGATCGGTGATGTAGTGCAGGCCATCGCTGTAGGCCAGCTTCATCGCCTCCAGTTGCCGGTGCCAGGTCTGCTGGCTGTCACGGTGATCGAAGTCGAACCCTTCAAGAATCTTCAGCGCCATCAGCGCCACCAGCCCCTGCCCGCTCGGCGGGATTTCCCAGACATCCACGCCACGGTAATTGACGTGAATCGGTTCCACCCATTGCGCGCGGTAATGCTCCAGATCCGTGGCGCGCAGATAGCCGCCCGTTGCCCGCGAATGCGCATCCAGGCGTTGCGCCAAATCGCCGCGATACAAACTCTCGCAACGCGTGAGGGCCAGTTCTTCGAGGGTTCGCGCCTGCGCCGGGTTACGGAACAGCTCCCCAGCCTTGGGCGCGCGACCGTCAATCAGGAACGTATCGAACCAGGCCTGCAGCACCTCATCACGATGCGGGCCGAACTCATCCAACGCGATCTGCCATTGATGGGCAACCACCGGCGACAAGGGAAAACCGTCTCTGGCCAGACTGATCGCCGGTTGCAGCAAATCGGCGAACGGCAACACGCCAAAGCGTTGCGACAGCTCGGCCCAGGCCGATGGGCAACCGGGCACCGTCACTGGCGTCCAGCCATATAGCGGCATCTGTTCATGGCCGGTCGCCTTGACCGCTTCGATACTTAGCGACGCCGGGGCATGGCCGTTGGCATTGAGGCCATGCAGCTGATCCTTGAACCAGACCAGCGCAAACGCATCACCGCCCAGGCCGCAGCCCGTAGGTTCGACCACAGTCAGCGCCGCCGCCGTGGCGATGGCGGCGTCAATCGCGTTGCCGCCCTTCTGCAGCATCTCGATACCGGCCTGCGCGGCAAGTGGCTGAGACGCCGCGACCATGCCACGACGGGCGAACACGCTTTGGCGTTGCGATGGATAGGGATATTCGTGAGCAGAAAATTTCAACATGGCAAAGGCTCTTCAAAATCAGCAATTCATTGGCCGGACTTGATCCGGTTCCATTCACGGGTGATCAGCCGCTGGATGTTTTCCGGGGATCTTCTCGAAGATCTGCAACGTGTCGGGGCTGCGGCTCCGCGCATAAGCTCGATAAACGCATCGTCAATATCCTTGTGAAATTCACAGCACGCGGCTGAGAAAGGCCTGAGTACGGGGATGGGTGGGCCGGCTGAAAATCTGCTCCGGCGGGCCTTGTTCGATCAGTTCGCCCTGATCGAGCACCACCACCCGGTCGGCCACTTCGCGGGCAAAGCCCATTTCATGGGTGACCACGACCATGGTCATGCCCTCCTCGGCCAGCTCCTTCATCACCTGCAGAACCTCGCCGACAGTTTCCGGGTCGAGGGCGCTGGTGGGTTCGTCGAACAACATCGCCTGCGGTTTCATCGCCAGTGCTCGGGCGATCGCCACCCGTTGCTGCTGGCCGCCGGAAAGCATCGAGGGGTAATGGCTGGCCTTGTCTGCCAGCCCGACTCGCTTGAGCAACGCGTGCGCCTGATCCAGCGCAGCCTGGCGCGGCACACCCAACACCTGAATCGGTGCTTCGATGATGTTTTCCAGCGCGGTCATGTGCGGGAACAGGTTGAAGCGCTGAAACACCATGCCGATGTCGCGGCGTTGGCGAGCGATGTTGCGTTCCGAGTCGCGCACCAGACTGCCGTCCGCCCGGGTGCGATAACCCATGGGCCGGCCGTTGACCCGGATCTCTCCGCCCTGAATGTCTTCGAGCAGATTGATGCAGCGGATAAACGTGGTTTTGCCCGAACCCGAGGCGCCGATCAGCACCACTACCTCACCGCGTCGCACTTGCAGGGAAATGCCTTTGAGAATCTGCAGGTCACCAAAGGCCTTGTGAATGTTCAGCGCCTCGATGATCAGCTCGTCACTTTGCTGCGCCATGATTAACGCCCCCTCAGCAGTTTCAGCGTGCTGCGCCCGAACATCCGGCTGGAGGCCGGCGGTGGCGCAGAAGGTCGGTCGGACTGGCCGAAACGGTTCTCCAGCCAGCGCTGAAAGAAGCCCCACAGCGTGGTAAGCAACAGGAAATAGATCGCCACCACCAGGTACAACTCGAACACCCGAAAAGTCGCCGAGGTGACCATCTGCGTGCTGAGCAACAGCTCTTGCACGCCGATCACGCTGACCAGTGTGGTGTTTTTCAGCATCACGTTGAACTCGTTGCCCAGCGGCGGCACGATTACCCGGAACGCCTGCGGCAGCACGATGCGGCGCATCAGTTTGGCGAAGGTCATGCCCAGCGAACGGCCGGCCTCGTACTGGCCCTTGTCTACGGCGCCGATCCCGGCGCGAATGATCTCGGCCATGTACGCGCCTTCGTTGAGGCCCAGAGCAATGATTGCCGCCTGAATGTTGCCGGGCACCACCAGCCCGAACAGCTCGATGTCTTCGAAGCGAAAAATCCCGCCCGCCGCCAGCGCGGTGTAGAGAAAGACGATTTGTACCAGCAGCGGCGTGCCGCGCATCAGCCACACATAAAAACGCACCGGCAGATGCAGTAAAGGGTTCTTCGATAAGCGCAACAATGCGGCGGCCAGCCCCAGCACACAGCCCAGCAGCATCGCCAGCACACTGATCAGGCACGTCAGCCAGAGCCCGGTGAGGTACACGCCGCTGGGCTGCAACAGGTACTGCCAGAACACATCCCAATTGAAGTTCATCAACGCTTACCTCAATCGAGTGTGTCGCTGGAGACGTGCCACTTGTTCAACAGCTGGTTGTAGCTGCCGTCGCTGCGCATGTCGGTGATGATCTGCTGCACGGCGGCGCTCAGTTGCGGATCATCCTTGCGAATGCCTAGCCCGGTCAGGATCCGGCTGAAGGCTGGCACACCTTCCTCGAACAGGTCCGGGGCCATCGCCGCGTAATATCCGGCGGTTTCTACGGTGGTGCCGTAAGCGTCGACCTGATTGATGCGCAGGGCCTGGAAGGCATCGGTGTCGGTGTTGTAGACCACCAGTTTCATCGGCGGCTTGCCGGCCTTGCTCAGGCTTTCATTCTCGGTGTCGAGCAGGGTCTTGATGGTCGAACCGTTGAGCACCGCGATCTTGTGCTCGCTGAGATCCGCCAAGGTCTTGAGCGCCTTCGGATTGCCCTTGGGCACCACCACCGCCTGACTGGAATACATGTAGTTGACGATGTCGATCACCTCACGGCGCTCGGGCTTGTCGAACAACTGGTCGACGATCATGTCGCACTGTTTGGCGAGCAAGGCCGGGAGCAATCCGGAGAATGGAATCACCCGCCAATCGACCTTCTTGTCGCCCAGGCGTTTGGCGATTTCCAGGCCGAGGTCGACGGTCAGCCCTTTGGGCTTTTGCGCTTCATCAAAAGACACCAGCGGCGGTGAATCCATTCCCGAGCAATAGGTCAGTTTGTCGACCTTGACCAGACGCTCCGGCACCGTGGGTGCGGCAAGCGCCCACTGCGTACAGAGTCCGAGGGATATTGCAGCCAGTAACAGGCGAGACGTATGCATGACCAGACACTCCAGTTCGGTTAGTAACGGGGCAGTACTCAAAGTCAAAACATCGGCGGACTCGTGTTCCGCTCTGTGGTTATTTTTCCGATTGCAAAAATTTGATCAGTTCGGGGACCGTGCTTTCGATGTGCTCGCGCACCACGGCTTCGGCCTTGCTGGCATCGCCGGCGCGAATCGCATCGAGGATCATCTGGTGTTCCTGGCGCGCACTCAGGGGCTTTTCGATGTGCTGCAGCCAAAGGCGCATGGGGGCTTCGATCAATGAGTAGAGGGCGCCGATCTGCTTGAGCAGCCGTGGGCGGTCGCTGAGGCTGCACAGGTACTCATGGAACTTGCGATGGCGGCTGACCCACGCCGCACTCTCCTCGCGGTAGTCGTCCATTTCATCGAGCAGCCGCTCCAGCGCGGTCAACTGACGCTCGCTGATCTTGGGCACGGCGATGCGAATCGCCAGCCCTTCCAGGGCACTGCGCATCTCGAACACTTCGTGCATTTGCTCGACATCCAGACCGCTGACCACCGCGCCACGATTAGGCCGCAGCGTCACCAGGCCCTGCGCATCGAGGCGGCGAAAGGCTTCGCGCACCGGCATGCGGCTCATGCCGATTTCACTGGCGATGTCCTCGGCGATCAACCGGTCGCCCTTGCGATAACGACCACCGCAAATGCCTTCCAACAGAAAGTTGTAGGCCTCTTCCTCGGCGGTCATCGGTTGACGCTGGTCGTAGGCGGGAGCGAATTGCATGGCGGCACCTTTTGTCTTTTTGTATCCAATTATCCACGGATACAAAGAAGCACGATGCATGCCAGATTCCACATGTGCAGCCCAAGCTTTTGATTTGCAAGATTTAAGCGGCAAAACGGCGATAAGGCCCTGCCGTGCAAGACTCGAGCGGTGCTACCCGATCGCCCATGGCGAGCACCGCAAAGGTGCGGATTGGTAGCTGAGTAACACTCAACTGAATGGCAGCGCCGCTCCAGGAACGACGTTTTTTTTGTGGGCTGAAGGACAACTTCCCTTGCAGGCCTGCCTATAGAAATAGGCAATCCTCCCAGACAAACCGGCATACCCTTGCCACGCCGCGCTGCCTACCATGTCGTTTCACCTATCCGTCGGAGCTTGCCATGCACAGCAGCAAAACCTTATTCATCACCGGTGTCAGCAGCGGCTTTGGCAGCGCGCTCGCGCAAGAAGCGATCAACGCCGGTCACCGGGTGATCGGTACCGTGCGCAACGAGGCCGATCTGAAGTCGTTCGAGGCCTTGTCAGCGGATCGGGCACACGGGGTGTTGCTCGACGTCACCGATTTCGAACGCATCGACGGGGTGATCGCCGACGTCGACGCCACACTGGGTCCGGTCGATGTACTGGTGAACAACGCCGGTTACGGTCATGAGGGCATTTTCGAGGAGTCACCACTAGCAGAGATGCGGCGACAGTTCGACGTCAACGTGTTTGGCGCGGCAGCGATGATCAAGGCGTTCGTGCCGTATTTCCGGCAACGGCGCGCCGGGCGCATTCTGAATATCACCTCGATGGGCGGCACCATCACCATGCCCGGTATTGCCTATTACTGCTCGAGCAAGTTTGCCCTCGAAGGGCTCTCCGATACGCTGAGCAAGGAATTGCAGCCGTTCAACATTTTTGTCACGGCGGTGGCACCTGGCTCGTTTCGTACCGATTGGGCCGGGCGTTCGATGCAGCGCACGGCGCGCAGCATTGCCGACTATGACGCCAGCTTCGACCCGGTGCGCAAGGCCCGTGAAGAGAAAAGCGGCAAGCAGTTGGGCGATCCGCGCAAGGCTGCGCAGGCCATGCTGCAACTGATCGCCAGCCCCGCGCCGCCCGCGCACTTGCTATTGGGCAGCGATGCGCTGAATCTGGTGCGCGATAAACTGCAACGCAGCCTCAGCGACATCGAGCAATGGGGAACCCTGACCCGCTCCACCGATGGCTGAGTACCTGGCGAGGAGAAAAATGCCCATGAGTCCATCCGATCCGTATACCGCGCGCATGGTGCAGTTGCTTGAACAGCTCGCGCCGCTGGAGGGTTACAACCTCAGTGCGCTGGAGGACGTGCGTTTTCTGCGCTCGAATCGGCCGCTGAGCAACACCCCGGTGCTGTATGAGCCGGGCATCGTGATTCTCTGTCAGGGGCGCAAGCGCGGCTATCTGGGCGATGACGTCTACGTCTATGACGCACAGCATTATCTGGTGGTGTCGGTGCCGGTGCCGTTCACCATGGAAACCGAGGCCAGTGCGGCTGAACCGATGCTCGCGATATATATGCGCCTCGACCTGCAATTGGCCAGCGAGTTGATGCTGCAGGTCGACGAGGTGTTCGGCCCCAGCGACGCTTTGCCAAAGGGCATGTACGCCTCGCCCATGGATGATCCATTGCGCGCCTCGACCCTGCGTTTTCTCGAAGCGATGAGCGATCCGGGCGACGCGCAGATCCTCGGGCCGGCGCTGGTTCGGGAGATCTACTACCGGATTCTGACCGGCGCCCAAGGCGGGTCGATGCGTGCGGCGCTCCAGCAGCAAGGGCATTTCGGCAAGGTCAGCCGGGCGATCCGGCGGATTCACAGCAGCTATGAACAGCGTCTGGACGTCGAGTCCCTCGCCGAGGAAGCCGGGATGAGCGTACCGAGCTTCCATGTGCATTTTCGCAACGTCACCGACTCATCGCCGATGCAATACCTCAAGGCCACGCGCCTGCATCAGGCGCGCTTGCTGATGCTGCGTGGCGCCATACCGGCCGCGACGGCGGCGTTCAACGTCGGTTATGAAAGCGCCTCGCAGTTCAGCCGCGAGTTCAAGCGATTCTTCGGGCGCACGCCGCTGGCCGAAATTGCGTGGATGAAAGCCACGTATGCCCTGCCCCAGTCCGCCACGCCCTCCCCGTATGTTTCTTCGCACTGAGCACTGATCGTTCCCGGCCATCGCATGCCCGTCGCAGTCTCAAGGCAAAATCCCCGCGCATTCACTACGCTTGAGAAATCCGCCTCGGTGCAAGCCCGGCAAACACATTGAACATTGCACGCGGGCCGCTGTTCCAGATGATTCAGACAGAGAATCAAGGACGAACATATGGATGTCTTCGCTCCCGCTGCGCCGGTTCCGCCTCAGCAAAGTGCAATCACCCGCCGCCTGGCGTTTGCGGTCGGCACGCTGTTTATCGTCGGGGTGATTGCCGCTATCGGCACCCTGCTCGGTATTGCCGCTCGCCTGGATCGCGAGGATGTCGAGCAGAACCGTTTCTACATGGCCCGCGCTCTGGAAAACCGCATCAGCACCTCAAAGAGCTACATCACCAGTTACGCTGACTGGACCACCGCCTATGAGCACCTGCACACCCAGGTCGATACCGACTGGGCGTACACCCAACAGAACATTGGAAAGACGCTGTTCACCACTGACGGTTATGACGGCGTGTTCGTGCTGGATCGGCAGGGCACCAAATACGCCGTGGTGCAGGGACAGCAGGAAGACGCGGACATCGCGCACTGGCTCGCGGTGCCTGCCGCGTCGCTGATTGAGCAGGTGCAAAACCAGTCCGAGTTGACCGTGCCTGTCAGCACTTACTCGCTGTTCGACGGCTGGCCGGCGCTGGTCACGGCGGCGGCCATTCTGCCCAACGATGAGCGTCCGGTGGGCGATCCGCAACAGACCTCGGTGCTGGTATTCGTCGACAAGCTGACACCGGCCAAACTGCAAGCGCTTGGCGTGGCCTATGGCCTGAACAACCTGACTCTGATGCCGGATGAACAGCTCAGCGGGGAGCAACCACGCGTGCCGCTGGACAGTACCGGTTTCAGCATGACGGCAGATCTGAAGCGCCCCGGGCAGCAATTATTGTGGTCATTGCTGCCAACGCTCGGCGGTGTGCTGGCCGTGCTGATGCTGTTGACCGCCTATTTCCTGCGTCACGCCGTGCGATCGTCGACCTACGTCGATCAGAGTTTCAGCACGTTGAAGACCTCGAATCAGGCGCTGGAGGCGGCCAACCACGCGCTGGAAGCCAGTGAAGAACGCTTTCGCGCCGTGGCCGAAGCCGCATCGGACTGGATCTGGGAAGTCGACAACCAGCTGCGCCTGACCTATCTCTCGGCGCGCTTCAACGAGGTGACCGGTTACCCGCAAACCGAGTGGCTGGGGCAAGGCATCGGGCAACTGGTGTCCTGCGATACTACGCCGCTGGAGCTGTGGCTGAAAAAACTCACCGAAGACAGCAGTGCCAGCGACCTGCGCTGCACCTACCGCGATCACGCCGGGCAGCAACGCCACTGTCGGCTCTCAGCGCGGCCGATCATCGAGAAGCAAAGCGTGGTCGGCTACCGCGGCACCGCCAGTGACATCACCGACGAAGTCGCTGCCCATGCGCAGATCCAGCACCTGTCGATGCACGACGCCTTGACCGGCCTGCCCAATCGCAATCAGTTGTCGCGTTATCTGGATGACGCGCTGCTGCTCAAAGAGCATGCCCCGCCACTGTCGTTGCTGGTGATCGATCTGGACAACTTCAAGCCGATCAACGACTCCCTCGGCCATCCGGCCGGTGATGCGGTGTTGCAGGAAGTCGCCAGTCGCCTGCGCGAATGCACCCGTGAGCACGACATCGTCGCGCGCCTGGGCGGTGACGAATTCGTTGTGGTGCTCAATGGCATGGACACTCGGCAAGAGGTCGACCGCTTTTGTACCCGGCTGGTCGAGAGCCTGCATCAACCGATGGTCTTCGAGCATCACCCGCTGCACGTCGGCGCCAGCATCGGCATCGCCCTGAGCCGCCGTCAAGGCTTCGTGCCCAGCGAGTTGATCCGTTGCGCCGACATTGCGCTGTATCAGGCCAAGTCCGAGGGCAAGAACACCTGGTGCTATTTCGAAGCGCACATGAGCGACCAGATCCAGACCCGCCGGCAAATGGAAAGCGATCTGCGCGGTGCGCTGAAAAACGATGAATTCATCCTGCATTACCAGCCGCGCTACACCGTCGACGGCAAGCACATCGTCTCGGTCGAAGCGCTGGTGCGCTGGCAACACCCGACCAAGGGCCTACTGGGGCCGGACGTGTTCATCGGCCTGGCGGAACAGACCGACCTGATCGTGGCGCTGGGGCGCTGGGTATTGCGTGAAGCCTGTGAAACCGCACTGAGCTGGCCGTCAGACATTCTGCTCTCGGTCAATCTGTCCCCGGCGCAATTTGCCCTCAGCGATGTCGTCGAAGACGTGCGCGAAGCGCTGATCCAGACCCGTTTCCCGGCCAGTCGCCTGGAACTCGAAATCACCGAAAACGTGATGCTCGTCGACACCGACGGTGCGCTGGCCACGATGAATGCGCTGAAGCAACTCGGGGTGCGGCTGAACATGGACGACTTCGGCACCGGCTATTCGTCCCTCGGCTACCTGCGCGCCTACCCGTTCGACGGGATCAAGATCGACAAACGCTTTATCGCCTCGATCAGCAACGGCGCCAACGATCGCGCCGTGGTTCAGGCGATCATCGGCCTGGGCAAAGCCATGGGCCTGACCGTGACCGCCGAAGGCGTGGAAACCGAGGAGCAACTGGAGATTCTCGGCAAGGATCAATGCAATGAGGTGCAGGGTTATTTCATGAGTCGACCGATCGACAAGAGCGCGTTTGCGCAGTTGTTGAAAAGCGCCAGGGCTGAACCGGCCGAGCATCCGTCGCCGAAGAAAGGGCGCGTCATTTAGCCGGCCTTGTATCACTGCCATTCAATCATTGAAATGCACAAAGCCCGTTTCGACACGCGTTGTTAATACGTTTTCCTGTTGACTTCAATTGGTTTTGTTCAGGGTGTGTTTAGGGCCGTCATGCTTGAATATTCCTCACCGCGGATCAGGCTCAACGTCAATCTCGCACCCCACACAAGTTCAATGCAGGCGTCACCGGACTGTCAGGATTGCGGTCAAAAGAACAACGTCACCAAAGGGTTAACGATGGATCGATATGATGCCCCGCTTGTTGTAGGGCGCACTTCGCGGGCTGGAATGTTGACGGGGTTGATTACGAGAAATCCATGCCTGAGCATTTTTTTCATGACACTGGCCGTGTTCATGGCATTGCAGTACAAACCCGCGGTCCTCAACTACACAACACGTTTTGTCGACTTTGCCGAGTACATGTTGCTGCACGGCATCACACTGTTCCCGATTGCCGACGACCTCAAGCCTTATCCCGACTATACGGTTCTCAATACCCTGTTGGTCTATCTGGTTTCCTTGCCGTTCGGCCGGGTGTCCATTCTTTCCATGGGTTTTCCGTCCTGCGTGGCCGCTTCGCTGATGCTGGTATTCATTTATCGGCTGGGCGCGTTGCACAGCAAGAAATGGGGCGCGTATGGCGTTCTTTTCAGCCTGCTCACCTGGGCTTTTCTTGACGGCGTCAACTCACTGGCACTGGATGTCTATCCGGCGCTGTTAACGGTGATGTGCTTCTACTTTGCCTATGCGGCCGATATAAAAAAGGACCCGCGTCGCCTTGCATTGCTGTACCTCGGGTTGGCACTGGGTTTCGCGTTTCGGGGGCCTATTGGCTTGATCGGGCCCGCGACTGTCATTGGTGCTTATTACTTGCTGAGCCGGCAGTGGCGCATGTTGCTGCTGTTTTCATTGCTCTCGGGCGTGATTCTGACTCTTGGCGTTGCGCTGCTGGCATGGGCCGCCTACTTGCAAGGTGGGCAAGCGTTCCTAGACGAAGTGCTGAACATGCAGGGCATCGGACGCTTCGGTTCCGACCACGCGCCACGCTATTACTTCTACTTCTCCGCAGGCTTGTTTACCTACGGCATCACGGTGTTTTACGCCATTAATGTAATTCTCAAGAAGTACAAACTGTTCTTCCGCTCGACCCGCGATAAAGACATCGACCTGCTGCTGTATCTGACCGGGTGGCTGTTGGTGCTGCTGGTGCTGTTCACTATTCCCAGCTCGAAGAAAGCGCGCTACATCCTCGCAATCACCCCGGCCATTTCGCTGCTGGCCGCCTACCTTTTCGTCAGCAAGGAAGCCGCCTTGATCCGCGCCAAAAACGGCCTGCTGAACTTCTGCCTGAAGTTGCCTCTGCTTGGGTTGGGGATGCTGGTGGCGGTGCTGGTCTACAACAACTTCGCCGATGTCCCGCTACAGCCCAACTACCTGGGCGTAGCCTTGGGATTGTCTGCGCTGCTGAGCTTCTACCATGGCAAACACCAGTACTTCGCCGAGCATCCCTATCGCGAGTTCATGACGCTGTCGATTGGCGTAGCGGCATTTCTGATACTGGATATGTTTTTCTTCAACCCGATCACCTACCACCTGGAACTCATGATCGAACCCACACCAAAGTTTCTGCCGTATTGGTTTTGGTGAAGCCTCTTCCTGATTCATGAGTTAGCGACAGGACTGTCCAGCATCCACATGTTGGTATCTGACAGGGTCATGACGCATCCAAGGTACTGAATCGGCGGCAGGGCCTGCGCAAAAGCAGTCGTTTGCAGCAGTAAAAAAAAAGGTGGCGCCCGCTTTCGCGAGCGACACCTTCATCCACTGCCCGCTAATCAAGCCTTGTTGTTCGCCTCTTCCAGCGCTTTTTCAGCGTTGAACCCGTCGAAGTTCTCGAATACGCCCAGAAAGCCCGGCACGGTCACTTCCCGCGCCCAGTCGCGCTGTAGTTCGCAGTACATTTGCACCCGACTGATGAGCTTCGCGCCCGCCTGTTCCATTCTGCGCAACGCCGCCTCGTGCGCGGCGAGCGATGTGCCGCCGACCGCATCGACTGGCACATAAACCTCATAACCTTCCTGGATCGCGTCGAGCACCGGGAATGTCAGGCACGCTTCGGTCCAGAGTGCAGTCATGATGAGCTTCTTGCGCCCGAGCGCCTTGACTGCCTGCTTGAATTGCGTGTCCTCCCAACTGTTGATCGATGTGCGGTCATAGGTCGGCAGATGGCCGAGCACCTGTTGCAGCTCCTGGATCGGCGGCTTGTTGCGGCCGGTCGCGACATTGACTGTCGAGTGGATGATCGGAAGGTTGTAGTTGACCGCCGCCTTCGCGACGCTGGTTATGTTGAAGACGAGTTCATCACGCGGCATCGAGCGGATCGAAGAAACCTGAACAGGTTGATAATCGATGATGATCAACGCCGAGTTTTCCGGGGTCAGTAGCTGATCGGTATGGGGGTTGCGGAGAGTCTCGCTTGCCATTGGCAAATCCTTTTCATGGGTGACGCACGTTTGTGAATCAGGCCGGAGCCTGTGCGGGTGATGGGTTCCGGGACACGTGCAAATGACGCCATGCCCGGCAAATCCATTGTGCTGTTCCCATGTTCGACGCAGTAGTAGCATTGCGCGACGTGCTGTGTCGCGAAAAGAGGAACGCAAGCGTGGACATCGAAGAACTGCAGACCTTCGTGGAAGTGGCTGATGCCGGGGGCATTTCGCAGGCTGCCCTGCGGCTTGGCGTGTCAAAATCGATCGTCAGCCGCCGCCTGGCTCGGCTTGAAACCGAATTGGGTGTGCAATTGCTGGCACGCTCCACGCGCGGGGCGGCGCTCACCGAGGCCGGTGCGACGTTCCGGGACTACGCCGCCAGGGTTTGCACCGAGATCGACATCGCCAAGGAAACGATCCTGCCCGCCGGCGCCCTCCGCGGCCGCTTGCGCGTGGCCGTGCCGCTGTCGTTCGGCCAGAGTCACTTCGCCCCGATGCTGGCAGAAATGGCGCGTCGGCATCCGCAACTGCACATCCAGACCTGTTACAGCGATCGCTTCGTTGACCTCATTGCCGAGGGCTACGATTGCGCCATCCGGGTGGGCTATATGCACGACTCCAATCTGATCGCCAGACGGATTGGCCCGGTCTACGCCAAGCTCGTCGCGAGTCCCGCATACATCAACGCGCACGGCGAACCCCACACGCCGGATGAACTGATTGCCCATCAGGCCCTCATGCAGGGCACCGAAGCCTGGCAATTCATGGATGGCGACAAAGTCATCACGGTTCGTCCGCAAGGCCGCTTCAAAGCCGACAACGGCATCGCCCTGGTCGCCGCCGCGACCGCAGGCCTGGGTGTCGCCTACCTGCCCGACTGCCTCACCCATGAACACGTGGCATCCGGCGCACTGGTGCCGATCATGACAAACCATCCTCCCCCTCCGGCCGGCGCCTACATCATCCGCCCGCCGGGTCCGCACCCTGCGCGCAAAATTCGTGTGCTCACTGAACTGCTGATCGAGTTCTTCGGCGAAACGCCACACCTGGCGGTGCAGCCGCTGTCACATCAGGATGATGCGCTGGCGTGAGGTTGGGCTAAGCGAGAGCGACAGACTTCCTCTTTATCCGCCGTTCGCGCATGGCCGCTATGGGAAAGCGGTCACTCGCGAGTGTCGCCTTCTGACCGGAAGCTGCCCGTAGGCACAGACAGCAATCGGCCAAAAGCGGACATCGTCTAAAGGAAGCCTTCGGACTAAAAGAAAGGACTTTGCCTTAAAAAGCCGATAGTCTGATGCACTTGTTATCAGTAAAAATCCAGGCGAAGGGACATGGCACTGTCTAAAGGCGATCTCATAAAACTAATCAGCGCTGAGCACGCAAAAATAGTTTCAACTGATTGGATTAACTCTCGCGAGGCAGCGCCAGGAGATATCGCTTTGGTGGAAGAAGTCTATATCGGAGAAGATGGGCAGATCGTTCGTCTTCTGTGCGAATACCGTCCGGGCTTTCTAGAGTGGCGAACGGTGTTTTATGAGGCAGGGTTGACTTATGAGTTTCTTCCTCCCGCCGCTGACGTCACCACTTAAACTTTTGCCTCCGACAATTACTGCCCCCCAAGAGCTGCTTATGGAACCTAGTTCACCAGAAAGCAAATCAAAAAGAATAATTCTAACAGCGGTAGTATTTTTGCTTTTTGGCGCATGGCTTTATTATGTAGGCTGGGCTTCTAAAATTTCAGCAAGAACAGTTTTGATGCCTGAAATCCCCGAGTGGAGTACATACCTGCTGATCGGCTCCATTACTGGGCTTACCGCTGCAATTCGAACACTCTACAAGCGGCCTGAACTCAAGACAGCAATACAGGCTCTAAACTATTTTACTGGATGGTTCTGCTTAGGATTTATTCTATCTCTGAATGGTTACGACACCGCGACCTATCTTTTACCTGGCAAAATTATTAGTTATAAATCTTCATATGAGCTGAGATATCCCGGCCCTTCCAGGGGAAAGTTTGGTCGTTGCGAGGCAGGTCTATGGATCGAAGATAAAAGTACAAGCCGCTGGATTGAGCTTTGCACGAACAAAATGGATTTGGATAAAAATATACAACAGGGAATGCAGCTCGTATGGGTGAGTGCCCGCACGAATAGAATAGGTAGCTACATTATGAGCTATACTTTTATCTATAATTAAACCTACCACAATAAAATCTTGCTTTCGTCTCTTCCCACCTATATGAGGTGCACGATGTCTAGCCGACACTCGCCATCCCCTACAAGAGCAGTCTTAGATCTGCAAAACGCACGTTCGCTTTTGGGAAAGCGGCTGAGCATGCTGCTGCACGACCAGTACTATTTCAACGACGAGAAAGATCTGGGACACATAGGTTCTCTAGAGTGGCGTTTTGGCGAGGGAGAAGTTCTATCCATGTATCTCGTGAGTGATGGTGAGAGAGTAGGCGCGGATTTGTTGCCTTCTGATACACCGGTTTCATTCGAGATAGAGCCGAACGTGACCTGCTCCTGGAGGAGGGAAAACTTGCTTGCAGATCTATCAGCCACCCACCTTGAGAATACAAAAATTTGCGCCGTTGAGGGAATGCTTGACTCTTTCAACGGCCAAGAGCCTTGGCTGGCGGGATTCAGAGTTACATTCGAGACCGGTGACTCGTTGATCTACCTTAACCAGGGCGACGATGCCGTCGTATTGATCAATGCACTTCACCCTGCAAGTGTAAGCCTCGAAACCCGCTTCGTTACCTTAATCTAATGACAGCTATGGGTCGTTTTGAACCTGTCGCGACAGGCAAGAATCGGCCAGTAGCGGCCGTTCTGGAATGGCAGGAAACGACCGATAACTGCCTTCGATACGCGACTTTCGCCCGACAGCGGCTCGATTGTAAGAATATGGCGGAGAGCTGCAAAACCGCCTACGCTTATAGAATGATTCCTCGAACACCTTGCCCATCTGGTGGTATAGAGCCGAGAGATCTGACTTCCTTTGACCGTCCGCTTAACACCCACCCGGACCAACCCGCGCCTATCGCCAGCAACTGGCCCCTGAATCCGGTCCACACGACCAGCAGTACGGCGCAACGGGTAAAAGCCAGACCCAGTCCCCCCACCTGTCGTTCAAAAGCGACCGATGCCGCAGCACCTCTGGAAACGGGGGCGCTGTTCACGTTCTACCATGAGGTCAATCCGTATGTATCGGCCGAGCACGATTCCTTACCAGCAGCATCTAGGGTTTAGCCGAACCTTCACTCAGGGGCATTTGAGCCTTGGATTATTCTTTCCCATGGAGGCGTTCGACGGGGACACTCCGAACATGCTCAACCAGGTCACACTGGCTAAACAAGCCGAGGCGCTGGGCTTCTGCGCGCTCTGGTTTCGCGACGTGCCGCTTCGCGACCCTGGCTTCGGCGATGTCGGCCAAGTCTTCGACCCTTGGGTTTACCTGGGTTATATGGCCGCCCATACCTCGGAGATTGCACTTGGCACCGCCTCCATCGCCATCCCGCTGCACCATCCCCTGCACACGGCCAAGGCGTCAGCCAGCGTCGATCAGTTGAGCACTGGTCGCTTGATTCTGGGGGTTGCTTCGGGAGATCGGCCAGTGGAGTTTTCGGCGTTTGGCGTCGATCCCGAAAGGCGTGGAGAGATCTTTCGAGAACACTACGAAGTGATTCGCCGCGCCCACAGCACCAGTTTTGAGCCCATCCACTGGAGCACTGGTGAAATGCAAGGCGCAGACCTGATTCCGAAACCTACCACCCAATTCATTCCAATGCTCGTGACCGGCAACAGTCGCCAGTCACTGGATTGGATCGCGCGTGAGAGCAACGGATGGATCAACTATCCACGCATACCGAATATGCAGCGGCTGGTCGTGGAAGATTGGCGGCTTGAGGTCACCAGGCAATGTGGCTCTGTGTACAAGCCCTTTACTCAGTCGCTGTACATCGATCTCGATGAGAATCCGTCCACGCCACCCACACGTATCCATTTGGGGTTCAAACTTGGACGTTACCATCTACGGTTTTTGCTGGAGTCGCTTGAGGAAATCGGCGTGGACCACGTCATTCTCAATCTCAAATATGGCAAGCGCCCTGCGGCGGAGGTTATTGAGGAATTGGGTACGCACATCGTTGCGCAGTTCGGAGTGCAGCCGCGTCCGGCAGCGCATTGAGGATCGGTCACTGCTACGCCGACGGATGCTCACTTGACGAAGCCATCGTGAGCCTCCCCGAACTGAATGGAACTTCCTGTTGGATTTGCTTAACCGGGCAGCTTGGCCGCAAGGACGTCAACCTTCTCGATTGATGGCGGTTCGGCAAACAGCTCGGCAGCGTTTGCCATAAGCGCCGCCGCGACCTTGCCCGAAAGATGAGCCTGCCGGCCCGCTTCATCCGGGAATGCGTCAAAGATGCCAAAGGTAGACGGCCCCAAGCGGATTCCAAACCAGGCTGTAGTGGCTGGCTCCTCCTCCACTAAAGGAAGGCCGCTCAAGAGAAAGCGCTCCACCTCTTTCTCTTTCCCAGGTTTTGCTTCCAGACGAACGAACAACGCTACTTTGACCATGACGTGGCTCCTGTTGTTACGATGCGGCTGGTGCTATCTGGTCGCAATAGCTAAAAGGGGCATCCGGTAATTAACTATGGTCGACGACACCAGGATTACAAACCCAAAGAGACCAAGGGTAGCGTCGCATGTCGCTTGGACACTGAGAATGACGTAGTAGGCAGCGCGCAAACCGCATACCAGCCGCGTGATCACTTTTCCCGAGCTGTGGCCTGATAATCAAGACTCAACGATATCTGAAATTCAGGAGAACATAACAGATCATGGTGACTGTCAAGCCGACCAATATGTACTCGACACGCGGTAGAAATATAACTAACCCACCTAAAGAAAACACGATCAAGGTGTTTTGCAGTATGTATTTCCTTATTCGACTCACAGCTATGAAATAGCCATATTGCTTCCCCAGGAAAAACAAGACCATGCCGGTGATCGACATAATCTGGAAATCGCGCATCGCAATGTCATTCAGGATCGCATGCCTGATCAAATTTGCCAGGAGTGCCAGCCCCATAAAAAGAAAAAGGTGCGAGTAGATCAAGGCGTGCCCACTCATACTGCTTTGATGTTTGTTCAATAAGTAAAAACTATCAAAATAGATCCACCAGATACTGCAAATCATGATGAATCCGGTGATGGCCGCCATCACATTGTAATAACCCCACTGAATGTTAGATAAGCCTCCGGAAAGGCTAATAATTGACTCCCCCAATAAGATTAGGGTGAGTAGGCCTATGCGCTCAACCAAGTGCTCTGTGTGTGCTGGCAACGGTTTTAATTTAGTCCAGAAAAATACAGGAAACAGAATATCAAGAACAATCCCAATATAAGCAACAAGGTAACGCAAGGGCGGGTCAAAAATAACGGATGAAAGGCTAATAACTGCGCTAACTAATAGGGCGAAGCCGAGCCTTGAGGAAAGTTCGCCGCGAGAATCGAGTTTACTAATGGACGAAATATACATAACACTGATGATCGCACGTATACCAAAATAGCAAGCAATAATAAGCGGGTAGTTCACTTCCAGGTCTTCCCCGATCCGTGCCGACAGCACAATGAGCAGGAGCATTATGAATAATGTTGCCAAACGGTGAAGATTGCTGTCTGTATCAAACCTGTTGGAGTAAATCGTGTGACTGGACCAGATCCACCACAACGGTACAAAAAGCAGTAAGAATGTCCATAGTTGCTTATGTTCAAAGTGGCCTTCATGAACATGTCCGAGAGTGTGCGTAACCTGGCCTATCGTAACAACGAAAGTCAGGTCAAAAAACAACTCCAACCATGTGGCGTGTCGATTTTCTTCATAATACTTCAAAGATTTCATTAGTTGCCGGCTCCGTGTCCACCTCTTTAATGTAAAAGGAAGCTAACGTTGGTTTTTCCTCGGCTCCGATGTGGGTGATGCCAAGCCGATTTGGTTCTCTAGCGATTTCGTCCACGCACTAACAAAAGCTCAATCATCTGACTCATCCCGATGAACTCTGGAACTCCGTCATAGCGAAGCCCGTCAATGTAAAACGCTGGGGTGCCATTCACGCCGCTGCGTACACCGCCATTGAAATCGGCTTGTATTTTGGGAATGTAAGTATCCTCTTGCATTGCAAGATCGAATTCCTCCCTGGAAAGGCCGTGTTTGAGAACAATGGCGCGATACAGCGGCAGACCCAATCGATCCTGATTTTCATACAATTCGTCGTGAGCCTCCCAGAAGAACCCTCGACTCCCGGCATACTCCGCGGTGACCGCTGCACCCAGCGCATGCGGGTGAGCGGTGGTCAGAGGAAAGTTACGGAACACGAACAGCAAATCATCGCGAAAATGCTGCTGCAGATTCTTGACCATCCAATACGCTTCACCGCAATAGGGACATTCATAGTCGCCAAATTCCACCAAGGTGACCTTGGCATGCGCACTTCCCTGACGATGGTCGTTGGCACTTACCGGGACTTTGAGAGTGGCCATGTAATCACCTGTTAATTTTTGATTGGCGTGCCTTGTGGCGAATTCACCAGAGCATCCAGCGCATCCAGAATGCCGTCCGCCCCAGGGTTGATTGCCATTGGTGAGACATAGCTCCAGGCGACCACCCCCTCCTTGTCAATCACGAACAGTGCCCTCTTACAAACTCCGAGCTGGGATTCGTACGCTCCATACTGTCGTGCCACCGCCCCTTTGGGCTCGAAATCGGCCAGCAGGCTGAAGTGAAAATTCCGATCTTTGGCAAAGGCCTGATGACACCAGGCGCTGTCAACCGAGATACCCAGTAGCGCCGCACCGTATTCTCTGAATGTGGGTAGCAACTGGTTGTACAAGGTCAGTTGGTCACCACACACCGAAGTCCAGTCAGCGGGATAAAACGCCAATATCACGGGATTTCCCTTTAGCTCACGCAGCGACAACTGTTGATCAGGGGTTGCGTGAAGAGTGAAGTCGGGCGCGACAGTGCCGGCCGGCAGCGGACCCTGAACCAGGTCGCCATTGGTTTTTTGTGCATCATCGAACTCTAAAGTATTCATTGCTTGAACCTTGATAGATGGGTTGTTGGGACGTGCTCAGTGGGATGCGACGTGCCCGGCGGGATAACTCCATCCACCATCAAGGGGTTCAAAAAAAGACAACGCTGCCTCGATCTCAGCCTGAGCCTGAGTGATTTCGGCAGCGAAACGTTCACGTTCCGCATCAAGGAACACAAGAAGATCCGCCGTGTAATCGCGGAATTGGATTAGGCCAGGTTGGCAGGGGAATGGTCAGATTCGCTCTGGCTCACCAATGACTATAGTCGTTGATGACGCTTGCCGTAGTCGCTGAACGAATTTTCGGTACCCTCAAGTGCCAACAACACTTACGCGCTTATCTTGCTGCCATTTCAGGCGGCGCTTTAACACGATGATTTTGGAAGCTATTTCGCCACTTCAGACAAATCTACATCTGCTTTCTGGACGACAACGGCTGCCCGTTACGACAAGCAGAAACCGACCAGAGGCAGACACTGACACCGCCTTCAGGTCGACAGAATGAAGGTTGATATGGGAAATGCTCTGGACAAACGAGTCGTTGTCATTAGTGCCGGCATCGTGGGCGCTTCGCTGGCGTATCACCTGGCTGATAAAGGCGGGAATATCACCTTGGTTGAGGCTGAAGGTAATCAAAGATGCGGCTCGTGCAGCGATGCTGCTGTACCTAACGAATAGTCGAGATCGGTCTTCGGGAAGCTGAGCGGTAGCCTTTGCGAATATTGTCACTGACCGCTTTTTGCCGAAAGTAGCCGATCGGCGCGCTGTATGTGTGAGGAATATTTCTTTAAGGGAAAACCCTCATTGCTGGGCCTACCTCACGCTACTAGCATGAACCTCGGCAATCGGCCCATTCGTAGGAGAAACCCATGACTACCTTGCAGAGTGACGACAAGCGCCCCACTCCGGATCAGGCGGAGGACGATGCCTTTTTTCCCTCCCCATACTCGCTTAGCCAATTTACCTCGCCAAAATCTGATCTGAGTGATGCGGATTACGCAAATCCCTACCGAGGTGGCCGCTGGAAGATTTTGCTGATTGGCGCCGATGAGCGCTACTTACTGACCGACAACGGAACAATGTTTTCCACCGGTAATCACCCAGTCGAGACATTGTTGCCCATGTATCACCTCGACAAAGCCGGTTTCGCGTTCGACGTTGCGACCCTGTCAGGCAATCCAGTGAAATTCGAGTTCTGGGCCATGCCTAGCGAAGATACCGAGGTAAAGGATTTCTACGCCAAATACCGTGAGCAGTTCAAAAAACCTTTGAAGCTGTGCGAAGTGGTTGAGAAGGCGCTGGGGCAGGATTCGGATTACATCGGCGTTTTCATACCTGGCGGGCACGGCGCGCTGATTGGATTGCCGGAGAGTGCCGACGTGAAAGCGGCTTTGCATTGGGCAATCACCAACGACAAATTTGTGATTTCCCTATGTCACGGCCCAGCAGCAATGCTCGCGGCGGGCATTGGTGAGTCTAGGAATTCCTACATATTCAACGGCTACAAGATCTGCGCATTTCCAGACAGTCTCGACGCAAAGACGCCCGACATAGGGTATATGCCTGGGCATCTGACGTGGAAATTTGGTGAGCAGTTGAAATCCTTGGGAGTTGAGATCATCAATCAGGATATTTCAGGTGCGACGCTCCAAGACCGCAAGTTGCTGACCGGCGACAGCCCATTGGCAGGCAACAATCTGGGCAAGTTGGCAGCTGAAGCATTGTTGAAAGAGGTTGCATCGGAGTGAGCGACGGGCCGGCCGAAACAGCGATGCGCGCTGCTCTGGAGATAGAGACGGCGCGCACGCTTGAATCAATCAAGAAATCCGTCAGGGGTTTCGCCACACCCTACGGTTATGATCGATTCGTGCTGTTTTCTGCATCGACGGCAAGTGAGGAAGTGGTTGAGCATATCTACTGGGTCGAAGGCGATTGGTTCGATAACGGTCAAGCGGTGGATGCCGAGACTTACGTTCGACATTGTCCGGTGACTCGTCACCTTTTGAATGCTCGGCATTCCTTCTTTTGGCAGAAAGAGCAGGTTAAGGGAGAAGAGCGTTACCGGATGATTCGTTCTCCAGGTGGACCAGGAATTCAGGGGTTGCAGGTGCCAGTTTTTGGTCCACAGGGGCTTGAGGGCGCAATGAGCTTGGGGGGGGAGCCGGTGGATGGGAGCGCGCGGGTGCGCTTGGGACTCAGCCTGGTTGCGACGGCCGCTTTTTTCGCGGCTCGGCGGTTGCTTGAGGCGCCATTGGACGAAGCGTTAAGAACCCTTTCCCCGCGAGAGCGCGAAGTCATGGAATGGACGGCTGCCGGAAGACGGCAAGCGGATATTGCAGCGACTCTCGGTTTGTCGGAGCGTACAGTTGAAAATCACCTGCGCTCAGCTCGCCGACGTCTGGGCGTGACAACGACAGCACAAGCCATCAGGATGGCCATTCGTAACGGCGAGATCGATGGGTAAGGACGTGGCAAGATCGAGTGCTAGACGGTTTGGACTTCCGAGTAATTTCCTCATCAACTGATCTGAGTGTCCACTGTTGGCCGCAAGACGCCACTCCCGACCGCCTGCTTTTGGCCGATAGCTGCCAGCCAACGTCAACTATTTCCAACTCAGCGCAGGCATTACACGGGATGGCGTTGGATTTTCTTCAGACGTCATTCAAGCCGTTCTTTTGGCATCCTCACGCCCGGTGTTCAAAATACCTCTTGGCACGCTCTTCAATTTTGATGAGCGATGGAATTCACCAGTACTGAATTCCATCCGGTCATCGCGGCCGCTGCACCTGACTCAAGTGTGGCGCTGAACCAGTAATCACAGATACCAGCGATACTCCCGCGCGCTGATCTCCTGCATGAATGCCAGGTGATCCTGACGTTTATTCTCGCAATACACGTCGACAAACTCGGCGCCCAGTCCCGCACGCAGTTGCGGCTGGTGCTGCAGAGCGCGCACCGCGTCGAGGATTTCCGTCGGGAAATCGATGCCGCTGTTGCGGTCATCGTTGAGGGGAGGGATCGGCTCCTTGCCGGTTTCCAGACCATGTTCCAGGCCCACCAGAATCGCCGCCAGCACCAGATACGGGTTGGCGTCGGCGCCGGCCAGTCGGTATTCGATGCGCAGGTTTTTCGTGTCCGATTCGGGAATGCGCAGGCAGGCGTCGCGATCCTCGTAACCCCAGCTCGCCTGGGTCGCAGTGTTCACCGTGCCACTCAGGCGGCGCATGGCGTTCTGGTTCGGGGCGAAGATCGGCATGCTGTGCGGCAGCAGATCCAGGCAGCCGGCCACCGCGTGGCGCAGTGCTTGCTGGTGATTGGCGGCCAGCAGGTTGTTGCCAGCCGCGTCATACAGGCTGACATGCACATGCATGCCGCTGCCCGGATGCTCCACGTACGGTTTGGCCATGAAGCTGGCGCGATAGCCATGCTTGAGCGCGACCCCACGGGTACTGCGACAGAACAGCGCCGCCCAGTCCGCAGCGCGCAAGCCGTCGTCCAGATGGCCGAAATTGATTTCGAACTGGCCCGGCCCCAGCTCGGCGGTGATCACCGTGGCGTCAATGCCCTGAGCCCGCGTCGCTTCAACCATTTCGTCGAGCACCGGGGCGAAACGCGACAGACGCTCGATGTGCATGTTCGGCTGATCATCGGCATCATCGGTCAGTTCGTCGCGGGGGAATTGCGGCAGGCCGTCACGTAGTTTTTTGTCGAATAAGTAAAACTCCAGTTCGAAAGCCACCACCGGGTGAATGCCCTTGGCCGCCAGTCTATCCAGCACTTTCGCCAATACCTCGCGGGGTTCGAATTCGATCGGTTTGGCGGTGCCGTCGGAGGTAATCAGCATCTGCCCCACCGGCTGCGCTTCCCAGGTCACCGGTTTGAGCGTGCCCGGCACCAAGCGGCGCACGGCGTCCGGGTCGCCGTCGTTGAAACAGTAATCACCAATCTTGAACAGACCGCCTTGCACGCCCAGCAGCACGCAGTTTTGCGGCAGTTTCAGTGCACTGCCCGCCGCGACTTTTTCGAGCATGTCCACCGGATAGCGCTTGCCGTAGAAGTGCCCCGGAATGTCCAGGGAAATCAGGTCGACATAACGCACCTCGGGGTAACGTTGGCGAAACGCGCGCACTTCGGCGAGCAGGTCAGAGCAGACAGCGTCCATGGTGTTCATCCTTTGTTGTTATCAGGTGTAGACCCAGAGCACACGGGTGAGCTGCCCGGTGAGGTTGCCATAACGGCAATGGGTGTGACTGTCGAATTGAAAGCTGTCGCCGGCCCTCAAGGTGACCGGCTCGTCGTCGTTGCCCAGCCACAAGGTCAGTTCGCCTTCGAGCACATAACCGCCCTGCTCCGAGCTGTCGCTCATGTGGCGGTCGCCGCTGCTCGCGCCCGGCTCCAGATGACTTTCGAGCATCGAGAACGAGGCACGCATCTGCGGCGACACCAGAATGTCGGTGATGCCGTTGGCGTAATACAGCGTGCGGCGTTCGTCCGGACGGGTGACCCATGGCACTTGTTTGGCTTTGGGCAGGCTGTAGAAATAGGTGGTCGGCACGCCGAGGGTTTCGCTGATCGCGGTGAGATCGGCCACGGTCGGGCGCGACAAGCCACGTTCGACCTGCGAGAGAAAACCCACCGAACGGCCGATTTTGTCGGCCAGCTCTTTGAGGGTGTATTTCTTGTGCTTGCGCAGGTCGTGGATCAGGATCGCCAGCGCGGCGATTTCTTCTTGCTTGTTCATGGTCAAAATCTCATCAAATGCTGTCGCGCAGCCGATACCAGGCCTTGCCGATAGCCTCCAGCGGTGCGGCGAAGTGCTTGCCGCCGGGGAAACGACCATTGCTCAGGCCCTGGTACAACGCCAATTCATCCGCCTCGCCGAGAATCGCGTCGGACACCGCGCGGGCGGCGGCCAGTGTCGGCAGCACGCCGTGGCCCGAGTAGCCTTGCAGCCAATAGCGATCGCCCTCGCGGCCAATGTCAGGCGTGCGTTTGATCGTCAGGTCGATATGCCCGCCCCAAGCGAATTGCAGCTCGACGCCCTTGAGCTGCGGAAACACGCGTTCGAGAAACGGCCGAGTCGCCGCCGCAATGTCCTTGGGCATACCGCCCAGATAAGTGCAGCCACCGCCGAACAACAAGCGGTTGTCCGGCGTGCGACGGAAGTAATCGAGAACAAACTGGTTGTCGGTCACGCAGACGTTACTCGGCAGCAGCGCGGTGGCTTGCTCCGGTGTCAGCGGCGCGGTGGCGACTTGATAAGTGCCGACCGGCAGGATGCAGCTGGAGAGTTGCGGGTCGAGCTCATCGAGATAGGCGTTGCAGGCCAACACCAGCACGTCGGCCTTCACCGCACCGCGCTCGGTATTGACCCGGAAACCGCTGCCCTCCTGCTGATAACTCAACGCTTTGCTTTGCTCATGAATACGCCCGCCGGCCCGCTCGATGGCGGCGGCCAGCCCGAGGGCGAGTTTCAGCGGATTGAGGTGTGCGCCTTCGGCGTCAAAGAGGCCGGCCTGATAACGATCGCTGGCGACCCATTGCGGCAAGTCTTCACGAGGAATGAACTGCAGACCGTCATGGCCCCACTTGTGACTGGCCTCGTGTTGCCACTCAGTCAGCAGGCTGACTCGACGCGGCATCACCGACGTCCACAAATGGCCGGGGCGATAGTCGCAATCGAAACCATGCCGCCCGGGCAATTCACGCAGCTCCTGCGCGGCCCAACGCATGCCGTCCCACAGACGCCTGGCGCGCTCATATCCAAGCGCAGCCTCCAGCGGCGGCATGTCGCACGACCAGCCCAAAATCGCCTGCCCGCCATTACGCCCGGACGCGGCCCACGCCACGCGACTGGCTTCGAGTACGGTGACGCGCTTGCCGGCCAAGGCCAGACGCAACGCGGTGTGCAGCCCACTGAAACCGGCACCGATGATCACCACGTCGGTGTCGTGCACACCTTCCAGCGCCGGCCGTGTGCTGAGAATATCGGCGCAACTGTGGGCGTAATAACTGGCGACATGCTGTTGGGATTGCTGAAACATTCGGCGCCTCATGAAATTTATTTCTTATAATTTCATGAAAATCTACAGAACAAATTTCATATCGGCAACCGACAACTGTTTCACTCACACAGATCAATGCTCCAACGCATAACGCCGGCAATGCTCCAGATAACCTTTCTCATGTTTGCCAACCAACTGCACAACACTGGTCCACAGCCACGACGGTGCATCCAGCGTCTTCGTGCGGCACGCCTGCAGCTCACGCATCCATGAAGCCCGGGTGCTCATGTCCATCTGCCGGGCATGGGCCAGCCCCACGACCCGGGCCAGATAGCCGGCGGCAAGCTTCGCGTCGGTCTGGCTCAACTGATCCAGTTCCAGTTTCATGTCTTGAGGCAGCAGTTCGCGGATGAAGAAGCCATGGTCGAGCACGCGGGTGGCGATCATCCGATTGCCCAGGCCCGGCGAGAGAAAACGCGCACCTTCAACCACACGTTTGCCGTTGTCGCGAGGCATCGCGGCTCGCGCCACTCGTGGTGCGGCGGCGGCAATCGCTTCCTTGATATCCAGCAGGCAATATTCCTGATCGTCGCCCTCGCCCACCCCCAGCAACACCGCATAACGCTTGAGCCCCAGCGAGCTGCAGCCTTTGACCCAATAAGCCGAGTCGAGCATTTTCACCCGGTCGTCCTTTGAGCGCCCCTTCAGGGACGTAACCAGCGTATGGACGTCAGGCGTTGCGCAAAGCGATTTCAGCGCGCTGCGCTCTTCCCGTGACAGCGACCAGAAATGCTTGCCCAGCGGAATAGTTGGTTTGGTGCTCTCGATGCGCTCCTGGGCCAGATGCTTCCAGGTACGCTGCACCGCGCTGCGCATGCCGGCCTTGACTTGCGCGGGTCTTGGCGGCTCTTTGTCGACGTCGTCTTCGAATGCTTGTTCATAGCCGCGCATCATCTCTTCAAGCATGCGCGCGGTGGCGACGCCGGGCAGGTCCGAGCCTCGGGCGGCGGTGGCCAAGGAAAGCGCCAGACGCACCAGATCATGCGCGGGGTTGCCGATAACGGTTTGGTCGAGGTCGCGGATGTGAATGTCGATGCGCCCCTTCAGATCGCCGGTCGGCCCGAGATTGCCGGCGTGACAATCGCCGCAGATCCACACCGCCGGCCCTTTCGGCAGGCTGCGCCCGGGCTGGCTGTGCAGCCACTCATAAAACTGCACCGTACTGCCACGCACATAAGCATGCGCGGAGCGAGCCATTTTCAGATTGCGCAGTTGTGACAGGGGTTCAAGACGTGCGGAGGGCCGTGGGGTTTTCATGGACGCTTCTTGCAGTGAATGTGTCCTGTTGACCGCCGCTCGCTCGCAAATGTTTCAAAGTATTACAAAGGCAACTCAACCCGCGCCAGCAAGCCACCGCTGCTGCGATTGCTCAATGTCAGTTCCCCGCCCTGCTCGCGCACAATCGCCCGCGCCGCCGACAGCCCGAGCCCGACGCCACCGGTTTCCCGGTTGCGCGAGGTTTCCAGGCGGAAAAACGGGTCGAACACCCGCTGCAACGACGCTTCGGGAATCCCCGGCCCGTTGTCACTGACGTCGATGCACACGCTGTAACCGTCGCTGCTCAGGGCGATTGCCGGCTGCTGCGCGTACTTTTCGGCGTTTTCCAGCAGATTGACGATCACCCGTTTGATCCCCAGCGGGCGGCCCTCGTAGACCAGATGCGCCGGGCCGTGGAAATCGATGGCAATGTTCTGGTCGCGGTAGTCGTCGATGATCGTCTGCAACAGTTCCGACAGGTCGAACGCGGTGCTTTGCTCCGGCTGAGTGTCTTCCCGAAAGAACGCCAGTGCCGCGTTGATCATCGACTGCATTTCTTCGATGTCGCGGATCAGTTTGCCCTGATGATCAAAGTCCTCCATGAACTCGCTGCGCAGGCGCATACGGGTCAGCGGTGCGCGCAAGTCATGGGAAATCGACGCGAGCATGTGCGTGCGTTCGCTGATGTAGTGCTGAATCTGCGCCTGCATGGTGTTGAAGGCGATGATCGCCTGGCGGATCTCGTCGGGGCCTTCGACTTTGATCGGCGGCGCACGCAGATCTCCGCCAAAACGCCGGGCGGCGCTGGCAAAGCGTTGCAGCGGTTTGGCCAGTTGCTGCGTGGCCAGCCAGGCCACCAGCACGGTGGCGATCAGGCCGAGGGCGATGATGATTGCGATGCGCGTGCCGATGTCCAGGCCCCAGGAGCGTTCGGGCGAAGAGAACAACAGCCAACTGGCATCCGGCAGTTGAATCAGCGCCGCATAGCGCGCCAGCGGACTGCCGCTCGGCCAGTCAGCGGGATTGAACACCCGAATGTCTCGCTCATCGCCCAACAACTGATGCAACCCCGACGTCTTGTTGGCGATGAGCTGCGTGCCACCTGCTGGCAATCCAAGTTCGTCGCGGTGCGCACTCCAGGTCACCTCCTGCGTCGGGCCGGTTGCTGCGTGCGCCAGTTTCGGGCGTAAAGGCGCTGGTGCGGCCTCGATCACTTTGACGGTCGCGGCAATCTGCTCCAGCAAACCGGTACGTTCAATCGGTGGCCGCGCCCAGGTCCCCGCAACCTCCACGAACAGGAAATTGAGTGCCAGCGAAGCCAGCATGGCCGCGACAATCGTCAGCGCGATCCGCCGACTCAGCGGATCACGGCGCAGGAATCGATGGATCATGAACGAGTGACCTTGGCGGTGAACATGTAACCGCCGTTGCGCACGGTGCGGATCAGGTCCGGGCGTTTGCTGTCCGGCTCGATCTTGCGCCGCAGGCGGCTGACCTGCACGTCGATGCTGCGATCAAAGGCGTCGTGGCCCTGACCACGAGACAGGTCGATCAATTGTTCGCGGGTAAGAATGCGCTGCGGGTGTTCGAGAAACACCACCAGCAGATCGAACTCGCCACCGGACAGCGGAATCATCACGTTTTCCGGGGAGCGCAGCTCGCGACAGGTGATGTCCAGATGCCAACCGGCGAAGGCGATCACCGGCCGTGACGTCTCGCTCGCGGGGCTGACCTGCTCACCGGCGCGGCGCTGCACGGCGCGCAGGCGAGCCAGCAATTCACGCGGGGCGAACGGTTTGGTCACGTAGTCATCGGCGCCCAGTTCGAGGCCGACAATCCGGTCGCTCAATTCGCCCATGGCGGTCAGCATGATGATCGGAATGCCCATCTGCGCGCGCACTTTCTGGCACAGGCTCAGGCCACCTTCGCCGGGCAGCATCAGGTCGAGAATGATCGTGTCTGGGCGCTGCTGGGCAATTGCCGCCCACATCGCTGCGCCGTCGGCGGCGACATCGACCTCGTAGGCATGCTGGACGAAGAACTTCTTCAGCAGGGCGAGAATTTCCACGTCATCGTCGACGATCAGCAGTCTGCTCACGGGCACAGGATCCTCAGGCCAAAAAAGAACGCATCTAAAACTATTCTGGCGGGCGGGTCATATATTTCAATCGAGCAACATTCCGTCGCCCCGGACATCAATCGGACATTCTGCGGCAAAACCCCTCAGGCACCCTGCACGCCATCGACAACCGGGGGGCTTTCAATGAGCGCATTGCACAACCGTTATACCGCCGAGGGCCACGACGCCCGCTATCCGTTGATTCTCAGCCAGCGCACCAGCGCGCCCGAGCAGGATACGCCGCTGTTGTTCCAGGAGTTCTGCCTGGGCCTGTCAGATGATCAAAGCCGAATCGTCCTGCGCCGCTATTTCGAGCAGTACGGCCCCGGCGATTCGCAATGGGTCGAGTACGTGCATTCGATTCCGACCGCCGACCTGATCCAATGGATCATGAGCCACGGCCAGCTGCACATCGAGTGCTCGGACAACACCCCGCCGCTCTCCTCCCCAATCACTGCCCGCGCTTGAACGACGCGAGGCAAAAGCGCAAAACAAGGATTCGCATGATCAGAAGCCATTGCTTGATGTCGGTGCTGTGTACGGCGTCCCTGAGCCTTTCGGCCTGCAGCAGCAAAACCGTCGAACCGCAGAAGTACACCGGATTTCTGCACGATTACAGCGTGCTCAGCGAGCGCCAGTCGCCATCTGGGCAGAAGGTGCTGGGTTGGGTCAGCCCGGCGCTGGCGCGGGGGCGTTACACCCAGGCCTATCTGGCGCCCAGCCAGTTCTACCCGAGCGCCGCGCCGACCGAGCGGATCCCGCTGAGCACGCTGTCCGGCGTCACCGATTACTACGACGCCGCGCTCAGGCTGGAACTGGGCAAGGTCATGCGCCTGGTGCCACAACCCGGCCCGAACACCCTGACGGTCAGACCGGCGATCACCCGCGTCGCCGCCAGCACCCAGGGCCTGCGCTTTTATGAATGGCTACCGGTGACGCTGGTTGCCGCCGGCGTGAGCACCGCCACCGGCATTCGCGATCAGGACAGCGAAATCACCACCGAAGTCTCATTCGAAGACGGCTCAACCGGCGAAGTGGTCGCCGAAGTCGTGCGCAAGGGCATCGGGCTACCGCTGGAAAATGACAAGCAGGTGCTGACCGCCGATGACGTCAAAGCGGTGCTGGACGGTTGGGCCAGTGATCTTGGGAAGTCCTACCTGGCGACCCGTCGTTAGCCGTGTGACTTTTTCAGCTAGCCTTGCTCACTGAATGTGCTGACCTATTCGCGAGCAAGCCCGCTCTCACAGGGGAACTGCATTCCAATGTGGGAGCGAGCCTGCTCGCGAAAGCGGTGTGTCTGGCAACTAGTCACTAGAGACTTTCAGCGATCGAAAACACCGTAGACAAGGTCTTGAGCAATCTGCCGGGTTACCAGTTGTTCAAGGACACCACCACACGCTTTGCCGGGATGGAAAACCCCGACGGCTCGAGGGTCGGGCTGATTGCCGAGGAACAAGGCTGGCGCCTGTGTCTGGTGGTGGAAAGTCTCGGTGACTGGATGACGGTATACATGCCGGATGGCGGAACGGCCGGTGGCACGGCGGGCGAAGTGCGCTTGCTGCAGGCCCGCGAGGTGATCATTACCGAGCTGTCGTGGCTGACCGTGGCCGCCGGGTTGCGCCGTGGCGGACGCGGGATGCTGAAGCAGATGCAGCCGTGGTTGCCGAAAACCTGAAAACCACTACTCGCTGCTCAAAATGCCATGGCAGATCAAACCCAGCACACCGCGCATGTGTTCGGCATGTGCCGCCCTGTCCGGCTCAGGCTCGGTCGCCAGACGGATAAACGCCATGTTCGCGTACTGGTTGAACAACGTCGCCGCCACGTCCAGATCTACCGTCGCCCGCACCTTGCCTTGCGCCTGAAAATGCCCGAGCAGCGCCTTGGTTTCTTCGATCACCGCCGCATTCCACGGGCTCAACGCCAGCGCCAGTTCACCCGTAAGCAGAAACGGCGCCAGTTCACGCCACAATGAGGCCGGCATCGCTTGCAGTTGATAGTCGGTCATCAAGCCTTCGAACTCGCACAACGCCTCCAGCGGATCGCTGTCGTCATCCAGATTGGCCCGCGCCTCGCGCATCGCCTGCTCGTCCGGCTGTTTGAGCAAGGCCAGCAGAATCTCCTGTTTGCCACCGAAATAATTGACCACCGTCGGCGCGGAAACCCCGGCCTGGATCGCGATCTGGTCCAGCGTGGTGGCCGCAAAACCGTTGGTCTTGAACAACTCCAGCGCTGCCTGCGCGATGACTTCCCTGCGCTGTTCCTTTTGCCGTTCTCTGAGCCCGCTCATGGTACTGATGTCCTGTCTTGCTGATCGGCGTCAGCCTACGGATTTCTTTTTTCACCGACAAATATTTTCTTTACAAAAATATTTGTCGGTGACAAATATTAACCGTGCACCGCTGGAATGAACGCGCACCCACTTGCCCCGTTTCTCTGGAGAACCGTCATGTCTGCCGAATTCGATCCGACCCGCAGCACCCGCGATTATCAGGCCGCCGACGCCGCCCACCACATTCACGCGTTCGTCGACCAGAAGGCGCTCAACGAGGAAGGCCCGCGGGTGATGGTCAGCGGTGATCGCCTGGCACTGTGGGACAACGACGGCAATCGCTACCTGGACGGCATGTCCGGCCTGTGGTGCACCAACCTCGGTTACGGGCGCAAGGACCTGGCCGCTGCCGCCAGCGCACAGCTGCAACAACTGCCCTACTACAACATGTTCTTCCACACCACTCACCCGCAGGTGATCGAGCTCTCCGAGCTGTTGTTCAGCCTGCTGCCCCAGCACTACAGCCACGCGATCTACACCAACTCCGGCTCGGAAGCCAACGAGGTGCTGATCCGCACCGTGCGCAAGTTCTGGCAGGTGATGGGCCAGCCCGAGAAGAAAATCATGATCGGCCGCTGGAACGGCTACCACGGCTCGACCCTGGCTGCGACGGCGCTGGGCGGCATGAAGTTCATGCACGAAATGGGCGGCACCATCCCTGACGTGGCGCACATCGACGAGCCGTACTGGTTCGCCCACGAAGGCAACCTCAGCCCGGAAGAATTCGGCCTGCGCGCCGCACGGCAACTGGAAGACAAGATCCTCGAACTGGGCGCCGACAAGGTCGCCGCGTTCGTCGCCGAACCGTTCCAGGGCGCTGGCGGCATGATCATTCCGCCCGCCACCTATTGGCCGGAAATCCAGCGCATCTGCCGCCAATACGACGTGCTGCTGTGTGCTGACGAAGTCATCGGCGGATTTGGTCGCACCGGCGAATGGTTCGCGCACCAGGCCTTCGGTTTTGAACCGGACACCCTGTCGATCGCCAAAGGCCTGACCTCCGGCTACATCCCCATGGGCGGGCTGATCCTGTCGCGACGTATGGCCGAAGCGCTGGTGGAAAAAGGCGGCGTGTTCGCTCACGGCCTGACCTATTCCGGTCACCCGGTGGCGGCTGCGGTGGCCATCGCCAACCTCAAGGCCTTGCGCGATGAAGGCGTCGTCACTCAGGTGAAAAACGACACCGGCCCGTACCTGCAGAACTGCCTGCGCGAAGTGTTCGGCAACCACCCGCTGGTGGGTGAGGTTCAGGGCGTCGGGCTGGTGGCGGCATTGCAGTTCGCCGAAGACAAAGCCACCCGCAAGCGTTTCGCCAACGAGAACGACATCGCCTGGCGCTGCCGCACCATTGGTTTTGAGGAAGGCCTGATCATTCGATCGACGCTGGGCCGGATGATCATGGCCCCCGCATTGATCGCCACGCGCGCGGAGCTGGATGAATTGGTCGACAAAACACGAATCGCCGTGGATCGCACGGCTCGCGAATACGGCGTGCTGTAACGCATACCCCTTGTAGGAGTGAGCCTGCTCGCGATAGCGGTGTGTCATTAACATCGATCTAAACTGATCGACCGCTATCGCGAGCAGGCTCACTCCTACAAGGGAATCAGGAATGGCTTGAACTCAGCACATCGGCTCAATCCAGCCCGGTTGATCCTGCCCATCATCAGAGACCTTCCCTGATTGTCGGTCTCTCTTGATGGCTTCCTCAACACCACACTTTGCATTGTTGGCACTGCTTTGCGCAGCGAGCGACAGTGCTTTGGCCAATGACTTCTTCGACGACGCCAAAACCGAAGTGCTCAGCCGCAACTTCTTCCTGAGCAACGACTACCGCTCGCCCTCTCCCTCCGGCAAAAACTATAAACAGGAATGGGCCCAGGGCTTTATCGGCACGTTCACCTCTGGCTACACGCCAGGCACTGTCGGATTCGGCATCGATGCCCACGCCTTTCTCGGTCTGAAACTCGACGGCGGCAAAGGACATTCCGGCACGGGTCTGTTGCCGGTCGACAGCAATGGTCGTAGTGAACCGAACTACTCCAGCGCTGGCGGCGCGTTCAAACTGAAAGCTTCGCGCACCACCCTCGCGTTCGGCGAGATGACCGGGGAAACGCCGGTGTTCGACACCTCGGACAAACGCCTGCAACCGGAATACGCCACAGGTTTGCTAGTGAACAGCCGTGAAATCGACAACGTTAACTTCACGGCCGGACACTTCACCGCGTTCAAGAATCAGGACAGCTCTTCGAGCCACGGCGACTTTTCCGGTTACGGCGCCACTACCGAGGCTGGCGGAATCAGTTTTCTCGGCGCCGATCTGTTCGGCGACAGTCCGGTTGGTGGATCGCTTTACGCCTCGGACCTGACTGACACCTGGCATCAGTACTACGCCAATCTGCACTTCAAACAGTCCGGCCTATTGCTCGATGCCAACCTCTACCACACCCGCGATACCGGTCGGGCGCTGGCCGGCGCCATCGACAACACCGCGTTCAGCCTGTCCGGCAAGTACAGTTTCGGCGCGCACGCGGTCATGCTCGGCTGGCAACGCATAAATGGCGACACGCCGTTCGATTTCGTGGGCGGTGACTCGATCTACCTCGCCAACTCGATCAAATACGCCGACTTCAACGGCGCCGGCGAACGCTCCTGGCAAGCACGCTACGACCTCGACCTTGGCGCTTTCGGCATCCCTGGCCTGACCTTCATGACCCGCTACGTCTCCGGCGACCACATCGACGGCACTCACGCGCCCAAGGGCGGCGCGTACAACCCGTTCGATGCCGAGACTGGCGACTATCAGCCGCAGCAAGGCGCTGGCGGCAAGCATTGGGAACGGGATATCGATCTGAAATACATCGTGCAATCGGGCACGGCGAAGGACCTGTCGGTGCAGCTGTCGCATGTCTCGCACCGGGCCAACGAGGCACAGGCCGGGGATGATATCGACCGGATTTATTTAGTGATTCAGTACCCGTTGGGGTTCTGATGGCTGGTGGTTAAACCCAGCCTCTGGCCCGATGTCGCCCTACGAATCCATCGACTGGAAAAACTCCGCGAAGCCGCCGACAACGAAACCCTGCTGGTACGCGCCAGCCTGCCCCCCCTGTGGGAGCGAGCCTGCTCGCGAAAGCGGCCGATCAGTCGGCATAGACGTTGAATGACGTACCGCATTCGCGAGCAGGCTCGCTCCCACAGGGGATTCAGTGCGTCATGGATGCTGCGGTAATCGGCGGAAGGCAGCCGGAGTCGAACCTGCCCGGGAACGGATGCCGTCCCCAACCGGGTTTGAAGCCCGGCCGCGCCACCGGGCGCGATTGCCTTCCTTTGAACTCAGGGTGCGTCGGC